>JANXSM010000032.1 GCA_025352665.1 Rhodospirillales bacterium | reverse complement strand
GGTCGGTTCGCTGCAAGATCGGCACCCGCCAAACCTTCCAGCTCGGCGCCATTGGCATCGATGCGCAGAAAATGGATGTCCGCCGGCGCGTGTTTCTGCAACAGCGATTGAAGCGTCTCCATCTGCACGGCAACGGACGTCAAACGATGTCCGTCCGCCGCCCACGCGTCGCTCGTATCGGCATCCAGGGTTGCAAGGTCGCTCCCCTCAACCCGCTGCAAAGTAGCAGGCCCTTTCGTGCGGCCCACAGCCAGCCACAGGCTTTCATCACGCGGGCGGGACGCGCTGAGCCGCCGTTGCGCGTGGGCCAGGCTCGTCACATTCAACCCATGCCATCCCCGTTCATAGAAGGCTCGCGTCACCGAGCCTGCATCGGGATGCGTCGCACCGATATCAACGTAGAAACCGACTGCCCGGTCCTTCAACGCGCGCCACAGAAGCACGTCTTCAAAATTTTGCGCGAACGAGACGAAAACCATTTTGTTCCTTGCCGGGGCATTGGGGGTGGGCCAGGGGCGCGGGACAATAGCGGCTGGCGCCACGCTGGCAAATGCACGGCGACGAAGCAGGATCGCGCGTGCCCGATTGCGCAGGTCTGCGAAGCTTGGCAGTTTCGATCGGTAATTCCACGATCGAGCTCCCTTATGTTCAAGCTGTTCCGCACGTCGGACCGGACGCCTCCTCCGCGCTCTGCTCCGCCTGGCCCTTCATTGCAGGCGACGGAAGCCGACCTTGCGGCCTGCTTTCGCCTGTTGCTGGGTCGTGTCCCACAGCCGGATGAATGGCGCGCGCACACAGGGAAAATTGGCCGCGACCTTCGCAGCATGGTCGCGAGCTTCACTGGCAGCCCAGAATTCGCACGTAGCGGCTTGTTGCCACCGCCGCCCGCCGCGGCGGATGCGATGGCAAATCCGGAGGATCTGCAAAATCAGTCTCGGATGACCACTGCCGATGACATTTATTATTGCTTTCGTCTTATTCTGGGCCGCCAGGCGAACCGTGAGGAATGGGTGGGCCACTCCTCGCAGATCGGTCAGGATCTGGTGACGGTGGTGGCGGGCTACACCCAAAGCCTTGAATTCGTGAAACGCGAAATGACGCGGAAAAGCCACCAAAGCCCGATTTCGCTGATCAGGCACAACGGATTTCAGATCTACGTCGCCGACGATGATGCGGCAGTCGGCCAACATGTCGCGGGGGGAAGCTACGAGCCCGAGGTCGCCGCCGTTTTCCATCGGGTCCTGCGTCCTGGCATGTCCGTGATCGATATTGGTGCCAATATCGGCTATTTTACCATGCTGTCGGCTGGTTTGGTGGGCACATCTGGCCGGGTTCTGGCCATTGAACCCAATCCCCGCAATGTCAGGTTGCTCGAGGCCAGTCGACGCGCCAATGCGTTTGAAAACGTCACAATTCTGCAGTCCGCCGCCGGTCGAGAAACCGGCGTGTTGGTGCTGAACACAACCCATTCGAATGGAACCACGTCAACGGCCTCGGGCGATCTTGATCGACTGATGGCGTCAGAGACGGTCGGATGCATCCAGGTGGATTCACTGGTCGCGCCGACGTCCAGGGTTGACTTCATCAAGGTCGATGTGGAAGGGGCCGAATACAATGCCTTATTGGGATGCAGCAGAATTCTTGCCGAGCACCGCCCGATCATCGTCACTGAATTCAGCCCGGACATGATGTCCAGCACTTCGATGATCACCGGCCCGGACTATTTGCGCTGGCTTGTGCGATGTGGCTATGCGGTTTCAATTATCGCGAAAGACGGGGCGCCGGATGTCGCGACCGACACCATCGAACAAGTGATGGCGGCCTATGAAGCGTCCGGGACAGATCACATCGATCTGATAGCCACGCCACGCTGATCGACGGTTTCGGATAAGATTCCATCGATCAGTTGCTCAGCGCTTTGCTCCCAGGTGATCCACGGCGTGGGGTGCCGTTCCGTGCGCCGCGCAGGGTCATTTATCGCGCAAAATTTGGTCACAGCGTTGGTCAGATTGCGCGGATCGTCCAACCCAAAGAAAATTGCGCGACCATCGGCAAGCTCCCGAAAGATGTCGATATCGCTGCACAGCACGGGCAGGCCTCGGTGAAACGCTTCAACGACCGGCAAGCCAAAGCCCTCCGATTCTGAGGCGATGACCAGTGCAGAGGCCTGAACATAAGCAAAATCCAGCTCTGTATCGCTAATGTCACGAAACAAGAATAATTGCCTGTTCAATTGCGTGTGGGTCTCAATCCGCTCAATCAGGTCCTCATTTTTCCACCCATGCCGACCAATGATAACCAGGCGTGCTGAAAATCCAGTCTTCCAAAGCAGGTCGAACGCGTCGAGTATGTAGCGATGATTTTTCCGCGGCTCGATTGAGCCGACGACGACGAACATATGATCGCTTGTGGTAAATACGGATTTCAAATTGTCACGCACTGGGATCGCTGGGTCGTAGAAGTCGAGGCCGGTTCCCAGGTAAAACGGTGTGACCTGCCAAGACACAGGGCCCGGATTGCTTTGGGCAAGGTAGGTGTGCAACTGGCTGGCAACTGTGCGTGAAATTGTGTGGAAACGGCCGCTTGCCGCCAGAAAACTTTGAACCCAGACAACAAAGGCGTCCGCCAGGCTTTGCTCCGATGTCTCGGCATGGGTCAGCGGGACCAAGTCGTAAATGACCCCGTGCGTCACCCCGCCGCGTTCCTGAAACCGATGAACCGCCGGCCAAAGGGGCAGGGACCACGACGCATCAAGCAGCAGCAGGATGTTACCTTGATGGCTATCTGCTGAATCCAGATTCGCTCCAAACGGATCCGGCTCCTTCGGAGCAGGTTGCACTGGCTGAGGTTTTTCCGGAACGAATAGGCGGAAAATTTTCCGGAGCACACGCCAGGGCAACAGCAAGCACCATGCCAGGCCAAAATCCGACAGCGGCGCCTGTGCGAACCGTTTTGTCGCTGAAAATGGCAAAATAATCGTGAGGGCACGCCGGAGCACCCGGAATGGTGGCCGTGCGGCACATAGCAGTTGCACTCGGAAAGTCTTTGAAATGCCCGTCGCCGCGATAGGTTCGACAATAGAAACACTGGGTTCAAGAGGCAAACCGATTTTATCGCGTAATACCCGCGCCAAGTCGGCCTCGCGCAGTTCACCATTCGAACATACGACTGGTATCATCTGATATCCGCGTGCAGCAGAAATTTTTTCCGCATGCAGCAAAATATTGCGTACAACCCGCTGAATGCCAGTTTGGACCGGGCTATGATACGTGTTTGTACATTCAATATATATTTTCAGCTGCTTCTGTTCCCCGGCCTCTGTGATGTGCTGGCCTTTAATGAGCGGGTGGCTATCCGATGGCAATGTTGGTCGCCGACACGCGTCTGCCTCGAACATGCACAATGCCTCAGACACCTAGATCTCCAGCCCTCTCTATACGCCCTAATGACATTTCCAGATGCAACGTTCCAAGCGAAAGGGTTGCCTGTCAGACGTCATCACGCTCTGGGGCCCGATCGCTTGTGGTAGGTGAAGAGATCAGGCCTTAGCCTATTGTTTTAACGAGCAATCTTATCGTACGGTTGGTTCAACCTCGCGATATTGCTCTAACGGCCGGCGGGTCGTGATTTCAGACTGCATCTGCCGGTGCCTGAATTGACCGCGCGCCCGAGCCTGCTGGGCAGGGCGCGGGTTCACCTGCTCAGTCCCCGGTGCGTCCGATATGACAGTGCGCGTGCCCAGCCTCGCGGAGGCCGCCATTCGATTTGCGTTGCCGGGAGCCAGGCGGTGCCAGGATGCACGGAGCGTGAATTGCCGAGATGCTGTGGCGTGCACAACTGGCCGAATTCGCACAGGCGGCTTTGGTGCTGACGCACCTGAAAAGCGGACACCCGTGGCCGCAACACGGCAGTGGTTCTTTGGCAGTTGACGACGATGGTGGTGACGCGACGACGGTAAGTGGACGCAATGAGCCGGCGCCCGCATCATCCTGGAATAAGGAAACAGCAGGACGCCATCCGTTCGTGCCGGTGCGTGAACAGGTTCAACAGGCACTTGCAACCGCGGCGCATTTCTGCATCCAATAATCCGTAACCCGCTGAGGCGGGAGTTTTTAAGAGCGTTGGGGAAACGACATGACACGACTTCCTGGCAAGTGGGCCGCAGCCCTTGCGTTCGCCGTTGCCGCCACACCTTGCCTCGCCGCCGATCCGATCAAGATCGCCGTTATCGCAGAGGCCAGCAGCATCAGCGGTGCAGCGATTCCTAACGCCGCCAAGATCGCCGCCGATGAGATCAACGCCGCCGGTGGCGTGGGCGGCCGAATGATCGAGATCGTGGAATATGACGACCATAGTTCCGCCGCCGACGCCGTGCGAGCGTTTCAGCGCGCGGCCAACCAGGACCATGTCCACGCCGTCATCGCCAGCTATGTGTCCGAGGTCGTGCTCGCGCTGGAGCCTTGGTCGGGCCGGCTGAAGCTGCCGATGATCACGCCAGGGGCCGCGAGCGACGACATCTCGCATCGCGTCCATAATGATTACGCCAACCTTAAATATACTTTTCACGGCTACCTCGCTTCCACTTTCCTCGCCGATAGCGTCTGCGACGGGTTGAAGGTGGTGGGCGTGGATCAACTGCACATGAAATCCGCCGTGATAATGAGCGAGGATGCCGCCTGGACCCTTCCGCTGGACGCCGAATATTTGAAATGCCTGCCCAAGATCGGCATCAAGATTCTGGACCATATCCGCCTGTCGCCGGACACCACTGATTTCACGCCGATCTTCAACAAGATCGAAGGGCTGAAGCCAGATGTGATCGTGACCGGCATTTCGCATGTGGGCGTGCAACCAACGGTGCAATGGCACGACCAGCAAGTGCCGATCCCGATGATCGGCATCAGCAGCCAGGCGACATCGAGCACCTTCTACAAGGACACCAACGGCGCCACCGAGAGCGTCATCTACCAAACCATCTCTGCGCCCGATGTGGCGGTCACGCCGAAAACCATTCCGTTCACCAATGCCTATGTGAAACGCTTTGGCATCACGCCCGCCTATTGCGGCTACACCGCCTACGATGAGGTGTATTATATTGCCGATGCCATCAAACGCGCCGGCAGCACTGACCCGGACAAGATGGTGGACGCGTTGGAAAAGACCTCGTGGGAGGGCACGATCGGCAAGGTGGAATTCTACGGCAAGGAGAACGAATTCACCCATGCGATGAAGGTGTCACCCGAATATGTCGCGGGCCTGCTGGTGCAGTGGCAGGGGGGCAAGCAGGTCACGGTGTGGCCGGCGAATGTGGCGAACGCCAAGATCAAGTTCCCCGACTTCGTGAAGCTGCCAGCCAACTGATGGGATAGCGCAGCGCGGCACTGCCTGATTTCGGTCGGGCGGTGTCGCTGTGCGCTCAAAGCCATGACATTCCTTCAGATCCTGATCGACGGATTTGCCATCAGCAGCCTTTACGCCCTGGGCGCTATCGGCTTCACCTTGATCTTTGGGGTGTCCGGTGTGCTGAACCTGTCGCACGGCGCCATCATGGTCACGGCGGCGGTTGCAGCCTGGGCGGTCGCGGGTAATTTCGATGTCGGCCCCTATTGGGGCGCTGCGGCCGGTGTGCTGGCCAGCGTGGTGATGAGCTTTGCCACCTATTTGCTCGTGGTGCGGCCGATCCAAACCTCTCGCCGGATCGCGCGGGAGGAAAAGGAGATTTTCGTCCTCACTGCCACGCTCCTGTGGGGCATCATGGTGCAGGAGGCGATCGCGTATTTCTTCACGTCCAACCCCAAGACGGTGCGTCCGCTGGTGGCGGGCGTGATCAACATCCTGGGTGTCCGAACACCGAAGCAGGAAATCGTGACGGCGGTGATATCGCTGGCGGTGATCGGCTTGCTATGGCTGCTGATCAATCGCACCCGCACGGGAAAAACCCTTCTCGCAGCGTCCATCAATCCACGCGGACTCACCTTGCTCGGCTTCGAGCTGTCGACGATCTACCTCTATGTCTGGGGCCTCTATGGCGTCATGGCGGGGATCGCAGGAGTTCTGCTGGGGTCGTTCCTGGGGGTCAGTTCGGACAACATCGGGCAACTCACCGCCAGCGCGTTTTCCATTGTGGTGCTGGGGGGCCTGGGATCGGTGGGCGGTTCACTGGTCGGCGCCTTGGTGGTCGGCTACCTCGAGACGATCACCGCCTATCTGATCTCCCCCTCCATCCGCACCATTCCGGTCCTGCTCTTGCTGGTTCTGGTGGTGTATCTGCGGCCGCAGGGCCTGTTGGGACGACGCTGATGTCCGGCAACACCAAGACCTTCGGCTTGGCCCTGATCGTGGTGGTGGCCCTCGCCTGCTTGCCGTTCGGCGTGTCCGGCTACGTGCTGGGTCTGCTGACATTGGCCTATTACTTTGGCGTATTTGCGATGTCGTGGGATTTGCTGTTCGGCTTTGCCGGCGAGGTCAATTTTGGTCCCAGTTTTCTGATCGGGGTCGGCGCCTATACCGCGGGCCTGCTCAACCATTACCCGCATTGGCCGATCTGGGCCTGCGTGGTGACCGGGGCCGTTGCAAGCGTGATCGCGGGGCTGATGCTGGCCGTGCCCGCCCTGCGCCTGCGCGGGCCCTATTTCGGGCTGGTGACGCTGGTGGCGGTGCTGTTGTTGCAGAACCTGATCGTGCTCTATGCCGGCATCACCGGCGGTGAGATCGGTCTGGATTTACCCGATGTGCTGTCGATCGATGAGGCAAACAACTATTGGATTGCGCTCTGTTTCATGAGCGTCAGTGGGGCCTGTCTGTTCGGCCTGTCGCGCTCGGCGGTGGGCCTGATCCTGCAGGCCAGCGGACAGGATGCGGTGCAGGCGGCAGCACTCGGGTTCAACGTGACCAAGCACAAGCTCGCCGCGTTCTGCGTGTCTGCGCTGTTCTCGGGCCTCGCCGGCGCGATGCTGATCTTCTACGAGGGCACCGCGTCACCTGGCACGGTGGTCGATATCGCCGTGGGCGTGCAAGTGATCATCGCTGCCGTGCTGGGCGGAAGACGCACCATCCTCGGCGCGGCCCTGGGCGCTATCTTCCTGATTGTCGCCGGTGAAATCCTGCGCCCGCTGGGCCAGCTCTCCACCTTCGTGGTCTCGGCGGTGGCGCTTTTGGTGATCCTGTTCTTTCCCGGCGGCTTCCTCGGCCTGCTGTCGCGCTCGGGGCGCGGCTGATGCCCGATCTGCTCGAAGTCTCCGGGCTCACCAAGCGCTTTGGCGGGCTGGTCGCGGTGCGCGACATGCATTTCACCATCGCCCCCGGCGAGATCCTGGGCCTGATCGGGCCGAACGGGTCTGGCAAGTCGACGGTGATGAAGCTCATCATGGGCATCGAGCGCCCGAACGCTGGCAGCGTGCGGATTGATGGGGTGGAGGTCGCCGGCCTTGCCAGCCACCAGATTGCACGCATGGGCGTGGGCATCGTGTTTCAGCACTCCCGCCCGTTGCACCGCCAGACGGTGCTGGAGAACATCAAACTCGCCTTGCTGCCGGACAGCCTGCTGCGACTGTTCACCGCCTCGCATATCGAGGACCGCGCGCGCGCGATCGCAGCCCGCGTGCATCTCGACCATGTCATCGACCGCCTCCCCGGCACACTGCCGTTCGCCGATCTCCGCCGGCTTGAATTGGCCCGAGCCGTCGCCCGCAATCCCAAGGTGGTTCTGGTGGACGAGCCCTTCGCTGGACTGACATCCACCGAAGTCGCCGATTTTTCCAATCTGATTGCGAGTTTCCGAGCCGAGGGGCACGCGGTGCTGCTGGTGGATCACAATGTGCGCGGCGTCGCCGCCTTAGTGGATCAGGTTCTCGCGATGTACCTCGGCGAGCGCATCGCCGAGGGCAGCGCTGAGCAGGTGATGCGCGACGAGAAGGTACGCCAGGTCTATCTCGGTGGCGCCATCCAAGCGGCCTCACGCCCAGCGCCCCCAAGCGGGGGGCGGACAACGCTACTCGATGTCGAGAATCTCAGCGTGTTCTACGGCAAGGCCCAGGCGCTGGATGGCGTGTCGTTGTCGGTCGGCGTCGGCGAATGCGTGTCGGTTGTGGGGCTCAACGGCGCCGGCAAGACCACCTTGTTCAACACCATTTCCGGGTTGGTGCCGGCCTCCGGCGCGGTGAAGTTTGACGGGAAGGACCTGCGAGGTCGCACGCCCGCGCAGATCGCCCGCGCCGGCATTGTGCAATGCCCGGAAAGCCGTGAGCTGTTCGGTGATATGTCGGTGCGCGAAAACCTCGATCTGGGCGGTCAACATCTCTCGCGGGCAAATTCCACACGGCAGCTCGAATGGCTGCTGGATCTGTTTCCGATCCTGAAATCCCGCCACGGCCAAGCCGCGCGAACCCTGTCCGGCGGCGAGCAGCAGATGCTTGCCATCGCCCGCGCGCTCATGATGCAGCCACGCCTGCTGATCCTCGATGAGCCTACGCTCGGCCTCGCCCCGGTCATTCTGGAGCAACTGTCCAAAGCGCTCGAAACGCTCAGGCAGACCACAGATATCACCGTGCTGCTGGGCGAGCAGAATGTGACCTTTGCTTTGCCGCATGCGGACCGCGTTTATGTGCTGGAGCATGCGCGCTTCATCTGGGAGGGCACGCCGGAACGCTTCGCGATCGAGGCGGGCGCCCAGTTTCTTTAGAGTGTGATGACGTCGCCTATCAGACGTCATCACACTCTAGGGAACGCCCGGTTCTGCCAGGCTGCCAAAAAATACCGGTCTCCAGGATGTCGCAATGGTGCGTAATGCGGTCCAACAGGGCTTTGGTCATCTTGGCGTCCCAAAAGACCGTTGCCCATTCGAAGAAAGATAGATGGGTAGTGATGATCAGAGGGGTTTTCTCGTAAGATCGTCATCTCGCAAAAGGTCAACCGCACGGTACCGCAGTCCATTGACCGTGAGGTCTATAAGTGGCGGCATCTCATCGAGAACTTTTTCCGCAAGCTGAAGGTATTTAAGAGAATAGCTATGCGAAGCTGCAAGACCGAACCAAGCTTCGCCACCATCGCGTGCCGCCGTCACCGCTGCCAGTTTTTCGGCGTCAATCGCGGCTGGTCGACCGCCGCTTCGGCCGCGGCGAGGCGCCGCCGCAAGCCCAGCCTGCACCCACACCTGATCAAGCCGCGCTCGAACTGCGCCAGTGCGCCCAAGGTTTGAAACAAGAACTCGCCTTGCGGCATCGTGGTATCCATCTGCTCAGTCAGCGAGCGGAATGCCACGCCGCGCTTCTTGAGGTCGATCACCGTTGTCAGCAGGTGCGGCAGTGAGTGACCAAGCCGGTCCAGCTTCCACACCACTAGGCAGTCGCCGCTGCGCACGAAGGCCAGCGCTTTGGCCAGTCCGACCCTATCACCACGACTGCCACTGGCCCGATCCTCGAACAAATGGCGCTCATCGACCCCAACGGCGAGCAGTGCACCGAAATCATGTGGTTCCCGTTATCATTGCACGTGCGGCATCGAGGCCGCTGAAGTCCTGTAAGCGCCTGTTCTGCCAACAAATACGGTCAGATCTGTTCTAGCTTTGTCCGCTTATGCGTAACTGCAGCCCAGTTCATTAGTTCTGGCCAAAACGGGTCAATCCCCAGTTCAGCGGTCGAACGGAAGCTTCGTCACCGTCGGTGCTTCGGGCGTTGGGGATTGGCGACGGGCGGGGGCTCGGGCTGGTGCGGGTGGCGCAGGCCGCAGCACGATAGCCACGTCTGCGCCTGGCAGCGGCATGTGCCCCGAAACGACCTGTGCGTAGGACATCTTTGCCTCGACCTGCGTGATCTCGATGATCCCCGCCTGTTGTTCAAGCTGGCCGAGCGGCTCGTGGGTGTAGGGGTCCGTCATCGCTTCGCCCAACACGAGGGCGCGGAACCGCTGGCCGGCACGCAGCGTCTCGCCGCCTTGGTTGACGACCAGAGCGGCAGGATTGTCGAACTTGATCAGACGCATGGGATAGATCGTCTGGGTGATTTCGTCGGCGATCTGGCCGCCCATCCGCTCCACCGAATTATCGCCGGCGGAACTTATGGAACCGGCCCATTTGATCTGACGCGTGGCAATTTCGATCACCTGAAATTCCACGTCAGCACTCCCGTCGGTCGATGTCGTTACGATCTCTCCGGTCAGCCCGATCACCCGGCTGGACTGCGTTCCTTCGATGACGCGCAGCTTGCCTGTGACAACGTAGTCGGCGCCGATCACCTGCCCGACGCGCGCGCGCTCGGTCAGCGGTGCGTTGCCGCTTTGCAGCAACGCCATTTCCTGTGCATACAGCGTGTTTTCGGACCGATCGACAACAGCGAACCGCCGCCCCTGCACGAGGCGTGTGACGATCCGGTCGTGCAGCCTTTGCACCGAGGAGCCGGCTTTGCCGGCAAAGAATGCCACCGCTATCCGCCGCCGTGTCTCGTTGCCCAAGCCCTTTGCCTCGAACACCTCGACCGTTACCACCAGGCGCACAGTGATCGGCACACCGTCACTGGCATCGATGACCCGATAGGAATTGACGATCCCGCCAGTCAGCTTGAGCGTGGCTGATTGCTGCTGCTGGGCAAGGGTTGTCTCCTGCTTGTCACCCGTCACGGTCGAAGACAATTCAGTTCGCGCCGATTTGGTTGAACCAATGGCGACACCGCTGACCTGTTCAAGCGCTTGCACGAGGCCTTGGGTTATTGCGTCCTGGCGCGTCAGGCCGGTTGCCGTGATGTCAACCTCGCGTGGGGCGGCCGCGACAGCACTTGCACAAAAAGCGCCGGCAACGCACAGCAGCACAATAAGCCCGACCTTGCGCATCAAACAGCCTTTCAGAAATCGGTCGCGTCAATCAGTTTGCGCCCGGATTGGCCGGCGCCGGGACCGGAGGCAGGCAGCGTGGCGCCAGCGGCAGGCGGTGCCGAGGTGCGGCCATCGGTCAATGCGCGTGTGCTTCTCTCGCCGGCGGCCGACCAAATGCGCACGACACCGATGATTGTCTGTTCGGTTTCTGGATGCTTCGCAGTCCATCGCGACAGAGTGGAAAGCCCGGTGATCGACACCTCGGATCTCCGGCGAATCGACGATTGATAGCCATTCAAAAGCTTCGCCACGGCCGCCTGCTGT
This sequence comes from Rhodospirillales bacterium, assembly GCA_025352665.1. Taxonomy (GTDB): domain Bacteria; phylum Pseudomonadota; class Alphaproteobacteria; order Acetobacterales; family Acetobacteraceae; genus CAIQQQ01. The sequence continues at coordinate 19,241 of JANXSM010000032.1, read as the reverse complement.
GCGATGTAGCCGTCTGGCATCCGATCGGCCGCCTCCGTCAGTTCACGGCTGACTTCGGTGGTATTCTGGACGTTCACGCTGCCTTTGAGAAAATCTGCGATCTGTGCGTCGGCGCGCTGCTCGGCTTGCTTGAAGGCGATGTCCTTGTAACGCTCGCCCAACATGGGATCTTGTCCGCGATATTCGCTGCTCCATTGCGAAAACGATACAATAACGGGCAGACCGGCTTCGTCGTAGCGCCAACGCACGCCAAAATCGCGCACCAGACTGGACTTGTCGGCAACGATATCGGCGAGTTTGCCGGCATGGCCGAGGTCGGGGGCAAAATTTCCGCGTTCCGTGAGCACCCGCTGGGCAAAGTCTTTCATCCGAGGCGAAATGACGGCGACGACACCCACCTTGTAGACGCCGCTGCCCAATGGTTTTTCGAAGGTTTGCACCGGCATGAGCCCGACCAACTGGCCGAATGCCGTTGTGGTGATTTTCTGGGTCAGCGCTGCGTGCATCTGAACGTAACGCTGGGGCTGAGCTGCCTTCTCGTAATCGGCCGGGTTGATGTTGAGTTCGCGAAGCGCCTTGTCGAGTTCGGCGCCACCGAGTGCCATCAGCTTGCGGATCAGTTCGCCGGCTTTAGACGTGTCGTTGTCGGTCGTCTTAAAGGGCGGTGGATCACGATCGGCTGCTTGCAACAAGTCGCTTGTGATACTCGCTGTGATCTGTGCGCTTCGCTTCAGCACGTAATCTGCCTGCGCGTCGAGCAGCGCTGCGTCATAGGCCAGGCTGCGCTGTGCCACCCATTGCGGGCTGGTGGACGGCACGTCGACAATAGAAAATCCGCGAAGAACCGAAATTTCGCCGCGCTGCTCGCGTGCGGCAAAGCCGTTTGCCTCGATATAGGCATCCGCTTGCTCCTCGATCGTTTTGCCAGAATTGGCGGCAAGCTGATCAGGAGCCGTCGCAATCGCCGCCTGGATGTCGGTCTGCTGATTGGCAGCCGTTTGCGTGCTGGCAAGTGGGGCGGGAATGGGCGGCAGCCCAGCTTGCTCGGCAAACGCGACGTTGGAGATCGTCAGGGCGGCGACGAGAAGCCCGCGTGAAATCACCACGCCACCGTTTCATTCGTGCCGCGCTTTGAGATCGGCTCCGAGCCTTCCCACAAAGCCAAGCCGCTGCGAATCTCCGTCAGGCTCAGCTGAAATTCATAGTCGACGCGCTGACTGCCATCGCCGAGTTTGTTGTTGGTCTGCAGAAGTTTGCCACTGAGGCTCAGCTCGGGTGCGACCATTTGTCCCTGCTTGGCCACATTGCCCTGGGAGAATTCTGCCGAGCCACGCAGCTCCCGCATTTTTATCGACATAGGATCTTCAGCACCGTCGAGGCCGACGGCCGTGGTGGTGACGACCTTGCCCGATTTCAGCAACTCAACACGAATACGCTTGATCAACTGGTCGGTGTCGATGCGTTGCATCGTGTTGTTGGTGACTCGGGAAATGACGAGAACGTAGCGTCCACCCGATGGTTTGCTGACAGCACCTGACAACAGCATGTCCTGCACTACCTTGGCAGCAGCGCTTTCGAAATCTCGGCTGTCCAGCCCCATGCCGATCGCTGTGCGGTCAGCTCGCGGGTCGATCATGGTTGTTGGAATGCTCGGGCCGGCACAGGCAACGGGCAATGCGGCGAGACTTGCAAGCACGACGCAGCGAGTCGCTTTCAGAATGGTGGACATAGGATTGGCCTTAGCTGGGGTCTATTGCGGAATAGTCTGGCTCAACACGGATTCGGAACTGGACGGCGTTCGGAGTGGGTGCCACGGCCAAAATCTCTGCGTCTCCGTAACGGGGAACAGTCAGGCGTTGGGGCGCTGACAGCAGTGTTCGAATGGGCTGGCCTGCGGCATCCTTCCAGTCGGTCGTTTCAATGACTGGACGGTCCCTATTGGAAGGATTCACCAACCGGACCGAAACGCTCAGCAACGCTCCTTCGACGACGATAGGGGCGTCGGCCAAGACATTCGCATCCGGGGTCAGCACCACCCGCGGATCTCCCAACAGCGGCGGTGGAGTGCAGGCGGTCACCAAAGCGGCAACCGCCAGCACCCCAAAAAGTGCAGCCTTCAAAACCGTAGGATCTGGATCGACGGTGGCGCGCCGGCGCGTGGCATTTTCACATAGATAATCGAAGATGCATCAGTTGGAACAGTGACGCTGCCAAGCTCGGCGCCGCCGTCGGTGTGTAACCGCACGATGCCATCCTTGGGCGTGTCGATCCGCGCAGCCTGGAAGTCTTTGGGCATCGCGCTCCAGGAGCGCACATCCGCATAAGAGATATTGGAGACAACGGTCGCCGCGATCAACGCGAGCCCGGTCTTTTCCTGGGCGGCAACATTCATCAGGCCGATTTTGAGCACAGCCTCAAGCACAGCAGCCCGAATGATCGAAGGATAGCGGCGTTGAAATTCACTGCGCATCACATAGTCAAAGTTACTGACAACAACTGTGTGCACGGCTTTGTCGCCGACGAGAACGCCGTTCGTCGCTGACAGGTTTTCGTGCAAGCGCGGCAAGGCTACTGTCGCAACGCTGACGCCTTTGATCTTGCCAATGACCGGCACCGGAAAGGTAATCGAATATTCGGACAATGTAGAGCCTTGGCCGTTTTCGATAATCACCCAGGTCTTGGAGCCCGTGGTCCCCGGCATTTTCGCAAGCGCGATGTCACCATCGATCAACGCGTTGGATCCTTGAAGCTCACGCACGCGCTCGAGAGCCACACGGGCCTTTTCGTGATCGCCGTCCTTGGTATTTAGAAAATACAGCCCTGCGAGATAGGTCGGAAACGGATTGATGAATGCCTTGTAGTGCCCGTAATTCCCCATCTCGCGCGCGGCGCTGGCGTATTCTGGATTGCTTTGCGCAGAGGCGAGAGCACCCGTCAGGTCAACATCGCCCGGAGTGCTCTCGTTCGATTTGATCTTGGAAGCTTCCGCCTGGAACTCGGTCTCTGCTCTGTTCTGGCGATCTTCGGCACGCAACAATTCGGTACGGGCAATGTCGCCTTGCCCTGTTTCCATTGCGAAGACCGCCTTGTAGGCATTCGTCATCACACCGTCATACGTCTTGGCGTGATACTGACCCTTTTCGCTGGTCGTACCGACATCGCGCAGCTTCATCATGTCTTCGGCGCCGTCAAGCACCAGAATCGTGCGCGCGTCACCGCTGTAAACCATGGCCGCACCGGCGTTGAGCGACCAGAGCAGGTTGGCCGATTTCCCATCCTTGTCGATTTTTCCGGCATCAACGGCTGCTGCCATGGCACCTTTGTAATCGCCGTTTGCCAACTGGCCGTCGTAGTTGGCGGCGTCTTTCGTAGAAACGCCACCCGCGCAACCCTGTAACATAAATGAAGAGCCCAACAAAAAGGCTGACACGCATCGGGTATTTATAGCGAGGCGAAATTGCATTTTAATGTCCACCGGAATTATGATTTTCCGATCAATATCGTAATAATTTCAATATACCTAGAAGTTTATGATTAAGTCACTTTTTTTGTGACTTACCCCTGAAAATCGCTCTGTCGCAAAGGCTCTGTCACAATTAATACCAACGCCCATTGATCAATACCTGTATGCCCAGTTTCTCATTCCGATGGACATGATGCGCCATGGCTGATCGGTGAGCTTGTTCCAGGCGTCACAGCAATGGCCGACGATGTCGCTGTATGACTTGAAAAATACGGTTGGAAAGCCAGTTCTCCCGCATGAATTGCCACAGATTTTCGACCAGGTTGAGCTCCGGACATTTTGGTGGCAGCGCAATGATCGTCAGATTGGGTGGGACAATCAGGCGCGGTGACAAGTGCCAACCCGCTTGGCCGACCAGCAGAGCCGCATGGTGACCTGGCGCAATGGCCGTCGCACTCTCGGCCAGATGCAGGTTCATCGCCACGATATTGGACCGGGGCAAAACCAGGGCTGCGCGCTTGCCGTCCTTGGGACAGATAGCGTCGAAGATATAGGCTGATGCCGTCCGTTGATCTTTCGGTGCCGACGGCCGCGTGCCGCGTCTGGCCCAACCGCTTGAATTGAACTTGACCACCCAGTCCCTGACGATTTGCAACGTCACCCCGCCAATTTTAGCAGCCTCGGTGCGGGTGCGACCCTCGTAGGCCGCCGCCAGAGCCAGCAGCCGGTGCGCCTACCCGGCATCTTTACTCTTTCGCGCAGCCAAGCGAAGTCGTTGGGCATCAAAGTCAGCACAAAGCGAAAGCGTCATGACGAACCTCCCCTGTTCACTGACAAGGGAATCGGATCGGTCCCGCGTCGGGAAGCTCACATTCGAGTCAACGTCCGTGGGCTCTGGTATAAAGAGAGTCTGTGCATTTTCATCTATTTTTAATAGCTATCTTGCGGCTCTCGGCAAAATGGTCGGAAGTTAAAGTGATCAGAACAACAAAGTAACTGTCAGATTATGAACCTGCAACTGATATGCAATCTATATTTTCGTGGGTTGCCATCCTATAACTCTTCCAGCCGCACTCCCTCCAATTCCAACGCCGCCAAAGTAGCAAATAGTAACGTCGCTGCGATGGTCCCACGGTCGAAATTTTTGGCAATGGATGACTTGGTCTCTTTCAAACCATGCGCCTCCACTCTTTTGGCTGATTCTGCATACGTCACGCCGGCCCGTTTTATCTCGGACTTGAGGAACCGCGCGGTTCTCTCTGCTAGCTCTGCCTCTGTTTTCGCCAACCCCATGATCGACTTCTAAAATCGACAAGGGATTATCGTATACGCGGATATCGCGTTGAAAATGGGACGTCTCAATAATTTTGTATCTGACAAGACATTATTGAATACAGGACTAAATCAGCCAATACTTTCTCTTGTCAGCAAAGGCCTGCACGCTTTCGTTAGCGTCGGTTCCGCGCATGACGGAGATGGAAGCCGAGACGACGTTTGCTCACATCCACTGGCCGTCCACGAAAGGGCAGGCCGCCTGCCCTTACTGTAGTTGCCCAACCTGCTACGAGGCTCGCCGCCCGAGCGGCGCGCTGTTTGCATTCCATAAGATGCCGCTCCGCATCTACCTTGCTGCCATCGTGATCTTCTGCAACGAGGTCAAGGGCAAGTCAGCCTTGGCGCCCTCGCGCGATCTGGACGTTCAATGCAAGACCGCCTTCGTGCTTGCTCACAAAATGCGTGAGGCGATGGCATCCGAGTTGAAGGGTATGCAGATGGGTGGCCCTGGGCGCTTTCATGGGGCCGCTCCGAGCAGGACTTCGGAACGTGCCGGCGCCGGGGCGTTCTGTGATGCCCCGCGCGCGACCTTGAGGATGGCAGCCGGATCGCTCGCCGCGTGGGAGGAGCGCCAGGCGACGTGCTGGTCCGGCCGGATCAGCGCGAGCGCCGCCTGGTAGCGCGACCGCAGCCTGGCGTCGTCCGGCGCGACGACCTTGAGAGGCATGCCCACCCGCTCCGCGGCCGCCTGGAAGGCAGCCACCTCATGGTCGTGGCCAGGCTCCGTCACGAGCAGATTGAAGCCTGGCTGGAAATGGTCGTAGAGCGAGGTGCCGTCCGCCAGCCAGATGTGGGGCGCCACGCATCCGGGGTGCGCCGATGGCTCGTAGGCCATGCTGGACCGCGGCGGCGTGGGCGACCCATCTGGCACCACGATGGATGAGCCGCTGTAGGTATAGCCCTTCACCAGGCCCAGCGAGCGGATCTCGCGCGCCTTCTGCGTCAGGATCGTCTCGCTGACCTCTCTGCGGGTTGCCTCGCCCAGAATGCCGTCCTCCTCGAGGCCGGTCCGGGCAAGCTGGTTGCCGACGGTGGCGTAGTTGGCTACGGCCTCGCTGATGGCCCATTCATGGACCGGCCGCCGCTCCTCCTCGTAGGTGTCGAGCAGGGCCGGACCGCCCCAACCCTCGAGCGTCGCGGCGATTTTCCAGCCGAGGTCGACAGCGTCGCCCACGCCCATGTTCATGCCAAATCCGCCGAAGGGCGGATGGACGTGGCAAGCGTCTCCGGCGAGGAAGACGTTGCCTCGGCGGTAGCGGTCGGCAACGAGCCGGCGGGCCACCCACGGATCAGCGCTCACGACCTCGATATCGTCCGGGTCGAGCCCCGTCGACAGCCGGATCAGGCTGGCGGCATCAATCGTTGCTGGGTCGGTATCGGCCGGGATCTTCGTCGCGATGAAATACCAAAGCCCGTCGTCGCTCATCGGGTCAAGCAGCGCCGGCACGTCGGAGTTGATCATCCAGTACATGATGGCTGGCCCGAGCTCGTGCATCGAGGCCAGCTTTTTGGACCGGAACACGAAGTTGAGGTTCGACGAGGAGCCGCCGTCGCCGACGAGATGGGCGTCGATTGCCTTGCGCACGGTGCTGCGCGCGCCATCGGCGCCGACGAGATAGCGGCTGCGCACAGGCAGCCGATTGCCGGTGCGGCCGTCCACGACCGTGGCGACGACCCCGTCCGCGCCGTCCGTGCAGCTCTCCAGGGTAGTACTGAAGCTGACGTCGACGGAGGGCAGCGAGACCGCGTGCGCCCGCAGCACCTCCTCCAGCACGTATTGCGGCACCCACTGCGCGCCCTCGGCATAGAGGTCGTTGCGTTCCGTGACGGCGCTGAACGATTTCTCAAAACGCGCCAGCAGGTGTCCGTTCATGCGGGTGGCAAACACCACGTTGGAGGGGTAGTCGCGTGGGATCGGTGAGACCCTGCGCAATTCCTCGGCGATGCCCCAGCGGCGCAGATGCTCGCGGGTGCGGACGTTGGTGCATTTCGCGCGGGGGCTGTAGCCGACGCGGTCATTCCGCTCGATGACCTGGCAGGATATCCCGCGTATCCCGAGCTCGATGGCGAGGGCCAGCCCGACCGGCCCGGCTCCCACCACCAGAACATCAACGGCTTCGTGCATTGCCGTGGCACCTTTTCATTCTCGGCGATTTGCCGCATTTCGGGGTCGATCCCGAAGGTGACGGAGAGACGACGTTCAGAGAACCGCTACTGGCCATGGTCGATGAGCCATGCATGCTCGTGGACCAGCGCCGCGATGGCCAGTCGGACGCCCGGCTCGATGCCCAGGTGGGTGGTGTCGCTCATCGCATTCGCTCCCGGCGTTGCTTCGGTCGGGTCAGGATGTGGTCGCGGCCGGGACTGGCAGGCCCATGTCCGGGATCACCGGAGGCACGAACTCTCCCGCGCGGATGGCCGGCTGCAATTCCTTGAACGGGCGGCCACCGATCAGGGCCTGATAGACCTGCTCCGGGTCGAAGAAGGTGCCGATCGGGTTGCGCTGGAAATCGGCCGATGTGCGCATGAACTCGGTCGAGAGTTTCCAGTCGCCGAAATTGTCGCTTTGCAGCTCGACATGATTGCCCTCGGGATCCCTGTAGTAGAGCGAGATCGTCAGGCCGTGGTCCAGGCAGAACGCCGGCACGATGCCCGCGCCCTTCAGTCGGTTATACGAGGACATGAGGTCGGAGAAGCTGGCATACTCGAACGCGCTGTGATGCATGCCGTTGTGGTGCCGTTTGTCAGGATCATCGCACAGACCTGGCACTGCAAGAAAGGCGACGCGATGGTTCGCCTCATCGTTCGATGTCCAGGCATTGTTGGCGTCCTGGAAGTTCACCTTCGCCCCCAGAACCGTGACATACCAATCGACCATCTCCTGCAAGCGGCTGGTCTTCATGGTGACGTGGTGGAAGCTGGGCCGGATCACCTCTGACATAATTTTCCCCGATCGTGACGTTCAACATCGCTTTCCGCGATTTCGTTGTCAGCCGTGACAGGGCCGTAAGCGATGCCATAACAGATGTCATGATTGCTCAGGCGATGCCTTCCACGCATCAGGCTTCGTGCTGGTCGGCGCCAACACAAAGACCGCCGCCAGCGCGAACAGGCATTGCGGGCGATATTGGCGGATGACGTCGCCTATCAGACGTCATCCCGCTCTAGTGTCTCAGACAGGCTGCGGCGCAGGTAGGCGGCGACCAGGCCGAAGGCTCCGCCGAACAGGAACGGCAGCCGCCACGACCACGACGCCCAGGACGGATCGTGATCGGCGATCTATAAGACCAGAATTTCCCGAGACACCTAGGAGCCTGTCTGAGTAATCGCGGCCGTAACGAAAAACGAAAGAGGCTTGCTTCAGAGGAGGCGGGCTGATTCTAGAAAAATCAGCGCCGCCTCGGCTGCGAATCAGTGTTACGCGGTGTGCTTACGTAAGCGATTACTCGGGCAGGCTGCTAGAGCGTGATAACGTCTGATAGGCGACGTCATCTCGCTCTAGCTCTTTGTTTTATCGCGTGATTCAGACCTTTCGGTGATGCCACCTTCGGTCATCACGCTCTAGGCGCCGCGCTTGGGGGTGGTGTCGAGCAGGATTTTAAGTTGGTCTTTCCAGAATTTTGCCATTCCGGTGGTGCCGTGGCCGCGGGTTTCGGTGCTGGCGGGGATCAGATAGAGTTTCGCGCCCGGGATGTGCTGCAGGGCGCGGTCCATCACGCCGGTTTCGGGGGGGTTGCGCTCGTCGTCGGCGGAGTTGATGGCGAGGACGCGGGCCTTGATGTCGGCAAGTTTGGCCGTGGGGTCGAAGTCTCGCGAGGACTCCCATTGGAAGATGAAGTTGTTGGCGTCGGGCGGTGGAGGGGCGGCCAGGGCGGCGTCGACCATTTTGTCGGCGAGTGCGCTGGTGGGCGCCTGGTTGGCGTAGGCGAGCGTGCCGCCGCTGGTGGCGAAGCCGAAGAACACGTTGGCGACGCCGAGTGCTGGCGGCTGGGTGGTGTAGTTGCCGTTGTCGTAGGCGGGGTCTCGCCTCACGGATTCCACCAGCATGCGACGCAGGATCCAGTTGCGCTGTGACATCGCCGCCGGCTGCGAGGCCATGGGCACCAGCGCGTCCATGAAATCGGGGTAGCTGACGCCCCAGTCCCACGCCTGCATGCCACCCATCGAGTTGCCGATCACCAGGCGCAGATGGTGCAGGCCGAGGCCTTCGGTGACCAGGCGGTATTGGGCGAGGACCATGTCGTCGTAGTCGTATTTGGGAAAGCCGGCGCGCAGGCCGTCGGACGGGCGGGCGGATTTTCCGGCGCCGAGCGCATCGGGCAGGATGATGAAGTATTTCTGCGCGTCGAGCGGCTGGCCGGGGCCGAACAACTCGCCGGCAAAGCCTGGGTTGAGCATCTGGGCGGCCGAGCCTGCGGTGCCGTGCAGGACCAGCACGGGCTCGCCCGATGGGTTGCCCACCGTGGTGTAGGCGAGCTTCAGGTTGGGCAGGGTTTCGCCGGTGTGGAAGCGAAAGCTGGGGGCGACCCAGGCGTCCTCCTTCGGGGTTGGGTAGTCGGCAGCACCCGCGGCCCAGCTGGTCAGGGTCAGGATCGTTGCGAGCGTCAGACAGTGGCGGATCCGCATGGTGGCCTCCCGGTCGGTTTGGTTCTGGTTGGGGTTGAACTTATCGCGGCGTGACCGAATTGCCACCATGCGTTTCAGTTGCAAACCAGCGTGACACCCTGGCAGGCTGCGGGCAGGATGGCCCTCAAGAAAACCCCCGCAGAAGGACATGGGTGATGATATCAGCCACACCCGCCGCAGGTCCGCTGGCCCGCCAGGCCATGGCCTATGTTCTCGCCGGCGGCCGTGGCACGCGGCTGATGGAGTTGACCGACACCCGCGCGAAACCCGCGGTCTATTTCGGCGGCAAATTGCGGATCATCGATTTCGCTTTGTCCAACGCACTCAATTCCGGCATTCGCCGCATGGCGGTGGCGACGCAATACAAGGCGCATAGCCTGATCCGCCACCTGCAGCGCGGCTGGAACTTCTTTCGCCCGGAGCGCAACGAGAGCTTCGATATCCTGCCTGCGAGCCAGCGCGTGTCGGAGGACCAGTGGTACCTAGGCACCGCGGATGCGGTGTATCAGAACATCGACATCATCGAGAGCTACGACCCGAAATACATGGTTCTGCTGGCCGGCGACCATATCTACAAGATGGACTACGAGCAGATGCTGCAGCAGCACGTGGCGCAGGGGGCCGATGTCACCATCGCCTGCCTGGAGGTGCCGCGGGCGGAGGCCTCTGGGTTCGGCGTGATGCATGTGGGCGAGAACGACCGTGTGCTCTCGTTCGATGAAAAGCCTGCGAACCCGGCGGCGATGCCGGGGCGGCCCGACAGCTCGCTCGCCAGCATGGGGATCTATGTGTTCGAGACGCGGTTCCTGTTCGACGTGCTGAGGCGCGATGCCGCCGACCCCGGATCGTCGCATGATTTCGGCAAGGACATCATCCCCTACCTGGTCAAGCACGGCGTGGCAGTGGCGCATCCGTTCGCTCGCTCCTGCGTGCGATCGATCGCCGAGGTGCAGCCGTACTGGCGCGATGTCGGCACGCTCGAGGCGTATTTCGCAGCCAATATCGACCTGACCGACGTGGTGCCGAGCCTGGATCTGTATGACCAGGATTGGCCGATCTGGACCTATGGCGAAATGACCGCGCCCGCCAAGTTCGTGCATGACGTTGATGGCCGCCGGGGCTCGGCGGTGTCGTCGTTGATCGCCGGGGGCTGCATCGTGTCGGGGGCCGCCGTGCGTCGCTCCCTGCTGTTCACCAACGTGCATCTGCATTCCTGGGCCTCGCTGGAGGAGGCGGTGATCCTGCCTGCGGTCGATGTGGGCCAGGGCGCCAAGCTGTCGCGGGTGGTGGTGGATCGTGGCGTGCGGATTCCGGCGGGGCTGGTGGTGGGTGAGGACCCAGTGCTGGACGCCAGCCGGTTTCGGCGCACCGAAAGCGGGGTGTGCCTGATCACGCAGAAGATGATCGACCGGATCGCGGGTTGAGCCTGGTGCAGGTTCTCTCGGTGGCGTCCGAGGTGTTTCCGCTCGTCAAAACCGGTGGGCTGGCGGATGTGGTGGGGGCACTGCCCGCGGCGCTGGCGGCCGAGGGGGTGCGCGTGCGCACGCTGGTGCCAGGCTACCCGGCGGTGCTCGCAGGGATCGCGGTGAGCGCTCGCCATGCGCTGGGGCCGGTATTCGGCGGCCCCGCCACCCTGGTTACGGGCACCGCGGCCGGGCTGGACCTGCTGGTGCTGGACGCGCCGCATCTGTATGCGCGCGACGGTGGGCCATATGCGGGGCCGGATGGGCGGGATTGGCCGGACAATGCGTTTCGCTTCGCAGCGCTTGCCCTTGTGGCCGCCGACATCGCCACCGGCGGATGGGCGGACTGGCGGCCGGATCTTGTGCATGCGCATGACTGGCAGGCCGGGCTGTTGCCGGCGTATCTGCATTATCGCGGTGCGGGGTCGCCGCCCAGCGTGATGACGGTTCATAATCTGGCGTTCGCCGGGAAATTCCAGCCCGAGCTAATTCGGCTGCTGGGGTTGCCGGATGCGGCCATGCAACCCGACGGGGTGGAGTTCTTTGGCGCACTCAGCATGCTCAAGGCCGGGCTGCGGTTTGCCGATCGGATCACCACGGTGTCGCCGGGGTATGCCGCCGAGATCGTGACGGCGGAATTCGGCATGGGGTTCGACGGGCTTTTGCGGGCGCGGGGGGCTGCCCTGTGCGGCATTCTCAACGGCATCGACACGGCGGAATGGAATCCCGCGACAGATCGTTATTTGGAAGCACCGTTTTCCGCCGGGCTTTGGCAGGCGCGGGCGCGCAACAAGGCGGCGTTGCAGGTGCTTTTAGGGCTTGCGGTTGACGCGGAGGCGCCTTTGTTTTGCGTGGTCAGCCGACTGTCCTGGCAGAAGGGTCTGGATCTGCTGCTGGCGGCCCTGCCGGAGCTGTTGGCGCAGGGCGCGCAGCTGGCGGTGCTGGGGGCGGGCGAGAATGTGCTGGAAGCGGGGTTTCGCGCGCAGGCCCTGGCGCATCCGGGCCGCATCGGCTGTGTGATCGGCTACAACGAGGCGCTCGCGCATCAGATGCAGGCGGGGGCGGATGCGCTGCTGGTGCCCTCGCGCTTCGAACCCTGTGGGCTGACCCAGTTGTATGCGCTGCGCTACGGCGCGATCCCCGTGGTGGCGCGGGTCGGCGGGCTGGGTGATACCGTGATCGATGCCAATCCGATGGCGTTGGGGGCGGGCGTTGCCACCGGCGTGCAGTTCGCAGCGCCTTCCACCGTGTTGCTGGAGGGGGCGATCGCGCGGGCAGTGGTTTTGTATCGGGACCGGCCGGTGTGGCGGCGCATGCAGATCAACGCAATGGCGAGCGACGTTTCCTGGCGCGGGCCGGCGCGGTCGTATGCGGGCCTGTATCGGGCGATGCTGGCATGATCACGCCGGGCGTGGTGCCGGTGGCCGACGGCGTGCATGTGGCGGTGAGCTCCGCCCATGCCGAGCTGGTGGAGTTCTGCCTGTTCCGCGATGGCCGGGAACAGCGGTTTGCGCTGCGGGAACGCAGCGGCGAGGTGTGGCATGGCCATGTGCCCGGCATCGACGTCGGCGATGCCTATGGATTGCGGGCGCATGGGCCCTGGGCGCCCGAGGCCGGTCACCGTTTCAATCCGGCCAAGCTGCTGCTCGACCCCTATGCGCTGGCGATCGACCGGCGGTTTCGCCTGCGTGCGTCGATGTTCGGGCATCGTGACGCGGCAGGCCTGCTGATCGATTCCACCGACAGCGCCGCCGACATGCCCAAGGCGATCGTAACGGCGCCCTCCGACGACCGGCCGCTGCCGCTGCTGACCGACTGGGCGGACAGCGTGATCTATGAGCTGCACGTGCGCGGGTTTTCGATGCGCAATCCGGCGGTGCCGGCGGCCCTGCACGGCACCTTCGCGGGGCTTGGGCATCCGGCCTCGATCGCCTATCTCAGCCAGCTCGGCGTGACGGCGGTGGAGCTGCTGCCCACGGCTGCCTGGATCGAGGAGCGGCATCTGGCGGCCCTCGGGCTGGAGAACCATTGGGGCTACAACTCGGTGGGGTTCATGGCGCCGGACCCGCGGCTGGCTCCGGGCGGCTGGGCCGAGGTGCGCGCGGCCGTGACCGCGCTGGCCTATGCCGGGATCGAGACCATTCTCGACGTGGTGCTGAACCATACCGGTGAGGGCGACGAGCTGGGACCGACGCTGTCGCTGCGCGGGTTGGACAATTCCCGGTACTACCGGCTGCGGCCGGACGCGCCGCAGTGGTATGTCAACGACACCGGCTGCGGCAATACGCTGGCACTCGACCGGCCGCCGATGCTCGACCTCGCCATGGAAAGCCTGCGCAGTTGGGCGCAGCGCGGGGGCGTGCACGGGTTCCGCTTCGACCTGGCGGCGACGCTGGGGCGGCGGGAGGCCGGCTTTGACACGCATGCGCCCCTGATCGCGGCGATCGGCCAGGATCCGGTGCTACGACGGCTGAAGCTGATCGCCGAGCCTTGGGATTTGGGCCCCGGCGGCTATCAGACCGGCCGCTTTCCGGCGATGTGGGGAGAGTGGAACGATCGTTTTCGCGACGACGTGCGCAGCTTCTGGCGCGGCGACAGCGAACGCCTGGGAGCACTTGCCACGCGGCTGGCGGGGTCGGCCGACGTGTTCGCGGGCAAGCGCCGGCCGTCGCGTTCGGTGAATTTCGTGGTGGCGCATGACGGCTTCACGCTGGCCGACCTCGTGGCCCACGGCCATAAGCACAATTCGGCGAATGGCGAGGGCAATCGCGACGGCACGGATGACAATGTGTCGTGGAACAATGGCTGCGAGGGGGCGACGGAGGACCCTGTCATCCGGGCGGCCCGGCTGTCCGACCAGCGCGCGCTTCTCGCCACGCTGCTGTTCGCGCGGGGCACGCCGATGCTGGCGATGGGCAGCGAATTCGGCCAGTCGCAAGGCGGCAACAACAACGCCTATGCACAGGACAATGCGATCTCCTGGCTCGACTGGGCGGCGGGCGAGCCTGGCCTTCTGGCGTGGACGCGGCGGCTGATCGCACTTCGGCACGCGCACCCGGCGTTGCGGCAGGATTTATTCCTGACCGGCCTGGGCGAGCCCGCCGATGTCGCGTGGCATGCGGTGGGCGGTGGGCCGATGCGGCACGAGGACTGGGCTGGCGACTGCCTGGTCATGGCGCTCGTCGCCGACGCGGGCGGGCGGGTGTGCGTGACGCTCAATCGCAGCGGACAGGACCGCATTCTGACACCTCCCGATCCCCGGCCCGGGCATGCGTGGTCAATCGCCGCCGACAGTGCGATGCCGGAGGCCGAGGCGTCAGAGGTTACGGGAAGCTGCCCGTTGCGCGCCAGGTCGGTGTTGCTGCTGGTGGAAGTTACGCTATTGCGGTGAGCGCGCTCCCGGCCGGCTGGTCGGCGGCGGGGTCCTGGTGCGGACGATGCGAATGTGTTTTGGCGCCCTGCACGCCGCCAGTCGGCGACTGACCCAGGCTTGCCGTCTGGCTGGCGGCCTGGCTGGCTTGGCCCGACTGCATCTGCAGCAGCACCGCCTGCAGGTTGGACGACAGGGTCTGGAACGGGGTGGCGGAGCCAGAGGTGCCCTGGCTGACCTGGGTGTTGGTCGGCTTGGCCGGCTGGGTGCTGGGTTTGAACGCCGCCGCGCTGTCGGGTGTGCCGGTCAGCGCCGTTGTGGCGTTGGACCAGATGCTGGAGGTGTTGTTGAGCGGGTTGATCGACATGGCAGGGTTCTCCTGAAGGGACCGTGATGCGACGGACAGCGCAAGCGGCATGCCATGCCAAAACCCTTGATAAAGCGTTCAGATGCGCTGTTTTGCCGGGCAGAATATGCCCAGGCGCTGCAGATTTTGCCGGGTGCTGCGGGCAGGTTCAGCCGGGCGGCCGGCGGTCCACGACATAGGTGACCCCGGCCTGCATCACCGTAGCACCAGCGGAGTCAGTCGCTTCGATGGCGATCACGGCGACGCCGCGCTTGGGGTTGCGCACGGACGGGCGGGCTTCCGTCCAGCGGGCGGTGACGGCGTAGGTCTGGCCGGGGCGGACGGGGGCCTTGAAAATGGCCTGGTTCAGCGCACCGCCGGCGACGATGGCTACCCCGTTGATGGCCCGCACCATGAGGCCGATCGCGGCGGCCTGGCTGTGGACGCCCGAGGCGCACAGGCCCTGGAAATAGCTGTTTCGGGCGAGGTCGTCGTCGAGATGCCAGGGCTGTGGGTCGAACCTTGTGGCGAAATCGATGATCTCGGCTTCGGTAAGGGTGAAGCTGCCGCAGTCGATGTCCTGGCCCATCGGCAGGTCTTCCAGGTACATGGGCGCCACCCTCCCCGCTTGAATGACGACGTTCTGCCCAAGGCAGGCGTGCGTTGCAAGATTGACGCGACCGCGGGGGGGCGGGCAGGTAGGATGCGACATGCTCTCGAAGGAAACGCCCATGCGCCGCCTGATACTGCTTGCCGCCGTCCTTTTCACAGTCGGCCCGGCTCTGGCGCAGACCCCAACGGGACCTGGGGACCGGGCATTCGTGGTGTTCTTTCAGGAATGGTCGGCCGCACTCGACCCCGCCGCCATCGGCGTGATCCGGGACGTGGCGACGCTTGGAAAAGCCAATCCGCAGAACAAGATCCTGATCCACGGGTTTGCCGACCCGACCGGCTCGGCGCGGTCGAATTCCCTGGTTTCGGCCTTGCGGGCCGAGCTTGTGGCGAGCCAGCTGGTCGCCGACGGCATTCCGGAGGCGATGATCGTGAAGGAGGCGCTGGGGGCGACGGATTTTGCGCTGAACCCGCAGGAGAGCCGTCGGGTGACACTCAGGCTCGCACCTGGCAAGTGACCCAGTTCGGCGAGGACGCTGATCATGCCTGAGGGTTCGACCGCATCGGTGCTGCTGGCCGGCGCGCATTCGCCGCGCGAGGTGCTGCGGCGGGTGTTCGGCTTTCCGGCGTTTCGCGGCCTGCAGGAGGATGCGGTCAATCATGTGACCGCGGGCGGCGACGCGCTGGTGCTGATGCCGACCGGCGGCGGCAAAAGCGTGTGCTACCAAATCCCCGCGCTGTGCCGGCCGGGCACGGCCGTGGTGGTGTCGCCGTTGATCGCGCTGATGGATGACCAGGTGGCGGCGTTGCGCCAGCTGGGCGTGGCGGCCGGGGCGCTGCATTCCGAAATCGAACCGGACGAGGCGCGGCGGATCGGCCGGGCGCTGGATGCAGGCGAGCTCGACCTGATCTATGTCTCGCCGGAGCGGCTGTTGAGCCCCGGCACGATGGAGCGGCTGCAGCGCATCGAGATCGCGCTGGTCGCGATCGACGAGGCGCATTGCGTGAGCCAGTGGGGCCATGAGTTCCGGCCGGAATATCGCGAGCTGGCGAGCCTGGCGCGGTGTTTTCCGGGGGTGCCGCGGGTGGCGCTGACGGCCACCGCCGATCCGCGCACGCGCGCCGACATTTTGGCGGCGCTGGATATGCAGGAGGCCGCGGTGTTCGCGGCGAGCTTTCATCGGCCGAACCTGCAGATCGCAGCCGAACCCAAGATCGGCGAGACTGCCCAGTTGCTACGGGTGCTGGCTCGCCATGAGGGCGAGGCGGGCATCGTCTATTGCGGCAGCCGGGCCAAGACCGAGCGGATTGCCGCGGCGCTGACCGCCAAGGGGGTCTGCGCCATCGTGTTTCATGCGGGCGTGGCGGTTGCCGACAAGCGCGCGGCGCTGATGCGGTTTCGCTCGGGCGAGGCCGTGGTGATCGTGGCGACGATTGCCTTCGGCATGGGGATCGACCGGCCCGATGTGCGGTTCGTGGTGCATCTCGATATGCCCGACAGCCCTGAATCGTATTACCAGCAGATTGGCCGCGCCGGGCGTGACGGCGAGATTTCCGAGACGCTGTTGCTCTATGGCGGCGAGGATATCGCCCGCGCGCGGCATTTCCTGCAGATCTCGTCGGCCCCCGAGGCACAGAAGCGCGCCATGCGCGGCAGGTTGGAGGCGATGATCGGGCTGACCGAAACCACCGCGTGCCGGACCGCGACCCTGCTTGCGTGTTTTGGCGAGGAGCTGGGGCGGGCCTGCGGACATTGCGACACCTGCAACGCGCCGGTGGGCACGTTCGACGGCACGACCGAGGCGCAGAAGCTGCTGTCGGCGGTATATCGCACCGGGCAGCGCTTCGGGGGGCTGCATGTCATTTCGGTGCTGATGGGCAAGGCTTCGGACATGGCGGGCAAGTTCGGCCATGACAAGCTCAGCATATTCGGCATCGGCGCCGATCGGACGCGGGATTTCTGGCGCGGGGTGATGCGCCAGCTGATCTCGCGCGGGGTGCTGGAGGTGGATATGGGCGAGTTCGCCACCGTGAGCCTGGTGGCCGATCGGGCGCGGCCGATTTTGCGCGGCGAGGAAGCGGTGCTGCTGCGCGACGATCACCCGGCGGTGGAGCGCAAGCGGGAACGCACGCGCACGAAGGCGGTGGTGGAGGAGCTGGGGCCGCGGGACGGCGGGCTGTTCGAGGCGCTGCGGCAGTGGCGCTCGGGCGAGGCGAAGGCGCAGGGCGTGCCGCCTTATGTCATCTTCCATGACACGGTGCTGCGTGAGATCGCAGCGATACGGCCGGAGGACGAGGATGGCCTGGGCCAGATCAAGGGCGTCGGCGCGTCGAAGCTGATCCGTTACGGATCGGGCGTGCTTTCGGTGGTCAAGGCGGACGCATCGTGACAGGCTGAGCTCTGTTCGATCGAGGACAGATGCAATGCTCGACGGCCCGGCCGCCCCGCGTAATTCAGACCTGAACCATGCGTTGGCCGAAGCCCGCGAGAGTTATGCGGCGACGCGGCCACGCTCGGCCGAAGCGCATGGGCGGGCGCGGGCGGTGATGCCCGGCGGCAACACGCGTTCGGTGTTGTTCTACAGCCCCTTCCCCACCGCCATGGCTGCCGGCGAAGGCTGCTGGCTCGAGGATATCGACGGGCACCGCTACCTCGATCTGTGCGGCGAATACACCGCCGGGCTGTTCGGCCATTCCGAGCCGCGCATCAAGGCGGCCTTGCATGCGGCGATCGACAATGGGTTGAACCTGGCGGGCGTGGGCGAGCGCGAGGCGATTCTGGCGGGGATTCTGTGCGCGCGGTTTCCCAGCATCGCGCTGATCCGTTTCACCAACAGCGGCACCGAGGCGAACCTGTTGGCGCTGGCAGCGGCGCGGGCGCACACCGGGCGGTCGGAGGTGCTGGCGTTCAACGGCGGGTATCATGGTGGCGTGCTGAGCTTTGCCGGCGGCGGCTCGGCGGTGAATGCACCGTTTCCGGTGACGCTTGCGACCTACAACGACACCGCGGAGGCCGTGGGGCTGCTGGAGACGGGGCGGTATGCGGCCGTGATTTTGGAGCCGATGCTCGGCGGGGGTGGGTGCATTCCGGCGCGGGTGGATTTTCTGCAGGCGTTGCGGGCGGCGGCCGATGCGTCGGGGACGGTGCTGATTTTCGATGAGGTGATGACCTCGCGCCATACCGCCGGCGGCTTGCAGCTGCTGTATGGGGTGACGCCTGATATGACGACGCTTGGCAAATACGTGGCCGGCGGGATGAGTTTTGGCGCGTTTGGCGGCCGGGCGGAGATCATGGGGCTGTTCGACGCGCATCGGCCGCAGTCGCTGTCGCATGCGGGGACGTTCAACAACAACGTGCTGTCGATGGCCGCAGGGTGCGTGGCGATGGGCGAAATTTTCGACGACGCGGCGTCGGACGCGTTGCGGGCGCGGGGCGAGGCGTTGCGGGCGCGGCTCAACGCGGTGTGTGGGGATGCGGGGGTGCGGCTGCAGTTCACCGGGATCGGCAGCATGATCCAGGTGCATTTCCGCACCGGGGCGATCGATCGGCCGTATCCGCCGGAGCCGGTCGAGGAGGGGCTGCGGGAATTGTTCTTCTTCGACATGCTGGCGGGCGGGATTTATTTGGCCCGGCGCGGGATGGTGGCGATGAGCCTGCCGGTGGGAGAGGCTGAGTGCGCGCGGTTTGTCGCGGCGGTCGCGCGGTTTTGTTTGGTGCGGGGGCCGTTGTTGGTTAGGTGACGGCTGCGGGCGTTGTGGGGGTTGGGTGAATTGAATGCGGCACGTTCGTAGAAGCTGTGTAGTTTTTTAGGCATTTACGGCTCTGTTGCAAACTTTGGCGTTGTCCGTCGGGATGGGGTTCGAGCAATGGAGCGACCGCGTCATGTCGGACTTCAAGGGGCGTCACTTTGAGGGTGAGATCGTGCTCTGGGCGGTCCGATGGTATTGCCGCTATGGGGTGAGCTATCGCGATCTCGAGCAGATGATGGGTGAGTGCTGCGTCTTGGTTGACCATTCGACGATCTA
>JANXSM010000005.1 GCA_025352665.1 Rhodospirillales bacterium | reverse complement strand
CCGCGTTGTCGGCTGGTCGATGAGTGCGACAATGACCGCGCAACTGGTCACTGACGCGCCGGTGATGGCAATCTGGCGACGCGGCAAACCGCATGCGCTGCTGCACCACTCGGATCGCGGCAGCCAGTATACGGCTGAGCCGTTCCAAAAGCTCATGGCCGAGAATGGCGTGACATGCAGCATGAGCCGGTCGGGCAACGTCTGGTACAACGCGGTGATGGAGAGCTTCTTCTCATCGCTCAAAACCGAGCGCATTGCTCGCAAGGTCTACCGGACAAGAGACCAGGCCCGGGCCGATGTGTTCGATTATGTCGAGCGCTTCTACAACCCGACCCGGCGCCGCTCGACCATTGGCTATGTCAGCCCTATGGAATTCGAGAGGATCGCCGCGGCAGCTTAAGGATAGTGTCCACCAAACCTGCAGCAGCTCACTCGGAGGGTCCGGTGCTGGCGCCACAGCCCTCGATGACGATGTTCTTCGCCACGGTGGTTCCGTGGCCGGTATAGGTCACCTCAGCCGGCTTCAGATCGTGCAGTGCCAGCGACTGCATCAGCCCGTTCTGGATCGCGTCCGATCGGTCCTGCGTTGTCGATGACACATTGAAGAACTGCAAAGCGCCTGAGCGCTCATCGAGCAGAGTGAAATCCGTGAACGTCCCGCCGAGATCTGCCCAGACGCGATGCGTGATCTTCCAGTAACTGTGCCGGACAACGACCTACAATATTTGACAAGACGGCGAGCCCGGTTCGGAACGAGAGCCTGCACGATCAATTTTCCGCCAGCCGCGCGCGGATTGCCTCCAGCTCCGCCTTGCGCACATCGGTTGTCGGCGGATAGGCCATCTTTAAGGCGGCCATGGTCTGCAGAACGATATGCGACACGATCAACCGCGCATTCTCCTTGTCATCGGCGGGCACCACGTACCAGGGCGATTTCCGCGTGCTGGTGGCGGCGAGGCAGTGCTCGTAGGCCTTCTGGTAGTCCTTCCAGAAGCCGCGCTCCGCAATATCGGCCTGGCTGAACTTCCAGTTCTTGGAGGGCGTATCGATGCGCGAAAGGAAGCGCTTGCGCTGCTCGTCCTTGGACAGATGCAGGAAGAACTTCACGATCCTTGTGCCATTGGCGTGCAGGTGCCGCTCCAGGTTGCGGATCGAGCGGTAGCGGTGCTGCCAGAACCGCGTGTCGTGCTGTGGCGCGCCTGGAAGGTTTTCCGCCTGCAGGATCTCAGGGTGCACCCGGGCGATCAGCACCTCCTCGTAATAGGATCGGTTGAAGATGCCGATCCGCCCGCGCTCCGGCAGGTTCTTGGTGGTGCGCCACAGAAAATCATGCGCCTGCTCGGTGGCGCTGGGGTGCTTGAAGCTGAACACCTGGCAGCCCTGCGGATTGACGCCGGACATGACGTGCTTGATCACCCCATCCTTGCCGGCGGCGTCCATCGCTTGAAAGATCAGGAGCAGCGCGTAACCGTTTGAGGCGTAGAGCAGTTCCTGCTGGTCGCTCAGCCGCTCCACACGTTCGGCTAGGATGCGAAGATAGTCGTTCTTGGAACTGTAAACGGAGTCCACGCGGGTCGGCCATTTACCGAGGTCCACCACGTTTCCCTCATGCACCTGAAACGTTTTGCTTTGAATTTTCATGTCGCTCTCTTCACTTGGCCCTTTGCCTGGACCTCGGCCCGACCCCATATGCTGGCTATATGGAAGATCCTTACGACATACTGGGCGTGCGGCGAGACGATTCGGACGGCACGATCCGCAACGCCTATCGCAAGCTCGCCAAGAAGCACCACCCCGACCTCAATCCTGGCAAGCCGGAGGCCGTGGAGCGGTTCAAGGCGATCAACGCTGCCTATCAGATTTTGTCGGACACCGACAAACGCGCCAAATTCGATCGCGGCGAGATCGATGCGGAAGGCCATGAAAAGGCGCCGGAACGCCCGCAGTATCGCGATTACCGCAACACCGGCGGAGCCGGCGCTGGTGGCGCGGGTTTCGGGGGCAGTCCACATGGGCTGAGCCCGGAGGATCTCGAGGAGTTGTTCGGCGGCGGGTTCGCAGAACAGTTCGGTGCCGCGCGCGGCCCAGTAAAGGGACGCGATGTGCAGTACAGCCTCACCGTCGATTTCCTCGATGCCGCCAACGGCGCCGTCCGCCGCCTCAGCCTGCCGGAGGGACGCACCCTCGATGTCACCATTCCGCCGGGCATGGCGGACGGGCATGTGCTGCGACTGAAGGGCCAGGGCCGGCCCGGCCGCGCGGGGGGGGCCGCCGGCGACGCGCTGGTGGAAATCAGCGTCGCGTCACATCCGTTCTTCCGCCGCGAAGGCAACGACGTGCTGGTCGAACTGCCGGTCAGCCTGCAGGAGGCCGTGCTCGGCGCAAGCGTGGAAGTTCCGACCGTCAGCGGTAAGGTGCGCCTCAACATCCCCGCCAATTCGGCCAACGGCGCCAAGCTGCGCCTAGGCAAGCGCGGCATTGCCGGCGGCAACCAGATCGTCACGCTGCGCATCGTGCTGCCGAAATCGGGCGAGGCCGCGTTGACGGAGTTCCTGACATCCTGGAATCCAGAGCATCCGTTCGATCCGCGCGCCGCGATGGAGCAACAGACATGATCAGGATCGAGGCGGTAATCGCACGTTATCCTGATCTAGACGCACCGCACATCGTCGACTGGGTGGCGCGTGGCTGGGTGCATGCCGAAGACAGCGACGGCGGTTTCGTGTTCACCGAGTTCGAGATCGCGCGGCTGCATCTGCTGCACGATCTGCAGGTCGATCTGGCGCTGGACACCGAGACCGTGCCGCTGGTGCTTTCGCTGCTGGACCAGGTGTACGACCTGCGGCGCTCGCTGCGCAGCGTGCTGGATGTGCTCGCCGAAGCCCCCCCCGAAATCCGCCAGCGCGTGCATGCTGCGTTGGCGCAATCCGGACCAGGCTGACCTGCCGGGCCGCCCCGCATCGCGGCGAAGCGGTCCGATCGCCTCATATTTGGCACGCCGCCGCCAGCCAACCTAGCACGCGATACCGTCGCGCCTTGATGCTGGAGGAGTCAGCATTAAGGCGCGACGGTATCAGGCCGCGATGCTGTGGTTCGACAGCAATGTGGTGAGCGTGGCGCCGCCGGTGCCGTGCAGATCGGCGACCTGGTAAGTTGCGCCGCCGCTGATGACCTTGACCAGCGTGTCGTTGCCCGTGCTCTGGGTCTGCAGGAAGTTGCCCACGTTGGCGCCGTTGTAACCCGCACCCACCAACGCCTGGTGGATGTCGAGCACGTCGTTGTTGTTCGTGCCGAAATCCTGGATGTCCATCCCGCCGGATGTGCCGAGTCCGCTCACCCGGTAGGTGTTGCCGGCGCCGCCGCTGATCACGTCGTGGCCGCTGCCGCCGAGCACCAGGTTGCCCCAGCCCGAGAGCTGCACGGTGTCGGAGCCGAAGCCGGTGTCGACGGAGGCCGTACCGCTGCCTGCGGTGATGTGGTTCACCCCGCTGCCTGTCACAATCACATTGCCGTAGCCACCGGCCGTGATGGTGTTGGCACCGGAGCCAACCGTCACCGTCTCGCCGCCCTGGCCGGCCGCGATCGTGTTGTTGCCGTTGGCGGCCACGATGGTGTTGGTGAAGCCCGAAAGAGTGACCTGGTTGTGGCCGGAGCCGACCACAACCGAGCTGTTGCCCTGCGGCCCGGTGATCACGTTGGCGCCGTTGCCGAGCAGGATGCTGTTGCTGTAGCCGCCGGCGTCGATCGTGTTGTTTCCGTCGCCGCCGTGGATGGTGGCATTGCCCTGGCTGCCGCTGACCGAGGTGTCGGTGTTGGCGAAGCTGGTGATGGTGTTCCAGCCCGACAGATTGAATGTCGCAGGGGTCGGTGTGGGGGTCGGCAGGGGCACCGGCACCGGAGTTGGTGTCGGCGTCGACACCGGGGCGGGTGTGGGTGTGGAAACCGGGGCAGGCGTCGGAACGGGCGCGGGAGTCGGGGCCGTTGTGGTGGCACCGCCGCTGGCGACGATCTGCGGCAGGCCGTCGGCGCCGAAGATGATCGTGGTCTGCGGATTGGTAGTGACGCTGGCGAAGAAGTTCACGCCGTTGCCGCCCGAGGTTGCCCCGTTGTTGAACGGCGAGCCACCATTGAAGCGGATTAGATCGCCGTGGCCGAGATCCAGCGCCTCCTGGCCGTTGATGGTGACGAAGCTGCCGGAGGTGTAGCCGTAGATATCCAGCTCATCGACCGCTCGGAAGCCGTTGTCGACGGTGATGGCGCCGTCGCCCTTCTCGTAGAGGATCTTTGTGGACAGGCCGGTGACACGCAGCTCGTCGCCGCCACCGCCGCCGATCAGCACGTTGTTTCCAGCTCCGCCGGTGATGAGGTCGGCACCGGCGCCGCCCATCAGATAGGTGTTGCCCGAGCCGCCCTGCAGGGTGGAGCTGACGCCGTTGCCGGCGAACAGGAACCCGTTGACATCGTTCTGCGTCTGCGCGTTGAGCGAGCCGCAGCTGGTGACGATGTCCGTGCCATTGCCGCTGCCGGCCTCGACCAGGTTGTTGTTGCCGCTGAGCACGACCACGTTATTGCCGCCGGAGCCGACATGGACGAGGTTGTTGCCCCCGGTGCCGACCACAACGCCGCTGCCGCCATTGCCGTCGTAGACGCCGCTGTTGATCACCGTCGGCGTGGTGCCCTCGAAATAGCCTGTGAAGATCAGCCCGGCGTTGGCACCTTGCGTGGTCTGGTTCGGGTTCACCACCAGCACGTCGCCAATCCCCGTCGTGGGGTTCACGTCATTGTCGAGAGCCGGGTTGCCGCTGGCGTGTTCGGTGTGGCTGACGCGGCTGCCGGTGGGAGCCACCACCTGCACTTCATAGCTGCCGGCGACCACGTTGACGAAGCTGTAATGGCCATAGCTGTCGGTGGTGGTCGTGATGCCGGTCGGGTTACCCGCGCTGTTAAGCAGCCGGACCGTGACGCCGGACATGCCGGGGTCACCGACGTGATAGGTGCCGTCGCACTGGCCGTCGAAAAACACGAAGCTGCTGATCGTGCCGGTCTGGGCGATGCCGGCGTTTTGGTAGGGCGTGTCGGCGCCGGAGGTGACCAGGGCCAACGGAGTCACGCCCTGGATGTTGACGATGCTGTCGATCGCGGGATTGGCATTGGTGCCGACCGGGGAGAACACTTCGTTTGGCGGCAGCTGCACCTTCACCTCGTAGGCCGAAGGCGTGAGGTTGGTGAAGTGGTAACTGCCATCGGTGGCCGTGGTGGTGGTGATATTGGTAGAGACGCCGTTCTTGTCGAGGAGAGTGACCTTGATGCCGCCCAACCCGAGATCGGTGCCGTCCTCCACGCCGTCGTTGTTATGGTCGAGGAACACCACGCCGCTGAGCGAGCCATTCTGGAACACGCCGGCGTTCTGGTTGGGCGTATCCATGCCAGACAGCACCGGAACCGGCGTGGTGGCGCCGTGGGTGTTGACGATGCTGTCCAGCGCCGGGTTGACGTTGATGCCGACCTGCGAGAAGTGATTGCCGTTCGGCGCCACAACCTGAACGCTGTAGTCCTGGCCCGCGGTGTCGTTAGGGGTCAGGCCGGTGAAGTGGTAGCTGCCGTTGGTAGCTGTCGTCGTGGTGGTGCCGGTGACAACCCCGCCCTTGAGCAGCTGCACGGTCACACCGCCGAGGCCGATGTCCGCCCCATCGACCACGCCGTCATCGTTGTTGTCGGTGAACACCACTCCCGACAGCGAACCCGGCTGGTAAAGACCGGCGTTCTGGTTGGGAGCGGACTGGCCGGAGGTCAGCGTGACCGGTGTGGTCTTGCCCAGGCCGTTGACGATGCTGTCCAGCGCCGGGTTGGAGTCGGTGCCGACCGGCGAGATCAGATCGCCGGACGGGGGCACCACTTCAATCGCGTAGGTGCCCGGTGGCAGGCCGGTGAAGCTGTAGTTGCCTTGGGCGTCGGTGGTGATGGTGTTGGCGACGTGGCCGGACGCGTCAAGCAGTTCGACGGTTACCCCTGGCAGGTTGGTGTCGGAAGCGCCCTTCGCGCCGTTGGCATTCAGGTCTGTGAACACATTGCCGGACAGTGACACCGGCACATAGACGCCGGCGTTCTGGTAGGGCGTGTTGGTGCCTGACAGCACCGAGGTCGCGGGCGTGGCGCCGGTGCCGTTGACGATGCTGTCCACGGCGGCGGGGCCAGTACCGACCACCGTGAATTTGTCGCCGGCTGGTGGGATCACCTGCACGCTGTAGCCGGTGCCCGGAGTGAGGCTGCTGAAGCTATAAAGACCGTTGACGCCTGTGGCCGTCTGGCCGATGGCGACGCCGTTCTGCAGCAGTGCCACGGTGACGTGGTCAACGCCGGCATCGGGGCTGTCGATCTTGCCGTCGTAGTTGTTATCGGTGAACACCTCGCCCGAGAGCGAGCCCAGCTGATACAGGCCGGCGTTCTGGTTCGCCACGGTCTGGCCGGAGGCCAGCGTGACCGGCATGGTCTTGCCGGCAGCGTTGACGATGCTGTCCAGCACCGGATTGGCGTTGCCGCCGACCGGGGAAATGTGGTCGCCGGCGGGTGGCACCACCATCACCGAGTAGGTGGCGGGGGCGAGGCCGGTGAAGCTGTAGTTGCCGCCGGTGTCGGTGGTGGTGTGGGCGATCACAGTGCCGGAGCCGTTGAGCAGATCGATGGTGACGCCTGCGACCGGCGTGTCGGTGCCGAGATTGTCGACGCCATCGGCGAGCTGGTCGGCGAACACATTGCCCGTGATGGCGGCCGGCACATAGATGCCGGCGTTCTGGTTAGGTGTGTTCTGACCGACGCTGACCAGCACCAGGCTGGTGGCGCCGGTGGCGTTGACGATGCTGTCGATCGCCAGGTTGGCGTTGCCGCCGACCGGGGAGAACCCGTTGGTGCCCGGTGCCAGGACCTGGACCGCATAATTTCCCTGGCTGAGGTTGCCGAAGCTGTAGGCGCCATGGGCGTCCGTGGTGGTGGTGGCAACCACCGTATTGCTGCCGTTGAGCAGTTCCACCGTCACCGAGGCCACACCGGCGTCGGCGTTATTCAGCACGCCGTCGTCATTGTGGTCGAGGAACACGACGCCGCTGAGCGAGCCCGGGGGTTCGTGGAAGGTGGCGGAAGCGGTGGTTGTGGTGCTCTCGCCTCCGGTCGGCTGGGTCGCATAGGTCAGCGTGGCGGTGTTGGTGACAGCGGCATTGGCGGGAACCGAGCCATCGGGCACGGCGGTGTAGCTGACGGTGATCGGCGCGCGATTCGGCAGGATGGTCAAGCCGCTCAGCGAGATGGTGCCGTTGCTGTAAACCACGGTGCCGGCCGAGCTGGTCGGCAGGCCCACGATCGTCTCGCCGGCGGGCAGCGGATCGGCCAGCACCACGTCATAGGCGGGAGCGCTGTCGGCGGTGTCGGGCGAAATAGTGATCGTGTAGGTCTCGTTAAGCCCGCTGCCCGCTGCCACGGTCTTGGTCAGGTCGAGCTTGGGCAGCACGACGGTGGCAGGTGCGGTGTGGGTGACGGTATTGCCGTCGCTTACGGTCTTCACCGTGTTGGTCAGCGTCTGGCCGTTGGTCAACGCCGTATCGTCGGCCAGCGTCGCCCGGAAGGTGATCTGGATACCGGTCGTGGTGGAAGAGGTCGCCTCGATCGAGCCGAAGTTCAGCGTGAAGCCGCCGGTGGTCGCGGTGATCGGCACGCCGCCGGCACCGCCGACCTGATTGAGGTTCGCCCCAGTCAGCGAGCTGATGCTGCCGTTTACCAGGGTGATCGAGGCGCTGTTGGCGACATACAGAAGGTCGCTCGGCAGCAGGTCCTGCACGGTAAAGCTGTTCGAGGTGCCCTCTGGCACGGCGACGGTAATGGTGTAGGTGCCGGTCTCGCCCGGGGCGAGCTTGCCCACCGCGATATTCGCATCGCTACCGCCGGTCAGCGCCTTGGTGGCGGAGGGCGATGCAATGGTGATGGTGGCCGCGGAGGTGCCGGTTAGCGCGCGATCGTAGCCGGGGGTCGTGTAGGTGGTGTCGGTGCTGGGCAGCGTGTCGGCGGTGTAGGTGCCGGTGTTGGTGTAGCTGGCATTGTATTGGTCGGTCGACGTAACGGTTGCGTCGAATTCCAGGATGTCGCTGGAGCCGGCGACCAGGCTCGGGATCGAGGCAGTGATGATGCCATTGTTGATCGCAACCGTTGCGCCGGCCACGGCGTGGCCGGCGGCATCGACCACGTGGAAGTTGGTCGGGTTGATCACATTGGGCGCCAGCAGCCCGATCTGGTCAGTGATATCGACCTGATAGGCGGTCGCGCTGTTGCCGTCGTTGCCGTTGGCTAGCGCCACCCTATAGGTCAGCGTATCGCCGGCGTTAGCGGTCACCGCGCCGTGGAAGCCGCTGGCGGAGGTGTCGTCCTGCACCGTCTTGGCCAAGGTCAGTTCCGGCGCGTTGCTGTGCACGCTGGCGGTGGCAGTGCCGGATGTGGTGACGGCGCCGGTATTGGGGTTGGTCTCGGAGGTGTGGGCGGTGTTGGTCAGCGTCTGGCCACCGGCATTGCTGCCGACGCCGCCCTCATAGGCCGCGGTGATCGTGTAGGTGACCTGGTCGAGTGTGGAATTGGCATCGCTGCTGACAGCGACGTTGCCGAGGTTGATGCCGTAGCCGCCATTGAGCGCGCCGATTACGCTGCCCGCGCTCACGCCGGCGCTGTTGCTGACATCGGCACCGATCGCCGTCACCATGCCGGAGACGAAGGTCAGCGTGCCGCCACTGCCGGCGGGCAGCGCGTCGATCAGGTTGAGGTTGGTGAACACGCCTTCGCCGAGTGTGGTGGTGACCTGGAAGGTGACGGTCTCGCCCAGCTTCAGATGGCCGGCATCGCTACCGTTGCCCTGCTCCGAGGTGGCCACCACGGTCTTCGTCGTGGTCGGCGCCCGGGTATAGACGGTGGTGGAGGCCGACAACGTGCCGGGCTGCGGGCCGGTGGCGAAGTTCACCCCGCCTTCCTCGGCGGCGAAGCTGGTGACGGTGGCGGTGTTGGTGAGCACCAGGCTCGGCTCGGCGATGGTCGGGCTCAGCTGCTCGTCATAGGTGAGGATGACGATGTTGCTGCCGTCCGTGGCGCTGCCGGCGGCCAGCGGAGCCGTCAGCTCGATGCCACCGTTGGGATCGAACAGGCCGCCGCCATTCGTGGTGTAGCTCAGCACCGCGCCGGCGCCGTTGGTCACTTCCAGGTGCAGGCCTGCGGCCGGGACCGAATAGCCGGCCGGCAGCACATCGTGCAGCACCACGTCATAAGCGGACGAGCCGCCGGTGTTCTGCACGGCGACGGCGAAGCGCACAACGTCGCCGCCTTGGGCGCCCGTGACGGTGTCGCGGAGGTTGAGGCTGCTGTTGTTGATCGAGCCGGTGAAGGCCACGCCCGAGGTGCCGGGTGCGGAGCTGAAGTTATGGCTGCCGCTGATGCTGGCCAGCGCATCGCTGACGCCGACCACGCCCTTCTCGACATTCATCACCGGCTGCACCAGCTCGATCTGCTTGATCGAGCTTTGCGTGGTGACGCTGCCGAACGAGTTGGTCTCGTTGACGGTCTCTTCGTTGGTCAGCAGCAGGCCGTTGATATAGGGCCGGTCGAGTACTTGGCTGGTGAACAGCAGGTCGACGGTGGTGGACGGGTACTGGCTGCCGTCGCTCACCTGGCCGAAGTTGATGGTGAAGGAGTTATTGGCGGCATTGGTGGTCACGCTCGGACCGGTCGCGTTGGTCGTGGCCAGAGTGTGGATCTGGTCGGCGGTTCCGTAGGTGATGACGCCATCGGCCGGAATGCCGCCGGCGGTGGAGAAGCTGAAGCCGGCGGCACCTGACCCGTTGGTGTTGCTCACGCTGAACACCGGCAGCGGCAGGAAGTCGTGGATCGATAAGTTCGAAGTCTCTGACAGCGGCAGCGTGTATTCCAGCCGGTAGGTGACGTTGTCACCGGCATGCACGGTGGGGGTCGGCTTGGTCGGGTCGACCAGCACACCATTGATGGCATAGATCGTCTTGACGGGCGTGCCGACCGGAAGCGTCACGCCGGCGCTGCTGCTGTCCGATACGGCCGCGTTGCTGCCGACGATGTTGCCGGTAAGGACAGCACCGTTGTTTAGCGGGTCGCCTTGCTCGACCAGGTCACTGACGGAGGGCGCCGGGCTGGTCGAGATATAGGTCGGGTCGATCAGGCTTTCGAAGTGGATCTGAAAATCCGCAGTGGTGGGGATCTGCGAGAGATCGTTGGAAGCGGCACCGCCATTGAGGTCGCCCAGCGCGGAGCTGCCGCCCAGCGTGGGGCCGTCGATCAGCTGCTGCGAGATCTTGAATACCAGCGTGGTGACGCCGGTCGTGGCGTTCCGGCTGACGGTGTAGTCGGTCATCGCCTGGTTGAAGACAGTGACACCGTTGGAAACGGCCACCAGTGTGACCGGCGTGCCGGCGACGAAGTTCTGGCCGTCGCTCAGCGTGTCGGTGACGACGAGGTTCTTGACATCAACATAGTTGGAGACCTCGCCTGACAGGGTCCAGTCGAGATGGCCGCCCGGCGCCAGCTTGTCAGCGTTGACCACGGTCTTCTGCAGCGCGATCGGCTTGGCGGTGACGATGTCCTGGCCGGGCACGTTCGACGCGGCGGCACTCGGCGCCGGCGCCGCCTTGACGGTCACGTTGCCGGACACGTCGGCATAACCGGCGCTGGCGGAAACGTTGTTGCCCATCGGGAAGTTGGTGGGCGAACTGTCGTTGCCGAGCACCAGGCCGCCGGTGGTGTCGGACAGGCCTGCGGTGATCGTGGCAGCACTGCCGTTGCCGACGTAGCTGGTGCCGAAATTGCTGACGATGCGGTTATTGGCCTGGTCGTAATAGACCCAACTGCCCGTGGCATTGCCGTGGCCGTTGCCGATGCCCGGCGCCGCCGCCGCGGCACCCGAAATCAGGGACAGCGCGCCCGCGCCGTCGACGCTGTAGACATACTGGCCATTGGCGCTGTTTAGCGTGACGGTGTTGACCACAGCACCACCGTCGAGCTGGTCGACCAGGGTGAGGTTGCTGTCGGCGACACCGTTGCCGACCACCTGGCTGACCACGTTGGGCCGCTGGTACTGGCCGGCGGTGCTGTATTGCGCAGAGATCTTGGCGGTGTCGCCACCGGCGCCGACGATGCCGAAATCGGAGACGATCTTGCCGTTGGCTTTGTCGTAATAGACCCAGCGCGAACCGGTAGAACCAAGCGCATTCAGAATTGACGGCGCGGCAGCCGCACCGGCCGAGGCGGAGGCCAGCGCGATGCTGCCGCTGTTGCTGACGGTGTAGACATAGGTGCCGCTGGTGCTGTCGGACAGGGTGAAGCTGTTGGCGATGGCGCCGAACGGCAGCTCGTCGGTCAGCGAAAGGTCCTGGCCAGCGGTGCCGACCTGCTCGGCATCGCCCAGCGTTTGGTATTTGCTGACGGTGAAGCTACTGGCAATCGATGGGCCCTTGAAGGCGCCGATCGTCGAGGACGTGCCAGTGTAGGTGCCGAAATCAGCGCTGATCGTGTTGGCAGCGGCGTTCCAATAGACGTACGGCGCGGTCGCGGTGGCGGGGTTGGTGGTGATGGCAGGCGCACCCGCCGAACCCGAGGTGAAGCTGATCGTGCCGGTGGTGGGGTTGGCAGTGTAGATCCAGCTCGACATACCCTCAGTCAAGGTGAACGAGAGCGGCGTGGCACCGTCCGGCAGAGTGTCGGACAGGGTGAGGTTGGTGACGGAGGCGCCGAGCGCCACGTCCGAATTCACCACCCATTGCGCCACGTTGGAGGGCCCGGTCGCGAGTTCATGCTCCGGCCCAATATAAGTGGAGGCGGTGGTCAGCACGGTCGGTGCCACCGTGACCGAGGCGGTGCCGTCGAAGATCGAGGGGTTGGTGGTGGAATTGCCGAGGGCGGAGGTGCCGTAGCCGAAGCCGGCCGTGGCGGTCACCGCGAGGGGTGTCGCCAGCGAAGCGCCGGCGGGCAGGCCGAGCGTCACGTCAATGGCAGCCGGCGTCTGACCCGCGGTGAAGCTGCCGAACGGCAGCGAGATCACGGCGATTTCGCCATTCGGCGTGCCGTGCACGGTGACCTTGTTGCCGGCGGCGTTCACCGCGAAGGGATGCACGCCGTTCCCGTTGGCGTCGAGATGGATGATGGTGACGGGAACGCTGACACCCAGGAAGGTGGCGCTGAGGAAGGTTGCGCCGTCAGTGCCGTTGTAGCCCGCGCTGTCGATGGCGAGATCAATGAAGGGCGCGTAGCCGGTGATGTCGCCGGTGTTGGCGAAAGTGGCGGTGACCGGAAGCGTCGTCCCGATCAGGCTCTGCACTGCGCCGCTGGCCGTCGTGGGACCGGAAGCTGCGAGTGTGACAACGGGCTGTGCGGACATTGTGTTACCTCAACGGTAAAGTTGAAGCCATGACAGCAACCGTCATGCCAAAGTCGCGTGCACAAAAACCCCCCAGAGATCCAAATTTTCCGTCTGAATACCGGATGATTTCCACAATGAGCTTCGAAATATAGATGCAAACTGCGAATCAAACTGCAATTCGCAACGCATTCCTCGCGTGGAACGATCGAGATTTCGTTCGCAGGCAACTCTACTTGTCCTTATGTGTCGAAATTGCCGTGCCACGGGTACGCTGTCCCAAAACATCAGGCCGCTGGGAAAGCCGGCTCATACAGCGTTCGAGTGGGATGACGTCGCCTATCAGACGTCATCCCGCTCTATCCGATGCATGGCGCTGCGCCGCATCGACACCTGCAGCCGCCCGACCTGGCCGGTGCAAGGCTGCAACCATCACCGCGCCGCGTCGGTTGATTTGTGTGACCGCCGGAATTGAGCAACGGCCGTCCGGCAAGCGGCAACCACCGGAACACAGATCATGCCCGAGATGATGACGATATCGGCATCCGTTCTGGCACCGACAACGGGTGCAGGATTCGCACAGTTGACCTATCTATCGACCACCACCACCACGGCCCCGCGATCGTGGCCCCTCCACGACCACGACAAAGACGCTGCAGACGGCGCCATAACCCGAACACGATAGACGCCGGCAGACCGTTGGCCCCGATGAGGTATCATCGGTCTGTTGCCAAATTTTCCCGCTCGGCCTTCGCTTCCCCCAAGGCCGCTTCGATCGCAGCGGCCATCGAAGGCATATCGCGGACCGCCTGCAGTTCCGCGATCCCCGCATCGATCAACGACAGGGAGGCCGTCAGAGCACCCAGAGACGTCAGGCTCTGTCCGAGCGCCGTTGTCGCCCATCCCCAATAACGCGGCGTCGCCTCACGGCTCATGCTGGCCCGGGCCGCCCGCAGTGCATTCGCCGCCTTTTGCAGCTGTGCTGGGTCGCGGGCTCCCCGGCCGCGCGACAACAGGCCGCAACCGAGGAACAGTTGGCCGCGGGCCCATTCCAGCGGCGCTATCTCGGGTGTCACCCTGGTCAGCCCCTGTTCCAGCAGAACCAGCGCCTCGTCCAGCGATTCTGCGCTGCCGTTGTGTTGGACGAGCAGAAGCAAGGTGGCGCCGAGCAACAGCATGCCCCTGCCCCACTCCAGCGGAAGCCGCTGCGGCGGCAACAATGCAAGCGCCCCGCGCAGTTCCGCGACCGCCTCCTCGAGATCCGGCACACTGCCCATCGCCTCGCCATAGACGGAGAGCGTCATGCCGAGCATCAGTTGGCCACGGGCCCAATCATCCGGCTCCGTCTGCTGGCTGAACACCCCTACTGAGTCGCGCAGCGCCGCCACCGCCTCCTGCAGCACGACCACATCACCGTTGCGCACGCCGAGCACGCCGAGAGCCGACCCCAGAGTGAGCCGACACCGCGCCCACCGATCGGGATCGCTCTCGCATGAAAGACCGTCCAGCGCCAAGCGCGCCGCGGCCTCTGCCTCCGCCATGCGTTGCAAGTTACCCTCGCGTTCCCCCAAGGCGGTGAGCGTGCTGGAGAGTACCATGTGCAGGGTCGACCAAAGCTCGCGGTTCGCGTCCGCCGAAACCTCCGCCGCCCCTGCCCGAAGGACCGCCACGGCCTCCTCCAAATGGGCTGAAGCCACCTCGCGACCGCCGAGAATGTCCAGCGCAAACCCCAGCCGCACCGCAGCCGTCACCCGCTCTGTGCCATCCGCTGCGTTCTGCGCCATCAGCCGTGCGAGTTCCACGGCAACCTCCAGCGAAAACAGGATCCCCTGCTGGGCGCCCTCGTCGAGACAGTCGTCGTAGCGGGCCTTGAACGCCGGTTGCCAGGCCGCACGGTCGCCGGTCTGCTGCAGCGCCACCAGCGCCAGCATCCGCCTCGCCACCGCCACCGGGTCACGCCGCAAGGTCTCCTGGCGGATCGTGGCCTCAAGGAGTTCAGTTCGTCCTCGCTGCAGCGCCGCCTGCTGCTCGGCCGCCCGCCGGTCAAGTTCCGCCAGCGCATCGTCGAGCAGGGCCGCGCCGGCGTCGACATCGCCGATGTGCTGTGCGACCGCGTACAACACCTGGTCAACCAGTTCGTCGTTGCCCGCTGGCCGCAAGCCGGAGTGGATGACGTCGCATGCGATGGTGACCGCGTGCTCCAGTTCACGCACCGCGCTGTCGAGGTCGAGCGCCTCGGGACGCAGGCGTTGGGCGAGCTTGATGATGGTGGCGCGATCGAGTTGCTCCCGCTCAACCCGCAGCGACAACCCCGACGCCTGCATGTGCGTCATCAGCTTCGTGAAGAAAACATCTTCCGGCAGCCCGTTGACGATCATGTCGCCGTTGAGCGTGGGGTTGTTGAGCGTGGAGCCGATGATGCTCCCTTCGATATGGCCACCGCTGATCGTGGTGGTGATGGCAGCCGGTGCCGGCTCCATCGCAGCGCTCAGCCCTTGCCGAAGTTCACGGTCGACACGTTGCTCGTCCCGATCATGTTGCCGCTCAGCGTGCCGCCGTTGATGACCACAGAGATCCCAGCCGCCGCCTGGCCGCCGACGCCCTGCGCCTTCATCTGATCGAGCAATGCCTTCAGCGCCTGCATCACCTCCGCATCGCCGCCGGCGTTCTCGGCAGCGAGCGTTCTGTCGAGCAGCGGTGCTTGGCTTTTCGGATCCTTGTCGGTCTCGACGGCGGTGATGGCCTTGTTGATCTGGCCCGATTCACCCCATTTGCGGCGGATGACCGCCTTGAGCCCCTCATAGGCGTCTTTTACGCCTTGCTTGATCGTGTCGCCCGCCACTGACGGCAACACCGCCAGGATCGCCGCGGTGATAGGGTCCATGCGGTCCGTCCCTCCGGTTGCATTCGCCGATCTTCCGACGGAGTCATGACCGACGTCCAGAAATATTGACGAATAACAGGAAAGAACGATTCAGGTATCATATCATTTATTATAAGTAACTCCAGTCACCGCTGGCGCAGGCCGATGACGGTGCTCTGTGGCGGCAGGTTCGCTCGCAGGCTGGGCCAGCGCGTGGCCGGGCGGTCGAAGCTGGCATCGGCCGTGGCACCTGGGTGCCTCACCGCACTGAGCAGCGTCGCACCATCCGGTGTCAGCGCGACGCCCCCCATCACGGCGCCCACCGGCGGCAGGTAACGCGGTGTCACCGTATAGATCTCTGGCGCGGCATAGGCGAGGCCAGCACCTTCGCTTGCGATCCACAGGCCGCCGTCGCGGTCAGGGACCAGGTTCGCCGGGCGCGAGATCCAGCTGCCCGCACTGGCCACGCCGGCACCCCGGGCGGGATCGCCGCATAGCAGGGCGATCTCGCCTGCGAACACATCGGCCGCGGGATCGCGTCCGTCGGGGCGGAACAACAGAACATGACCGTCCGGATTGGCCTCGCGCGGGTTCAGCGCATCCGGTGTGGCGCGGAAGGCAGCTCCGCGGCAGGCCAGGAACAGCACACCATTGGAACCCATGGCAAGACCCGCCGGAGCATCGAATGTGGCAGCCCCCAGCGATGCCGCGGCATCGATCACATTGCCGCTTTGCACCGCAGCCTCTGGCACCGGCCGGAACCGCACGGACCAGCCGCCGTCGGCCACCGCCACGGACAAGGTCCCGTTGTCGAGCAGGTCAGGCGTGCCCGGTGTCGCAACGGCTGCAGCCACGAAGCGAAACAGGAACCCGGCGGCCCGATCGTCGGTCATGAATATCACCGCGTGACCATCGGCCGATTGTGTTGCGACCAGTC
The DNA here is from genome assembly GCA_025352665.1 of Rhodospirillales bacterium. GTDB lineage: Bacteria > Pseudomonadota > Alphaproteobacteria > Acetobacterales > Acetobacteraceae > CAIQQQ01. The sequence goes on along the minus strand of JANXSM010000005.1, from coordinate 29,599 downwards.
CCGCACGGGCGAACCGGCCCAGCGCGGTTCGCTTGACCGGCACCGCCTGCGGATCGAACGGGTCAAGCTCCGCCACCCAGCCATAGGCGATGGCGTGGTGGCTGTTGGGAAATCGCTCGTCACGGTCGCGCAGCCGGGCGAACCAGGGTTGCGGGTCCCCCTCCGCAAGCAAAAGCGTGCCCCATGGCGTTACGCAGCCGGCCTGGACTGCGAGCAGACCCTGGATCGCCTCGCCCGCGACGGGGGTGGCCGGGCCAGACAAGGCACACAGCGAGCTCGCGGTGAACCGGCGTGACTGGAACCCGCCATCCACCACCAGCCAGGCACCTCCGCGCTGTTCGATGTTGAGCAGCGAGGCACCCTGCGCGCAGGCCGCCACCGCCGGACGATCCACCCCACCCGGAAACATCATGCGCGCTTCGGCGGTCGGATGGGCCACGGCGAGCAGCCCGCGCGGCACTCCGTCGGCGGCGGGTGCCCCCCGGGCGATGCCGAGCACCACGGCATCCCAGCCGAACTGCGTGGCCGCCGCTTCGACCGTGAGATTTCCCGGCTGGAACGCCGGCGCGTCGAATTCAACCCGGTCGCCCCAGCGTACCAGCACCTCGCGCCGGAAGCCGGCGGCGACCATGTCATCCTGCTTGGCCTGCGCCGATGCGGTCGAGACCACAGGCAGCGCGGCTCCGGCTGCGAGCAAGCTGCGACGTGAGATCATGGATGGGGCTCCGTTCAACGAGTTGCCGATAGATTGCGCATGGCCGGGGGTTCCGTTCGATACCCGGAAAGGCTTAGGCTACCAGTCTTCCAAAAGCCGCGAGAGGCACAACATGTCACCGCCCCCAATTTCCCACGCTTTGCGCGCCAATTCCCCCGAGGCGCGCGACGCCGCCAATGTGCTGCATCCCTACACCGACCTGAAGACTCATCTGACCGCAGGTCCGATGGTGATCAGCCGCGGCGAGGGCGTGCGCGTGTTCGACAATGAGGGGAAGGCCTATATCGAGAGTGTGGCCGGCCTATGGTGCGCCTCGCTCGGCTTCTCAAACGAGCGTCTGGCGCAGGCAGCGCTGCGCCAGATGAAGGAGCTGCCGTTCTACCACGCCTTCACCGCCAAATCGCATACGCCGATGATCGACCTGGCGGAGATGCTGATCGCGCGCGCGCCGGTGCCGATGAGCAAGGTGTTCTTCGCCAACTCCGGTTCTGAGGCGAACGACACGGCCATCAAGATGGTCTGGTATTTCAACAACGCGCTCGGCCGCACGGCCAAAAAGAAGCTGATCGGCCGCATCAAGGGCTACCACGGCATCACGCTGGCCGCGGCGTCGCTGACCGGCCTGCCCGCTAACCACCGCAGCTTCGACGTGCCGCTGCCTGGCTTCGTGCACACCATCACGCCCCATTTCTACCACGGCGGGCTGCCCGGCGAGACCGAGGAGGAATTTGCCACCCGCTGCGCCGACGAGCTGGAGAAGCTGATCCTGGCCGAGGGCCCGGATACCGTCGCTGCGATGTGGGCCGAGCCGATCATGGGCGCCGGCGGCGTGATCATTCCGCCAGCCGGCTATTTCCCCAAGATCCAGGCCGTCTGCAAGAAATACGACGTGCTGTTCGTAGCCGACGAGGTCATCTGCGGCTTCTTCCGCACCGGCAACTACTGGGGCAGCCAGACGCTGGACATCCAACCCGACATCATCACCTGCGCCAAGGCGTTGTCGTCGTCCTATCTGCCGATCTCGGCGGTTATGGTGAACGAGCGGGTGTTCCAGGCGCTGGCGGACGAAAGCCACACGATCGGCACCTTCGGCCACGGCTACACCTATTCCGGCCATCCGGTACCGGCTGCCGTCGCGATTGAGACGCTGAAGATTTATGACGAGACCAACATAGGCGCCCATGTGAACGAAGTCGGCCCGCATCTACAGGCCGAACTGCGCCGGCGCTTCGAAGGCCATGACCTCGTGGGCGAAGTGCGCGGCCTGGGCCTGATCGGCGCCGTCGAGTTGGTTGCCGACCGTGCCACCCGCACCAACTTCGCTCCCGCGAACAAGATCGGCGCGCGGCTGGTGAAGCTGTGCGAAGCCAATGGTGTGATCGCGCGCACGCTGCCCAACGACTCGCTGGCATTCTCGCCACCCCTGATCATCACCGAGGATGAAATCGACCTGATGCTGAACGGTGTCGAAACGGCGCTGGGCCAGCTCGCTGTCGAGCTGAAGCGCGAGGCGTTGACCGTAATCTGATACGGCGGGCGGAAGCGGCGACGCTTCCGCCCATTTTCACCGTTCACGGCCGCGGCAGTTCCACGTTGTCGAGGTTCTTGTAGCGATACACCAGCATCGAGATGATCCAGGCTGCAACGAATAGGCCGATGATGACGAAGCCGAGGCTAGTGAAGTTTTCACCCAGATCGGCCACCCAGTCCCACACGCCTCCTGACAGTTCAAATCGGTCGACCAGCAGGCCGAGCACCTCGATGCCGCCGACCAGAAACGCCACCACCACCGAGACCAGGGTAATGGTGAGGTTGTAGTAGAGTTTGCGGATTGGCCTGATAAACGCCCAGTTGTAAGCGCCGAGCATCACCACCCCGTCGGTGGTGTCGACCAGCAGCATGCCCGCCGCGAACAGGGCGGGGAACACCATGATCGACCAGATCGAAATCCCCTGCCCCGCCTGCGTTGCGGATATGCCGAGTAACGCCACCTCGGTGGCCGTCTCGAAGCCGAGGCCGAACAGGAAACCCAGCGGGGCCATGTGCCAAGCTTTCGTGACCAGCCGGAACAGCGGTCGGAACAGCCGGGCCAGCAGGCCGCGGCCGTTCAGCAGCAGGTCGAGATCCTCCTCCACATAGCGCCCTCCGGCGCGAACATGGCGCCAACTGCGCCAGACCGAGCGCAGGATCACCAGATTGATCGTGGCGACGGCAAACAGGAACACCGCCGAGACCAGCGTGCTGATGAGGCTGCCCATGCTGCGGAAGGCCTCGAATTCCGTGGTCAGCAGCGTGGCGGTCACCGCCACGGCGATGGCTGCCAGGAACACGACCGTCGAATGGCCGAGAGCAAAGAAGAAACCCACGCTGATCGGCCGACTGCCGGCCTGCATCAGCTTGCGGGTGACGTTGTCGATGGCCGCGATATGGTCCGCGTCGACGGCGTGGCGCAGGCCGAAGCCATAAGCGATCAGCGCTGTGCCGAGCAGCAGCGGATGGTCGCGCAGCACCAGGACCGCCCAGGTCCAGACGCCCAGATTTATCACGATCAACAGGCTGTAGAGGCCGATGAGGGAGGCACGAAAGTCTGGCGTCCGGTCATCGAAGATGCGGCGGAACAGGGTCAGCACAAGTCTTCTCCATCCTCCGGTGCACCCCGCCCGGCGGCGTTGGTCAAAAGCCGCGATGGCAGGTCTCCTGGCTCGCGGGTCAATGCCCGGGGTCCTGCCTTCCCGCACATCGTTGCACAGTGGCGTTGATCGGACCCAAGGCTCGCCGCTGACAGTTGCGGGGGCAGCCGCCGACTTGCCCCCGGGGAAGAACCCCTGCCAGGACGCACGGCGTTCCCTTTTCACCCGCTCGCGCGGGACCATCGACAGGGTGAGCCTAGCGTCGCGCCGCCCGGTTAGCAATCGGCGCGGCTTGGTTCAGCCGGCGCCGAGCACGAAGGTGATCACGTCGAGATCGAAGCCGCCGTCCTCGCCGATCGCGAAATAGGTTTTGACCGCAGCCGGAGCGTCCACCTGGAGCGAGCGGATCGCCGCGGCATGGTGGGCCGGTGTGCGGGTGCGGGCGATCCAGACCGGAAAGTCCATGCGCAGCTTGCGGGCGGTGACACTGGTCAGCGCGAAACGCGCGCGTTCCAGGGCTGCGGCCCATTCGCCGGTGCTGTAGTTGCGTACATGCGAGGCGTCTCGCAGCAGTTCGACCGCTTGCAGATGGGTGTCGAGCAGGCGGTCGGAGGGCGCCACCGAGTCAACGAACACTCCCTTTCCCGCAGGTTTCACCACGCGGCGCGCCTCGCGCAGCCCGGCCTCCATGTCGTGCCAGTGATGGGTGGTGAAGCGGCACAGCACGATATCGAAGCTGGCATCGGCGAACGGCAGCGCTTCGGCCGCCGCCTGCTGCACGGTGATGTTGGACAGGCCGCGTTCGGCCGCGGTGCGGGCCACCACCTCCAGCATGCTCGGGGTCAGATCGACGGCTGTGACCTCGGCCACATGCGGGGCGGCACGATAGCTGACATGGCCGCCGCCGCAGCCGAGATCGAGCACCCGCGCGGCCTGGCAGCCCTGAAGTTCAAGCTCCATCTGGTCGAGATCGGCGCCGGTGCTGTGGTTGAGGCTGGTAACGTAGTCCTCGGCCCGGGGGGCGTACTGGGTGGCCACGAACTGATGCTGCGACATGATGCGATCTCCTGCAGACGGCGAGCACCCTTTCACGGACCGGCTCGTGCTGGAAATCGGTGCTGGGTCAGGACAGGGTCGGCGAATACGCCGTGCCTCGTATCGGTTTGACCACACACTCGTTCAGCGTAGCCGGCTGACGGTGTAGTCGGCCACCTCGGCGAGGCTGCTCCGGTAAGCCGATGGTGGAAACACGGCCAGCGCCTGCTTGGCGGCGCCGGCGAACTCCGCGGCGCGGTCAAGCGTCGCCTGGATCGCCCCGGCGCCTTGCATCAGAGCCATGGCATGGTCCAGGTCCTGATCGGTCTGCTCGCTGTCCTCGATGGTGCGGCGCCAGAACTGCCGGTCGGTCTCGCTGCCGGCGGCGTAGGCGACCAGCACCGGCAAGGTGATCTTGCCCTCGCGGAAATCGTCGCCGACTGTCTTGCCCAAGGTCGCCTGGTCAGCGGCGTAATCGAGCGCGTCGTCGACCAGCTGGAAGGCGATCCCGAGGCAGGTGCCGTATTCGCGCAGCGCTGCCGTTTCCACCGCGGGACGGTCGGCCACGACGGCGCCGACCTCGCAGGCGGCAGCGAACAAGGCCGCGGTCTTGCCTTTGATGACGTCGAGATAGCGTGCCTCATCGGTGCCGAGGTCGTTCTGGGTGGCGAGCTGCAGCACTTCGCCCTCGGCGATTGTGGCGGCAGCACGGGAGAGAATCTCGAGTACGCTGAGCGAGCCGTCGGCCACCATAAGCTGGAAGGCGCGGGCGAACAGGAAATCACCGACCAGTACGGAGGCCTTGTTGCCGAACACCGCGTTGGCCGAGGCCAGGCCCCGACGCAGCACACTTTCGTCCACCACGTCGTCGTGCAGCAGGGTCGCAGTGTGGATGAATTCCACGCAGGCGGCGAGATTGATGTGGCGGTCACCGGCATAACCGCACATGCGGGCACACGCGAGGGTGAGCACCGGGCGCAGGCGCTTGCCGCCGGCCGCCACGATATGCGCCGCCAGTTGCGGGATCAGCGGCACCTGGCTGTCCATGCGCGCCACGATGGCCTGGTTGCAGGCGGCCATGTCGCCGCCGATCAGGCCCACCAGCCGGGTGAGCACGTCTTCACCGGCGGCATTTCCCGGGGCGGAACTGCGGAGATCAGATGCGGGCAGGCTTGTCACAACGCCCAACTGGCTCTCCCGAACGAACTCACGATGCGGACGCCGCTGTCACGCCCCACGTGTGAGAGGCAAGGTGTTTGCGGCGACCCAGATCCGGGGCACCATATCGGCGGGGGTGAAGAAGGGTCAAGGCGAGGCCCACCCGGAACGCCCACCGGGACCGAAGGAGAGCGTGTGCATGCGTGTCGTCGCCATCAGCAATTGCGCCGTGCGGCTGAGTTTTCTGGAGGCGTTGCTACGCGATGCCGGGGTACAGCCGGTGCTGCTGGACGGGCAGATGGCCGCGATGGAGGGCAGCATCGGCGCTATACCGCGACGCATCGTGGTGGCCGATGAGGATGCGGAGCAGGCGTTGCGGGTGCTGCGCGAAGCGGGCGAGTGAGCAGCACGCGGGAATTCCTGCTCGGCGGCCGGGTGCGCCACGCCCAGGGGCTGCAAGGCCATCGCACCGGGATCGAGCCGGTTCTGCTGGCGGCCTGCATCCCGGCGCGGCCAGGCGAGCTGGTGCTGGAAGGCGGCACCGGCTCGGGAGCGGCGCTGTTGTGCCTGGCGCATCGGGTGGCGGGGATCAGCGGCATCGGCATCGAGCGGGAGCCCGGCCAGGTGGCCGTGGCGCGGGCGAACCTTGCGGCCAACGGGTGGGGCGATCTTGCGGTTATCGAAGCCGATCTCGAGTCGTGGGCGCCGGATCTCGTGTTCGACCATGGCTTTGCCAACCCGCCCTGGCATGCCGACGCGGCCACCGCCTCGCCCGATGCGGCCCGTGACCTTGCGCGGCGGGCGCCGCCGGGTCTGTTCGCGCTGTGGGCAACGCGGCTGGCGGCTGGCCTGCGGCATCGCGGCACGCTCAGTTTCGTGACATCGGCTGCGACCATTCCGCAGTGCCTCGACGCGTTCACTCGCGCCGGTTGCGGCAGCCATACGATCTTTCCGCTGTGGCCCAAGGCCGGCCGACCGGCCAAGCTGGTGCTGCTGCAGGCGGTGCGCGGCGGCCGCGGTCCCGCGCGGCTGCTGCCGGGGCTGGTTCTGCATGCGGCCGAAGGCGGGTATACCGAAGCCGCCCGCGCCGTTCTTGAGGACGGCGCCGCCTTGCCACTCTGAGGAAACCCACGATGCTCACCACCTCCGTCCTCGACAGCCCGGTCTTTTCAGGCCTGTTCAGCAGCGATCCGATGCGCGAGGTGTTCACCGACCGCACCCGCGTGCAGTGCTACCTTGAGGTGGAGCTGGCGCTGGCCCGGGCGCAGGCGCGGCTTGGCATCATCCCGGCGGAGGCTGCGGCGGAGATCGGCCTGCATGGCAACGCCGCCGAGTACAATCTGGCGGCACTCGGCGAGGGCACCGTGCGGGCGGGCTCGCCGATCATCCCCGTGGTCGACGCGCTGGTGCAGAAATGCCGCAACGGGGCCGGCGAATGGGCGCATTGGGGTGCCACCACGCAGGACATCATGGACACCGGCATGGTCCTGCAGATCCGTGCCGCCCTCGCCTTGATCGAGGCGGATCTGGCGGCGATCTGCGCCGGGCTTGCGGAGCTGGCGCGGGTGCATCGCGACGTGCCGATGGCCGGTCGCTCCAACCTGCAGCACGCCATTCCCATCACCTTCGGCTACAAGGTGGCGGTGCTGCTGTCGGCTTTTCAGCGCCATCGCGAACGGCTGGCGCAGCTGCGGCCGCGCCTACTGGTGGGCCAGTTCGGCGGCGCCGTCGGAACCCTGGCCTCGCTCGGCACGCGGGGACTTGAGGTGCAGACGGCACTGATGGCGGAATTGCATCTCGGCCAGCCCGTCATCGCCTGGCACGTGATGCGAGACACGCTGGCGGAGGCGGGCCAGTTCCTCGCCCTGCTGACCGCCACCTGTGCCAAGTTCGCCATGGATGTTCGTCTGATGATGCAAACCGAGGTGGGTGAGGCGTTCGAACCGGCGCTGGCCGGGCGCGGCGCCTCCTCCACCATGCCGCAGAAACGCAATCCGGTTTCCGGAAACTTCGTGCATGCGTGCGCCGCCTTGGTGCGCAGCCTGTCGGCGACTTTGGTTGAGGCCATGGTGCAGGACCACGAGCGCGCCACCGGTCCGTTTCAGATGGAATGGGCGGCAGTGCCCGAGATCTTCTGCCTCACCGGCGGTGCGCTGGCGCATACGCGCAGCCTGGCCGAGGGATTGACCATCGACCCGGCCCGCATGCGCCGAAACCTGGACGCCACCGGCGGGCTGGTGCTGGCGGAGGCGGTCATGATGGGCCTGGGCCACACGCTCGGCCGCAGCAGGGCGCATCACCTGGTGCAGGGCATCAGCCGCCGCGTGGTGGCGGGTGATGGCGATTTCCTTGAGCTGTTGGCGGCGGAGCCGGAGATTTCGGCGCATATGGATCGCGCCACGCTGCAGGCTCTGCTCGATCCCGCCAACTACACGGGACTGTCGGGCGTGATGGTGGACCGTGTTCTGGCGGTCGAGCCCGGTGCCCGGAGCGGGGGGGAATGAGCGTGGACATCGAGCGGCTACGCAGCTGGATCGGCCATAGCGAGACCCTGCATGACCGCGTGACCCCCGTGCCCGTGGCGGCAATGGCGGCGACCTTGGATCGCGCCGATCCTGCTCCGGTGGAGGGAGACGTGTTGCCGCTGCTGTGGCATTGGCTGTATTTCCTACCGATCGCCCTTGCCTCCGAAGTCGGCCCGGACGGGCACCCGCTACGTGGCGGGTTTCTGCCGCCGGTGGCGCTGCCGAGGCGCATGTGGGCGGGCAGCCGCCTCCGCTTCGAACAGGATCTGCATGTCGGCGAGCGTATCTCGCGCCGCTCGACCATCCTTGACGTGACCGCCAAGGACGGGCGCTCCGGCAAACTGGTTTTCGTCAAAGTCGGTCACGAGATCAGCGGTGAGACGGGTGTTGCCATCCACGAGGAACACGACATCGTCTATCGCGACCTGCCGGCTCCCGGGGAGCCCATGCCTTTGCCGAAACCAGCGCCCAGCGGTGCCAGTTGGTCCCGCACCGTCACGCCGAACGACGTGCTGCTGTTTCGCTACTCTGCACTGACTTTCAACGCCCACCGCATTCACTATGACCGCCGCTATGTGACCGAAGTGGAAGGCTACCCCGGGCTGATCGTGCATGGTCCGCTGATCGCCACGCTGCTCATGCAGTTGCACCGCGACCAGGACCGTCGGCCTGTATCCGGCTTTCGCTTCCGCGCCCTCAGCCCGACTTTCGACATTGCATCTTTCAGCGTGCACGGCATCGCCCAGGCATCTGGCACCACGCTTTGGGCCCAAGGGCCAGACGGCGATTTGCGTATGGAAGCGGTAGCGGAGGTGGCCGCATGAGCCCGTTGACAGGGGTGACCGTGGTCACGCTGGAGCACGCCATCGCAGCGCCTTACGCCACGCGCCAGCTGGCCGATCTCGGCGCCCGCGTGATCAAGGTGGAGCGCCCCGGCGTGGGCGATTTCGCGCGCGCCTACGACACGCGGGCGCGCGGGCTGTCCTCGCATTTCGTGTGGACCAATCGCTCCAAGGAGAGCCTCACGCTCGACGTCAAGCATCCCGCGGCGGCGTCGATCTTGGCCGAGCTGATCGGCCGCGCCGACGTGGTGGTGCAAAACCTTGCCCCCGGTGCCGCGGCCCGGCTCGGTATCTCTGAAGCGGTGCTGCGGGCAAAACACCCGGGCCTGATCCTGTGCGATATTTCCGGCTACGGCAGCGACGGGCCGTATCGTGATCGCAAGGCCTATGACTTGCTGATCCAGAGCGAGGCCGGCTTCCTCTCCGTCACAGGCACACCAGACGAGGGCGTGAAGGCCGGCATTTCGATCGCCGACATCGCCGCCGGCATGTATGCGTTCTCAGCCATCCTGGCCGCCTTGCTGGAACGCCGGGCCACTGGCTGCGGGCGACATTTGGACATTTCCATGCTTGAATCGATGGCGGAGTGGATGGGTTTTCCCATGTACTACGCCATGGACGGTGCGAGCCCGCCGCCCCGCGCCGGCGCCGCCCATGCGACGATCTTCCCCTACGGCCCGTTCCCCGCCGGTGACGGTGGTGCGGTGATGTTCGGCCTGCAGAACGAGCGCGAATGGGCGATCTTCTGCGACAAGGTGCTGGATTTCGCAGGCCTCGCCACCGATCCGCGGTTCGATGCCAACGCCAAACGCGTCGCCAATCGCGAGCCGCTCGGCGAAATCATCCGGGCGGGATTCGCCGACCGTAGCGCCGAAGCCGTGGTGGCGCGGCTGGACGCAGCCGGCATTGCCAATGCGCGGGTTCGCGATATGGCCGAGCTCTGGGCGCATCCCCAGCTGGCGGCGCGCGACCGCTGGCGGGAGGTCGGATCACCCGTCGGCCCCCTGCCCGCTCTGCGCGCGCCCTCCGGCGGCGATCGCATGGATCCGATACCTGGCCTCGGCGAGCACACCGATGCGATCCTGGCCGAGCTGGGCAGGACTCCTGCCGATATCGCCGCTCTCCGTCAGGCAAACGCGATATGACCTCGCGTCGCGGCCTGCAGATTGCTATCGCCGCGTTCGGCCTGGTGCCCGTGCTCGGGGGGCTGGCCGGCGTGGTGCTGGGTCCCGGAATGGCCGGCGACGCTGCCACCACGCTCGGCCAGGACAGCCATTTTCGCTACCTCTCGGGCCTGCTGCTGGGCATCGGCCTGGTGTTCTGGAGCCTGATCCCGCGCGTGGAGCGTGAGGGGAGATTGTTCCGGCTGCTGACCCTGATCGTGGCGATCGGCGGCCTGGCGCGGCTGGGCGGGCTGCTCACGATCGGCGTGCCGCCGCCGGCCATGCTTTTTGGTCTTGTCATGGAACTGGGGACGACCCCGCTGCTGTGTTTCTGGCAATATCGCCTCGCACGAAACGAATAACGCCCGGAGCCGATTGCATGGTGACCCAGACCAAATTCACGCGTCGTCGGCTGCTCACCGGGGCGGGCGCCACCCTGGCGCTGGGAGCCCTGCCCCGCATTCCGGCCCAGGCGAAAACGCCGCCGCTCAACTTCGTGACGATCGGCGACTGGGGGCGCCAGGGAGCGCATATGCAGCGAGAAGTCGGCGCGCAGATGGGTCGCAGTGCTGCTGTGATCGGCAGCCGCTTCGTGATCTCGGTCGGTGATAATTTCTACGAAGACGGCGTCACCGGCCTCGACGATCCACAGTGGCAGACCTCGTTCGAGCAGATTTACAGCGCCGCCTCGCTGCAAACGCCGTGGCACGCCATTCTCGGCAATCACGACTACATCGGCGATATCGACGCCCAGATCCGCTACTCCGACAAAAGCCCGCGCTGGCGCATGCCCGGGCGCATCTTCACCCGCAGCGAAGTGCTGCCGGACGGAACGCCGGTGGATTTCGTCTTCCTCGACACCAACCCGTTCATAACAGCTTATCGCGGCACCAAGGTGCGCGTGGACGGGCAGGACACCAACGCGCAACTCGCCTGGCTGGACCAGAAGCTCGGCACTTCCACGGCGCCGTGGAAGATCGTGATCGGTCATCACCCGATCTACACGGTCGCGCGCCAGAAGCACGACACGCCGGAACTGATCGAGCAGTTGCTGCCGGTGCTGAAGCGGCATCAGGTGAAACTCTACATCAATGGCCACGACCATAATCTGCAGGACCGAGTGGTCGACGGGATTCACTTCATCACCTGCGGCGCGGGGTCTGAAACCAGCAAGGTGAAGGTGGCCGGCCCCGGCGAATTCTCCAGCGACCAGCACGGCTTCATGACCACGGCGCTGTCGGTCGAGGCGTTCGATTTCAGCTTCGTCAACGAACAAGGTACGCTGTTATATCAAACCAGCGTTCCGCGACTGAGCTAGACCATCATGACTTTGAGCCTTCATTCGAAGTCATTAGAGCAGGATGACGTCTGGTAGGCGGCGTCATCCTGCTCTAGCCCTTTGTTTTATCGCGTGATTCAGACCTTTCGGTGATTCCACCTTCGGTCATCACGCTCTAAAATAATTGATTAAACAAAATTCTAGAGCCTGATCGCTTCGCATGGCAGAAGCGATCAGGCGCTAAATCGCCGCGCGATCGTCGGAGCTGATGCCGAGCTGCTTGAGTTTGCGATGCAGCGCCGAGCGCTCCATGCCGACGAAACCCGCGGTACGGGAGATATTGCCGCCGAAACGGAGCAACTGCGCCTGCAGATATTGCGTCTCGAACAGGTCGCGGGCGTCGCGCAGCGGCAGGCCCATTATGTCGGCCGAAGGGTCGGCGTTGTAGAGGACAGGAGCTGCCGCGCCGATCTCGGGCGGCAGCATTTCGGCGCGGATGGCGCCGTTCGGGCCGCCCGGCGCCATGATGAGCAACCAGTCGATGAGATTGCGCAGCTGACGCACGTTGCCAGGCCAGTCGTAGGCCTGGAGGGCGGCCATGGCGTCGGCCGAGAGTTCGCGCGCGGGCTGGCCGGAGAGTTCGGCCGAGCGAACCAGGAACTGGCGGGCGAGGCTTGGCACGTCCTCGCGGCGTTCGCGCAGGGCGGGCACGCGCAAAGGCACCACGGCCAGGCGGTAGAACAGGTCTTCCCGAAACCGGCCGGCGGCGATTTCCGCCTGCAGATCCTTGTTGGAGGTGGCAAGCACACGGACATCCACCTTCACGCGCGAATTGCCGCCAAGCCGTTCGAAGGTTTGATCCTGCAGGGCGCGCACGATCTTGCCCTGGGTTTCCAGCGGCATGTCGCTGACCTCGTCAAGCAGCAGCGTGCCGCCATGGGCGCGTTCGAGCACGCCGGCCCGACGAGGCTGAGAGGTCGCATCGACACCGGCCTCGAGACCAAACAGCTCCTCTTCAAATCGTGCCGGGTTCAGAATCGCACAGTTCAACGCCACGAACGGACCTTCGGCCCGGCGCGAACGAGTGTGGATCATGCGCGCCACGACTTCCTTGCCCGCACCGGCCGGCCCCGAGATCAACACCCGCGAGCCGGTTGGCGCAACTTTGTCGACCGCATTGCGCAAGGCGCCGATCGCCGTGCTTTCGCCGGTCAGCATCGCCTCAGGCCCCGCGCGCAGGCGCAGCTCGGCGTTCTCCCGCGCCAGCTGCGCTGATTCGAGCGCCCGCTTGATGATCAGCAGCATCCGGTCTGACTGGAACGGCTTTTCGATGAAATCATAGGCGCCGCGCTGGATCGCCGTCACCGCGGTCTCGATATTGCCGTGGCCGGAAATCATCACCACAGGCACCACCGGCTCCTCGGCCTGCAGCGCCTCCAGGATGCCGAGGCCGTCGAGCTTGCTGCCCTGCAGCCACACATCGAGTACCACGAGCGCTGGCCTGCGGGCGCGGAAGGCTGCGATGGCCTGGTCGGAATTGCCGGCCTGACGCGTCTCATAGCCTTCGTCCCGCAGAATGGCATCGACCAGCATGCGAATGTCAGGCTCGTCATCGACGATCAGAATCTCATGCGCCATCTGGTCTCCCTCGCTGCAGGCATAGCGCGGCCACCGCGCCGGAGCCAGCCGGATTGTCCTCAAGCAGGATTCGTCCGCCGTGGTCTTCCATGATCTTCTTAACGATTGCGAGGCCGAGTCCGGTTCCCTTTGGTTTATGGGTCACATAAGGCTCGGACAGACGGCCGCGGTCCTCCTGCGGCAATCCGATGCCGTTGTCGGTCACCGAAATCCGCAGCTCCCCCCCGATTTCGGCAATGGCGACATGGATCTTCCCAGGCGACGCGTCGCTCTCCTCTACCGGCCGCATGGCCACCGCGTCGGCGGCGTTCTGCAGCAGGTTGGTCAGCGCCTGGCCGATCTGCCGCCGATCGCAGGGTGCGATCGGGCCACGCTCGGGCATGTCCGTCGTCCACACGATTTCCGGATGCGCCTGGCGCTGCAGCACCATCGCGTCGCGCGTGATGCGGGAAATGTCCTCGGGCTTGATCACCGGCAGCGGCATGCGGGCGAAGGCGGAGAACTCGTCCACCATCCGGCCGATATCGCCGACATGGCGGATGATGGTATCCGCGCATTGCGTGAAACTCTCGGGGTCGGAGGTTATCTCGCGGCCGAACCGCCGCTTGAGCCGTTCGGCCGCAAGCTGGATTGGGGTCAGTGGGTTCTTGATTTCATGCGCGATTCGGCGCGCCACATCCGCCCAGGCCGCCTTGCGCTGGGCCGCCTGCAGGGCTGTGATATCATCGAAGGTGGCGACGAAGCCGCGCGCCTCGGCAGCGGGCAGCCCGGCCGCCAGCAGCGGGTCGATCTCTGCCTCGGCATCCTGCATTCGCAACGGCTGGGTATCTGCCCGGTCGGCGCCGATGCGCACCAGCAATGTGCGACGGGCGGTGGCTGGCCCGATCTCCAGCTCCGCCGTGCGCGGTCGTTCCGGTGCGGCCAAGGCCTGGGCGATCAGGGGGGCGAATTCGGGCACGACCTCTACCAGCTTCGTGCCGATCCGGCCCAGCAGGTCCACGCCCAAAAGTGCCGAGGCAGCGCGATTGGGCAGCTCGATGGCCCCTTGAGGATCGAGCCCGATCACACCCGCGGACACGCCTGACAGCACCGCCTCGGTGAACCGTCGCCGTGCGTCGATCTGGCCATAGGCGTCCATCAGTTCGCCACGCTGGGCGCCCAGCTGGCCGGTCATGCGGTTGAAGGCGCGGCTCAGATCCGCCATTTCGTCGCCTGATGCGATTTCTGGCACCCGCGTGGTGAGATCGCCGGCGCGCACGCGTTCGGCAGCCCCGATCAGCCCGCCGATCGGCCGGGCGATCTGGTTGGCCAGCAGCAGCCCCACCAGAACGGCCGCCGACAGCACCAGCAGTGCCACGATCGCGAAGATCAGCACGAAGGTGATCTGTAGCCCGGTGCGGTTGCCATCGAGCCGGTCGTATTCCGCGACCGCCTCCTCGGTCCGTGCCATGTGGTCGATGATCTTGGGGTCGACCGGGCGACTGACCAGCAGCATGAACGGCGGCCGGGTGTTCATCTGCACGAGGGCGCGCACCCTCCGCGACTCCTCACCGAACAGCGCCACGTCGCCCGATTGCGCCAGGGCCAGTGCCCAGCCCGGCGGCGGATCGGCGGACAATCCGCCCATGGCGCCGGTGGAGGCGATCACCTGGCCGGTTTGCGGCTCGTAGATGACCGCCTCGGCCAGGCCGCGCAGCTCCGCCTGGCCATACAGCAACTGACCAAACTGGGTCGGGTCGCTGGTCAACAGATCCAGCGCGCCCACCATGTCGTTGCTGAGGCTGACGGCATCGGCGCGGATATGGCTGCGGTGCTCGTCGAGGTAGCCCTGACTGGCCTGCAGGCTTTCGTGCAGCGCGAGCCGCACACGGTCATTGAACCAGCTCTGGATGCCGAAATTGAAGAACATCGTGGCGAAGATGGCCACCACGATGGCCGGCGTCACCGCGACCACGCCGAACAGCAGCACTAGGCGCACATGCAGGCGCGAGCCCGCTGAACCCCGCCGGCGTTCGATCCAGACACGCACCAGCCGCACCACCAACAGCATGATGAGCGGCAGCAGGGTCACGACATTGGCCACCACCAGACCAATCACCACGTCGGACTGCACGCCTAGCCGGATGCCGCCCGCCATGACGGCGAAGGTGACCATGCCCAGCAACAGCGCGACGGTGGCGAGCACCAGGGTGAACACGCGGCCCAGCAGCATGCGCCACACCATACGCGTCAGCTGGCGCATGCGAAACACGACCCGCGGTTCGGTCGTCGTGGGCGGCGGGAAGCCTACGGGAAGGGAGCCATCCGCCATTTAGGGATCTCCCAAGTTCAGGCGATGCCGCGCACCACCGGGATTTCGAGGTCGCGGATCTTCTTGCGCAGCGTGTTGCGGTTTAGTCCGAGCATCGCGGCCGCCTTGATTTGGTTGCCGCGGGTGGCGGCGAGAGTCATCTGGATCAGCGGTCGCTCGACCTCGGCGAGCACGCGTTCGTATATGTCGGACGGCCCCATGCCCTCGCGGTGTGCTGCAAGAAACTGGCGGATATGGCGCTCCACCGCGCGCGAGAGCGGCTCAGGACCACCTGCGGCCGGGACTGCGGTGCCGCCGGACGACATCGCGTGTGCGTTCGGCATCTCCTGATGACCCTCGCCGTCATGCAGCTCGGGCTGCACGGTCTCGGCGGTGATGACCTCGTCAGGGCACAGGGCTGCGAGCCTGCGCATGACGTTCTCGAGCTCACGCACGTTGCCCGGCCAGCGGTGCGCCCGCAACGCGGCGGTGGCGCTCTGGTCAAGCGTTTTGAACGGCAGGCCGTCGGCCCGGGCACGATCGAGGAAATGGCGGGCAAGGTCGGGGATGTCCTCCGCGCGTTCACGCAAAGGCGGAAGACGGATCGGCACCACGTTGAGACGATAGAATAAATCCTCGCGGAACGAGCCTTGCCGGATGGCCGCCCGCAGATCGCGATGGGTGGCGGCGATGATGCGCACATTGGCGCGGATCGGCGCCCGGCCGCCGACGGTGGTGAACTCACCCTCCTGCAGCACGCGGAGCAGGCGAGTCTGCGCCTCGGGCGGCATGTCGCCGATCTCGTCGAGGAACAGCGTGCCGCCTTTGGCTTGTTCGAAGCGGCCCTGGTTGCGGTTGGTGGCACCCGTGAAGGCGCCGCGCTCGTGACCGAACAGCTCACTCTCGATCAGTTCGCGCGGGATCGCCGCCATGTTGATCGGCACGAACGGGCCGCCGCGGCGTCTGCCATAATCATGCAGTGCACGCGCCACAAGCTCCTTTCCGGTGCCGCTTTCGCCGTTGATCATCACAGTGAGATCGGCCGTGGTGAGGCGGGCGATGGTGCGATAGATCTCCTGCATCGCAGCGCCGCGGCCAATCAGCGGCAGCTTCTCCTCGGGCTCGCTCGGCGCACTGGCCGGCGCTTCCGGCGCGGGGGCGGCCAAGGCGCGCGCCACAACCGCCAATAATTCTTTTAAATCGAATGGCTTGGGAAGGTATTCGAAGGCACCACGCTGAGCCGCCTTCACGGCCGTCATCAAGGTCGACTGCGCCGACATGACGATCACGCGCAAATCCGGCCGCAGCCGCTTGATACGCGGAATGAGGTCTAGCCCGTTCTCGTCCGGCATCACCACGTCGGTGATGACGAGATCGCCCTCGCCGTCTTCCACCCAGCGCCACAGCGTTGTGGCGTTGGAGGTACTGCGCACCTGGTAGCCGGAGCGCCCGAGCGCCTGGGTCAGCACCGTGCGGATGGAACGGTCGTCATCGGCGATCAACACGGTGGGAGGGGTCATGAAACGCCTGATGAATGGGTCGTGGGTCGAAGCTTGGGTCGAGGCCTGCAGGGCCGACACGGGATCAGCCAGGCCAGATCACACCACATCGTCCGGATCGTCCGGCAGCATCGGCAGCAACAGGCGGAACTCGGTGCGACCTGGCCTGCTGTCGACTTCGATGAGCCCACCGTGGTCGGCGACGATCTTGGCGACAAGCGCCAGGCCGAGTCCGCTGCCGGAGCACTTCGAGGTCACGAAAGGGTCGAACAGGTTGGGCATGATGTCGGCGGGAATGCCCGGGCCGTTGTCGCGCACGCTGACAACCAGGGGTAGATGCATGCGCTGGTCGCTGCCGGGCACGGCCAGGCGCACGCCATGCTGAAAACCTGTGCTCAGCACGATCTCGCCATGCGTTGCGGCGTCGCTTGACGTGATCGATTCCGCTGCGTTTTTCACCAGGTTGAGGATCACCTGCACCAGTTGGTCACGATTGCCAAACACGGCCGGCAGGCTCGGGTCATACAACTCGCGGACGCCGATATGGGCGGCAAAGCCCGATTGCGCCAGACGCCGCACGTGCTCGAGCACGCGGTGAATGTTCACCGCCCCGCGCTCGATCGGCTTCTCGCCGAATACCTCCATCCGGTCCACGAGGTCGCGGATCCGGTCGGCCTCGTCGCGGATCAGCACGGTCAGCTCGCGATCGGCATCGGACACGCTGGCCTCCAGGAGCTGGGCGGCGCCGCGGATGCCAGACAGCGGGTTCTTCACCTCATGGGCCAAAATCGCCGCCATGCCGGAGACCGAGCGAGCGGCGGAGCGGAAGGTCAGCTGGCGGTCGAGCGTGCGGGCGGCGGAGGCATCCTGCAGCACCAGGACCACCGAGCCGGGCTCCTCAGGCAGGGGCGAAGCCTGCACGGTGATGCCGTATTTGCGCAGCCGTGGGCTTTCGATCGACATGTCGTGGTCGGAGATCGTCACTTCAGCCGCACGCACCGTGCTGATGAGTTGAAAGATCGGGTTGTCGCCCGGCACCAAGTCGTCCAGGCGCATGGCGGTGAGTTGGGAGGTGGACAAGCCAAGGAACTGCTCGGCGGCTTGGTTGGCGAAGCGGAACCGGTTGTCGCGGTCCAGCAGCACCACCGGCACCGGCAGGGCGGACAGCAGCGCGGTTGCGTCCGGCCCCCGTGCCGATGGGTCCCGCCGGGTCACCACCGCGAACATGCTGCGCACCGCATTGCTCATGCCGCCTCCGACAGGGCCACGGCGCGCATGTCGCCCGAGGACAGGTCGCGCACGTAGCCACGTTCGATAAGTGGATCGTAGAAACGGTCTATCAGCTCCAACACCCCGGCCACGGTGTCGATTCGCATCGCGGCGGTTCGAAACCCAGCCGAACCATGCAGGCCGCGCGAGTACCAGGCGACATGCTTGCGGGCGAGGCGCATGCCAGGACCCTCGCCGAAGTGGCGCAGCATGGCGTGGTAATGGCGCAGCAGGATGGACTTCTGTGTGGCGATATCGGGCTCGCCCAGCACTTCGCCGGTGCGCAGGAAGTGGCCTATATGAGCGGGCGCCCAGGGCCTGCCATAGGCGCCACGGCCGATCATCACGCCATCGGCGCCCGACCGCCGCAGCGCCTCAGCGGCATCGGCCTCGGTGATGATATCGCCATTGGCGATGACGGGAATGCCGACCGCCTGCTTCACCGTCGCGATGAAGTCCCAGTCGGCCACGCCGGTATAAAACATTTGTCGCGTGCGGCCGTGCACCGTCAGCATGCGAATGCCACAGGACTCGGCGATACGCCCGAGATTGGGTGCGTTGAGGCTGTCGTGGTCCCAGCCCATACGCATCTTCAGCGTCACTGGCACGTCGACCGCCGCGACCACCGCTTCGAGGATGCGGGCCGCGGCTATTTCGTCGCGCATCAAGGCACTTCCCGCCATCTGTCCGACCGCCACCTTTTTGACCGGGCAGCCGAAATTGATGTCGATCAGGTCGGCGCCGCGGCCCACGCCGATGCGCGCCGCCTCGGCCATCGCCACCGGGTCGCAGCCGGCCAGCTGAATGGAGCTCGGTGAGCCATCCAGCGTCGCCATCCGCAACGTCGCCTGGTTCTCACGCACCATCGCCCAGGAGGCGATCATCTCGGAGACTACGAGCGAGGCGCCAAGCTCGCGCGCCAGTGTCCGGAACGGCAGATCCGTGACACCCGACATCGGGGCCAGGATCACCGGCGTCTCGATCAGCACCTTGTCGAGGCGGATCGGCTGCACACTCGAGGGTCGGGGAAGAACATTGCCCATCATTTGGGCAAACTAGTTCCTGCATGGCCGAGGTGCAATGCATCACAGCAGATCGCACCGCCTCGATTGACGTGCGCGCGCCGGGCGGACAGGGTGCCGCCCCATGAGCGACCTCCTTCCCGAAACACCCTCGATCGCCGTTCTGCTGGTGGCCGCCGGCAGCGGCAGCCGCTATGGGGCGCCCACTCCCAAGCAGTTCCTGACCCTGGCCGGCCGGCCCGTCATCCGCCACGCCGCCGAGGCCTTCGCCCGCGCCGGACTTGCGATCCAGCCGGTCGGTGAGGCCGCACCAATCGCAGCGGCGCTGGAAGGCCTCGACCACCGGCCGGTGGTGGCCGGAGGTGATACCCGCCAGGCCAGCGTGCGCGCAGGCCTCGAAGCCCTCGCCGAACTCGCGCCGGACATCGTGTTGGTCCATGACGCTGCCCGGCCGGTGGTCCCGGACGGCACGATCGCAGCGCTTGTCCAGGCCCTGCGCAGCCACCGCGGCGCCATTCCCGCGGTTCCCGTGGCGGATACGCTGAAGCGTGCCTCCAGCGGTACGGTCGAGGCAACGGTCCCGCGTGAAAATCTCTATCGCGCACAGACGCCGCAGGCCTTCCACTTCCAGACCCTGTGCGACCTGCACCGCAGCGCCCCCGAAGGTTCCACCGACGATGCAGCCATCCTGGAAGCCGCCGGTCACGCTGTGGCGCTGGTCGCCGGCCACGAGGACAATATCAAGCTGACCTGGCAGGAGGACATGGTGCGACTGGAACGGATCCTTTCCCCCAGCCTGAGCCCGCGCATCGGCACCGGCTATGACGTGCACGTGCTGGTGCCCAACCGCAAGCTCATCCTCTGCGGCATCGAGGTGCCGCACGAACGCGGGCTGTCCGGCCATTCCGACGCCGACGTCGGCATCCACGCGCTGTGCGACGCGATCTATGGCGCCATGGCGGAGGGCGACATCGGCCGCCATTTCCCTCCCAGCGAGGCCCAGTGGAAGGACGCCGATTCGGCGCGGTTCCTCATTCACGCCGCGGGCCTGGTCGCCAGTCGCGGCGGCCGCATCGCCAATGTGGACGTGACACTCATCTGTGAGCGGCCCAAGATCACGCCGCATGCGCCGGCCATGATCGCCCGTCTGGCGGCCCTTATGGGCATCGATCCTGGACGCGTCTCAGTGAAGGCGACCACCACCGAACGGCTCGGCTTCACCGGCCGCATGGAAGGTATCGCCGCCCAGGCCGCCGCCACGATCCTGCT
This sequence comes from Rhodospirillales bacterium, assembly GCA_025352665.1. Classification (GTDB taxonomy): domain Bacteria; phylum Pseudomonadota; class Alphaproteobacteria; order Acetobacterales; family Acetobacteraceae; genus CAIQQQ01. The sequence goes on along the minus strand of JANXSM010000005.1, from coordinate 9,265 downwards.
GCCGGATTAGGCGCGTGTCGCGGCCGATGTATTTGGTGCTCGTCCTGGTGTTCTGCCTCACCTGGAGTTCCGCGTTCCCAGCCGCCAAGCTCGCCATCCAGGTGGGGCCGCCACTGCTTTATCTCGCGGTGCGCTTCGGCCTCGCGGCCGTCCTGCTGCTCGGCTACGGCGTGGCGCGCGGTCAACTGCGCGGGCGCATTCCGTGGGTGACCCTGATGCTTCTGGGCGTACTCAACCAGGCCGGCTACCAGGGCATGGCCTGGCTCGGCATGCGCACCGTGTCCGGTGGCCTCGGCACCATCATTACCAGCCTCAACCCAATCCTGATCGCAGCCATCGCGGTTCCCATGCTGGGCGAGCGCATGACCCAGCGGCGCCTGTTGGGATTGCTGCTCGGCTTCGCCGGCGCCGCCTTCGTGGTGCGCAACCGGGTCGTCGTAGCCGGCGAGGACCCGGTGGGCATCGGCTTTCTTCTCATCGGGCTGATTTCCATGACGGTGGGCACGTTGGTCTACAAACGCTTTGCACCGAATGTGAGCCTGGTGGCGGCCGTCGGCATCCAGCAGGTGGGTGCCGCGCTCGCCCTGCTCGCCGGCGGCAGCCTGCTGGGAGAACGCTTCGGCGACTTCACGCCCGGCCCGCAGCTTTGGCTGACCCTGGCCTGGTTCGTGTTCGTCGTTTCGATCGGCGCCTTCCTGCTATGGTTCTACCTGCTGCGTCAGGGCACCGCGTCCGCCGCCTCCTCACTGCATTTTCTGATGCCGCCGCTCGGCCTGCTGATGAGTTGGGCGGTGCTCGGCGAACCGCTGCAGCCGCTCGATCTACTCGGCGTCATCCCGGTGGTGCTGGGCATCCGGCTCACCACCTCGTAGAGAAGGTGAAACGGGAGACGACCACGTTGGGTGTGACCATTCCGCCAGCCGAAACTGCATGGCTCCTGCACAGCATCCTCGGCTTCGACGCCATGGCGCGTGAGGAAACCCTGGCCGTGCTGGAGGAGGCCACCCGCCTCGCCGAGAACGTGCTCGCCCCGCTCGATGCGCCCGGCGACCGCCACGGCACACGCCTCGAAGCAGGCCAGGTCATCTCGCCGCCCGGTTTCGCCGAAGCCTTCACGCGCTACGCCGAGGGCGGCTGGATCGGCATCGCCGCCGACCCCGACCATGGCGGCCAGGGCCTGTCCCACGTGGTGGCACTGGCTGCCTTCGAGCCGGTCTCCTCCGCCAACATGGCCTTCGGGCTATGTCCGATGCTGACCCAGGATGCGATCGCCCTCCTGGCCGCCCACGGCACGCCAGACCAGCAGTCCCGCCTGCTCTCCCCCATGGTCGACGGACGCTGGACCGGCACGATGTGCCTCACCGAACCGCAATCAGGCTCCGACCTCTCGGGCGTGCGCACCCGCGCGGAACCGCAGCCGGACGGCAGCTACGCCATCACAGGCCAGAAAATCTACATCACCTGGGGCGAGCACCAGTTCACCGAGAACATCCTTCACCTCGTGCTTGCCCGCGTGCCAGATGCGCCCGCCGGCAGTGCCGGGATCTCGCTGTTCGCGGTGCCCAAGCGGCATGCGGACGGCTCGGCCAACGCAGTCACCTGCATCTCGCTCGAACACAAGCTGGGTATCCATGCGAGCCCGACCTGCGTGATGGTGTTCGAAGCCGCCCGCGGTGAGCTGATCGGGCCCTTGCACCGCGGCCTGCCCAGCATGTTCGCCATGATGAACGCAGCCCGGCTGGGTGTGGCCATGCAAGGTGTCGCCGTGGCCGAACGGGCCTATCGCCGCGCCGCCAATTTCGCGTCCCTGCGGAGCCAGGGCGGCGCTGCCATCGATACTCATCCGGACGTACGCCGCATGCTCTGGACCATGCGCGCGCTTGCTCTCGGCGGCCGTTTGCTCACCCTCTACGCCGCCGGCAGCGAGGCCGCTCGGGCGCAGCTGCTGATCCCCGTTGCCAAGGCCTGGTCTACGGACGCAGGCGTCGAGGCCGCGTCGCTCGGCATCCAGGTGCATGGCGGCATGGGGTATGTGGAAGAGACCGGCGCCGCCCAGCATTGGCGCGACGCCCGCATCGCGCCCATCTACGAAGGTACCAACGGCATCCAGGCGATCACCCTGTTGCGCCGCGGACTGCTGCGCGACCAGGGGGCGGCCATGACCGCCCTGCTTGATGAGATCGCAGCAACCCCGCCGCTGCGTGCAACCGCCATGGCCGTCGCCGAAGCCGCCGCCTGGCTGCGTCAGGCCAACCCGCGCGACGCCGAAGCCGGCGCCCACGCTTTCCTGCAAGCCGTCGGCACGCTCACCGCCGCCTGGCTCTGCGGCCGTGTCACGGCCGCTGTCGGCGCGCCACCGGCGGCCGCTGCAGCCGCGACCGTCTTCGCAGCCCAAATCCTGCCCCGCGCCCTCGCCGCGACGGCCACCATCGCCCATCCCCACCCGGCAATTTCAGGCGACAACGCGTTCGCCTGAGCCTGCACAATCGGTCACAGAGTTTTGTTCAGTTTATCAAACGAACAATCGCTGGTGCAAAAAGTGGATGGTCGAATACCAATCCCGGATGAGCCTGACTCTCTAGAGATTCCCATCTTGCTTGAACTCTGATTCGATACCACCGGGCTGCGATTCGCAGGCAGGAGTGGGGATATGGGTTTGGCAGTTAAGGTCACGCGGGACGAGTTTACGGCATCTGGGCTGCGGGCGGCATCGGCCAAATGCACCGAAGGGGTTCAGGTTCGTCGCATCCTGCCACTGGCTTTGGTTCTGGAGGGTCGGTCCCGCAGTGAGGCAGCGGAGCTCAGCGGAATGGACCGTCAGACTCTGAGTGAATGGGTGCATCGCTACAACGCCGAGGGGATCGCGGGTCTGAAGTCCCGCAAGAGCCCAGGCCGCGAGCCCTTCCTGACGGAGGCGCAAAAGGCGGAGCTGCGTGTACTGGTCATCAAGGGTCCCGATCCCGCCATCCACAAAGTCGTGCGCTGGCGATGTGTGGATCTACGGGCGGAAGTGGCGCGCCGGTGGTCGGTCGGGGTGCATGAGAACACGATAGGTGCCTGGCTCGGCAAGCTCGGTCTGACCCTGCTCCAGCCGCGGCCGGTTCATCCATCGTCCTACTGCATTTGCCGCCCTAAAGCCCCGAGTTGAACCCAATGGAGAATGTCTGGGACTATCTACGTCAAAACAAACTCTGTGCCCTGGTCTGGGACAGCTACGACGATATCCTGGACGCCTGCAAAACAGCCTGGACCTGGCTCATCGCAGATCCCACCCGGATAACTTCGACCGGCGCTCGCAACTGGGCGTATGTCAGTCTTTAAGCAAGTTGGTATTAAATTAGATCATTGCGCGCAATGACCTAATGTGCGGTGAACCACATCGATTATTCATCAACACAATTGGTAGTTCTCTGTTCGTATATTGCTCCAAAAGGTTGGTTATTGGCCCAAACCCGACAGACTGCTAAAGTATGTTGTGCGTTTAGGTCCGAGATTAGAACCGCACAGACAGCGCCAGAACGCCGAACTGATGCGGCCCGCCACGCTGATGCTTGAATTCCTGGGTCTCGATCACGTGAGTGTAGCTAAGCCGCGCACCATAGGCGAGCACCGCCAGCCCCGCCTGCGCCTGGCCTACCAGCGGGGTCAAGTCCACGCCGCGATTGGTATTCCGCCAGGTGTTGCCATCCAGCGTTACGTCCCGTGCCACCGCCTGCCCGGTGAGGCCAGCGAAAACGTACCAGCCGATCCCGCCGTTCACCGGGCGAGTGAACGCGTTGCCGCCAGCCAGAGCGCGAATTCTCGGAGCGCCGAAGTCGCTCTCCAGCCCCTGACCCAGCCGGAAATTCACGCTCGCCGTGCCCGCGATCCGCAGCGTGCCGAGATCCACCGCTGCGGCCGGCAACGCGTCGGTCTCTAGGCCCAACACCGATCCCGTCGGTAGCCGCCAAACCCGAGAAATATCAATATTGGCGACCGGCTCGTCATGTAGCTGGGTGTTCCAGCCGTTGTTGTGGCCTTGCCCGATCAGGTCGTGAAACCCATTTTGTATTTGCTCGCCCAATGCGGACGGCCCGACAATGCCCAAGCTCAACCCGATTGTGCTGCGCGATGTCATGGTGTCGCTGGTCTCTGAGAACCGCGCCAGCAACACGCCGGAATAGGGGCGATCCTTCTTCGACGGATTGACGATGGCGGTGTCGGCCGGCGTGTATAATTGTTGGCTGATATCCACCGCCACGCGCTGCCGCCCCTCACCGAAGATCGTCCGCCCGATCCCGGCCACCGCCGGCGCGTAATCGGTCGGCGATGTCCAGCCAAGCATGATGCCGTTGGTATAGAACCGGTCCGTCAGTCGCGCCGAAGAGATCGAGGCGTTCTCTCCCTGGATTGAAAAAATGGCGGCCGGGTCCGTCGGCGCCAGTTCAGCAGTCGCCGAAGTGGACAGCGCGACCAGAGCAACCGCGCCGGCAACCCCTGCCGCCGCCAGACCATTGCGCAGGATCATTTGGCCTCATCGAAACAACGGTTGAAACATTATCGGCAAACTTAGGCCAAACCGCCGAGCCTTGGCAAACCGGGCGTGCACTGGGCTGGAAATGCCACCAAAACACAGCTAAAGCAGGAGTTGGTCTGGCACCAGACCAGGGATGGGTGGCCGAGTGGTTTAAGGCAGCGGTCTTGAAAACCCACGCCTTCGACTGTGGTCGACATACAGACTGGGCATGCAATATTTTCAACGTATGCAGTTACTTACGGTCTACCGAAAGTGGTATGGTGGTCCCAAATGTGCGGGCAGACCACAACGACTGTGGTCGATTTTGTGGTTGGGTGGGGTTATGCAGCGCACCTTCACGGCGCAATCCTCCCCGTTGCAACGATCGTCGCAACGGGGAGGAGCATGGACTTGAGGCGTGAGTGTGACCGGATCATGGGCCGGATCCGTGCCGACTGATGGCAGGCGGACCGAAGCCGGAATACCCTCCCCTGCTGGCACCAGGGCGAAGGGTCATGTCTGTCCAGGCGCTCGGTGACCTCTGCGTCACGCCGTTTGCCACGTCGGCATCGCGCCCGCGTCTCATGGCTGCCCTCGCCCGTTTCGTGACGGCGCTGGCCGGATCTGTTCCCGCTTGCGACATATGGGTGGACGGCAGCTTCGTGACGGCGAAGGAGGAGCAGGAGGACATCGACCTCAGCGTCATGGTCGACGGTGACGTGTTCGACGCATTGGACCCCGCCGTCCAACAGAGCCTCTTGGCTCTTGCCGCACAGCCGCTCAGGCCCGACCTCCACACCTTCGTTGCCGTGCTGCGCCCGCGCGATCATCCTGATTATGCCCTGACCGAACACTATCGGAACTACCTTTCCGATCTCTGGTGCGTGACGCGCGTCGCGTGGCTCAAGGGCTTGCCGACGATCAGATTGGGGGAGACCGAAATTGGACTACGGCTTCTTCCTTAAACGCGCCCGGGAGGCCGCGGGGCTGGTGTCAGCCTTTGAGGCGCGGCTGGCCAAGAACCCGGACGACATGTCCCTTAGGGTCAACCTCGCCTCCGCGTTGCAGCTTTCCGAACGGGCCGAAGGCGACCTCTACGACGTGGCGGCCACCGAGCAAGTCGACGTCGTCCGGTATCGGCTGGTCCGCCATGTCTCCGACGACTTCCTGTTGCAGGGCGTCTCGCGGTCGCTGGACGCCTTCCAGGAGGCCGTCTCGTACGTGTTCGACGCGCTCAAGGGGCAGCCGCGCGTCAAGGCGGGCATGACCAAGCAGGCCAAGAAGGAGAGCGAGCTTCTGTTCGGGTGGTCCTTCGCCGGGTCACTGGGCGTCGTGCTGCTGGCCCCCAGCGAGCGAGGGCTGTTCTTCACCCGGTTCGACGACGTGGTGCAGACGATCAACCAGGTATTCGACATCGCGGACAACTTTGAGCTGAGGGACGCCGCCCGCAAGCTCGGTCCCGCCGCCGTCAAGAAGCTCTATGACTGGGCCGAGACCAACTACGAGTCGGGCTACGACCTGGATCTCCGGTGGACCAACTCGAACAGGATCGAGTCCGGCCGATATCTGGAAGCGAAGCACTTCGGTCGCCTCGCGAACCTGATCTCGCTGACCAGCGACGTCGTGGAGCAGAGGCTCGATGTCACCGGGACCCTGGTGGGGTTCGATTCGGTGTTCAAGACTTTCCACCTCGTCGAGCCGGGCGGCGATTCCTACAAGGGGCAGCTCGACAAGGCGTTCCAGACCCACCGCGACTGGACGGTCAACCGCACCTACGAGGCCGTAATCCATTCCGACGTCACGACCCGGTATTCCACCGGAGAGGAGACGACCCGGTATCGTCTGGCGTCCCTGAAGGCCGTCGACGACTGACGCGTTGGTGGCCATGCCCTTGACGGCTTGCCGCTACGCCGGGAGCATCCCTAGAACGAATCATGGCGACCTGCCCGTCGGGTGACGCGCCGCGCCCAGGAAACCCGACATGGCCGCTGCCTCAGACATGCTCAAGCTGCCTCTGACGGGGAGCCACCTTTACTACGGCGACAACCTCGAGATCATGCGGGCGCACATTCCAGACGAAAGCGTCGACCTCATCTATCTCGACCCACCCTTCAACTCCGACGCGAATTACAACGTGCTCTTCCGTGCGCCGTCGGGTGAGCAGTCCCCGGCCCAGATCCAGGCTTTCGAGGACACTTGGCATTGGAACGCCAACGCCGAGGAGGCATTCGACCAAGTCTTGTCCAGCGGCAACACCGACGCCGCGGAGATGATCAGGGCCATGCGGGCCTTCCTCGGCGAGAACGACATGTTGGCCTACCTCGTCATGATGGCGGTCCGCATGCTCGAGATGCACAGGGTGCTGAAGGCGACCGGGAGCATCTACCTGCACTGCGATCCCACGGCATCCCATTACCTCAAAATCCTGCTGGACTCGGTGTTCGGGGCCAGGAACTACCGCAGCGAGATCATCTGGCAGCGGACGCCCGCCCACAGCAGCGCCAAGCGCTACGCGCCCGTCCACGACGTCATTCTCTACTACCAGAAGTCGGCAGCCCGGGTCTGGAACGAGCCTCGCATCGGCTACGAGGCCGCCTACCTGGACAAGTATTACAAGTTCGACGACGGCGACGGGCGGCTGCATTGGCGGGCGGACATCACGGGCGCCGGAGTCCGCACCGGGGACAGCGGCAAGCCATGGCGCGGCCACGACCCGTCGAAGATCCACCGTCACTGGGCCATCCCCAAAGAGGTCATCGTCGATGCAGTGGGCGCCGACGCGGCGGCAGCCATGAGCACGCAGGAGAAGCTGGACGTGCTCGACGGCCTCGGCGCGATCTACATCCCCAGCGGGGACGGGATGCCGCAATACAAGCGATACCGGAGCCAGTTGAAGGGGAAGGCGCTGGGCGACGTCTGGACGGTCGTGGACCGGATCAACCCGGTCGGGAGCGAGCGGCTCGGATATCCGACGCAAAAGCCCGTCGCGCTGCTCGAGCGCATTGTCGCCGCATCCTCGAACCCCCGGGGACGTGGTTCTCGACCCGTTTTGCGGCTGCGGAACGTCAATCCATGCTGCCCAGAAGCTGGACAGGAAGTGGATCGGGATCGACGTCACGCACCTTGCCATCAGTCTGATCGAAAAGAGGCTCAAGGACGCTTTCCCAGCCGTCACCTTCACCGTGCATGGCACCCCGAAAGACATGGGTGGCGCACAGGCACTGGCACTCGCGGACAAGTATCAATTTCAGTGGTGGGCTGTGTCGCTGGTCGAAGCAGTCCCGTTCGGAGGCAGGAAAAAGGGGGCGGATGGAGGCATCGACGGGTTCATCTATTTCAAGCCCGACGGCAAGGTCACCGAGCGGGCCATAGTATCCGTCAAGGGCGGCACGAACGTCGGCGTGGCCATGGTGAAGGGCTTGATCACCACCGTGACGCACGAGAAGGCGAAGATCGGAGTCTTCATCACGCTGGCGCCCCCGACGAAACCGATGCTGATCGAAGCTGCGAAGGCGGGCTTCTATGAGCCACCGCATCACGCCAAGGTTCCGAAGATCCAGATCATGACCATCCAGCAACTGTTCGAGCACCACAAGCCGCAGATCCCCATGGTCACATCCGTCTTCAGGAAGGCCGGGAAAGAAGCTGATGCCCAGCCAGGCTTTCTATGACTGCGCAGACGCACCCGGTCGGCCTGAGAGGATAATACGATGGCCGAGAGACACCGATACTTCTCAGAAGACGACCTCGAAGTCGGGGTGACCCGTTCGCAATTCAAACGGCTCGGACGCGCGAAGCAGCTTGCCTACATGAAGCACTGGTTCGAGACCTACTACGAGGATCCGGTCCAAGAGACACCCCGGAACGACGGCGAATACAACTACGTATGGGGAGGCCCCTACGACGCCCAGGACGAGCTCGGGGACGAGTTCGGCGAGCTGGTGAGCGACGAGCGCATGCAGGAGGCAGTTGAACTCGTTGAATATGACGGCACAGTCGAGTGGGCACCGACCTCGCAACATCCGACATATCGAGCTAGCCTCGAGAGAGATACCGAGGAGGATGACCGCCCGACCGAGCCGGAAGGTATCGAAGACATTGTCCGGCGACTTGAGGGTGGCTTCCCGGTTTCGTTTGGCGTCCCGGAGGATCTGGCTCAACGGGAGGTGGTGTCCCGGCACCTCACCGCGCTGCGGAAAGAACTGGCGAGCCTCCCGAGATCAGCTCCCGGTATAGGTCATAACGGCGCGCCAGAGGACGACGAGGTTCCGTCCGTAACGGAAGTAGAAGCGTCGATCGCCGACATCGGCTCCGAGCTGGACAAAGCCCAGCCTGATGCCCTCAAGGTCGCGTCCGCCGCGTCGCTGATATCCCGTGCTGGCAAGTGGTTGCGTGCGAGATTTGTTAAGGTCGCCGAGAAGGCCGTCGAGGACACGATACGAGTGGGATTGATATGGGGGACCGTCTCATTTTCGGAGGGTAAAGCGCTCAGCCTCCCCGACATGATCCAGACAGTGACTGATGCTGTGATCCATTGGATCCATGTGATTGGCGCCTTGTTCTGAATCCCTTCGCTGCTGACGCTAGCGGATCTTGGATCGCCGGAATCGAAAAAGCCGCCCCGGGATGTGTCAATCAGCGTTGAATAGTTTCCACCAAACAGCGTCCAAAAGTTTCCACTTTGTCAGCCGGATTTCGGCTGTTTTTTGCGTTGCTTGAAGCGGAAGGAGTCATTGCCGGTTTCCAGGATATCGCAGTGGTGGGTGACAC
>JANXSM010000143.1 GCA_025352665.1 Rhodospirillales bacterium | reverse complement strand
TCGCTCAACACTCTCGCGCGCGACGCGCCCGAGGGCGCGATCGTGGCCAAGCCCTTTCGGGGGAGCAGGGCGGTTGCGACCCATCCATGAGCCTCCGCGTGCCCAAGGAAAGCGCTGCAGGTTCGATAAAGCATAGACCCGACGCCTGGAGCCTTCTTGTGCTTGGCTGCTATCATGGCCGTCCATTCGGCTCGCTTTGTTTCCGCAAGGATCTTCTTCCCCAGCTTTGGCACGATCTCGCGATCGCACAGGCGCTTGATCTCAGATTGATAACGGTCTGACCAAGATGGGCCCTTCGCCTCCCGCCACTCAGTCAGACGGGTTGCGACCGTCGGCTGTGCCGCTTGGGCGATCCTGTCGGCCCGCGCCGACCGTTTCTCGGCGACCGGATCCGCGCCGCTTTGGATGGCTACCAACTGCCCCTGTGCCTTCTTGCGGGCGTCGCTGATACCAAGTGCTGGCCATGCGCCTAGTTTTAGGCGTGTCCGCTTTCCGTCGTGCGTTCGCGCTCTGACCGACCACGTTGCGCCGCCGGACGGCATAAGCCTTAACACCAACCCTGCGACCCGAGTGTCCCACACCTCCAGTCTTCCGGTCGTAGGAGGTGCCAGGCCGCGAAGCCACGCATCGTTCAATTCCCGCCGCACGTTCGCCCTTTCATCACGGACCCCCGTCCAATGGGGTCCAATGGGGGTCCAAAATCAGCTTGATGACCACGAATTCGGGTGAACCCCGGTAGACTAAGATAGACATAAAACCTGCAATATTTTAGGGAAAATACGAATTATGGTGCAGCGGTCACGGCCTAATCGGCATTCTTCTAAGCTGTGGGTCGGTGGTTCGATTCCACCAGGGCGCGCCATCTCAAGGCCTTGATGGTTTCCGCGACAGCAATATCGCCTGGGGTTGAATCAACCGCGCGATAAAATTGATCGTCAAAGCAAAAGGTGAGAGCGTGATGACCGAAGGTGGAATCACCGAAAGGTCTGAATCACGCGATAAAACAAAGAACTAGAGCGTAATGACGTCGCCTATCAGACGTCATTACGCTCTAAACGGTTGCCACACTTCCCCAGGCAGCGATGCGGGTCTGTGCGTGGGCCTCGTTCTCGAGCGTGTCGTCGGGACAGTGCGGCAGGAAGCGCTCAGGCATCTCGAACACGACCACGTCGGGCGCCAGCCGTTCGAGGTAAGCGATATCGAGGCTGGTCGACCAGATGAAATGCGTTTCGCGGAAGAAAAGCGTCGTTACATAAGTGAGCAGGCTACATTCGGCGCGGTGGTCGGAGAATGACGAGCCAAACAGCAGTATCCGCCCAGGATGCTCGGCGGCCGGGTTGCGGTACACAACATGGCTGCCGGTGTGCAGCCGCATGTCGTTCTCACGGCCGATCCGCTCCTTGAATTGGACCAGCGCATTGGCGTGAACGCGGGTGACGCTCTGCGGCAAGCTCCGCCGCTCGAACGGATCGACGGGAATGTCAGAATGCCCTGCCTCCCAGAGATCGCCGTGATAACGCATCGGGATGACCGGCTGGGCGGCATAGACCGAATGGTCGAACTGCAGACCCATGTTGGCCATCGTCCACTGGAACGCACTGAACGCGCCGAGGCTGGTCCAATGGCTGTCGGTGGGCATATAGACGCGATAGCCGGCAGCCTGCTGGTCGCGCAGATAACCGGCGGGGTCGACCAGGGCCGGATGCGGCAGCAGGTGGCACAGTCGTTGGGCTGGTGGCATTGCGTCCGGTCCGGCCAATATTCGCGCGACATCCAGGCCCAGCACGCTCAACTTTTCGGGGGCAAGCACCAAACGCCAGGGAATGCCGAGACCGGCGAACAATGCCGCGCGCGCGGCGAGCCGGCCCCGCCACGCACCCACATCGACCCCGGTTGCAAACCCGGCCGGGCTGAACAACGACAGCACATCGTTGCTGCCGCCGGTCAGATAAAGAATGCCATCGGGCGAACGATGGACGCGTGAGCTCATGACGGCGCGCTCAATCGGCGACTGAGCCCATCTTCTCCGCAAGCGTCGGCATGGTCGCGTGGCGCCGCGGTGCGAGGCGGCGCTGCAAGCGGTCGAGATAAAGATAGACGACGGGCGTGGTGTACAGCGTCAGGATTTGGCTGAGCGCAAGACCGCCGACCATGGCGAAACCAAGCGGGCGTCGGAGTTCAGAACCGGCGCCGGTGGCCAGCATCAACGGCAGACCGCCGAGCAAGGCTGCCATCGTGGTCATTAAAATGGGCCGGAAGCGCAGCAGGCAGGCGCTGCGGATGGCGTTGAGCGGGGTTTCGCCATCGCGGCGCTCGGCGTTGATGGCGAAATCCACCATCATGATGCCGTTCTTCTTGACGATGCCGATCAGCAAGATGACACCGATCAGTGCCACCACCGACAGGTCGTAGCCGAACAGCATCAGCATGGCGAAGGCGCCGACGCCGGCGGAGGGCAGGGTGGAGAGAATCGTCAGCGGGAGAATGAAGCTCTCATAGAGCACGCCGAGGATGATGTAGACGGTGATGAGAGCGGCGGCGATAAGATAGGGCTGGCTCGAAAGCGACGCCTGGAAGGCCTGCGCCGTGCCCTGGAAGGCGCCGCGCAGCGAGCCGGGTGCGCCGATCCGCTCCATCATCGCATTGACCGCGGTCACCGCGTCGCCCAGCGCCACGCCGTTGCCCAGATTGAACGACAGCGTCACCGCCGGGAACTGGCTCTGATGACTGATCGACAGCGGCACCACAGGCTTCGTGTCGAGCTTGACGAAGGTGGAAAGCGGCACGGCGACACCTGTGGACGACTTCACATAGAGCTTGTCCAGCGTATCCAGCTTGCCGCTCATCTCCGGCAGCACTTCCAGGATCAGATGGTAGGAATTCACCTGGGTGAAATACTGGGTCACCTGCCGCTGCCCGAAGGCGTCGTAGAGCGTGTCGTCGATCACCTGGGGCTGAATGCCGAAGCGGGCCGCCTGGTCGCGGTCGATGGTCAGCGTGGCGGTGGTGCCCGCCATCTGCTGATCGGACGCGAGATCGCGCAGCATCGGCATCTTGCGCATCTCGGCGAGCACTTTTGGCGCCCACTCGAACAACTCGTTCAGGTTGGCATCCTGCAAAGTGTATTGGTACTGGGTGCGGGCGAGCCGGCCGCCGATGGTCACATCCTGGCCGGCCTGCAGGAACACGCGCATGCCCTGCACCTTGGCGAACTTCGGCCCCAGGCGGGTGATCACCTCCTGGGCGCTGGCGGTGCGCTCGTTGAACGGCTTGAGGGCGACGAACATGCGCCCGCTGTTCGCAGTCGACCCGTTGCCGGCGCCGATCGCCGAGGAATAGGATTGAACCGCCGGGTCGGCTGCGATGATGTCGCCGACCTCGACCTGGCGGCGCCCCATCTCGGCGAAGGAGATATCCTGCCCGCCTTCGGTGAAGCCGATCAGCACGCCGTTGTCCTGCTGCGGGAAAAAGCCCTTGGGAATGTTGATATACAGCACCGCCGTGGTGGCGGCGGTGGCGAAGAACACCATCAGGGTGATGAACTGGTATTTCAGCGCGATGTCGAGCGTGCGGCGGTAAAAGCCCAGCAGCCCCTCGAAGAAGCGTTCCACCGTGCGGTAGAACCATCCGTGGTTGCCGTGTTCCTGCGACAGGAACCGCGAGCACATCATCGGCGTGAGGGTCAGCGAGATCACCATGGAGACCGCAACGGTGATGGCGACCGTCATGGCGAACTCGCGCATCAGCCGGCCGACGATGCCTCCCATCAGCAGCAGCGGGATGAACACGGCGATCAGCGACAGCGAGATGGACACGATGGTGAAGCCGATTTCACCGGCGCCCTTCAGCGCCGCTTCCATCGGTTTCATGCCATCCTCGATATGTCGGTAGATGTTCTCGAGCATGACAATGGCGTCGTCGACCACGAAGCCGACCGCGATGGTCATCGCCATCAGCGACAGATTGTCCAGGCTGTAATTAAGCAAATACATGATCGCCAACGAGCCGATCAGCGCCAGTGGCACCGTCACCGCTGGGATCACGGTTGCCCAGAAATTGCGCAGGAAGACGAAGATCACCACGATCACCAGGCCAATCGAGATCATCAGCGTGAACTGAACCTCGGCGACCGAGGCGCGGATGGTCTGCGTCCGGTCGACCACTTGCTGAACGGTGATGGCAGGCGGGATCGAGGCCTGCAGAATGGGCAGCGCCTGTTTGATGCGATCGACCGTGTCGATCACGTTCGCGCCTGGCTGCTTGAACACCGCCAGCTGGATCCCGCGGCGGCCGTTCTGCCAACTGGCCAGGCGCGCGTTCTCCGCCGCATCGATCGTGGTGCCGATGTCGGACAGCCGCACCGGTGCGCCGTTCTTATAGGCGAGCACCAGGTCGCGGTAGTCCTTCGCCTTGGTGATCTGGTCATTGGCGTAGACGTTGAACGATTGCTTGTCGCCGTCGATCACGCCTTTCGGCGAGTTGGTGGTGGAGTTGAGCAGCATGAGCCGCACATCCTCCATCGTCAGCCCCATCGCGGCCAGGCGCGCCGGATCGACCTGAACCCGCACCGAGGGTTTCTGTTCGCCGAAGATGATCACCTGGGCCACACCAGCCATTTGCGAGATCTGCTGGGCCAGCAGCGTGTCGGCGATCTCATCCACGTCGATCAGCGGCAATGTGTCGGATTGCACGGCCAGGATCAGAATCGGGCTGTCCGCCGGGTTGGTCTTGCGAAAGGTCGGCGGCTGCGGCAGCGCCTTGGGCAGCTGACCGGTCGCCGCCTGGATGGCGGCCTGCACGTCCAATGCGGCGGCGTCGATGTTGCGGTCGAGATCGAACTGCAGCGTGATCTGGGTGCCACCGGAAACCGACATCGAGGTGAGCTGGGCCAAACCCGCGATCTGGCTGAACTGGCGTTCCAGCGGCGCGGCCACGGAGGTCGCCATCGTATCGGGACTGGCGCCAGGAAACGAACTGGACACGCTGATGGTTGGAAATTCTACGCGCGGCAACGGCGCCACCGGCAGTAGCGGATAGGCCGCCAGCCCGACCAGAAGAATAGCCGCCATCAGCAGGGCGGTGCCAACCGGGCGCTTGATGAAGTGCGAGGAAATGCTCATGCCGGGGTTCCGTGGCCGATGGTCAGGGGACGCGTGGTATCAGCGAAAGCATGGTGGCAGGGGGCCGCTTGCCCGCTTGATCAGGAGCCCGCGCTTTGCATGGGCGCAATGCGCGTGCCATTGGCCAGGCGGGACTGGCCGGACAGCACAACGGTATCGCCGTCCTCCAAACCTTTGCCGATCACGGAGATCGTCCCGGTGTCCTGCAGCACGTCGATGGGGCGCGCGGCCACGGTCTGATCCGGCTTCATCACGTAGACGAACAGGCCCTGCGGCCCGCGCTGGATGGCGGCATCGGGCAGGGTGATGACATTCTTACGCTCGTCCACCAGCAGGCGCACGTTGACGAACTGCCCCGGCCACAGCTTGCTGTCGGCATTGGGGAAGGTCGCCTTCACCTTGATCGTCCCGGTGGTGGGGTCGATCGCATTGTCCACCGTCAGCAGTTCGCCGACGCCGAGCTGTGTGGCGTCGTCGGCGCTGTAGGCCAGCACCTTGGGCTTGCCGCGCGACATCGCCGTGGCGACCGCCGGCAGCTGGTCCTGCGGCACCGTGAACGTCATTGATATCGGCTGCACCTGGCTGAGAGCGACGATGTAGCTGCCGGAGCTATCGGCAGCGCGGACGAAGTTGCCCGGATCCACCTGCCGAAGACCGACCCGCCCGTCGAACGGTGCGGTGATCCGGCTGTAATCGAGATTGAGCTTGGCGCTGGCAATGCTGGCGTCGTCGCCCTTCAGCGCGGCCTCGAGTTGCGCCACGGTCGAACCCTGGCTGTCCACCTGCTGCTGAGCGGCGAACTGGTTGCGAGCGAGCTGCGAATAGCGGTTCAGATCGCGCCTGGCGTTTGCCAGCGTCGCCTCGTCGGACGCCTTCTTCGCGAGAGCCTGGTCCAATGTCGCCTGATAGGGCCGTGGGTCGATCTGGGCCAGCAGGTCGCCCTGCTTGACGGTGTCACCCTCGGTAAACCCGACCCGATCCAACGTACCATCCACCCGGGTACGGATCAGAACAGACTTGAAGGCAGCGACCGAGCCGAGGCCGCGCAGATAAACCGGCACATCGCGCCGCGTCGGTTTCACCACGGTCACCGGAACGCCATTGCCCGCTGCGGGCCCGGCGGCTGGCGGCGTGGCGGGCTGGGCAAGCAATCTGGCGGACGCCAGGGAAACGCAGGCCATCGTCAGCACGGTGAGGCGGATCAGGCGGTGGCGGGCGAACAGCATCCTCGGGTGGCCTCCATCTGCCGACTCGCGCCGGTTTTGCTGAACATAGATCCGCTTCCCCATGCGCAAGCCCCGTGCCCCATCTGAGCCAAAGGTTCACCGTGCTGTTTTCAATAACAACTTCGCGATCCTTTCCCATAGCAGTTCCGGGCGGAACGGTGGTGAAAATTTGGTCACCCAGACGAACAATGTGCGCTGGCCGCACATCACCTGGCCGGCCCGGTCTCGCCTACGGCTTTCTTGCGCCGCACGGCGCGGCGCTCTAATTCGAGCGGCGATTACCCTTTGGTCTGGAGACCCTGCGCGATGGATCAACCGATGTCTCTCTCGCCGAACGATTCGCACGCAGAGATCCGCGCGGAGGTGGCTAGGCTGTGTTCTCGCTTCCCTGGCCCGTACTGGCGCGAACTCGATGCGAGGCGGGCATATCCGAGCGAATTCGTGGCAGCCCTCACCGAGGCCGGATACCTGGCCGCGCTGATCCCAGAGGCGTTCGGCGGCTCCGGTCTCACTCTGTCGGCCGCCGCTGCCATCATGGAGACGATCCAGGCCGAGGGTTGCAACGGGGCGGCATGCCACGCACAGATGTATATCATGGGGGCCATCCTGCGGCATGGCTCGCCGGCGCAGAAGCAGCAATATCTCCCCGCCATCGCTGACGGCAGCCTGCGGCTTCAGGCATTCGGCGTCACTGAGCCGAGCTCGGGCACCGACACCACGGCACTGCGCACCTTCGCCCGCCGCGAAGGCAACCGCTACATTGTGCGCGGCCAGAAGATCTGGACCAGTCGGGCAGAGCATTCCGACCTGATGTTGCTGCTCGCCCGCACCACGCCGCGCGACCAGGTGGAGAAAAAGACCCAGGGTCTATCCGTCTTCATCGTCGACATGCGCCTAGCACTTGGCCACGGCCTGACCATCCGCCCCATCCGCACGATGATGAACCATAATTCGTGCGAGATTTTTTTCGACGACATGGAGATTCCGGCGGAAAACCTGGTCGGCGCCGAAGGTGCCGGGTTTCGCGTGATCCTGGATGGCATGAACGCCGAACGGTTGCTCATCGCCTCGGAATGCGTCGGCGATGCCAAGTGGTTCATCGCCAAAAGCACCGCTTATGCCAACGACCGCCAGGTGTTCGGCCGGCCGATCGGCCAGAACCAGGGCGTCCAGTTTCCAATCGCCCGCGCATACGCGCAGATGCGGGCGGCGGAGCTGATGGTGCGCGATGGTTGCGACAGGTTCGACGCCGGCTTGCCCTGTGGCCCCGAGGCCAACATGGCCAAGATGCTGGCGGCCGAAGCGAGTTGGGCGGCCGGCGAAGCGGCCATCCAAACCCACGGCGGCTTTGGTTTCGCCGAGGAATACGATATCGAGCGAAAGTTTCGTGAAACACGACTTTATCAGGTGGCGCCTATCAGCACCAACCTGATCCTGTCGTATGTTGCGGAACACGTACTAGGCCTGCCGCGCAGCTATTAGAGCATGATGACCAACGGTGGAATCACGCGGTAAAACAAAGAGCTAGAGCGTGATGAAGTCGCCTGTCAGACGCCATCACGCTCTAGCTGTCTGTTTTAACAAGCAATTTCATCGCACGGTTGGTTCAACCTCAGGCGATATTGCTCTAGGAGAATGAATTCTCCAGCGCGGTGGGACCGACGGCGACGGACGCGAGAGCGCTGGCAGGGCCTCTGGGAGGATGCGCCACTGGACAGTTTGCGTCGATTGGCAGCACGCAGGTTTCGACGGATATGTGACCGGCATGTATTGTCGTTCGAGCGTTCGGGATTCTCGTGGATTTTGTATAAAATGACAGAGCGACTGCCCAATGTTCCACGATCGAGGAAGCCGACCATGCGAACCATTCTGCTGCTGCTTGCCACCCTGACGCTCATGGCCGGCTGTGCGCGCACAAAGGAGGTTCGCATGGTCGATCCGCGCAACGGCGTCGCGGCGGTTTGCCGTTCCACCCGCTACAACCTGCTCACCACCAACGACACGATCGCGGAGGTGAATGCCTGCGTGCAGGAACTCACCTATTACGGTTTCCAGGACGAACAGGCGTTGCTGGCAGCGGCAAAACCCCAGTAGGGCCAGGCTTGTCCGACCGACCCCGCGGCATGGTCATTCGCGCCGGTCACCGGCGGCGGGATCATCCAAGCCCGTGGCCCGCAGCACGATGGCCCGCCTCCGTCGCGGCGTTGCGAAAGTAGCGAATGATGTGCACCCGCACCGCACTGGTGCGGCTGCCCGGTTTCCGACCCGCATCGATGCGCTGCACCATTGAGGCCAATGTGGCATGCTCACGCCGGCAGATTTCCTCCAGAGCATCCCATAGTTCCTGCTCCAACCGCATGCTGGTGCGCCCCTGGCGCGACAGTATGTTGCGATTGATCAGGCTCCGGTTCGACTGACTGCTTTCGCTCACAAAACCGCTCTCCTTGTAGTGAAACAATGGATGAGAGCGATTAACAACCTGTTGCGAACAGGCAGCCAATCATTCGCCCGGTGCGCTGAGCTTGAGTGAGAGCGCGTGCAGCCCGGAGTCCAACTCGGCGCCGAGCGTGGCATGCACGGCACGTGAGCGCGCCAGCCGTCCCATCCCGATGAACCGCGATGACTGCATCATCACCTGGTAATGCGTTTCTCCCCCGGGCGCCGCCCCGGCATGCCCTGCGTGCATGGCACTCTCGTCAACCACCGCCAACGCCACCGGCGCAAATTCCGCTCGAAGCGCCGCCTCTATCCGTTCCGCACGCGTTGCCATGGAATCCCCCTTCCCAAGTGAAGCTTCCGCCGCACATAAACCCTGAATGACCCGTCGCCCCTCCCGACCTCGGGCCTACGCGCCCGATCCGGACGCGCCTGGCCAGATCTGCGATATGCCCGGCTGCACCGCCGAAGGTGCCTATCGTGCCCCAAAATCGCGCACCGCGCTCAACCAGTACTGGTGGTTCTGTTTGGAGCATGTGCGCGCGTACAATGCTTCGTGGGACTTCTACAAGGGCATGACGCCGGGGGAGATCGAGCAGCAGCTTCGGGCCGACACCTCATGGAATCGTCCGACCTGGCCGTTGGGCCGCATCGGCGGCACGCTCGATTCCGACATGCTGCGCGATCCGCTGCACACGTTGAACGCCGGCTTCGGCACCCGACCACGCCAGCCCCCTGCCTCCGAGATCCCATCCGACCTGCGCGAGCCGCTCGGAACCCTGGGCCTGGCCTGGCCGGTGACGCTGGACGCGCTGAAAAGCCGCTACAAGGAACTTGCCAAGCTGCACCATCCCGATGCCAATGGCGGTGACCGCGCGGCCGAGGAGCGCCTCAAAACCATCAACATCGCCTACGCCATGCTGCGCGGGCGACTGGCCGTTGAGCCACGGATGGCGGCGGGTTAACATTTCCGAAAATCACGCCGGCTCTCGTGAACAACGACAGCCATCCCTACCTACCCAATCGAGAAACCGGGGCGTATCATCCCCCGACGAAACCGCAGGAAGCCGCCAGAGTATGAACGACGTCGCATCCGAGACCGTAGGCATCACGTCCAAGTCCATGCCCGACATCACCGTGGACGTGCGCGCCACCTTCGGGATCGACAGCGACCTGCATGTGCCGGCCTTCTCGACCCGCACCGAACACGTGCCTGACGTCGATCCGACCTATAAGTTCGACCGCGACACCACGCTCGCGATCCTGGCGGGCTTTGCCTATAACCGGCGCGTCTTGATCCAGGGCTATCATGGCACCGGCAAGTCGACCCATATCGAGCAGGTTGCAGCTCGCCTCAACTGGCCCTGTATCCGCGTCAACCTCGACAGCCACATCAGCCGCATCGACCTGATCGGCAAGGACGCCATCGTCCTCAAGGACGGCAAACAGATCACCGAATTCCGCGAAGGCATTCTGCCTTGGGCGCTGCAGCACAATTGCGCGCTGGTGTTCGATGAATACGACGCCGGTCGCCCCGACGTGATGTTCGTCATCCAGCGGGTGCTCGAGGTCGAGGGTAAGCTCACCCTGCTCGACCAGAACCGCGTCATCCGCCCGCATCCCGGCTTCCGCCTTTTTGCCACCGCCAACACGGTGGGCCTCGGCGACACGACGGGCCTCTATCACGGCACCCAGCAGATCAACCAGGGCCAGATGGACCGCTGGAACATCGTGGCGACGCTCAACTACCTGCCGCATGCGCAGGAGACGGAGATCGTCATGGCCAAGATGGCGACCGATCCCGCCGACAAGGCCGCCAAGAAGCGCATCGAGAACATGGTGGCGCTGGCCGATCTCACCCGCGCCGGCTTCATCAACGGCGATATCTCCACCGTCATGTCGCCTCGCACCGTGATTACCTGGGCCGAGAACACCAAGATCTTCAACGACGTCGGTTTTGCCTTCCGTCTCTCGTTCCTCAACAAATGCGACGAGGCGGAGCGTGGCACCGTGGCCGAATACTACCAGCGCTGCTTCAACGAGGATCTGCCCACCGGGAACCTGGTCCGCAAAGGCTGACCCGTGAGCGACAAGAAGGACAACACGCGCTCCGAGGAGTTCAAGAAGGCAACCGCGGGCGCACTCCGCGCGGTCGCGGGGAATGCCGAGATCCAGGTGGCCTACCAGCCCGGACCCTCCGGCCTTGCCGGCAAACGCGCCCGCCTGCCCCTGCCGACGCGGGCACTGCCAGCTGCTGAAATGGCCAAATTGCGCGGGGCCGCCGACAGCCTCGCCCTGCGCGTGCGCCATCACGACGACAACGTCCACAACGCCCGCATGCCCGGGCGGCGTGAGGCGCGTGAGGTGTACGACGCATTGGAACAGGCGCGGGTCGAGGTGATCGGCTCCGTCCATATGTCCGGCGTCGCCGCCAACCTGGCCGCCCGTCTCGCCGAGGAATGCGAGACGGAGGGCTACGACCGCATGACCCGCAAGGACCAGCTGCCGATCGCGGCCGCCTTGTCGCTGCTCGCGCGCGAGAAGATGTCTGGCGAGAAGGCGCCCAAGGCCGTGTCCCGCGTGCTCGATCTCTGGCGCGGCACACTCGGCGACGCGGCCGATCGCGCGCTCGAGGAAATGGCCGCAACCGCTGCGGACCAGACCGCCTTCACCCGCACCGCCCGCAAGCTGCTGGCCGCGATGGACCTGGCCGAGGCCGAGGTCGAAGCCGAGTCTGACCCGTCCGACGATACCAACGAGGACGACGGCGAGCAGTCCGGCCAGCAGGACAACCAGCAGGACGGCGAGGGGCAGTCCCAGTCCGAGTCTGAATCGATGCTCGGCGCGCAGCCGGAGCAGATGGAAGGCGAAGCGGCGCAGGAGGAGGCCGGCGAGGAGTCGGAGGACGATTCCGCCGCCGCCGAAGGCGATGATCGCCCTGGCGGTCCGCAGCCGCGCCGCGAAAAACCGGTGGCGGACAACGAGGCGACCTATCGTCCATACACGCGCCAGTTCGACGAGGAGATCAACGCGGAGGATCTCTGCGATGCCGACGAACTCGCCCGCCTGCGCCAGGCGCTCGACCAGCAGCTGCAGCATCTGCAGGGCGTGGTCGCCAAGCTCGCCAATCGGCTACAGCGTCGCCTGATGGCGCAACAGACCCGCGCGTGGGATTTCGACCTCGAGGAAGGCATGCTCGACGCCGGCCGCCTGTCGCGCGTCATCGTCAATCCGATGCTCGCGCTGTCCTACAAACGCGAGCGCGACACCGACTTCCGCGACACCGTGGTCACCCTGCTGATCGACAACTCCGGCTCGATGCGGGGCCGCCCGATCACGGTGGCCGCCATGTGCGGCGATATCCTGGCTCGCACCCTGGAACGCTGTGCCGTCAAGGTCGAGGTGCTGGGCTTCACCACCCGGGCTTGGAAAGGCGGTCTGTCGCGGGAACGTTGGGTCAGCGAGGGCAAGCCCCGCAACCCCGGCCGGCTGAACGATCTGCGCCACATCATCTACAAATCCGCCGACAGCCCGTGGCGCCGCAGCCGCAAGAACCTCGGTCTGATGCTGCGCGAAGGCCTGCTGAAGGAAAACATCGACGGCGAGGCCCTGCTTTGGGCCTACCGCCGGATCCTTTCACGGCCCGAACACCGCCGCATCCTGATGGTGATCAGCGATGGCGCTCCGGTCGATGACAGCACACTGTCGGTCAACCCCGGCAACTACCTCGAACGCCACCTGCGCGACATCATCAAGGATATCGAGGACCGCCGTGCCGTCGAACTCGTCGCGATCGGCATCGGCCATGACGTGACGCGGTACTACAAACGCGCCGTTACGATCGTCGATGCCGAAGAACTTGGCGGCACCATGATGAAGAAGCTCACCGAGCTTTTCGACGAGGACGCTGCGGCAACATGGGCGCGCGCCTCCGCCGAACGCGGTGCACTGGTCGCCTGACATCACATTCGACGAAGCCTAACACAACGGTCATTGCCCCGACCCGGCGTCCCTGGAGGGGCGCCGGTCGCCTCTCCGGCAGGCCTGTGGGAATGCCTGCCAAAACACACACCCAGAGCAGTTTCGCAGGCCGCTGGTGCCTCTGAATGATATGAAATTGCTCCAGGTTGCCGAGGAAACTGCCATGCGGGTGCTGGTGTCGACGTCGTTTCATGAACATCTGGGCGCGTTAAGTGGCTTCCACCTAAACTGGCGCGCGGCCTTGTCGGGACGCATGGTGACCCTCGCACATCTATCGGCGACCACCCGGTATGAGATGCTGGCCGAGATGGCTGCGGCTGGCGTGATTCCGTCAGGGGAGGGGTTGCTCATCAATCCGGTCTCGATTCCGACGCAGTTCGGCACCGCGCTGCCGATGATGATGCATAATCATCGCGTGGCCGAGCAGATGGGCCTGGAGTTCAGCCACATCATGATGGCCTCCCCATACCTCTATGCCTTCGTGCCTGGTTTGGACGTGGCCATCGGGGCGCTGGACGCCGGGCTGCCGGCAAATATGTTCCCGATGCACGCGGGGTGGCACTGGCACGACGCGGTCATGTCCGATCCGCGCCTTCATGCGATGGCGAGCTATCTCGGCACGCCGCTGCAATGTGGCCGCGCCGATGGCGTGTTCATGACCCGCGACCTCTTCCAGACGATGGTGGCGTTATTGTTGCGTTTCTTTGCCTGGGAGGAGTTGGTCGACCTGCATCCGATGTATCCGCTGGAAGAAGTGCTGTTCCCCACATTGCTGCCGGCGCTGCTGGGTGATGCCGGCCGCATCGGGCCGACCCGGGCCCGGGTATGGGAGTTAGGCGACCCACCGACGGCGGCCAAGGTGCAAGCCGCGATCCAATCGGGACTGCACGTGAGTGGTAAACGGATCCCGCAGAACCCGTTCGACCCGCTCCGCCGCCTGGTGCTCGCCAACCTGCCAGGCGAAGCGATGATGAACGCCTGCCTGGGCGGCTTCGAAGACGCTTAGAGCGTGATGACCGAAGGTGGAATCACCGAAAGGTCTGAATCACGCGATAAACCAAAGAGCTAGAGCCTGATCGCTTCGTCTGCCAGAAGCGATCAGGCTCTAGAACACGAACAGGAATAGCATGGCGACGCCGACGACGATCGCACCAGCGGCCAGCGTCGTGGCGCCGGTAAACGCGGACCAGAACGAGAGGCGATCGGCCAGCAGCGCGTCGAACGTCAGGGGCGGCTGGGCGGTGATTGGGGTTTGGTCGGCCATGGATGCTGTCCCGCTGGGTTGCGCAATGCCAGTGTTCTAGGAGGGCCGGGCTGCTTCTGGCAAGGGATTGCGCAGGCTGGCGGTGGGATCTGCGCGCCCGGGGCGGTCTTGAGCGAACAGCGCGAGCGTGTCGGCGTAAAGCAAATGTTCTTGCGCCAGCACGCGGGCGGCCAGGCTGTCCTCGTCGTCGCTGAGCAGCACCGGGACTGCGGCCTGCGCCAGAATCGGACCCTCGTCCATAGACTCCGTCACCAAATGGACGGTGCAGCCATGCAACTTCACACCCGCCTCGATTGCCCGCGCATGGGTGTGCAACCCCGGAAACGACGGCAGCAGGCTCGGATGGATGTTGAGCATCCGCCCGGCATAGCGGCCAACCAGAAGGGGCGTCAGCAAGCGCATGTAGCCGGCGAGGCAAACGATCTCGACGCCGGCGGCGTCAAGCCGGTGGGCAATGGCCATCTCGTGAGCGGCACGATCGCTGCGATACGGTCGGTGATCGATGGCAACCGTTGTGATGCCAGCATCCGCTGCGACGCCCAGCCCGGCGGCATCGGGATTGTTGGACAGAACGAGAGCGATCTCGAATGGCGCCTCAGTTCGGCGGGACGCAGCCACCAGCGCTTCCATGTTGGAACCACGGCCGCTGATCAGAACACCGACGCGCTTGCGGGTCATCTGCTCCAGCCGTTCGGCAGGTCGATCGTCACTTCCGCCGTTCCCTCATGCGCATCGATATGACCGATTTCGTAAACGGTCTCGCCAAGCTCCGTCAGCAATGCCGTCGCTTTCTCCGCATCGCGCACCACGAGCACCATGCCGATGCCGCAATTGAACACCCGCAGCATCTCCTCGCCGCTGACATCGCCGGTCCGAGCAAGCCAGGTGAACACCGGCGGCAGTGGCCAGCAGGTGGCATCTATCACGGCACGGGTGTTTGGTGGCAGCACCCGCGGCAGGTTGCCGGGCAAACCGCCGCCAGTGATATGGGCCGCAGCGTGCAGCAGCCCTGCCTGGTGCAGTGCGAGCACGGAGCGGACATAGATGCGCGTCGGCGCCATCAAGGCTTCGCCCAAATTCTTGCCCGTGGCGAACGGCGCCGGGTCCTTCCACCCAGCATTGCCGCCGGCCACGATACGGCGAACCAGTGAGAAGCCGTTGGAATGCACCCCAGAGCTTGCCAAACCCAAGATGGTGTCGCCTGGCAGCACGTCTCGCGGCAGCAACGCGTCTCGCTCGGCAGCACCCACTGCGAAGCCCGCGAGATCGTAGTCGCCGTCATGATACATGCCAGGCATTTCCGCCGTCTCGCCACCAACCAGCGCGCAGCCGGCAATCTCGCAGCCGCGCGCGATACCTGCGATCACCCGCGCCGCGTCCTCGACCGATAATTTGCCGGTGGCAAAATAATCGAGGAAGAACAACGGAGCGGCGCCCTGCACCACCAAATCGTTCACACACATGGCCACGAGGTCGATGCCCACGCCGTCATGCAGCCTGGTGTCGATCGCAATGCGAAGCTTGGTGCCCACGCCGTCCGTGGCCGAAACCAGGATCGGGTCCACGAAACCGGCCGCCTTCAGGTCGAACAGGGCCGCGAAGCCGCCGAGTCCGCCCATCACACCCGGGCGGGTGGTGGCCTTGGCCAGTGGCTTGATGCGGTCCACCAGCGCATCTCCCGCGTCAATATCCACGCCGGCGTCGCGATAGGTCATCCTCGTCATGATGGCTTCCGGTTATACTGCGCCCCTTGGCAAAGGAGCATGGGCGCGAAATGGGTGGCGGGACGGCAAGGAAACACAGTGCAACGGCGGGTGCAAACACCGCTTCGACATCACAGTGTCGGGGACCATCGTGAACGCGATGCCGCCACATGCCGCATCGACGCGTGGTCAGAGGCTGGCCCTGCTGCTCGGCGTGGTGGTGGTGTTCGCCGTCATGCTGCAGTTGTTCGCTTCTGTTCTGATACCATTCGTCTCGGCCGCCGGCATCGCCTACTTCCTCGATCCGTTGGCGACACGGCTGACCCGCCTGGGCATGGGCCGCGGTGTCGCCGCCTTCCTGCTGATGGTGGCGTTGCTGACCCTCGTCATGGTGTTCGCCCTGCTGCTTTATCCGTTGATCGTGGCGCAGGTCGGCATCCTGTTCACGCGCGTGCCGGACTACACAGCAGCCGTACGCGCTTTCGCCGCCGAGCAGATTGCCCATCTCCAGGCACGGTTGGGGCCGGAGATGATGGACGAACGCCTCCGCGACCTCGTCGGCGGCCAGGCCGGCACCATGGTCTCGTTCGTCGCCGGCGCACTGCGCGGCGTGATCGGTGGCGGCTTTGCGCTGTTCAACGTCATCTCGCTGGTGATCGTCACCCCCGTGGTCGCCTTCTATCTGTTGCGCGATTGGCCAGCTGTGGTGGGCCAGATCGACGGGTGGCTGCCGCATCGCTACAGCGGCGTGCTGCGGGCGCAGGCGCATGAGGTCGACCGCATCCTGTCCGCCTGGCTGCGCGGGCAGGCGATCTGCTGCCTTTCGCTCGCCCTGTACTATGCCGTGGCGCTGTCGGCGGTCGGGCTGGATCTTGGGCTGATCGTCGGTATCAGCGCGGGCGTGCTCTCGTTCATTCCCTATGTCGGCAGCATCACCGGCTTGCTGGTGGCGATCGGGCTGGCCTTCGCCCAGTTTCCGACCTGGGCCGGCGTGATCGAGGTCGGCGTGGTGTTCGTCATCGGCCAGCTTTTGGAAGGCTACGTCATCTACCCCCGTTTTCTTGGCGACCGGGTGGAACTGCACGCGGTATGGGTGATTTTCGCCTTGTTCGCTGGCGGTGCGGCCTTCGGTTTCGTGGGCGTTCTGCTCGCCGTTCCGGTGGCTGCCATCCTCGGGGTGCTGTGCCGTTTCTGGCTGCGCCGGTATCTCGACAGCTCGCTGTATCTCGACCCACCGCCGCCCCGGGAGTGACCGCTCGTTGATCCGCCAGTTACCACTGCCCTTCGCGCATAGACCGGACTACGCGACGGCGGTGTTCCTGCAGGCCTGCTCCAACGCCCAGGCATTGACCTGGCTGGAGCGTCCCGCCGAATGGCCGCAGCATCGTCTCGCACTGTGGGGGGCACCTGGCTGCGGCAAGACTCACCTGCTGCGCCGGTGGGCGATCCTTACCGGGGCAGCCGTTCTCGACGGGCCCTCGCTGCAGCTCGAGCCGCCGACCGGCCCCGTGGCGGTCGACAATGCCGACGGCGCTCCTGAGATCGCGCTGCTGCATCTGCTCAATGCGGCGGGTGAAGCAGGCTTTCCTCTGGTCATGGCGGCCGCAGCCGCACCGGCGCGCTGGACGACGGACCTCGCCGACCTGTCGAGCCGGCTGCGCGCGACCCTGGCCGTAGAAATCCATGTTCCCGAGGACAGCCTGATGCGGGCGCTGCTGGCCCGTCTGCTCGCCGACCGGCAGCTCGCCGTGGCCGCACCGCTGCAAGAACATTTGCTGCGCCACCTGCCGCGTACGCCCGCGACTCTGCGGGAAGCCGCGGCGCGGCTCGATCGGCTCGCACTCGCCTCCGGCAGCAGGATCACCCGGGCGCTCGCGTCCGTTGTCATCGAAGAACTGGCGGATCGTGAAGTTTTGGCGGCGGGCCACGTGTCCGCCTCGCAGGCAGGCACCGATGTGCTGTAGCAATAGAGAATGAGCACGAAACCGCACGATCAGGCCGACACGCTGCCGGTTGAAGCCCCGGCCGACATCGCAGCGGACCCGGCGCGCTTTATCAACCGCGAGCTGTCCTGGCTCGACTTCAACCAGCGCGTGCTGGAGGAAGCCGAGAATCGGGCGCATCCCCTGCTGGAGCGCGTGCGGTTTCTGTCCATCAGCGCCGGCAACCTCGACGAATTCTACTCCGTGCGTGTCGCAGGGCTGGTCGGCCAGGCGAAGGCAGGTGTCACCGAACGCTCCCCGGATGGACGCACGCCGGTGCAGCAGATCGTGGACGTTCTGGCCCGCGCCCACTCTCTCATGGGCGACCAGATGCGGGTGTGGGGCGAGCTGCGGCATCTGCTCGCCGCTGCCGGGATAGTCGTCACCGAACCCGCCGCGCTGTCCTCCACCGATCGCGCCTGGCTCGAAGCCTGGTTCATGGAGCGCGTGTTTCCCGTTCTGACGCCGCTTGCCGTCGATCCCGCACACCCGTTCCCATTCATTCCGAACATGGGCCTCGTGATCGTCATGCGCCTGTTGCGCGACGAAGACGGCCACGGCATGCGTGGACTGATCCCTCTGCCGGGCCTGATCGAACGCTTCGTTCGCCTGCCAGACGACGAAGGCCGCACCCGCTTCATCATGCTCGATGACGTGGTCAGCCTGTTCCTTTCCCGCATGTTCCCAGGCTTCCGCGTGCTGGGCCAGGGCATGTTCCGCCTGATCCGCGACACCGATGTGGAGTTCGAGGAAGAGGCGGAAGACCTGGTCCGCTCCTACGAAACCGCCCTCAAGCGCCGCAGGCGGGGCGTTGCCATCCATTTGTCGATCAGCCAGTCGACCCCTGACGATCTCCACGATTTCGTCGCCGACGAGATGGATGTGCCGCCGCAGGAAGTGTTCGTCCAGCCCGGCATCCTGGGCATCGTCGACGTCAAGCAGCTGATCGTCGATGACCGCCCTGACCTGCTGTTCCCGCCCTACACGCCACGGTTCCCCGAGCGCATCCGTGACTTCGCCGGCGACTGCTTCGCAGCCATCCGCGCCAAGGATATTGTCGTTCACCATCCGTTCGAGAGTTTCGACGTGGTGGTGCAGTTCCTTCGTCAAGCCGCCGGCGACCCCGCCGTCGTCGCCGTCAAGCAGACGCTGTACCGCACCAGCCGCGACAGCCCCATCGTCAAGGCGTTGATCGAGGCCGCCGAGGCGGGCAAATCCGTCACCGCGATGGTGGAGTTGCGCGCCCGCTTCGACGAGGAGGCGAACATCCGTCTTGCCCGCACGCTCGAAGCGGCCGGCGTGCAGGTTGTGTTTGGCTTTGCAGAACTGAAGACCCACGCCAAAATCTCACTGGTGGTTCGCCGCGAGGGCGCCGTCATGCGCAGCTACGCCCATTTCGGCACCGGCAACTATCACCCGATCACAGCGCGCATCTATACCGACCTCAGCTTCTTCACCTGCGACCCCGACCTCACGCGAGACGCCGCCCGCCTGTTCAACTTCATGACCGGCTACGCCCGGCCGGAAAAGATGGACGCGCTCGCCTTCAGCCCGCTGACCACCCGTGCCGCCATCATGACGCTGATCGACAACGAAATGGCTCTGGCAGCCCAAGCCAGGCCCGCCACAATCTGGCTCAAGCTCAATTCACTGGTAGACGCCGAACTGATCGACAAGCTCTACGCCGCCTCCTGCGCCGGGGTGAAAATCAGCTGCATCATCCGCGGCATCTGCTGCCTGCGCCCGGGCGTGGCCGGCCTTTCGGAGAACATTCGGGTCAAATCGATCATCGGCCGCTTCCTCGAACACAGCCGCATCTGTGTTTTCGGCAATGGCCGCAAGCTGCCCGGCCGCCATGCCAAGGTATTCATCAGCTCGGCCGACTGGATGGCGCGCAACATGGACTGGCGCGTGGAAACCTTCGTGCCGATCCACAACGCAACCGTTCATGCCCAAATCCTCGACCAGATCATGGTGGTCAATCTTCAGGACAACCTGCAGTCCTGGGATCTCGGACCAGACGGTGCATGGCGGCGCGAAGTGCCGGGCGAGAACGAGAAACCAGTCTCCGCCCATGATTATTTTATGACCAACCCCTCGTTGTCCGGGCGCGGCTCGGCCCTGCACGGACGCGCAGTGCAGGCCATTGCCCACGCAAAACGGCAGGACCGCGTGCTGCAGGACTGATCTTGCCACGCATGGTTTTGCTTCGTCGATCAAAGGCTCCTCACCTATGCCCTACACGCCACCGAACCAACTGCCGCGCTGCGCGGTGGTCGATCTTGGCTCCAATTCCGTACGTCTCGTCGTGTTCGAGGGGCGCGGTCGCAACCCGACCCCGATCTTCAACGAAAAGGCAGTCCTGCGTCTCGGTCGAGGTTTGAACGCCACCGGGCGGCTCAATGAGGAGGGGCTGGAACAGGCGCTGACGGTGATGAACCGATACGGTGCGATCGCGCGCGCCATGGGGGCCGATCCGTTCGAAGTACTTTGCACCGCCGCCGTGCGTGATGCGACCAACGGCCCCGATTTCGTCGCAACCCTGCGACGGCAGTTGCCGGGCGTGCCGATCATGACGCTTCCTGGGGAACAGGAAGCCGACTTCGCCGCAGCAGGCCTGCTGTGCGGCATCCCCTCCGCGGACGGTGTCCTCGCTGATATCGGTGGGGGGTCGATGGAATTGGTGCGGCTCAACGGCGGCCGCCGTGGCATCGGCCGCACACTCAAGCTCGGCGTGATCCGACTGTCCGAGCGAGCCGGCGGAGACCCGATAAAGGCCCGCGCCCTGGCGGAGGCAGATCTCGCCCAGGTGTCCTGGCTCGGCGAGGGCTCTGGCCGCGACCTCTACCTCGTCGGCGGAGCGTGGCGTGCGCTGGCACGGATCCACATCGCCCAAACCGCCTACCCGCTCAACATGGTGCACCATTATACCATCGAGCGAGAGGAGGCGCGTGACCTCACCGGCGTGATCGCCGCAGCCTCCCGCCGTGCTCTCGAGCGCATGCCGGGTGTGCCCCGCAGAAGGGTCGACGACCTGCCCTTCGCTGCCGTCGTGCTGCGTCGGGTCCTGCAAGCCACCGACGCAAGGCGCGTTATTTTCAGCGCCAACGGGCTGCGTGAGGGCTGGTACATGCAGCACATCTCGGCGGAAACACGTGAGCAGGACCCGTTGATCGCGGCCGGCCACGAACTGGCCGAACGCTTCGGGCGCGATCCGGTCCTGCCTCAGTCCCTGCTCGCCTGGACCGATGCGCTGTTTCCAGGTGAAACGGGCGAAGCGCTGCGCCTGCGCCAGGCCGCCTGCTGGATGAGTGACATCGGCAGTCACGATCACCCCGAATATCGCGCCGAGCAGGCATTCATGCGCGTGCTTCGCCAGCCTGGCATCGGCCTCGACCACCATGCCCGCGCCTTTCTGGCCCTGACTTTGGCCCTGCGCTACGAGGCGGAGGCCGATGCACCCTTCCTCACCACCGCCCGCATGCTGTTAAGCTTCGAAGCCACGCGTCGCGCCACCATTCTCGGCATGGCCCTACGCCTCGCATATACCCTCTCGGCCGGGACCACCGCCCTGCTCGCAAGCACCCGATTGACCGCAGGCCAAACCCTGACCCTGAAACTCGCCCCGGGCAGCGGCGTCTTTGCCGGGGAATCGGTCACCCGCCGCCTCGAACGCCTGGGGCAGGCCATGGGCCTCGAAGCCGTGACCGCCGAGGCCTAGAGCGTGATGACCGAAGGCGGAATCACCGAAGGGTCTGAATCACGAGAAGAAACAGAGGGCTCGACCGGGATTATTTCGCCTATCAGGAATCGTCCCGGTCTAGGTCCCCGGCTCTGCCAGATATCCGCGTCCGGGTCGTAGCGATTTTGCCACTGCTGTTGAACGCGGCGCCCAGCGTGTCGAAGCTGACGCAGGACGCGATCGCTGCGGCAAAATCGACGTATTTCGAACACTACATCATTCGGCGCACAGCGCTGGAGAAGGCGCTCGCAGAGGCTCAACCTTTGTCGCTCGACGTCAATTGGGTCAATCAGGCGATCGATGATGCCACCGGCAGCCTGGCCGCTATCTCGGATACCGCGCTGTCATATTTGGCGCGCCGCCGGCCACACCGGCGCTCGACACCAATCCGCGTTGATGGTGGAACAGTCAGCAGCAACGCGGGTTGGCATCAATTCGGCAGCACGACCCGTGCCCTGAGGCCACCTAGGGGGCTGGTCTCCAAGGTGATTTCCCCACCATGGGCACGAACGATGTCACGCGCGATGGTCAGCCCCAGACCGGTGCCACCGGCCGCCCCGCTGGCAAAAGGTCGGAACACGCTTTCCCGCCTGTCCTGTGGAATGCCCGGACCGTCGTCATCCACTGTCACTTCGATGTTGCGGCTGCCGGTGGGATGAGCGGCCATCGTGATGTGCCGGGCGTGGCGACGTGCGTTGTCGACGAGATTTGTGATCGCACGACGGATCGAATCGGGCCGCAACGGCACCACCAGGCCACGAGGCGCATCAAGCGACACGTCAGACCCGGCACGGCGCGCGTTGTTGGCGACATCCTCGAGCATCGCGCCGAGATCGGTCGGTCGCGCCTGCTCGGTGCCTTCGCCGCGCGCGAAGGCGAGGTAGCCTTCGATCATACGGTCCATTTCGGCGATATCGCCCTCCATGTCGCGCGCGTCCTCCGCCAGCTCCGGGCGCGATTCAAGCAGTGCAACGGCAAGGCGCAGCCGCGTCAAAGGTGTGCGCAAATCATGCGAGACGCCGGCGAGCATGTCAGTTCTTTGCGAGAGAAAGCGGCGAATCCGCTCCTGCATGCGGTTGAACGCGGTCGCAGCCTGGCGAACCTCGGTCGCACCCTCCGGCTTGATCGGCCCCAGGTCCCGACCGATCCCAAACGCCTCGGCCGCCGCGGCAAGCCGGCGTAACGCTTTGACCTGGTTGCGCATAAACAGCGCCGCGATGCCGAACAGCAGCAGAGATGAGCCGACCAGCCACAAAACGAAGACCAAAATGGTGCCGGCATAGAGCCGCTTGAGCGGCACGAGCACCTCGAGCACTCCGCCTTGCACTTGGACACGCACCAACACGGAACGTGGGTCAGCGTCCCAGTCCAGTGTGAAGGGGCGCGCCACGCGCTCGGTCAGCGCTGCGGTCAGCCCACTCGGGAACAGGATTGGCGCGGTGCGGGCGGCGGGCGGCAGGGCCGTCCCAGGGGTGAAGCTCATGGAGAGTTCAAGCCGATCCCAGGCCGCATTCAGCGCCCATTCGCGGTCCTCCGGATGGCGCTCGATCGTGTCGATGGTGGTGGCGATCTCTCCGGCGATGGCGCTGGCGAAGCGGCGCGAGACGATTTCGAGGTGGCTGCCGTAGTAGATCTGCAACGCAATCGCCTGCACCACCACCAGCGGGATCAGCATGATCAGCAGGCTGCGGCCGAGCAGGCTGTGCGGCAGCATCTTCTTCACTGCCCGGGTCTGGGCCGGCAGCACGCGCATGGTCACACTCCTGGTTTAAGGACGTAACCGCGACCGCGGATGGTATGCAAAAAGCGCGGCTCGCGCGGGTCCGCCTCAATTTTGCGGCGAAGCCGGGTGATCTGCACGTCGATGGCACGCTCGCTCGCCTCGTCCGTGCCAAGGGCTGCGGCAATGTCCTCCCGAGACAGAACCTCATGCGCGCGGGCTGCCAGCGCCGTCAGCAGAGCCGCTTCCCCGCCTGTGAGTCGCACCGTGCCGGTGTTGCTGCGCAACTCGCCGCGCAGACTGTCGAACAGCAACGGCCCGAGTTGCACGGGCCCCGTCTGAATCTCCACGCTCGCTGTTGCGGGCTGGGCGCGGCGCAGCATTGCCCGGATTCGCAGCACCAGCTCGCGCGGGTCGAACGGCTTGGGCAGATAGTCGTCCGCTCCGGCTTCGAAGCCTGCGATGCGGTCTTCCGGAGCGCCCGCCGCGGTCAGCAAGATGATCGGCAGGTTGCCGATCTCTGATTTCAGCGACTGTGTGAGCGACAGCCCGCTTTCGCCCGGCATCATCACGTCGAGCACCATGAGATCAGGCTGCAGGTAACGCAGCCGGTCACGCGCCTGTTCGGCGGTCTCCGCGGTGGTCACGCGAAATCCGTTATCGGACAGGAAGCGCTGCAACAGGCTGCGCAGCCTTGCATCGTCGTCGACCACCAGGATGAGGGCGTCTTCGGACATGGTCAGGATTTCCGGTTGCGGGATTCGATATAGGCGCGCGCTTCATCGTCCATAATCCCACGCATCACGCGGCGGAACCCTTCCACGGCGCCGCTGCCGGCGTCGCGATAGGCGGTGGCGAGGCGTTCGCGCTGCTGTTCGAACAACCGCCGTTCCAGCGCCTGGCCCTTGGGGGTGAGGGTGAGCAGCCGCTGCCTCCGGTCGGCGCGCCCCGTCGCCTGGACGACGTAATCCTGCTCCACCAGTGCCGACAGCACGCGGGCCAGGCTTTGCTTGGTGATGCGCAGCAGGCCCAGCAGGTCGGTCACCGCAATGCCGGGATTGCGGCCGATGAAATGCAGCGCGCGATGATGCGCGCGCCCGAGGCCAAGTTCGTCGAGCACCCGGTCCGCCGCGTCGGTGAAGTCGCGATAGGCGAAGAACAACAGGTCCTGCGCCGTGCGGATTTCCTCCTCACGCAGAAAAAGCAGGTTTGTGCCGGCCTGCGGAAGTGTGGCCATCGATTTCGGTTTGTCTTTCATCTCGCTCACGGCCGCATATTTGGCTCTTCCACCTGCTTGCGCAACATATCTGACATTCCGTCCCGATAGGGCAGCATCATTGACTCGATTTTGCACTGATTATAGCGTCAGGCTTATTAGAGCAATAATCTTGCGAGGAGAACGGGCTATGGCGCTTATTCCTTTCGATGACCGCGATGGTCTGATCTGGTACGATGGCGCGTTGGTCCCCTGGCGCGACGCGAAACTGCATGTCCTGTCCCACGGCCTGCATTATGCCAGCGGCGTGTTCGAAGGCGAGCGTGCGTATAGCGGCAACATCTTCAAATTGCGTGCCCACACGGAACGGCTGATCGGGTCGGCGCGGATCCTCGGCTTCGAGATCCCCTATACCGCCGATGAGATCGACGAGGCCTGCCGCCAGACCTTGGCCGCCAACCACCAGACCAACGCCTATATCCGTCCGCTCGCCTGGCGTGGATCGGAGCAGCTTTCGGTTTCGGCCCAGCAAACCAAGATCCATTTGATCATCGCCACTTGGGCCTGGCCGAACCTGTTCGGCGATGACCGCATGAAAGGGGTGCGGCTCGACATCGCCGACTGGAAGCGCCCGCACCCTGAAACCGCGCCGACCCGCAGCAAGGCCGCCGGGCTTTACATGATCGGCACGCTGGCCAAGCACGCTGCTGAGACGGCCGGGTTCGACGATGCGCTGATGCTGGACTGGCGCGGCCAGATCGCCGAGGGCACTGGGGCCAACGTGTTCTTCGTTTTGGACGGCGAGGTCCACACCCCGCTGTGCGACTGCTTCCTCGACGGCATCACCCGTCGCGTGGTGATGGGCATTGCGCGCCGCTGTCAAATGAAGGTCGTCGAACGCGTGATCATGCCGGAGGAAATGGCTCGGGCCAGCGAGGCCTTCCTGGTCGGCGCGGCGGCTGAGGTCACGCCGGTGCGCCAGATCGGCCCCTATCACTTCACCCCCGGCGAAGTGACGCACACGCTGCTGCGTGATTTCGAAGCGATGGTGCAGATGAGCCCGAGCGCCGTCGAGAAGCTCGCCGCCTGACACGCGACGGCAAAAAGCAGCGGGCACGGCGCGTTATGGCGGCGTGCCCGCTTGCTCTTGCATAGGTGGCCTACACATGGGCATACATTCATGTCCTGCGCACGGGCAACCAAGCTCTGCGTCCGCCCTCACCCTATGTTAGGAAGAATCCGATGCGCCTTGCGGTGCTGAAAGAACGGCGCGCGTTCGAGACCCGTGTCGCGGTCACGCCGGAGACGGTGAAGAAACTGTCGGCCCTTGGGATTACCGTCGCAGTAGAAGCGGGGGCGGGTTTCACCTCTTCTATTTCCGATACCGACTACCAAACCGCCGGAGCCGAGATCGCGCCGGACGCACATACCGCCTTGTCGGGTGCCGCCGTGGTGTTCGCCGTGCAGGCGCCGGAAGCCCATGAACGCAGCATGATCGCCCGTGGCACCTTGCTGGTCTGCACCGCCAACGCATTCGGCGACCCCGAGCTGGTGCCGAGCCTGGCCGCGGCCGGCATCGACTGCGCCGCGATGGAACTGCTGCCGCGCATCACCCGCGCCCAGTCGATGGACGTGCTGTCGAGCCAGGCGAACCTCGCCGGCTACCGCGCGGTCATCGAGGGCGCCTTCAACTTTGACCGCGGTTTTCCGATGATGATGACGGCTGCCGGCACCGTGCCGCCGGCCCGCGTCTTCGTCATAGGTGCCGGCGTGGCCGGGCTGCAGGCGATCGCCACTGCCCGCCGCCTCGGCGCACTGGTCTCCGCCACCGACGTGCGTCCCGCCGCCAAGGAGGAGATCCGGTCGCTTGGCGGCACCTATATCGGCGTCGACGATGAGGAGAGCGCGGCCCAGAAGGGCGCCTACGCCGGCGAGATGTCGGCAGCCTTCCGGGCCAAGCAGGCCGAACTGATGGCCGTCACCATCGCCAAGAACGACCTGGTGATCTGCACGGCGCTGGTGATGGGCCGCAAGGCACCCATTATCGTCACCGCCGAGCATGTCGCCGCCATGAAGGCAGGCAGCGTGATCATCGATCTCGCAGCCGACGCCGGCGGCAACTGCGCGCTCACCCAGCCCGGCAACATCTTCACGACCGACAACGGCGTGAAGGTGGTCGGCTGGCGCAACTGGCCCGGCCGCATTCCTGTCGCCGCCAGTCAGCTTTATTCGAAGAACCTGTTCACCTTCCTCAGCACGTTCTGGGACAAGGATGTGAAGCTGCCCAAGCTTCCGGAGAGCGACGACATCATCAAGGGTGTGATGCTCACGCGCGGTGGCGCCGTCGTGCACCCGAATTTCCAGCCAGCCACAGCCGCCTGAGGAGCCCCGCATGAACCCGACCTCGCTGGCCGAACAGGCCGCAGCCCTCGCCGTGCAGGCACACGCCCTGGCCGACGCCGCCTCACGCTTCTCGGCCGCCGCAGGTCCGGTGGCCGAGGTGGTGGAGCCGTTCATCTTCCTGCTCGCCATCTTCCTGATGGCATGTTTCGTCGGCTACTACGTCGTATGGAACGTGACCCCGGCGCTGCACTCGCCGCTGATGGGCGTCACCAACGCGATCTCCTCGGTGATCGTGGTCGGCGCGATGCTGGCCACGGGCCTGGCCGAAAGCCACTGGGCGATGGCGTTCGGCTTCATCGGCGTCATGCTGGCCTCGGTGAACATCTTCGGCGGCTTCTTCGTCACCCAGCGCATGCTGTCCATGTTCAAGAAGAAGGCGCGCTGAACCGATGTCCGCATCCCTGACCTCGGTCGCCTACCTCGTCGCGGCCGTTCTGTTCATCCTGGCCCTGCGTGGCCTGTCCAATCCTGAAACCTCGCAGCAGGGCAATCGCTTCGGCATGATCGGCATGGCGATCGCCATCCTGGCCACCCTGGCCCATGCCGGAATGACAACCCACGGACTGATTCTGATCGTGATCGCGGTCGCCATCGGCGGCACGGTCGGAACCCTGCTGGCGCGTCGCATCCAGATGACGGCGCTACCCCAACTGGTCGCAGCGTTCCACTCGCTGGTGGGTCTCGCCGCGGTGTTTGTCGCCGCCGGTGCGCTGAACGCGCCGGAAGCTTTTGGCATTGGCACCGCCGGCCACATCCAGACCGAGAGCCTGGTCGAAATGTCGCTGGGCCTCGCCATCGGCGCCATCACCTTCTCCGGCTCGCTGATCGCCTTTGCCAAGCTGCAGGCGCTGATGAAGGGCGCTCCGATCACCTTCAAATACCAGCACCAGCTCAATCTCGCCCTGGGCATCCTGCTGGTCTTGCTGATCGTGACCTTTGTGACCACTGGCAGCCAGCTGGTGTTCTGGCTCACCGCGCTGCTTGCCATCGCCATGGGTTTTCTGCTGATCATCCCGATCGGCGGTGCCGACATGCCGGTCGTTGTCTCCATGCTGAACAGCTATTCCGGCTGGGCGGCCTGCGGCATCGGCTTCACCATTCAGAACCTGGCGCTGATCATCACCGGCGCCCTCGTCGGCGCGTCGGGCGCGATCCTGTCCTACATCATGTGCAAAGGCATGAACCGCAGCATCTTCAACGTGTTGCTGGGCGGCTTCGGCACCGACAGCGGGGCCACCGGCGGCCCGGCCGCGGCCACCGACCGCACCGTCAAGACCGGCAATGCCGACGATGCCGCCTTCATCATGAAGAACGCCGCCAAGGTTATCATCGTCCCCGGCTACGGCATGGCGGTGGCCCAGGCCCAACACGCGCTACGCGAGATGGGCGATATCCTCAAGAAAGACGGCGTCGAGGTCAAATACGCCATCCACCCCGTTGCGGGCCGCATGCCCGGCCACATGAACGTCCTGCTCGCCGAAGCCAATGTTCCGTATGACGAGGTGTTCGAGCTCGAAGAGATCAACAACGATTTCAGCACGGCCGACGTCGTCTACGTCATCGGCGCGAACGACGTAACCAACCCTGCGGCGAAGAACGACCCAAGCTCGGCGATCTATGGCATGCCCATCCTGGAAGTCGACAAGGCGGCGACCGTTCTTTTCGTCAAGCGCTCGATGGCGTCCGGCTATGCCGGCGTGGACAATGAGCTGTTCTTCCGTCCCAACACGATGATGCTGTTCGGCGATGCGAAGAAAATGACGGAGGCGATCGTCAAGGCGCTTGGCCACTGAGTTCGGCGGTCGTTCGAGTTGCGTGCGAACGGCCTCGGCGGCTCGCACGCTCGTGTTTGCTCAGCCGAATAGAAATTCGTGCAGCGATATCGCCCGCGATTGAAACGCAAAATGCGATAAAATTGCTCGTTAAAACAGAAGACTAGACCCTGATCGCCTCGCCTGTCAGCGGCGACCCAGCATTTCTTGCGGCTTCCAGCAAAAGCTGCGGCACGTCGATTGGGGGAGGCCCGAGCATGGCAGCCAACGCTGCGCGCCGGCCGAGGAGCGCGTGCTGGAATGTGCCCGCCAGGATCGGCCGCTGCGGCGCGTCCATGAGCGTCGCGTCATCGGCACGCAGATAGTCGGTCCAACTTTCTCGATGCCAGCCGGCAGTATGCAGTGCCGCACTGCGTTCAAGCGCGATGTGCCGGCGGTCAGCGAACATGGAGACACGGGTTGTCAGTGTCGCCGCATATTGCCCGCGCTCCTGCCAGTCACCGGGTTCGAGCGCCAGCAATCGGCCCTTGTCGTTAACGAACCCGATCAGGTCCTGTTTCGCCGCAGCCGTGTCCACGGCGAACTGAACCACGGCCACCAGCGATGGGCTTGCGAGCGCCCCCATCACCAGCGTGGCAAGCACTCGGGCGCGCCGAGCCGGGCAGGTGAACACGGCGCCGGAGGGCAGGGTGACAAACGCTTCTCTTCGCCCGGAATCAACCGACGCGATCGAAAGCTCCGCCCGTGGGGCAGCCTGTGCCGCCGGTGCCACGCGCGGAACGGTCAGCATCAGGGCTGGGCCTGCCAGCAACAGGCGGCGTGGCATGATCATACCGCGAGTCTTGCTGCAATAGGTTAACCGCGGGTTACCAGCGCGACCCCCGCCGCCGTCGCCAGGAGGCACAGTCCCACGGACAGAGCGATATTGCCCATTGCCCACAGCGTTTGCCCGCCGCGGAGCAGCACCAAGGTCTGCAAACTAAAAGAGGAGAAGGTGGTGAATCCGCCGCACAACCCGACCATGATCAGCAGTCGCGTGGTGTCGTCGCCTGCCAGGCGCCCGTCGGCTCCGGTCATGGCCGCGAACACGCCGATAACGAAGCTGCCGACGACATTGATCGCAAGCGTCGCCCAGGGGAACAGCTCGCCGCCGTTCAGCCACACCACCAGCACGCTGGCCCAATAGCGTGCCACGCTGCCGACCGCGCCGCCCAGGCCCACCAGTATCGTCGCTTCCATCGGCCACCCTCCCCGACGTGGGTCGCGCGTCAGCGCGCCAACGTCAAGCTTCCACTCTGCTCTCTCGTCTGGTATCGTTGTGACATCTCACAGGGCTTCCTTAGATCATGTCAATCGTACTTCGGATTGAACCACCGGCAAGCCTGGCCGATCAGGCGTTTGACACCCTGAAGCGCGAGATCCTGGCGTGCCGACTGCTGCCGGGCGCTGCGATCAGCGAACCGGCGATGTGCGAGCGTTTTCAGCTCGGCCGCGCCCCGGTGCGCGCGGCACTGGCACGGTTGGCGGAGGAGGGACTGGTCCAGGCCGTGCCGCGCCGCGGCTGGATGGTCAGCGTCGTCACCATCCGCGACATTCACGAGGTGTTCGACCTGCGCCTGATACTCGAGCCTGAAGCCGCACGCCGCGCGGCCGGGCAGGGCGATCTCGCGCGGTTGCAGGCACTCGACGATGTCTGCTCGCTGGGTCATCAGCCGGACGATCCCGAAAGCGGCTTGCAGTTCCTTGCCGTGAACCGCTGCTTCCATGTCGCGGTCGCCGAACTCGCTGGCAACCAACGCCTCGCCCGCCAGATCGGCAGGCTGCTCGACGAGGCCACCCGCATGCTGGTGCTCGGCCTGTCCACCCGCGACCGCAGCGTCGAGATGGCCCACGAGCATCGCGCCCTGAGCGCAGCTCTGGCAGCGCATGACGCGGCCCGCGCCGCGGTCATCATGGCCGATCAACTCACCGCCAGCCGCGACATGGTGCTGGCGGCACTCACCGGGCCGCGCTCCCCGCTTGTCGTTTCGCTCTAGGATACCCGCCATGCCCGCGATCTCGCGTCCGATCCTCGCATCTCCCTTGGCCCATATGCTGGCCGATATCGCCGATGCCACGCGCATGAACGAGCGGCACGTGGCGGTCGGCCTCGCGATGGCACCCTATCTTGGCCAGCCGAACCTGCTCGCCGGGCGCGACTGCCCCTGCAATCCGGACCGCTACTGCCGCCACCTGCTCTACAACGATTCCGAGGCCGGCTACGCCGTGGTCGCCATCGTATGGATTCCAGGACAGATGTCGCCCGTTCATGGCCATCG
This sequence comes from Rhodospirillales bacterium, assembly GCA_025352665.1. GTDB lineage: Bacteria > Pseudomonadota > Alphaproteobacteria > Acetobacterales > Acetobacteraceae > CAIQQQ01. The sequence goes on along the minus strand of JANXSM010000143.1, from coordinate 128,157 downwards.
CACCTGGTGTGCGCTTGGCGTGCATCGCGGGTGGCTTGCGGAAACCTGGTTCAAGCGCGAGGCCGGCCTGGTCACGCCGTCCGGCTGCAAGCCACGCGGCCTGGGTGCGATCAGCCATTCTGCCGCCGATCTCGGCTCGATCCACCGCGTCGCCAACCTTGGCACCGAGGAGGCGGTTTCGATCCATGTCTACGGTGTCGAATTCGAGCGCTTCGGCGACGGGGTGAACGAGGTTTACGCTGCGTAATCCGCGCGGGCCTGGGGTGTCATTGGCGATGCCTTGGGGTAATATGCCACTGCATGGAAAAAACTGATCCCGGTGCGAAGCTCTGGCTTGCCGACCAGGCCAGGATCGGTCGGCGCGCGGCATGGCCGCTGGTCGCGGCTGGCCTGGCAGGAACCTGCCTGGCCGCAGGGCAGAGTTTCTTCGCAGCCGATTTGCTGGGCGGCATGCTGACACCCTCCGCCCCGGTTGCCCCGCTCATCGCCGCCATCGGCTTCGCGGTCCTGGCGTTGTTGCGCGCCGGCGTCGGTGTCGCGACCGAGGGGCTTACCTTTCGCGCCGGCGCCAATGCGCGGCGCCGCCTGCGCAGCGATGCGCTGTCGCGCTTGCTGGACGCTGGGCCCGCCCTGCTGCACGGCGCCCACTCCGCCGAGCTCGCCGCCACCGTGGTCGATCGGATTGAGGCGCTCGATGGGTTTTTCGCCCGCTGGCTGCCCGCCGCCACCCTGGCCGTGGCCGGACCCGCACTGCTTCTGCTGGTGGTCCTGGCGCTCGATCCGCTGGCCGCTCTGGTTCTGCTTGTCACCGGCCTGATGGTGCCGATTGCCATGGCGCTCTCGGGCATCGGCGCCGGTCGCGCGGCCCAGCGCCAGTTCACCGCCATGACGCGACTGCAGACACGCTTTCTCGACCGTATGCGCGGGATTGCCACCATCGTGCTGAACGGTCGCATCGAGGACGAGGCCGCAGCCCTCGGCCGGGCCGCCGACGAACTGCGCCGGCGCACCATGCGGGTCCTGCGCGTGGCCTTCCTGTCGTCCGTGGCACTCGACTGTGCCGCCGCGGCGGCACTCGTCATCCTGGCCTTGCGCGCCGGCTCCGCCTTGGCCGCCGGAACGCTTGCAGCACCCACCATCAGCCTGTTCGTGTTGCTGCTCGTGCCGGAGTATTTCGCCCCGCTGCGCGGCTTCAGCGCCGCCTACCAGGACCAGTTCCAGGCCCGTGCAGCCGCGGCCCAACTGAGCACCCTGCCGCCGCTGCCGGCGCCGGCACCTCCCCGCGTCGTCCGCAATGTTGCGGCGAGCGGCCTGACCGTCGCCTTCGACAACGTGTCCCTGGTATGGGACCCCGCCCGCCCGCCGGCCTTGTCCAACGTCAGCTTCCGTGTCTCGCCCGGGGAAACCCTGGTGCTGGCCGGCCCGTCCGGCGCCGGCAAGTCGAGCGTCATCGAAATCCTGCTGGGCTTCGTCCGCCCCACCTCGGGCCGGGTCACCGTCAACGGTGCCGATATCGCCGAACTCGTGCCCGCCGCCTTGTCGCGCCTGACCGCCTGGATCGGCCAGCGCCCGGTTCTGTTCGCGGGTACCCTCCGTGACAACATCCGCTTCGCCCGGCCCGAGGCCAGCGAAGCCGAAGTCGATGAAGCCGCCCGCTTCGCCCGGATGGACAGTTTCACCGCGGGATTGCCGGATGGCCTGGATACCATCGTCGGCGAAGGCGGCCACGGCCTGTCCGGCGGTCAGGCGCAGCGGGTGGCCATCGCCCGCGCCTTCCTCAAGTCAGCCCCATTGCTGCTGCTCGACGAGCCGACCGCGCATCTCGACCCCGCGACCGAGGCGGAGGTGCTGGAGAGTCTGCGCCGTCTCACATTGGGCCGCACCGTGATCCTGGTCAGCCATTCGGTGGCGGCGCATGAGTTCAACGCCGTCTGGGGCGGCCGGCGGCTCGATCTGCGCGCCGGCCGCGTGGTCTCGGCACGGGGGGCTGCGTGAAGCCACTGCTGCGGATCGTGGCACTTTGGCGGGGCAGGGCGGCCTGGTTGGTACTGGGGTTGCTCATATCCCTGGCCGGCAGCCTCGCGGCCATCGGCCTGACCACCGCCTCGGGCGCGATCTTTGCAACCGGCGTCATTCTCGCAGCACCGGTGTGGCTGCGCGTATTGGGGCCGGCCCGTGTGGTGCTGCGCTATCTCGAACGGCTCACCACGCATGACGCCTTGTTCCGGGCGTTGGCGGATCTGCGGGTGTGGTTCTTCCGCGGCCTCGCCGTTCGCCTGGCCGGCGGTCTTGGCATGCGCCGCGCCGGTGACGTGCTCGCCAGGCTGGTCGGCGACATCGAGGCGCAAGACGTCGTCTATATGCGGATCCTCATTCCGCTTTGCTGCGCCTTGGTGGTGCTGCCGGTGCTGGTGATCCTGATCGGCGCGCGTGACGCATGGCTTGCGGCCGCTCTCGCGCTGCTGTTCGTGACGGCCGCCTTCATCCTGCCGGCCTGGGCCGCGCGCGGCGCCATGGCGGGCGGAACCTCGCTGGCGCAGGCGATAGCCGGGCTTCGGGTCGCCACGCTCGACTCCCTGATGGGCCTGCGGGAGGTGCGGGCCTTCGGCGCCGAGGGGCGCATGCTGGCCACCGTGCAGAGCCGGGAGGCGGCACTGATCGCAGCCCAACGCCGTCATATGCGCGGCGGCGCGATCGCTGGCGCAGGTGCGTTCCTGTGCGCCCAGTCCGCAGTTCTGCTCGCACTGCTGGCGGGCAAAGCCCAGGGGGCGGCCGGCATTGCGCTGGTGTTTCTGGTTCTGGCCGCCTTCGATTCGATCGCCCTGCTGCCCCGGGCCGGCGCCCAGGCCGGCCTCGCCGCCGCCGCCGCTGTGCGCGTTCTGGAAGCTGCAGAAGGCCCGCTTTCGCTGCCCGATCCCGCGAACCCGACACCCTTGCCGCCGGGCAGCGCGTTGCGTTTCGAAGGCGTCGGGTTTCGCTGGTCGCCCGACCGCCCACCGGTGTTCGACGGCCTCACGCTCGACATCCCCAAAGGTCATCGGATCGCGTTGCTCGGCCCGTCCGGCGCCGGAAAATCATCCCTGGCCGCACTCGCGCTGCGCCTGGCAGCACCCCAGCAGGGCCGGATCCTGCTCGGCGGCGTCGATATCGCGAACTTGGCGGCGGCCGATTTGCGCAGCCGCATCGGCTGGCTCAGCCAGTCTACCACTTTGTTCGACGATACGATCCGCGCCAACCTGCTGCTCGCCCGTCCTGATGCCAGCGAGGAAGCGCTCTGGGCTGTATTGGCCCAGGCGCAGATCGAGCAGGCGGTCCGCGCCCTGCCGGAGGGCCTCGACTCCTATCTCGGCGAAGCCGGCCATCGCTTCTCGGGCGGCCAGTCCCGCCGGCTGGCTCTGGCTCGCGCATTGTTGAGCCCCGCCCGCATCCTCATTCTCGACGAGCCCTGCGCCGGGCTTGACGCCGACACGGAGCGTGATTTCCTGACCACGCTCAACGCCACGGCCGACGAGCGCACCATCATCCTGATTGCGCACCGTCTCACCGGCGTGGAGCGGCTCGATCGCATCTTTCGCCTGTCGGGCGGCCGCGCCGTCGCCGCTGCCGGATAGATGCGCCGCGCGCGGGTATTGCCGCGCAAGTGCCGGAGTTTCTTCAGGTTGCGCGGCGGCTACGGTTTATCCTGCAAGTGGAGAAGACCATGGACCTGCCGTTCGACGATCTGGATGCCCGCGGCTTCGCTGTGGTCGGCCCAATGCTCACCCCCGGCGAATGCCTTTCGCTGACTTCCTTGTATGGCGAGCAGGCGCCGTTCCGCTCAAGGATCGTCATGGCGAACAGCGGCTTCGGCCGCGGTGAATACAAGTATTTTGCCTATCCGCTGCCCGACATCGTCCAGCGACTGCGCCACGAGCTCTACCCTCGCCTGGTGCCGCTCGCCAACCGGTGGAACGCAGCCATGGGGATCGACATCTCATATCCCCCGACACATGCCGAATTCCTCGCCCGCTGCCACGCTGCCGGCCAGACCCGGCCAACGCCGCTGCTCCTGCAATACGGCCCAGATGACTATAACTGCCTGCACCAGGACCTTTACGGCGCGCATGTCTTCCCGCTGCAGGTCGCATTCCTGTTGTCGCGCCCGAGCGAGGACTTCACCGGTGGCGAGTTCGTGCTCACCGAACAGCGTCCTCGCATGCAAAGCCGCATTGAAGTTGTACCGCTGCAACACGGCGCGGGCATTATTTTTGCCGTCAGCCATCGTCCGGTACAGGGCAGCCGCGGCATCTATCGCGTGAACCTGCGGCATGGCGTCAGCCGGGTGCGCTCAGGGCTTCGCCACACGCTTGGCGTGATCTTTCACGACGCCGCCTGACATCACGAAAGCAACTGCACCTGTCGGGCAACCGCAATGCCCTTCCCTTCAACCTCAGGCTCTAGCCTCCTGTTTTAACGAGCAATTTTATCGCACGGTTGGTTCAACTTCAGGCGATCAGGCTCTAGAGCATCATCCGACCAAACAGAATCACCGTTCGGATAAAGATGCTCGCTAAAACAAAAGGCTAGAGCATGATCCGCGCGCCTATCAGCGCGGATCATGCTCTAGCGTTGAACAATGGTCGCCGCCGGCGCGCGTCGGAACTCCCAACCGGCGCGTTGCAGTGCGGGGAGGTCGTCGTCTGTCTGGGGATACCCCAGGCAGAAGTAACCGATGAAAATCCAGTCGGGCGCGGTGTCCAGTGCTGCAGTGATTGCTGCGGGATCAAGGATGGAAACCCAGCCGAGCCCCAGACCGTGGGCGCGGGCAGCGAGCCACAGCGTGGCGACAGCCATAACCGCAGAATAGGCAGCGGTTTCCGGCATCGTTGCACGGCCAAGTCCGCGGCCCTGGCTCGGATCCGGATCGGCGAAGACGGCGAACTGGCAGGGGGCTTGGTTCAGGCCTGCGAGCTTCAGCCGCGCATAGGCCGCCGAGTGATCGGTGTTCTGTGCTGCGAGCGCCGCGGCGTTGCAGCACTCAAAGTTGACACGGACGGCCTCCCTGCGCGCGGGACTGTCGACGATCACGAAGCGCCAGGGCTCACTGAGGCCAACTGAGGGGGCTAGACAGGCCAGATCCAGCAATCGCTGCAGCAGTTCGCCCGGAACCGGCTCGGGACGGAAATGCCGAATGTCGCGTCGCCAGGCGAATAGCTTGGCTAGCTGGGCGCGGAAGACGTCGTCGAAGAGAGGGGTTAACGTCACACACCGGGCCCGCTGGACGTCAGCTTGAGTGGATTGCAATGGAAGCCAAAGGAATGAGAAATCTTCCTGGTCTTGAGCGTGATGACCGAAGGTGAAATCACCGAAAGGTCTGAATCACGCGATAAAACAAAGAGCTTGAGCGTGATGACCGAAGGTGAAATCACCGAAAGGTCTGAATCACGCGACAAAACAAAGATCCATCACGGGATGACGCCGCCTGTCAAAGGGTCATCACGCTTTAGGGAACCGTCGAACCCAACCCTCGGCCAGGCGCCCAGACATCGTCGGGACGGCGCCACAGATCGGCGTCAGTCATCGCTTCCGCCACCGCAGCTGCCATCGCATCGAGCATTTGCTCGCCCTTGGCGGCCGTCGCCAGGCGTGGATCACCAACCACGCCAGTGGCGGGCGCCCTTTCGGAGAAGGCCCAGAACCGGCTGAACCCAGGCCTGCTCGGAACCGCGGGCGGGGCTTGGCGGGTCGCCTCCTCGAACTTCTCGGTCCGCACCAATTCCGGCACCATGGCCAGCATCACCGAGGTCTCCGCCTCGCAGGCGTGTTGTACGTTGGGCACTGATTCCATCAGGCCGGCGATCGCCTTGGCCGCCGCAGGAATGGTCCAGGGCGTGGTCGCCACCACGGCGAGCCCGTATTCATGGGCAAGTTCGCGCGCCGAAACCGCAAGCGGATCAATGTTGCCGCCATGGCCGTTCACAATCAGCAGGCGGGCGAAGCCCAGCGCGCGCAGGCTGCGGGTGATGCCGCGCAGCACCCCATGGAACGCTTCAAAATCCAGCGTGATCGTGCCGCCGAATGGAAGGTGATGCTCGCTCATCCCCGTCCACAGTCCCGGCAACACCAGAACCGGCACCTCGGGCGCTGCAAGGCGAGCGGCACGAATGGCCACCTCCCAAGCGGTGCGCGTGTCGGTGATGACGGGAAGATGCGGCCCATGCTGCTCGAGCGAGCCCACCGGCAAAACCGCCAGCGCATCGCCACGCTCCGCCACCGCGCGGATCTCAGGCCCGGTCAGGCGTGTCCAATCGATCTCCGGGGCCATGCTCACCCACCGAATCCCAAAAAGCCGCTCTGCGGTTGCGGTGCGCCACCGCCGCCGGGAGCCGGGCGGCTTGGCGCAATCTGGGCGACCGGTCGCGGTGCCGATGCAGGACGTGAGGCGGCCTGCTGCACAGGTGCTGCGCGTGGCGCTGGCGGCTGCTTGCCGCGGGTCTCCTTGGCAACCGGCGTCGCGGCCGGCAATGACGACGGCTGCGCGCCGCGCATCGACATCAGCAGAAAGGTGATGTCGTTGCGCGAAAGATCGACGGATTGGTCAAGCGGCGTCAGACCCAGCACGTTGCGCCCATTGATATCGGCGCCGCGGTTCATGGCGTCGCGCGCGGAAACGATGTCACCCCGGTTGATCGCATCGAACAGCGCCTCGGTCGGCGGCATGTCGCTGGGCGCCCGCTCGGTCGGGCCGGCGCGATCGCGGCCGACGAGGGTGCCTGGCAGGGCCGGTGCCGGTGTCGGCGCATTGGTGCGCGGAGCCCCTTTGCCATTGACCACCGGCCCGTAGTTGGGGTTTCCCCCCATCTGGGCGTGTGCCGCGCCGGCCCCGATGCACGAGGCCAGCAAGGCCAGGCAGAGCATGCGTGAGCAGAAGACTTGCATTGGCGTGATCCGGGTGAATGACGGGTCTCTATAGCCGCTCAGTGGTTCAGCCACCAGAACCCCGCGTTCAGATATGTCGCATAGCATGTCCAGGCCAGGTAAGGCACCAACAGAACGGCGGCCAGGCGGTGCAACCGCGCGAACGCGCCGATGGTAATCCCGATCAGCACCACCAGCGGCACGATCACCAGCAATCCCGTCGCCGGACTGTGCAGGCCAAAGAAGGCCGGCGACCATGCGGCGTTGAGCAGCAGCTGCCAGCCCCAAAGCTGCAAGGCCGCGTTCTGCCGGCGGCCCTGCGGTGCACGCCACCAGATCAGCCAGGCGGAGGTGCCGGTCATGATATACAGCACGGTCCAGACCGGCGGAAAAACCCAGCTGGGCGGGTTGCCGGGCGGGCGGACCAGGCTTGCATACCATCCGCCAATTGCCGATGCATTCACCGCAGCCGCCGACGCGCCCACCAACAGGCACAAGCCGACAAAGCCGATCAGCGCCAACCAGGGGGTGCTTTCCCCGTCCGGTGCCTGTCCCCGCGGGTTGGACGGACCAGGCGTCCGTCCAGGCCGCGGACTTTTTTGAAAAGCGTATTGGGGCATCGCTCAGGCTCCCTCTCGCCGCCACGCTAGCACTGCGAGCCCCAGGATCAACGGCAATGCGAGCCAGGGCGGCAACAATGGAAGAGCCGCGATCCCGGTGACGAGGTGATCATGCCGTCGTTCCAGCCCGATCCAGCCGCTGCCCGAGGCTTCGCGCCCCGGCTCGGTGCGGCGCAATTCCGGAGTGCCGGCAGGGTCGAGGAAATGCAGGCTGCCGCCGGTGGCATGGATCAGCGGCTGCAGCAGCGTTCCCGTGGCGCGCAGATCGGACAGTTCCAGCGGGTTGGCCGCACCTGCCGCCGCATAGGCGGTGCGGGTGCCGTCGGTCGCCTGCCACACGCCAGGGCTCGTCGCCGGCAAGCTCGCCACGAACCGGCCGGGCCGGCTGGTGCCAAGGCTCACCTGGGACTTGGCGCCGTCAGGGTCGGTCACGGTCACCGAACCACCCTCGGTATCGGTCGTGCTGCGGCGTTCGATGGTAAGCGAGCCCGCCTCCACCTTGGCTGTCAACGCCGTCTCGTCGAGCTCCGGCTCCTTCATCAGCCAATGCGCGACCCGGCGCAGCAGCTCCGCCTGCGGGCCGCCACCCTCATGGCCGCGCGACCACAGCCATATCTGGTCGGACAGCAGCAGCGCGGTGCGACCCTCGCCCACGCGGTCCACCACCAGCAGCGGCTGGTCGTTGGCGGCGGTCATCAACACGTCGCCGCGGATCTGGCCGGCCTGCACATAGCGATACCAGTCGCCCCAGCTCGGCGGGCCGGAGGCATTCCATCCGGGCAGGTTTTCCGTCACGGGGTGGCGCAGGCCAAGCTCGGTCACCATTGGGCGAAACGCGCCATCGACTGCGCCGTCCTGGCCCGACGGACGCCCAGGCAGCACCGCCCCAAGCGGCGAGTTGGCCAGACCCGCAGGCCCCGTGAACTCCGGCCCCACGCTGAGCAGCAGCGCGCCGCCCTCGCGCACGTAGTCGGCGATATTGCGCAGATACACTGGCGGCAGCAGACCGCGGTTGGTGAACCGATCCAGGATGATCAGGTCGAATTCGCGGATCTTTACCTGGAACAGCTCGCGTACCGGAAAGGCGATCAGCGCCAGCTCGTTGAGCGGCGTAAGGTCATCCTTCTCCGGCGGCCGCAGGATGGTGAAATGCACCAGATCCACGGCCGGGTCCGCTTTCAGCAGCCGCCGCCAGGTGCGCTCGCCCGCGTGCGGCTCGCCTGAGACGAGCAGCACCCGCAGCCGATCGCGCACCCCGTTGATCGATACCACCGAACGGTTGTTGAGCAGGCTCGCCTCGCCCGGCAGCGGATCGGCGGACAGCTCCACCACAGTGGGGCCGGCCCGGGTGATCGGCACCTCGATCGTCTGTTCGCGCCCCATCGGCACGCTCAGCACACGCGGCACCTCACCGTCGCGCCGTATGGTCAGCCGCACCTGGCCGCCGAACGCCAAAAGACCCGGATTGGTGCCGAGATCGTCCACCGCGACCTTCAGATCGACCGACTTTCCCACGATGCCGTAGCTCGGCGCCGCGATCACCCGCACCCGACGATCGGTCTCCTCGCCCTTGGCAGGCACCAGCACATGCAACGGCGCCTGCCCCCAGCTCGGGTTCGCCGGGATATCGTGGACCTGCCCGTCGGTCACCGCGATGATGCCAGCGAGCCGCGTCTGCGGAATATCCGCGAGCGCCCGGTCTATGGCGGCGAACAGCCTTGTGCCGGCGTTGCCCGCCTCAGGCACCGTGATGGTGCGCAATTCCAGGTCATCGAGCGTGCCCGCCTTGGTCTGCAGGGCCGCACGAGCCTCTGCCGCCAGTCGGGTGCGATCGCCGACCGCCATCGAGGCGCTCTCGTCGATCGCCAGCAAGGCGATGTCGGGCCGGGTCTGCCGCGTCTCCTCCACCAGCCGCGGCCCGGCCAGCCACAACAGCAGCACGGCGAACGCCAGCGCCCGCCAGATCGTGCCGCGGGCGCGCTTGTAGGCAGCGATCCCAAGCGCGAGGACACACAGTGCCGCGAGCACGCCGAGCAGCCACAGCGGCACCGACGGATCGAACCGCAGCGCGGCGATACCCTGTTCCAGGCGCGTCATTGCCCCAGCCTTTCCAACAGCGCCGGCACATGCACCTGGTCGCCCTTGTAGTTTCCCGTCAGCGCGTACATTACGAGGTTCACCCCGAACCGATAGGCCAGGGTGCGCTGCCGGGCGCCCCCTGGCAGCGTTGCATAGGGATTGCGCCCCTGCGCATCGATCGCCCAGGCCGCCACCCAGTCATGCCCGCCGATGATCACAGGTGACACGCTGTCATTGGAGCGATCCTGGTCGCGCTGCACCCACACGGTGTCACCGGCGTATCGCCCGGGGAAATCCTCCAGCAGGTAGAATGAGCGGGCCAGCACATGCGCGCTGGTCAGGGGCGCCAGCGTGGGCACGGCCAGTCCGGCGCCGAACCGGGCCAGCGCCGCGTCGGTGCCCGGCGCAAAACCCTCGCCGCTGCCACCGTTGCGCGTGTCGATCAGGATGATGCCGCCATGCGCCATGTAGTCGTTCAGCGCCTGCACGGCAGCGCCCGACGGAACGGCGGCCGAGGTGCTGATCGGCCAATAAATCAGCGGATAGAAGCTGAGATCATCGGTGCCCGGCCGCACCGGTGCCGGCGGCCCCAGGGCCGCGTTGGTGCGGCGGTTGACGTAGTCGGACAGACCCAACAGGCCCGACTGGGCGACGGCATCCACCTCGCTGTCATCGGTTACGAAATAGGCCAGCCGCGTCGTCAACGCCGGATTTGGATTGTCGCTGCTCTGGGCACGTGCCGGGCTCGCCAGCAACACCAGCGCCAGCAGAGCCGGCCGCAGCCATAGGCCTCGGAGCCGCAGCGACACGAGCAGGTCGATCGCGAACAGCGCCAATGCTGCGGCAATCAGAAACGGCGCGATCGGCCGCTCCTGGGCATCGGCCCCAAGCGTGTTCTGCCTGGCACCCGGCACCGTTCCAGCCGCGGCCAGGCTGGAAATTCCCTGGCCGAGGTTGAGCACTCGCCGCCCGGCCTCAGGCCCATACAGGCCGGGCGGATGGCGGGGCGAGGCAACGGTTGCGGCAATCGCCGAGGCCGCCACGGCAATGGCTGCCGGTGGTGGTGCCCCGCTCTGACCGAACCCGTCCAGCGTCTCGGCCGGACGCAGCGGCGTGGTGTCGGCATCCGTGCCCGCCACCCCCGCGGCCTGCTCGACCAGCCGGCGCAGCATGTCGACGAACAGGCCCGACAGCGGCAGGTCCGACCAATCCGCGTTGGCCGTCACATGAAACAGCACGATCCGCCCGGCCCCCCGCGTTGCCTGCGTCACCAATGGCGTGCCATCTGCCAGCCGCGCCCAGACCGGATCGTTCGGCAGCTGGCCGGGCACCTGGGTCAGCTGGATGCTGCCAGGGGCCGCCAAAACCTGGCGCGTGATCTTCACTTCCGACGGCACCGACAGCCCCGCAAACGGTGAGCTCGCATCGAACTCCGCCAGCCCCGGCGGCTGCGTCCACGACATCGCCCCACCGAGCTGGCGATCGCCCTCGATCAGCTTGACCGGCAGCAGCGCATCGGGGTGTTCCGCCATGCCCGGCCCCGCGAACCGGACCAGTGTGCCGCCCTTACGGACGAAATCATCGAGCAGGCCGAACTCGGGCCCATCGGCCACGACATGATCGGCGAGCACCAGCACCGACAGTTCGCGCGACAGCAGCGTCTTGACATCGCCCTGCCGCAGCTCCGCAAAAGGGGCCAGCGCGCGGTCGAGGTAAAACAGCTGGCCGGTCAAGGGCGCCTCCGCCGCGGTTGCCTGGCCGGCGACGAGACCGACCGGGCGGCGGCGCCAGCGCTCGTCCAGCAATGCAATCCCGGCGGCCGTCGGCGGGCCTTCCACCACCAGCCGCGCAAGCCGGTTGCGCAGTTCTGGCGGCAGGCGAATGTCAGCCGATGCCTCGTTGCCATCCGCCGGAATCCGCGCCACCACACGCGCCAGGCTGCGGCCGTCGCCGGACTGCGCCAGGATCGCCACATCACGCGGCGCCGGTGCCGGCGTGGACAGCACGCGCGCCACCAACCGGTCCGCACGTGAAATCGGCGGCAGCATCAGCACCGGAGGCTCGGGATCGTCTCGCTCCTCGACCGGCCCGATCAACGCCAGCCGGGGACCGAACTCAGGGGCGCCTGCGAGACCGTCGCCGATATAGACGACGGACGCATTCGGCCAGCCCCGCAAGGTCGCCTCTGCGGCGGCACGGTCGGTCGACCAAGGCTTCGGCCGCAATGCCGCCAGGCGAGGCCGCAGGTCTGCCACCGGCATCACGGCACTCGGCGCGGGTTGTACGGCATCGGGCCCGGGGGCCGTGGTCAGCAGCGCCACGGGCCGGCCGGCGCGCTCGGCCCGGTCCAGCGCCGATTGGGCGGCGGCCATGCGCAGCGGCCAGTCGCGTGCCGCGGCCCAGCCGTCGTCGATCACCAGCAACACCGGTCCGGTGCCGCCGATCTCCCGCCCGGCGTCGAGCACCGGCTGGGCGAGACCGACAATCACCAAGCCCGCCGCCAGCATGCGCAATGCCAGCAGCCACAGGGGCGTGTGCGCCGGGGTTTCAGCGGTCGCGGTCAGGCCGAGCAGCAGGCGAACCGCGGGAAACACCTCCCGCTTGGCCGCCGGCGGCGTCACCCGCAGCAACCACCACAAAAGTGGCAGCGCCGGCAGCGTCAGCAGGATCCAGGGAGCAGCGAAGGCGATATGGCTCATCGACGCACATCCGGCGCCAGCGCCATGTACAGTGCCAACAACGCCGATTCCGGCGGATGATCGGTGCGGTGGGTCGCAAATCCCCAACCGGCCGCGCCGCAGATTGCGGCCAAACCCTGCTGCTGGGCCGCTAGGCGCTCGGTGTATTCCGCCCGCACCCCCTCCACCCGCGGCACCAGCGCATGCGTCGCATCCCCCAGCCCCTCGAAGCGGATCCGCCCCGCATAGGGCAGGCTGGCCTCCGCGGGATCGAGCACCTGCAGCACGTGCCCTATAACGGGTATTGACGCCATGCGTCCGATCGCCGTCTGGATCTGGTCGAGTGGCGACAGCATATCGCCGATCAGCACCACCCGCGCATGGCGGGGCAGTACCACGTCGGGCGGCACGCCGTCGTCGTTCGAGCCGGCGAGCTGCAGCGCCAGGCGCTCCACACCAACCCGTCCGGACAGCGCCCGCGCTCCCGGCGCAATCAGCCGCACCTGCTCGCCGGCGCGCAGCAGCAGCGAGGCCAGCGCCAGCAGCAACAGCTCCGCCCGCTCCATCTTCTCCACCGGCGCCGCCTTGGACCGCCACCGCATCGCAGGCCCACCGTCGCGCCAAAGTGCTACGGTCTGCGCCGCCTCCCACTCCGTCTCGCGGATGAAAGCCCGATCGGCACGGGCAGACTGGCGCCAGTCGATCCGGCTTGCGGTATCCCCTGCCACAAACGGCCGGTATTGCCAGAAACTATCCCCCTGACCGACCCGTCGTCGCCCGTGCACCCCTTGCGCCACCGTCGCCGCCACCCGCTCCGCCGCCACCAGCAGGGGCGGCAGTCGCGACCCGAGGGCTTCCGCCTGCAGCGCTGTCGTCATGCGACGAAACGCGCCACGAGATGGTCGATCACATTGGCCAGCACCACGCCATCGGCGCGGGCGGAGAAATTCAGCGCCATGCGATGGCGCAGCACCGGCTGGGCCAGCGCCGCCACGTCCTCCAGGCTTGGCGCCAGACGGCCATCGAGCAGCGCCCGCGCCCGCGTGGCCAGCATCAGCGCCTGTGCTGCACGCGGACCCGGTCCCCAGGCGACGTTCTTGCGAACCTGCTCCTCGCTGCTCGTCTCCGGCCGGCCGCCGCGCACCAGTGCCAAAATCGCATCCACCACGCTGTCGCCCACCGGCATGCGCCGCAGCAGCGCCTGGCCCGCCATCAGCTCGGCCGCGGTCAACGCAGGCTCCGGCCTGGTGTCGGCACTGCCGGTCGTGGCCACCAGCATCGCCCGCTCGTCGACCAGCTCGGGATAGGTGATCTGCACCTCCAGCAGGAACCGGTCGAGCTGCGCCTCCGGCAGCGGATAGGTGCCCTCCTGCTCGATTGGGTTCTGCGTCGCCAGCACATGAAACGGCCGCGGCAGCGGATGCTCGACGCCGGCGATGGCAACCTTGCCCTCCTGCATCGCCTGCAACAGGGCCGACTGCGTGCGCGGCGAGGCGCGGTTTATTTCGTCGGCCATCAGCAGCTGGCAGAACACCGGCCCCGGCACAAAGCGAAAACTCCGCCGACCATGCTCATCCTCGTCCAGCACTTCGCTGCCGAGGATATCGGCGGGCATCAGGTCCGGCGTGAACTGCACCCGCTTGGCGTTCAAACCCAGCACAGTCCCCAACGTCTCCACCAGCCGCGACTTGCCGAGCCCCGGTACGCCGACCAGCAGCACGTGGCCACCCGACAGCAAGGTGATCAGCGTCTGGTCCACAACCTCGGTCTGGCCAAAAATGGAGCGGCCGATTTCAGCTCTCACCCGGCCGATACGCGCTCCAAGCGCCTCGACCTCGCCAGGCAGATCACCGGAGCTGTGCGGAACAAAAGGAGCGATGGCGGACATGATGCACGGTCCTTACAGGTCTTGAGGCAATAGATTGGGCGCCATGTCGTCTGCGCCACTTCCCCCCGGGGGGGGATGCTACCTATATCCGATCCTGAGACGGAAGCATGACGACGCCCCGAGGACGCAGACGTGAACGATGTTAGCCATAGCGACGACGAGGGCCTCGCAATTTTGCCAATTGATGACAACGGCGCGCGGTTCCGTGCGCCGCGCGAGTGCGGCGAGCTGCCGTTCCTGATCAAGCGTGACGCCACCTGGATGTACCGCGGCAGCCTGATCGGCCGCAAGGAGTTGGTCTGCCTGTTCGCCTCCGTCCTCAAGCGTGAGGCAGACGGCAGCTTTTGGCTCGAGACGCCCGCCGAACGCGGCCGCATCGAGGTGGAGGACGCGCCGTTCCTCGCCGTCGAGCTCGACTGGTGCGGCCTGGGCCGCGACCAGGTGCTGACCTTTCGCACCAATGTCGACCAGATCATCACGGCCGGCCCCGATCATCCGATCCGCGTGGCGCATGACGTGCTCACCTGCGAACCGACGCCCTACCTGAGGGTGCGCGACGGTCGCGGCCGCCATCCGATCGAAGCGCGAATCGGGCGTGCCGTCTATTATGAACTCGTCGCCTTGGCGGAGACCGAAATCGTCGATGGCCGTCGCATGCTAGGCGTTTGGAGCCAGCGGAAATTTTTTGCGCTCGGCGAATTGCCCAGCGGGGACGAACACTGCACCTCATGATCGCGCGTCCGTGACATCCGATGAGCTTCGGGCCCGCCTTTCCGCACCTGGCGGCACCGATACGTTCGACGACGTGAGCGATCTGCTGGAGGGCCCCCCGGTCCCCGCGGCCGTCCTCGTGCCTTTCGTGTTCGGCCTGTCCCCCGGCGTGTTGCTCACGAAACGCACGGCCCATCTGTCCAAGCACGCCGGCCAGGTGAGCTTCCCCGGCGGCCGCATCGACCCCGAGGACCCAAGCCCCGAGGCGGCCGCCTTGCGCGAGGCGCAGGAAGAAATCGGCCTCGACCCGGACCGCGTCGAAATCGCCGGACGGCTGCCCGATCATTTCACCGGCACCGGCTATCGCATCACCCCCGTGATCGGCCTGCTCTCGCCCGGCGTGGCGCTCGACGCACTCGGCCTCACCGCCTCGCCGCACGAGGTGGACCTCATCTTCGAACTGCCGCTGGCCGTGCTGCTCGACCCGGAGGCCCCCCAGCGCCACAGCCGCCAATGGAAAGGTCGCGAACGCATGTATTGGGAATGGCCGCATCCGGAGCATCACATCTGGGGCGCCACCGCGGCCATCCTGGTCGCCCTGGCCCAACGACTGCGTGGCGATACCTGATGCTCCGCTTCGCCGAAATAGGACTTTTTCTGCTCCCCTTCGGCCTATACTTGGTATGGCGCCTGCTTGGTCCCCTGGTGCGACCCGCGCTGCTTTGGTTCGCCATGACAGCCGTGCTCCTCCTGGCCGGCATTGCCATCGGCTATGGATTGCATGAGCGGATGGACCCGCACACACGCTACCGGCCGGCCCATATCGAAAATGGCCAGATCATCCAGGGCACCGGCGTCGCGCCGTAACAGTCACTCTCCAGGCGTTGGCCGTCGCAAAACATCGGCAAGACCCATGCCGGGGCTACGTCACAGGATCAGCGCGAACGTCTCCAGCGAAGCAGCGTCGGCACCAGGGCAAGCACCGACAGTGCCAGCAGCGGCCAAAGCACTTCGGGCCTGAGCACCAGGTCGAGCCCCGGCGGATCGCCTTCGCTCAACCGCGACCCCAGGCCTGCGCCGGCACTGGTGAACACCATGGTCGCCGGCAACACGCCTACGGTGGTCGCCAGCGCGAACGGCACCAGTCGCATACCGGCAAGCCCGGCCCCAAGGTTCAGCATCCACGAAGGAACCACCGGCGCCAGCCGCAGGGACAGCAGTGCAAACGCCCCGTCCGCCTGCAAACGCGGCCGGATGCGATCGAGCATATCGATGCGGCGCGATGCGAGCTCGGCCGCGAGGCCGCTGCGGGCGACAGAGAAGCAGGTCACGCAGCCCAGCACGATCCCCACCATCGCAAACACGGTGCCCTCGGCGAAGCCGAACAACACGCCGCCGGTCAGGCTCATCGCCGGCCCCAGTGGAACGCAGGCCGCCACCAGAGCCGCATACACGAGAATATATAGCCCGGCTGCAGCGAGTGGCGAAATCGCGGCAAGCGCTTGCAGAGCGTGGATCAGCCGGACGATCGCGGCCCAGGCCTCCATCCGATTGGCGCCCAGAACCAAGGTCGTCCCCAGCGCCACGACGATCAAAGCCGCACAGGCGCCCAGGCCAAGGCCGACGCGCCCCCGCATCCTCACACCGGCAGGTCGATCCAATATCGCCGCACCGTTTGCTCCGGCAGCGTGGGGTGCGGACCGGTTTCGGCAAGTTGTCCACCATTGGCCTCGATGACGCGGATCGAGGCCTTGTTGGTTGAAAGGCATGTCAACAAGGCGCCGCGTAGCCCAGACTCGCGCGCCACCGGCAGCGCCAGCGCCAGGATGTGGCGGCCAAACCCCTTCTCGCGAAACGACGGCCGGATCGCATAACCGATATTGCCGCCCCACACCCGCAGATCGTCGGTCAGGCGAAACCGGATGTTGACCCTGCCGATGAAGGTGTAGGCATGCACCAGCCAAAGCTGCACATGGGGCGCACGTTCAACCATCCGCCCGTCGATTTGGCGCACCTCGCCGCCCTGCTCGTTCATCCACGCAAGATGTGCGTCGAACCGCCCGTCCACCAGCAGCGGAGGGGCTGCGGCATCGGGCGCATAGCCCTCGGCCACTGCGGACTGGTAGGAACGTGCATGGGTTGGCGACGGCATCACCAGCAGGGAATCGATCGGACTTATGGCCATATGGGGTTTCTACGAAGTTGGATCGATCCCGTCGAGATTGCACGCATGACAGTGCCGGTTATGCAGATCGGCGCCCCCAGGATCCTCGACGCCCCCGGTCTGCGCGCCGTGCTCGCGGCACTGCCGCGGGCACGGCTGGTCGGCGGCAGCGTGCGCGACCTGGTGGCGGGTCGCGAGGTCGCGGACATCGACCTCGCCACGCCTGATCCGCCGACCGAGGTCATCCGTGCGCTGGAGCGGGCAGGGCTGCGCGCACTGCCCACCGGCCTCGCCCACGGCACGGTCACAGCGCTTGCCGCAGGCGTCGGCTACGAAATCACCACCTTGCGCCGCGACGTCGAAACCGACGGCCGTCACGCTGTAGTGGCTTTCACCGATGATTGGCAGGAGGACGCCGCCCGCCGCGACTTCACCATCAACGCGCTGTCGCTGACCGC
This sequence comes from Rhodospirillales bacterium, assembly GCA_025352665.1. Lineage (GTDB taxonomy): Bacteria > Pseudomonadota > Alphaproteobacteria > Acetobacterales > Acetobacteraceae > CAIQQQ01. The sequence goes on along the minus strand of JANXSM010000143.1, from coordinate 110,662 downwards.
CGAAGGCGATCTGTTCGACTATTTCGGCGGTATCGCAGACCTGCGGGCCGGCCGCGTCCGCTTTGTCGGCAACGCCGCCGCGCGCATCGGCGAGGACTACCTGCGGATCCTGCGCTACTTCCGCTTCTTCGCCCGCTACGGCACCACGCCCGACCGTGTCGCACTGAACGCGATCGCAGCCAATGTCGCGGGGCTGGCGCAGCTGTCCGCCGAGCGCGTGTGGAGCGAACTCAAACGCATCCTCGCAGCTCCCAGGCCGGACGCCGCCTTGGCCCTCATGCAACAGCAGGGCGTGCTCGCCGCCATCCTGCCCGAAGCAAAACTGCGCCCGCTCGACAATCTGCCGCCTGATCCATTGCTGCGCCTGGCCGCCTTGCTGGAGCCCGGCCGCCAGCCGGTGGCCCCGATAAACCTATCGGGCCGGCTCAGGCTGTCGGGAGCCGAAGCTGCGGCCCTTGCAGCCCTGCGAGGCGTGGCGCTTCAGGAGGGCGCCGATGAAGCTTGCCTGCGCCGCGCGTTGGCTGACACTGCGGCGGATATCCTGATCGGCCGCGCGCGCATTGCCGGCCGCAGTGCTGCCTTGCTTGACCGATTGGCGGCGCTGGAGCCGCCGGTCTTCCCGCTCCAGGGCCGCGACCTCGTGGCCCTCGGCCATTCCCCCGGCCCGACACTCGGCCAGGAACTGAAGCGTCTGCGGGGCCTTTGGATCGACAGCGGCTGCACCGCCGATCGCGCCACGCTCCTGGCGCAACTGGCCCGCCCGCCCGCGGCCTGATACACGCGGGCCCATGAAGCCCCCCAAACCCCGGCCCGCCACCAAGCCCCGGCTGATGCGCCGACTGTGGCGCGAACATATCCGACACCACACCGGCCTGCTCACGCTGGTCGCCATCACCACCATCGTCATGGCGGTGCTGCAGGCGTTCTATCCGCAGGTGGTGAAGCGGGCGATCGACATGTTCGCCGTGCAGGACCGCCGCATTCTCTACCAGGTGCCGCTGCTGGTGCTCACCATCACGTCAGCCAAGGCGCTGGCGCAGTATTTCCAGGCGGTGCTGACCCAGAAGATCGTGCTCATCACCGTGCGCGCCCTGCAGGCCCGCATGTTCGACCATTTGATGCGCGCCGACCTCGCCCGCGTCGAGCGCGAGGCGCCGGCGATGCTCGCCACCCGCCTCACCTCCGACACCAGCCTGATCCGCGAGGCTCTGCTACGTGGGGTCAACGCGGTGGGCGATGCGGTCAAGATCATCGGGCTGGTCGGCTTTCTGCTCTACACCGATTGGGTGCTGTGCCTGATCGCAGCATGCCTGTTTCCCCTCGCCGCGATCCCCATTCAGCGCATCGGCAAGCGGATCCGCCGCGTGTCCGGCGGCGTGCAGGAGCAGATGGGTGCCACCGCCTCGCTGCTGACCGAAAGTTTCGCCCAGGCCAGAACGGTGCGCGCCTATGGGCTGGAAACAGCCGAAACCCGCCGCGCCAACCGCGCCTTCGAGAAGCTGTTCGACTCCATGCTGCGCATCGTGCGCAGCCGCAGCCGGATCGACCCATTCCTCGAAGTCATCGCTGGGGGTGCCGTCGGCGCCGTGCTGGGCTTTGCCGGCTGGCGCGCCGCGCACGGTGTCGGCACGATCGGCGACTTCGCCGGTTTCGTGCTCGCCCTCGGCCTGACCTCCCAACCCCTGCGTGCGCTGGGCCAGCTCAATTCCGCGACGCAGGAGGGCCTGGCCGGCCTGGAACGCGTGTTTGCGGTCATCGACGAGCCAGCCGCCATCACCGACATTCCAAACGCTCCACCCCTGCCGGCAGGCGAGGGTGAATTGGTGTTCGACAACGTCAGCTTCGCCTATCCCGACGGCCGCGCCGGCCTGTCCGGACTGAGCTTCCGCGCCGCCCCCGGCCTGACCATCGCTCTGGTCGGCCCGTCCGGTGCGGGCAAATCCACCGCCCTGTCGCTGATCCCCCGCCTGCACGACGCCACCAGCGGCGTCATCACTCTCGATGGCGCGAACATCCGCGATGTCGCGGTCGCCAGCCTGCGCAGCGCCATCGCCTATGTCGGCCAGGACACCTTGCTGTTCGACGACACGATCGCGGCCAACATCCGCATGGGCCGGCCCAACGCCAGCGACGATGATTTGCGCCACGCAGCCGAAGCCGCAGCAGCCAGTTTCATCGACGATCTGCCGCAGGGCTTCGAAACCCCGGTCGGCTCGAGCGGCGGCCGCCTGTCCGGTGGCCAGCGCCAACGCGTCGCTCTCGCCCGTGCCCTGCTGCGCGACCCCCGCGTGCTGCTGCTCGACGAAGCAACCTCGGCACTCGACGCCGAAAGCGAGGCGCTCGTGCAGGAGGCGCTGCACCGCCTGCGCCATGGCCGCACCACCATCATCGTGGCCCATCGCCTGTCCACCGTGCGCGACGCCGATCTCGTGGTTGTGCTGGCTGAAGGCCGTGCCGTCGAACAGGGCAGCCACACGCAGCTCATGGAACAGGATGGTCTTTACGCCCGCCTGGTCCGCACCCAGGCCTTCGCCCCGGCATGACGACCAGAAGCTGGACCGGGTGATCCCCTCCCTCTGGCCCGTGGTCCGGCTGTCGCTCGAGGTCAGCCTGAGCGCCACCCTGTTGGCAGCGCTGCTGGGCATCTCGCTTGCCGCGGTCCTGGCGCTCGGCGAATTCCGCGGCCGCAGGGCCTGCGTCGTGGCGATCAACGCACTGCTGGGTCTGCCGCCTGTGGTGGTCGGCCTGATCCTCTACCTCGCCCTGTCGCACAGCGGGCCGCTTGGATCGCTCGGCCTGCTGTTCACGCCAGCCGCAATGGTGCTCGCGCAGGCGGCGCTGGCCACGCCGATCGTAGCGTCTCTGGCCCATCGCGCCCTGGAACAGGCCTGGACCGAGTTCGGCCCCGCGCTGCGCGTGCTCGGCGCCACACGATCCCGCGCTCTGCCGGTATTGCTCGCCCTGCGCCGTCGCCACATGGCCACCGCGATCCTGGCCGGCTTCGGCCGCACCGTCTCCGAGGTGGGGGCCGTAATGATCGTCGGCGGCAACATCGCTGGCCACACCCGCACCATGACCACCTCCATCGCGCTCGAAACCAGCATGGGCAATCTGGAGCAAGCCCTCGCGATCGGCTTCGTGCTGATCGGTATCAGCATTGCCGCCAGCGCCACATTGCTGGCACTCACAGACAGTCCTGAAGGTCGCAAGCCATGATCCGCCTGCTCCTCGTTCTGCTCACGCTGCTCACAGCCCAGGCGGCCCGTGCCGAGACGATCACTCTGGCCTCCACCACCTCGGTCGACGCCTCGGGCCTGCTCGCGGCCATCCTGCCGCAGTTCACCAAGCAGACCGGCATCGACGTGAAGGTGCTGGCGCAAGGCACAGGTCAGGCGCTCGCCACCGCCACGCACGGTGACGCCGATCTCGTCCTGGTACACGACCCGGACGCGGAGGCTGCTTTCATCCAGTCCGGCCACGGCATCCTGCGACGCGAGATCGCCTGGAACGACTTCATCCTGGTCGGGCCGGCCGACAATTCAGCGCATTTCGCCGTATCGGCCAGCGCCGTCACCGCCCTTGAGGCGATCTTTTCGAGCCAGACCATTTTCGTCTCCCGCGGCGACAAAAGCGGCACGGACGCCCAGGAGAAGCGCATTTGGAAAGCCGCGGGGCGGAACCCCGTGGGCCAGGGGTGGTACAAGGACATCGGCGGCGGCATGGGCGCTGCCCTCAACGCGGCCGCGGCCCTGGACGCCGTCACCTTGTCCGATCGCGGCACCTGGCTCGCCTTCAACAACAAGCGGCATCTGACCATCGTCCTGCAGGGCGACCCGGCCTTGATCAACCGCTACGATGTCATTCAGCTCAACCCGGCACTGCATCCGCAGGCGAAGCTGACATTGGCACGACAGCTGGCGGAGTGGCTTGCAGCGCCCGCCGGTCAGGCCGCCATCGGCGCCCTCCAGATCGGCGGCCAGCAACTCTTCCACCCGGACGCTTCGACCGGAGGGTGACCGCCTAGAGTAATATCGTCTGAGGTTGAACCAACTGTGCGATAAAACTGCTCGTTAAAACAAAGAGCTAGAGCGTGATGACGTCGCCTATCAGACGTCATCACGCTCTAGAGCCTGATTGCTTCGCCTGCCAGCAGCGACCAAGCTCTAAGGCCGCCTGCGCGGTCTGTCGTGGCTCGGCGAGTTCCGCCACAACGCGGTCGACAACCGCCGCCCAATCGCTCGCGCGTGTCTGGCGGAACAGCCGCGCCGAGGGATACCAGGGCGAGTCGTCGCGGCCGACCATCCAGCGAAAATGCGGATTGACCGGCAGCAACAGCCAAATCGGTTTGCCCAATCCCCCCGCCAGATGGGCGATGTCGCAGTCGACGCTGATCACAAGGTCGAGCTGGTCGATCACGGCAGCCGCATCGCGACGCTCCCCCAGCTCCGCGCCAAGCATAAGCATCCGCCCGGATGCGTCCAATTCCGCAAGATCGGGCGCAGTTGGTGCCGCATCGAGGCAGATCAGATCCGCGTCGAGTCCCAGCAGCGGGCGCAGTGCGGTCAGCGAAAGCGTATGCGGCGCTGCCTGGTCGCTCCACGCAAGGCCGATCCGCGGGCGACCCCGCGGCAGGCGAAAGCTCCAGAGCTGTTTCAGGTCAGCATCGGCAGAAATGCCGGCTGACGGCGGAATGCTCGTCTCCGTCATGCCGAGCAACGCGGGCAGGCGGTCGAGCTCGCACCACAGATCGAACGGCGGGGCTGCCACGGTGTCATCGATGACGGTCAAATCGCCAGCGCCGGCCTGCAGCAAGGCGCGCAAGGGCGGTTGAACCTGCAACACAACCCGCGCCCCACGCGCCGTCAATGTGGCCGCCAGACGGAAATACTGCAGCGTTTCGCAAAGATCATCGCCGGCGGTGAGCAGAACAACCTGTCCGGCGAGCGGCTGCGCGCCACTCCATTCTGCGGATGGATCAAGACGCGGGCGTGGCCGGTGCGCGATGTAGATGGGCCATCCCTGCCCGAGTCGCCCGAGCTGCAGCAGCGTTTCGCCCCGCGCAAGCAGGGCGTCGGGACAAGCGGCCTGCAGGCCCGCCGCCGCTTCGTAGCTCGCAAGCGCCTCCTCGTGACGGCCAAGCTCGCGCAGCGCGTGGCCGTGTCCAACCCAGGCGGCGGCATCGTCCGGCCGCAGGCCGACCGACCGGTCGAACGCGGCCAGCGCCTCGTCATGCCACCCCACCGACGCGAGCACTTTGGCGCAATCGGCAAGAATGCCGGCATCATCAGGCTGCAACGCCATGGCACGCGCGAAACTTGCCAAAGCCGCGCGCGGCCGCTGCAGATGATCCAGCGCCGAGCCACGGCCGGCGTGGAACACGGCCACGTGCGGATGGCAGGCGATGGCGCGGTCAAAGCAGGCGATCGCCTGTTCGAGGCGGCCGGATGACTGCAGCAGGTGGCCAAGATAACGGTGCATGTCGGGGATCGTCGGCTCCAGCGCGATCGCCCGCTCCACCATTGCGGCGGCAGTATCTCCCCGCCCGGTTCGCGCCGCGACCATGCCGCACAGATACCAGCCGGAAAAATTCTCTGGCTGGCGTTTGAGCAGGTCGACACAAACGCGCTCGGCCTCGTCGAGCCGATCCTGCTGATAGAACTGCAGCGCCAGGTCCAGCAGATGCTGCACCGGCACCGAAATACCCGAGCCAAAACCACCCGCCATCTCGTCCATGCGACATCCCCGCGACAAAGCGAGACTGGGCGAGAGTGTTTAAGGCAGACTTAAATTCGCGCCGCTGCTCCAGCCCGGCCGGTCACACGTCGCTGGCCCGCCAGCTCTCTGCACCCTGCGCGGTGAACTGCACGGCGGTGGCGTTGGCTCCTTCGGCATTGAGCGCTGCTATCAGCTCCATGCGAGACTGCGGCGGCACGATGAACATCATGAACCCGCCACCGCCGGCACCGGAAACCTTGCCGGCGATGGCACCGTATCCCATGGCCGTGTCATACAGATTGTCGATCGTCTGCGTGCTGACCCCGCGGGCCGTGCGTTTCTTGGCCTCCCACGAGCGGTTCAGAATTTCGCCCATGTGGCGAATTTCACCGCGCAGCAGCGCCTGCTTCATCTCGACCGCGTCTGCCTTCAGCTGGTGCAGGCTGTCGAGCGCGTCGGTGACATGGCCGGTCATGCCGGCCTGCTGCTCCACGATGATCGCATCCGACCGACGCGAGACGCCGGTGAAGCAGGTGACCAACGAGGTCTCGAACTCGCACAAAAAGGCACGCGACACCCGCAGCGGATTGACCACCACGCGGTCGTGGCCGAGGAACTCGATGAAGTTGGCGCCACCGAAAGCTGCGGCATACTGGTCCTGCTTGCCGCCGGCCAACGCCAGATCGATGCGCTCGATCTCAAAGGCCAGATGGGCCACGTCATACAGACCCAAAGGCAGGCTCAGCAATTCGCGAAACGCCTCCACCATCGCCACGCAAAGCGCCGAGGAGGAGCCAAGGCCAGAGCCTGCCGGCGCATCGACGAACGAGGTGATGCGCAGCGGCAACATCCGCCCACCGGCATAATCGCGCATCATCCGCAGGTAAACCCCGGCGTGAATGCCGAGCGCCGCCCCCTTGATGCTGGTCGGGTCCGGCGTCATCGCCTCCGCGACGCCGAGGTCGCGCGCCACGAAATGCACCATGCCGTCGGGGCTCACGTCGATGAAGCAATAGGCGTAACGATCGATGGTGCAGTTCAGCACCGCACCGCCGTATTCGTCGCAATAGGGGCTAAGATCGGTGCCGCCACCGGCAAGCCCCAGGCGCAGCGGCGCCCGGGCGCGAACCACCTGGCCGGCAGCCAGCGGCAGGGCGGCCACGAATGGTCCGCCAGACGCATGGATTCTGTTCATGTCGGTGACCCTGGCTCCGCCCTGTGGCATTCGTGTCGTAGACGCCACGATAGGGTGATGCAGCGTCCGGCGCTACACGCTCGCCGAAAACAGCATGTTGAACGGGCCGAGATAACCAAGTTCCTCCGACCAGTAATGATGGGCCAGCGACCGGCTGAACCCCGCGTGGCGCAGCATTTCCAGAATGTCCCAACCGATCTCGTGCACCTCGGCCTCCGCCTCCGCCGGCAGGCTGCCATCCGCAAGCCGCACCCGATCGAGATACGAAAGTGTCTTGGCCGAGCGGTAGCGGAACGGAATTGTGAACACGAAACTGCCGCCCGGCGCCAGCACGCGCCGGATCTCGTTCAGCGCCACAGCCAACGGCGGTACTTTGTGCAGCTGATCCCAGCAAACCACCGCATGAAAGGCGGCGCTGGCGCTGTCCAGCCGAAAGCTCGACCCGTTGGCCACGAGCCGGGCCTGGCGGGCAAAACCTGGTCGGCCATGGGCAAGCCTGCGGTCGAGCACATCAGGCGGCCCGAACAGCAGCACGCGAGACCAATCGGCCAGTCCCACCACCGATTCCAGGAAATGCAGCGCAGCCCGCGCGCGATTGCCCAGCCGATCGGTGCAATCGCATTGCTGCGCCTCCCGCCAGTTGGGCTCGCCGCCGGCGGGTGCTGCGGTCGTGTAGTTCGCAACCCGCAGGCAGGGTGCGCAGGTGCCCTCGCGCAGGATAACGGCCGGCCCGTCCGATCCGACCTCCGGGACCAGACGCTGCTCGTGCAGGAAGCGCCGCTTCAGCAACTCCTGGTTCTGTTGGCAGAACTGCTCGAACTCGGCCTGGGACAGCATGTTCTCGCCGGGGAAACCTGCATGCAGCGCGTTCGCAAGGATTGTCGTGTCGGTCATCGCAAGCTCTCCGTTGCCACATCCAGATCGCCCCAACGGGCCCGGAACCGTGTCGCCGCCATCCAGGCCGCCGCAGGGTCCGACATCAGCGGGGATCCGAACGTGGCGAACTGCGCCGGCAAGCGGACCCTGCGAACCCGCGCACCCAGCAAACGCGCCCGCAGGCACAGATCGGCCCACAGCAATTCGCCGCCATCGTCAAACGCGGAATCCAGCCCGCCGGCATCGCGCCACATCTGACGGGGCAGCGCCAGCACCAGGGCCAGCGGAGCGCCGAGTATCAGCTGGGTGGGTGTCTGCGGCCCATCGTCGGTGTTGGCCATTCCCCATCGGTGCAGGCTGTCATGCACCGGCTCACCCACCAGAATCATGTTGTCCAAGCCGGCCCCGCCCAGCTGCGCCAAGGCGGTGGGGGAGCACATCGCAGGTTCCGCCCGCACCACCATCAGATTCGCCGACGCCGCAACATCGGCCGCCGCATTGACTGTCCCCGCCAGGCTGACACCCACCGGCGGCACCACGACAAGACCACGCACCACCCCTTGGATCAGCGAGGTCCGCGCATCCTGGCCATCGTCGACCAGCACGATATCCGCATCGAGCTCCGCCATCCCGGCAGCAATCGCCCGCAGGGCTGTGATCGTTTCGTGAACATCGCTCGCCGCCAGCAGCAGGATCGTGGCACTTGGACGAGCCGGTGGCGCGGGCAGCGCGAAACCTGGTTGGCGGCGCAGCAATTCCTCCTGCGCCATCGCCACGGCGAAGGCCGGCTCGCCCGGCTCCGCCTGCGGCGCGCGCCAGCTGCGCACCGCCAGCATCGCCGCCATCTGGTCCAAGGGAGACATGGCGTGGTGCGCACTGCGCCTGGCCGCAAGCCTTGCGTGCAGCCCGGCAAGCTCCGCCTGGAGGCTTGCCAGCTCCATGCCGGCACGGTCCAGCCGCACGATGGCGCTGAGGTCGCCCGTTTCCTCCATGACCTGGCCCAGCAGAATGCCGCTGGCCGCCTCGCGCGCCCGGATCAACCGGCCGCTCCCGCCACGCGCGTCCGGTGAAGGCAGCGGCATCTCGAGCCAGAAGCCATGCCAACCATCACCGATGCCGCGGGACGCGAGATCGCCCCGGTACAGTCCCGCCTCGACCACCCGAACGACCACGTCGCCCTCCAGGATCTCCACGGCCAGGCGTCTATCCGAAAACTCCGGCGACCAGCACCACCCTTCGAGCGTGCCATCGTCGCGACGCTCCAGCGAGCCTTGCACAGAAGGGGGAAGAAGCGGATCTGACATCACGGCAAGATCCATAGGCCAAGCGAACCATTCTGCGCTACGGTCAACGCAACGCTTTTCAGGTTGGAATCTTTGGCTCGGATCCTCATCACCGGTGCGGCTGGCATGGTCGGCTCGCATCTGCTCGAAATCCTGGCGGCCCGCGGCGAGCGGGACGTGCTTGGCAGCTACTTCCGTCCCACCATCCGCATGGCGGAAATCGAGGGGCGCCATCGCCTGGCCGAGCTCGACATGCGCGATGCCGAGGCCGTGCGTCTCGCCATCGCCGAGGAAAGGCCGGCGGTCATTTACCACCTCGCCGCCCAAAGCCTGCCCACGCGCTCCTGGATCGACCCGTGGGAGACCATGGAGGTGAATGTTCGCGGTGCGGTGAACCTGTTCGAGGCGATCAAGCTGCAACGCGGCGCTGATCCCGGTTACGACCCCGTCGTGCTGGTGGCAGGCTCCTCCGCCCAGTATGGTGCAAGCCTGACACCTGAGAACGTGCCGATCGGCGAGGATCTCACGCCCCTGCCATTGCACCCCTACGGCATATCCAAGGTCGCGCAGGACCTGCTGGCGTTTCAATACTGGCGCAACGACGCCATCCGCAGCATCCGGGCGCGCATCTTCAATTGCACCGGCCCCCGCAAGCATGCCGACGTCGTCAGCGATTTTGCCCGTCGCGTCGCCCATATCGAGCGCCACGGCGGCCGGCTGCGGGTGGGCAACCTCGCCGCCCGCCGGGCGATCCTGGACGTGCGCGACCTCGTCGCCGCCTTGATGCTGCTCGCCGAACGCGGCGCGCCCGGCGAGGCGTACAACATCTGTTCCGAGGCCGAGCACAGCGTGGCTCAACTCATTCCCGTCTTCGAGCGGCTCTGCGGACGCACGCTGCAGACCGAGACCGACCCACAGCTCTTGCGTCCATCCGACGAGGCAGTGATCTTTGGCCGCAACGACCGCCTGTTCGCCGCCACCGGCTGGCGCCAGCAGGTCGCCATCGAGGAGACAATACGATCGGTGCTGGACTATGAACGCGCCCATCTCGCAGCCTAGCCCCCCCCGTACGGTGCCCTTGCGCGTCGATGCGGAGTTCGTGCTCCACCGGGCCCGGCATCTGTCGGGCCTGTGCCTCGACCGATCCGTCCACCTCGCCGGCATCGTGGACAATGCAGCCCGTGCCGCTATCGCCGCGGTCGCAACCCTTGTCGACGGCGACGCGGAATTCGTGTTGAGCCTGCCCGCCATGGCCGCGCGCGATGCGCTCGCAGCGCTGCCAGGCCTGGCAGCCCGCTGCGCTCCCGGCGGCACATTGGTGCTGACGGAGGCACTGGCCGACGGCCGGGCCGATCCGCGTCTGCGCACAGCACTCGAGCAACGCTTTCGCCACGTCACCAGCCTGCAGCAACGTGGCCTGTCGGGATCGGTGATCACGCCCAAGCACCACGCCTTCGCCCGGGTGCTCCCCCTGGCCGCACCATCCGCCGCCCTGTCTGGTTTTCTGATCCATGTCTGCGCCGAGGTGGCACCGACCCTGCCCGGACCTGCCCTGCATGAGACCGGTGGCAAAGCCGGCTGGATTCCCCCGGCAGCCGCTCCCGTCAGCGCCGTCATCGCCGCCTCGCCGCTGCCGATGTCGGGCATCACCCCAACGCAGGCCGATCTGCGCGCCCGGGCCGTGGCGCTCGCCGAGCGCCTGGTCCGCCAGTCAGAGCACATGCGCGTGCAGGCCGAGCAGATCGACCTATTGCGCGCGGGGCAAGCTGTGGAGCAGCCGACCACCCGCCACCGACGGCAGCACTCCCGCCATCCCTGGCCGCTGGCGGACAACCCTGACGCCGATCCGGCATCGTTGGATCTCTACGAACGCCGCGTCGACGACCCTGTCCTGCTCGAAGCCCGCCGTGGCGATGCCTTCCTGCAACGCTTCGACCTGCTCGGCCCAGCGCCCGACTTCACCGGCGCCATCGCCGCCATCAACGCCTTGGCCCGTCCGGACCGCTCGGCGCCCGATGTCACCGTGGTAATGCCCGTGCACGGCCAGTTCGCCTACACGCTGAACGCCTTGCATAGCCTGGCCAGCCTGCCGGACCAGACGCGCTTCACCACCATCGTGGTTGATGATGCCTCGACCGATGAAACCCGGCGTATGCTGCCGCGGATCAAAACCATCCGCGCGCTGCGCCAGAACCGCAACGCGGGTTTCGTCGCCAGCTGCAATCTTGCCGCGAGCCAGGCGACGACTCGCTTCGTGCTGTTCCTCAACAACGACACGCGTGTGGTGCCCGGCTGGCTCGACACCCTGGTTGAAAGCTTTACCTGGTTCCCCAATGCCGGTCTGGTCGGCTCCAAGCTGCTCTACCCCGACGGATCGCTCCAGGAAGCCGGCTGCATCCTCTGGCGCGACGCCTCCGCCTGGAACGACGGCCGCAACGACGATCCCAACCGGCCCGAATATTCCTGCGCCCGCCAGGTCGACTACATCAGCGGCTGCTCGATCATGCTGCCCACCGAGCTCTGGAACAGCCTCGGCGGCTTCGACCCAATGTTCAGCCCCGCCTATTGCGAGGATGCCGACCTCGCACTGCGCGTGCGCGCGTCCGGCCTGGAGGTCTGGTTCCAACCGCAATCCCGGGTCGTGCATTACGAAGGCCGCACCTCCGGCACCGACCTCGCCCAGGGTGTGAAGGCGTTCCAGGTCATCAACGCGCGCAAGCTCTATTTGCGCTGGCGCGACGCGCTCGCCCATCACCATACCAACGGCGACACCCCGCAACGCGAGCGTGAACGCAACGTGCACCGCCGCGCCCTCGTGATCGACGCCACGGCCCCCACCCCCACGCAGGATGCCGGCTCCGTCACCACCGTGCTCACCCTGCGCCTGTTCCAACGGCTTGGGTTCAAGGCGTTCTACGTGCCGCAGGACAATTTCCTGTTCCAGCCGGACCACGTAACCAACCTCCAGCGGGAGGGCGTCGAGGTCACCTATGCGCCCTACAACACCAGCATCGCCAGCTACCTGCGTGCCCATGGCGCCGCATTCGATGCAGTGCTGGTGTTCCGCGTGACCGTGCTGGAGAAGGTGATCGACGACCTGCGCCAGCACGCCCCGCAGGCGCCCATCCTGTTCCACAACATGGACCTGCACTTCCTGCGCATGGAACGCCAGGCGCAGGCCGACAACGACGCCGATGCGCTCGCCCGCGCCGCGGCCATGCGCGTCCGCGAACTCGACCTGATCCGCCGGGTTGATTGTACCATCACCCATTCCACCTTCGAGCGCGATCTGCTCGCCCGCCTGGCGCCGGAGGCCCCGGTGGTGGTCTGGCCGTTCATGTTCGAATTCCACGGCACCGAGGTGGGCTTCGCCGCACGCAAGGATTTCTGCTTTCTCGGCGGTTACGGCCACTGGCCGAATGTCGACGCCGTGATCTTCATGGCCGAGCAGGTGATGCCGCTGATCCGCGCCGAACTGCCCGATGCCCGCCTCATCATCGCCGGTGCCAGGCCAGGCCCCGAGGTGCTTCGCCTCGCCGGCGACCACATCGTCGTCACCGGCCAGATCGAAGACCTCCGCGAGGTGTTCGACACCGTCCGCGTGTTCGCCTGCAGCCTGCGCATCGGGGCCGGCACCAAGGGCAAGATCTCCACCGCCATGGCCTACGGCCTGCCCGTCGTCTCCACCCCCTGCGGCGCCGAGGGCATGAGCCTTATCGACGGCGAGGATGTGCTGATCGCGGAAACCGCAGCTGAGTTCGCCCAGGCCTGCCTGCGCCTGCACCGCGACCCCGCGCTATGGGGCCAGCTTTCGGAAGCCGGCCAGCGGCTCGTCCAGGCAAAGCACTCGCTCGCGATGGGCGAACAAGTGCTCGACCAGGCGATCGAAACAGCGCTTCGTCACAAGCTGGACCTTAGAGCGTGATGACCGAAGGTGGGGTCACGCGATAAAAAAAAGAGCTAGAGCGTAATGACGTCGCCTATCAGACGTCATCACGCTCTAGAGCATCATCCGACCAAACAGAATCACCGTTCGGATAAAGATGCTCGCTAAAACAGAGGGCTAGAGCATGATCCGCGCGCCTATCAGCGCGGATCATGCTCTAGGTAGCGAAACGTCAGGCCGCCCGGCGCAGGAATTTGCCATCGCCAGGCTTTGCCAGCACCTCCGACCCATTCCAGATCAGGCGGCCCCGCAACACCGTCGCCGCCACCCGCGCCCGCATCTCGCGGCCCTGATAGGGTGACCAACGCATCTCCGGCCGATCCTGGATGTTGGCCTCGTCAAACATAAAACGACCTCGCTCCAATACGACCAGGTCGCAGTCCGAGCCGATGCGGATTTCGCCCTTGCGTGGCCACAGACCATGCATCTTCGCACTCCGCTCGGCGCAGTAACGGGCCATCAGCGTCGGCGGCAGGCCGCGTTCTTCGAGCAGCGTGTACATCAGCGGCGCGAAGCTCTGCAGTCCGGTCAGCCCGGCGCCACAGGCGAAGATGTCGGCCGACGATTTCCGGTCTGCCGGCCAGGGCGCATGGTCGGTGGAGATATAGGCAATCTTGTCGTCCACCAGCGCCTGCCACATCCGCTCCACCTCGTCCGGCGTACGGAACGGCGGGTTGCACTTGCCGCGACCACCGAGCCGGACGATATCAGCCTCGGTCATGCACAGATACTGAATACAGGCCTCGCCCGTCGCCAGGCCGCCCATGCCACGAAACGACTCGGCGATGGCAAAGCCACGCGCCAGCGAGGAATGCGCGATATGCACATGAGCACCCGTCTCCAGGCCGATTTCGAAGATCTCAAGGTCCGCCATCGTTTCCGCCAGCGGGGGCCGGGTGCGGCAATGCATGATGGCATGGGTCTCGCCAGCTGCCCGCGCCTCTGCGGTCAGCCGTTCGACCAGCTCCTGGTCCTCGTTATGAACGGCAACAGGAAGCCCGGTCTTGGCGATCTCCCGGAACGCCGCCACCATGGTCGGATGGTCGATGCGCGGAAACCGGACCGCATCGTATTCGTAGGTGGACAGCTTGAAGGCGCTGATCCCTGCAGCCGCCAAACCCGCAATCGCGTCCACACCGCCATTCTTGCGGATCGTGCCATACAGCGCCATGTCCACATGTGCCGTACGTTCTACCCAGCCGATTTTTTCGATCAGCACGTCCGCATCGACCACCGCCTGTGGCACGTCATAAGGCATGTCCACACAGGTGGTCACGCCGCCCGCCGCGGCCGAACGAGTGGAACCCTCAATGCCCGGCCAACCGATCGCGGAAGCCGTGTGCATATGCCCATCCACCAGCCCCGGCAGAACCAGGCGTCCGCGGTAATCCATCACCGTCTTGGCCGGCGGCGGCACGCCCTGGCCGATCGCAGCGATGGTCTCGCCGCGCACCGCGACATAACCGCCCTGCAACACGCTGCCGGCGGTCACGATGTCGCCCAGGATCACGCTGTCAAAAGCTGCAGTCTCCACGTCGCCCGATCCTTGCCATATCGAAGTCCAAGGTAGCGTCGACCGTGCGGACGGAGCAAATGCGCGCCACCGTAACCGCGCTTCTCACCCCATCGTGGATGCATGCGCCGTGGCAGCCGCGATATTGCGCAGATCCTGCAGCATTGCATTGCCGGCGGCCGTCCGCTCCACGATCACGCTGCGCCGGTCCGCCGGATCGGTACGCCGCTCGGCCAGTTCCAACGCCCCAAGCTTGTCGAGCGCGCGGGTGATCACCGACTTCGATACACCCAGCTCCTGCGCCAGCCCGCGCACCGTATGGTCGCCATCCTTGAGGTAGCAGGTCAGATACACACCGAACTGATGCGATGACAGCGCGGGACCATCCCGGCGGACCAGAGAAACGATCACATCCCGCAGCACGTCCACAGCAAGTTCCGGCGTGAAGTTTGAAACCATGTTGCACTTCTCCACTACAAGAGCGATCTCTCCGCGGATCGATCCGCGCCAGTTGTATTTATTCGTCCAGCAGGGTCGACAACCCTCATGACAGGAAATTAACCAATTCCAGTCAGGCAAACGTCGCGTCCATCGAGTTGTTCCGTCGCAGGCCAGATCGATCTCAAATAGCATCGAAATCGCGCCCCCTTGGTAATGCGCCCTGAAAGAGCGAGCATAGGAAAAACACAGGAGGATCCGATGCTGTACGATCGCACGACCGAGAATGTCGGAAACATCATCGAGTTCGGCCACGTCAACACCCGCGTGCCAGACCAGCGCCTCGCCACGCTGTTCTACGTCACCGGCTTGGGCCTCACGCGCGACCCATATCTGGTCACGGGTGTCGACAATATGTGGATCAACGCCGGCACCACCCAGTTCCATTTGCCGACCGGCGCGCCGCAGGTCCTCCGCGGCACCACCGTGCTGGCGTTGCCGGATCTGGCGCAACTGGTCTGGCGGCTCGAACGGGTGGCACCGCTGCTGCAGGACACGTTGTTTCGCTTCGAAGAAACCACCGGTGGGATCGAAGCGATCTCCCCCTGGGGCAACCGCATCCGGTGCGTGACCGACCCTATCACGCGGCTCGGCATCATCGCGGTCGAACTCGACACGGCGCTCGGCACCGCACCTGGCATCGCTCGTTTCTACGACACGATCATGGCAAGCCCGGCCTCGCATCAGGGCGGGATCGCCCAGATCGCTGCCGGCCTGTCGACGACCCTGGTTTTCCGCGAGACCGACCGTGAATTGCCGTTGTTCGATGGGTCGCATGTCCAGATCGGTCTGGCCGATTTCGCAAGTCCCCACGCGCGTCTGCTGTCGCGCAAACTGATCACCGAGGAGAGCAACCAAAGCCAGTATCGCTTCCAGGACATCGTCGACCCCGACACCGGCGCCCTGCTGTGCACGATCGAGCATGAGGTGCGCAGCATGCGCCACCCCACGTACGCCCGACCGCTGATCAATCGCGATCCCACAGTCACCAACAATCGCTATGCATTCGGGCGGGAAGCCTTCGTGCTCGGCGGCGACATCGGCGGTATCTCGTGAAGACGGTTCTTCTGGTAACCGGCGGCAGCCAGGGCATCGGCGCCGCCACCGTCCGTTTGGGGGCACGGCGTGGCTACCAGGTCGCCTTCACCTACAGCCGCTCCGCCGCCGCGGCCGAGGCACTGGTGGCTGAGATCACCGCGGAGGGCGGCACCGCCCGCGCCTGGCAGGCGGATGCGGCAAACGAGGCGGCCACGGTCGCCCTGTTCCGCGCGGTCGACGCCGAACTCGGTCCGGTCACAGCACTGGTCAACAACGCCGGTATCACCGGCCCGGTCGGGCGCATCGATGCCATCACCGGCGCCGTGCTGGATGACGTCATGGCGATCAACGTCAACGGCGTGTTCTTCGCCACCCGCGAAGCCATAAGCCGGATGGCACGCGACCTCGGCGGTCCCGGCGGCGCCATCGTCAACCTATCGTCGGTCGCAGCCTGGCTCGGCGGCCCAAACGATTGGGTGCATTACGCAGCCTCCAAAGGAGCGGTCGACAGCTTCACCATCGGTGCCGCAAAGGAACTCGCCCCGCGCGGCATCCGCGTCAACGCCGTTGTTCCCGGCCTGATCGAAACGGAAATTCACGCCAAGGCCGGGCTCGGCGATCGGCTGGAAAAGCTCGGCCATACCGTACCGCTTGGCCGTGTCGGCACCGCCATGGAGGTGGCGCAAGCCATCCTGTGGCTGCTCTCGGATGAAGCCAGCTACGTGACCGGCGCTCTGCTCCCCGTCAGCGGAGGTCGCTGATCTCTTTCGCGCGGAGCAAATGGTCTCGATAGCGCATTCGCAATGTCAGCTTATGTACTTTGCCGGTTGCGGTATGTGGCAATTCATCGACCACAATCACCGCATCCGGCAGCCACCAGCTCGGCACGCGATCGCGATACAGCGCCAGCACGCTGTCAACCTCGATGGTGCAGCCATCACGCGCCACCACCACGAGCACCGGCCGCTCAGTCCATTTTTCGTGGCTGGCCGCAACGATCGCAGCCTCTGCCACGTCAGGATGACCCACGGCAATGTTCTCGAGCGCAATTGAACTGATCCACTCACCGCCAGATTTTATCACGTCCTTGGAACGATCCGTGATCTCCATGGTCCCGAGCGCATCGATCGTGGCGACATCGCCCGTGGCAAACCAGCCGTCCGCATCACAGGCGCTGCCAGGTGCTTCGCCAAAATATCCGCTGGCGACCCAGGCTCCGCGCACCAGAAGGTTGCCTTGTGCGAGACCATCCCAAGGCAGCGCAGCGCCGGCATCATCCACGATCTTCATGTCGATACCAAAAATACCTCGACCCTGTTTCTCCCGATGGCGCAGCAATGTTTCGCCTTGGTATGCAGCACTGGCTTGGCCTGGGGCGTTGAAGGTGCCCAGCGGGCTCGTCTCACTCATCCCCCACGCGTGATCCACGCGGACGCCATACTCGCGATCGAACGCATCGAGCAGCAGCCGAGGGCAGGCCGACCCGCCGATCACCAGGCTGCGGACGCTGTGCAGCCGCTGGCCGGAACTGCGTAGATAATTGAGCAATCCCATCCAGATGGTCGGCACGCCGGCCGACATCGTCACGCGTTCATCGTTCATCAACTGGGTCAACGAGGCACCATCGAGATGCCGTCCCGGCATTATCAACGCCGAACCGGCGGCCGGGGCTGCATATGGCAGGCCCCAGGCATTGACATGAAACATCGGCACGACCGGCAACACGCGATCCACCGCGCGCAGTCCGAACACATCGGCGGCGCTGATGGCCATGGCATGCAGAACGGTCGAGCGATGGCTGTAGAGTACGCCCTTGGGCCGGCCGGTCGTGCCAGACGTGTAGCACAGCGAAGCTGCCTGCCGCTCGTCGAACTCCGGCCAGGCATATTCGTCATCGGCCGCGGCCATCAGCGTTTCGTAGCAAAGTCCTGCCATCCCAGGCGGCAGGCTCACCTGCGGCATGTCGGCTGCATCGCACATGAAAACCACGGCGCGCAGCGTGTCTGCGATTGCTGGTGCGATAGCCTCAACCAGGGCCACGAAACTTGTTTCGGCAAACAGCACACGGTCGCTGGCATCATCGATGATGAAACCGATATCCTTCGGTCCCAGTCGTGGGTTGATGGTGTGGCAGATGGCACCCATGCCGGACACGCCATAGTATAGTTCCAGATGGCGAAAGCCGTTCCAGCCGAGTGTGGCGACACGGTCGTCGCGACCGATACCAAGGGTCTGCAAGACGCGCACCAAGCGGCGCGCCCGGATCTCCAACGCCGCGTAGTTGGTGCGGTGAATGCTGCCATCGATGGTCTTGGAAACCACCTCGGTCTGCGCATGGTGGCGCGACGCGTGCCGTATGATCGATGAGATCATCAGCGGCCGATCTTGCATCAAGCCGAACATGCGTGGCCTCCTTCCCAGATGCGGCGTTGGAATGCCGTTGGGAAGGAACGCTAATCTACGTCTGCACTCTCCGCCATGATTTCAGCAGTCGCAGGCCCGTCGCGATGCGTGGAAATGAAGTCTTTAATGCGCGGTGCGATCTCATTGGTGAACCGCCGCCCATTGAACAGGCCGTAGTGGCCGACACCTTGCTGTTCGTGATGCATGCGCATGTGCTCCGGCAGGTTGGGCACCAGTTTATGTGCCGCCCGGGTCTGGCCAATGCCGGAGATATCGTCTCGCTCGCCTTCGATGGTCAGCAGCGCGGTGCGCACGATTGCTTCAGGCTTCACCAGTTGCCCGTTGTGCACAAAAGTTCCGTGCGGCAGTCGGTGCTCCAAGAACACCGCCTCGATTGTTTGCAGGTAGAATTCGGCGGACAGATCCATCACCGAGCGATACTCGGTATAGAAGGCGCGCTTGGCTTCCAGCGGCTCGTCATCGCCTTCCACCAGATGCATGAACATCTTCCAGTGGGCGTCCATGTGGCGGTCCATGTTCATCGCCATGAAGCCGGCAAGTTGCAGAAACCCCGGGTAAACCCGGCGCATGAACCCAGGATAGCCGAAAGGCACGCGCTGGATCACGGTGCCTTCGAACCACGCCATGTCGTGCTTCTTGGCGAAATTATTGACCTCAGTCGGCCCTTCGCGCGTGTCGATGGGACCACCGATCAATGTCATGCTGCGCGGCGCTGCATCCGGCTCGTTGGCATTCATCACGGCCACCGCCGCCAGAACCGCGACCGCTGGCTGGCAAACCGCGATCACATGCGTCTGTGGGCCGAGGTGATGGAGAAACTGTATGACGTAATCGATATAACCATCGAGATCGAAGCCTGGCCCCGACAGCTGCATGTCGCGCGCATCGTTCCAATCGGTGATATAAACGTCGTGATCGGGCAGGAACGCCGCGACCGTACCGCGTAGCAACGTGGCATAATGGCCAGACATCGGTGCCACCAGCAGCAGCGCCGGGTCGTTCGGTCGAACCACGGCGCGCTTGAAGTGAAGCAAGTTGCCCCAGGGCAGCGCGAGCGCGACCACTTCGCTCACTGCCACAGGCACACCGTCGATCAGGGTCTCACCTAGGCCGAACGCGGGCTTGCCGAAGCTGCGCGTGGTGTGTTCGAAACTGTCCAACGCAGCGGCCGCCAATCGCCCGACCGGCGTGGGTCGCAGCGGGTTAAATGGCAATTCGAGCATCGAAAGCGCCGAGTGGGCCACAGCCCGCATCGGCGCCAGCCCGGCACGCTGCATTTCATAGAGCGTATAAAGCATTCGTGTCGGACTTTCGTTGCAAAGCGATTGTTGGTGTCGCTCCCGAGCTGCTGGACAGCCACTGCGGGCACTGCGTGAATCGGACAGAGCTTGCCCATTACATTGATGTTCCATAAGAAATCGTCAAGAGCAAGGCAGCCCAACGCGGAGCAGCCCTCGATCGGCGCGCGAGGGCGCCGTGCCCGGAAAGTCCTACCGGCGTGCTTTCCTCGCGCGTGCTGCAAGAAGGGTCGGATCATGGGCGCGTTGCATCGACTGTTCGACCTATCCGGCCGTACCGCCCTGATCACCGGCGGATCCCGCGGGCTCGGCCTGCAGATCGCCGAGGCGCTGGGCGAATACGGCGCCACGCTGGTGCTTGCCGCCCGGAAGCAGGATGAACTCGACCAGGCTGTGGTGCATTTGGCGGGGCAGGGGATCACGGCAAGCGCCGTCGCGGTGGACCTGCGCACGGCGGAAGCCGCGCAGACACTCACGGAAACAGTGATGCGCCGGAGCGGCCGGATCGACATTCTGGTGAATAACGCCGGCATCAGCTGGGGCGGACCGGCCGAGGAGCTTTCGGCGGAGCACTGGTCACGGGTCATGGATCTCAACCTCAACGTCATGTTCTTCCTCACCCAGGCGGTTGGCCGCGCCTGGATGATCCCCAAACGGGCCGGACGCATCGTCAACATCGCCTCCGTGGCCGGTCTCAAAGGCAACCAGACGGGATCGCTGGGTACTATCGCCTACAACACCTCCAAGGGCGGTGTGGTGAACTTCACGCGTGCCCTTGCCTCCGAATGGGGGCGTTATGGCATCACGGTGAATGCCATCGCCCCCGGCTGGTTCCCCTCGCGCATGACCCAAACCACGCTGGACCGGCACGGCGAGGCCTTCACCGCGCGTACGCCGCTCGGCAAGCTCGGCGGGCCCGACGACCTCAAGGGTGCGGCATTGCTGTTCGCCTCCGACGCCTCCGGCCACATCACCGGCCAGATCCTTGCCGTCGATGGTGGCGCGCTCGTCACGTGACCAACGACCAGCTGATCGCAGCCACCGCAGTGTTCCTGTTGGCTGGGTTCATCAAGGGCGTGATCGGCCTGGGCCTGCCCGCCGTCGGCGTCGGGTTGCTCGGCCTGATGATGGCACCCGCCCACGCCGCAGCCTTGCTGATCGTCCCCTCCGCCGTCACCAACGTCTGGCAGCTCGCCACCGGGCCGGACTTCAAGAAGCTGCTTCGAAGGCTCTGGCCGATGCTGGGCGGCATCATTATCGGCAGCCTGATCGGCGCCGGCTGGCTCGCGGGTGACACCGGCGGCCGCGCCCGCACCGGGCTTGGTCTTGTGCTGACGCTCTATGGCATCGTCGGCCTGCTGGCCTGGCGCCCCAACGTCCCGCCGCGCGTGGAGCCGATCCTCGGCCCTCTGGTCGGTCTCGCCACAGGCCTGGTCACGGCCGCAACGGGGGTGTTCATGATCCCGGCCGTTCCCTATCTGCAAGGCATCGGCCTCGACCGCGAAGATCTGATCCAGGCGCTCGGCCTGTCCTTCACCACGTCGACCATCGTGCTTGCCGCCGACCTCGCCGGCGGCGGCGCGTTCGATCGGCCGCTGATACTCGCTTCCAGCCTCGCGCTGGTTCCAGCCCTCGCCGGCATGTTCGCCGGCCAGTGGCTGCGCAATCGCATAGCCCCCCCGGTGTTCCGCCGCTGCTTCTTCGCAGGGCTCGTCCTGCTCGGCTTGCAGCTAGCCTTGCGTTGAATGCCACCGGACGCGCAGCACTGCGCGTCGCCGAACACAGCGCCTACACCGGGCAGCCCGTGGAGCAGATCGAGCGCGCCTATGTCCAGCATGACGGCAGCCTGGTCCGCCCGGCGCTACCAGAAGAAAACCGCATCGTGGTGCAGCCGCATTTCGAACCCGCGCTTGAACTCGCCTTGCCCGCCGGCAACCAAAGCCCCCACAGCGGCGGCGACAAGGTGATGCTGCGCCGCCTGTTCGGCCTGCCCAGCAACGACGAATACGGCCATGTCGCCGACGAACGCGCGGGTGCCTACTCCGCCATGGTCGGCATCGGCGCCAATGTCTCGCTGAAGACCGTAATGCCGGTGGAGCTGGTCTCTCTCGTCTCCGACGTGGCCTGCCCGGACTGCGCACCGCTGCCGTTCGGCCCCGAACGGATCTGGACGAAGTTCGACCCCGCCCAGTACCCGTTCCTGGAGGGCGCCCGAGTGGTGGGTAGCTAGAGTCTTGTCGCTTCTGGTAAACGAAGCGATAAGATTCTAGAGCGGGATGACGTCGCCTATCAGACGTCATCCCGCTCTAAGCGGGCCGCCGCATGTCAAAGCGGCTTTCCGGCGTGATCAGAGCATAGGCACTTGGACCGCCGGCGCGCAGGATGATGCCGGCACCGAACGTGTCGAACACTCCATCCTTCAGCAGCGACTGGCGGATGTGGACGCCAACGACCTCGCCCAGCACCAGAAAGGCAGGCGTGGCGGCTCCCGAGTATGACTTCAGTGCGACGATCTCGGTCAGCTTGCACTCGAAGCTCACACGCGCCTCTGCCACCCGCGGCACCGCGACGATGGTCGACGCGATCGGCGTCAGCCCCGACAGAGCGAATTCATCGGTCTCCGGCGATACCGAGGCACTGGTGGCGTTCATCTGCTCGGCGACGTCTTTCGTGGCCAGGTTCCACACGAATTCACCGGTCTCGCGCACATTGCGCACGCTGTCCTTCGCACTCGTGCTGGAAAACCCGATGATCGGCGGCGTGTAGTTGAACGCATTGAAGAAGCTGTAGGGTGCCAGATTCAGCAGGCCCGCAGCACTTTTGGTCGAAACCCAGCCGATCGGCCGCGGCCCGACAATGGCATTGAACGGATCATGTGGCAGGCCGTGACCCTTGGCTGGCTCGTAAAAATACGAATTTTCGTCGGAGCTCATGGTGTCCAGCCTCTTTGCGGTTGGCAGGAGTGTGCCGCACTCGGCAGACTTGTGCGACAGCGTCCGGCGCCATTGAGGGAGTGTTTGGTTTGGGTTTTGGTTTTTTGCGCCTCGCCGCCGCGTTGTTCGTTCTCGGCCTAACAACCCCGGTGACGGCGGCCGAGCCGATCTGGCTGCGCGATCCCGCCATCTCTCCCGACGGCAGCCGGATCGCGTTTCGCTTCCAAGGTCAGATCTGGACGGTGCCTGCCGTTGGAGGCACCGCCCTGCCGCTGACACAGGCGGGGGTGCACGCCAACAACCCGGTCTGGTCGCCGGATGGCGCCACCATCGTGTTTGCGGCCGACCGTTACGGCGTGTCCAACCTGTTCGCAGCCTCCGTCCAGGGCGGCGATGCCCGCAGGCTGACCTGGGATTCGACGCCGGAGATCCCCACTGGCTTCACCCCGGACGGGCGAGCCGTGCTGTATACGGCGGGCCTGTTGGGCGATGCCGTGCAGACCTTTCCCGCCCCCAGCTTCGGTGAGCCGCGCAACCAGCTCTACCAGGTGCCACTCAACGGTGGCCGCGAAACGATGGTGCTGCCCAACGCCGCCATGAACGCACGCTGGAACGCCGACGCCACGGCGATCGTCTACACCAGTGCGGCCGTCGAGCAGCCGATGCGCCAGCACCAGGTGTCCGACAGCGTCCGCCAGATCTGGCGCTACGACGGGCCAACCGGCGCCCACACCAAGCTCACCAACGCGCGGACCGAAAGCCGCGATGCGGTCTGGGCGCCGGATGGCACGATCCTGTTCCTGGCGGAGCGCTCGGGCTCGCTCAATGTGTGGCGCATGCGGGCTGACGGCACGGCGCCGGTCCAGCTCACGCATTTCACCGGCGAGGCCGTACGCACGCTCTCTGTCTCGGCCAACGGCGACATCGCCTTCTCCCAGGCCGGCCTGCTCTGGCGCCTGCATGCCGGTGCCGCGACGCCGGAGCAGGTGAGCGTGCATATCGGGGCTGCGAGTTTTCCCTCCGACAGCCAGACCCGCACGGCCGATTTCACCGACTTCGCCGTCTCTCCCAACGGTCGCGAAGTGGCGCTGGTCGCGCGCGGCGACCTGTACATCGCAACGATCGACGGCCGTGTCACCCGTCGCATCACCAATACGCCTGGCGAGGAGCGCAGCCCCAACTTCACCGCCGACGGTCGCAGCCTGATCTACACCGCCGAGCGCGACGGCCATTGGCAACTCTATGAGCAGCGCCTCGCCGAGAGCGATAAAAGCTTCTACGACGCCGCCCCGCTGACCGAGCAGCTGCTGCGCACTGGTCTGGACGACCCGCTGTTCCCCACCATTTCGCCAGACGGCAAGCAACTCGCCTTCGTCACCAACCGCGATGCCGTCGTGGTGCGCACTCTCGCCGACGGCCACGAAACCGAGGTGCTGCCAAAGGGCCAGTTCTTCCTCTACTCCGACCGCGGCTGGTGGCTGTCGTGGTCGCCGGACAGTCAGTGGATCGCAACCCTCGTTCAGCCCACGGCGCATATCGACAACGTCGTCGTCGTGCCAGCCGACGGGAAGCAGCTCGCCCGCCGCGTGGCACCATCCGGCGAGGAGCAATACGGTGGCAACTGGAGCTTGGATGGCGGTGTGCTGACCTGGCTCACCGATGCCGATAATCTACGCGTACCCTCTGACGCCATCACCCGCGCCGACACCCAGGCCGTCTTCACCTCCCGTGCGGCGCGCGATGTGTTTCGCCAGCGCCTGCGCGTCCCTCTCAATCCGGACGGCACACCGCTGGCCGCCGCCGCCAGTGTGTCCGGCGCGCTCCCGACCGCCTCGCCCGGTCCCTTGGAGCCGGACGGCTTCGAAACCCGTCCTCTAACGCTGCCGAGCCAGCCGACCAACGCACGTTTCGCCACGATGCTGCCGGATGGCGTGAGCCTGCTCACCATCGAGCAGGCCAGCGCACCCGATGGCAGCGGGCAGCAACTCAACGGCTTGGTCTACGACACCCGCACCAACCGCCGCCGGATCATGTTTTCTGTGCTACCTTGGGCGCGCGGGCCGATCCGCGCCTCCAAGGATCTGTCACATCTGTACTTTCTCAGCCCCACAGGCCTGGTCGAGGTAGACGTCGCCAAAAATGCCAGCCGGGTGATTTCGCTCGCAGTCGATGCCTCCCACAACGACGCAGCCGTCCGCCAGGCAACCTTCGATCAACTGTGGAAACTGACGCAGCTGAAATTCTACGATCCAACCTTTAAAGGGATCGACTGGCCCGGTCTGCGCCGCACCATGCAGCCACGCCTGGCAGCGCTCGGCGACACCGCGGATCTCGCCGAACTGCTGTCCGAAATGGCGGGCGCCTTGAACGCCTCTCATACCGGAAGCTTCGTGCGAAGCAGCGTTCCTCCGCAAGAGGCGGTCGCCTCCCTTGGCCTGTTTTACGACGAGCGCTATGCCGGGCCAGGCATGCGTGTGACCGAGATCCTGCAGTCCGGTCCGTTCGACACACCTGGAACGGCCCTGCGCCCAGGCGACGTCATCATGACCGTCGACGGGGCGGACATTGCAGCCCAGGGCGGCATCCGTCGTGCCCTGCGCGGTCGCAGCGGCCAACTCACCACCATCGGTTTCATCCACCCGGACGCGGCGACTCCAAATCCCGTGCGAATCTTCGAAACCCGCGTGCCTGTTCCGCAATCTGTCGAAACCTCGATCTACGCCACCAATCGCTGGGTGGCCCGCAATCGCGCGCTGGTCGCGGAGAAATCCTGTGGCAAGCTAGGCTATCTGTGGCTACCGGCCATGAACGGGCGAAATTTTCGCAACGCCTTCAGCGATCTGTTCGGCCGCTACAGCGACGCCGCCGGCCTGGTGGTGGACGAACGCAACAATTCCGGCGGCGACCTGCACAACATGTTGGTCACTCTGCTGTCCGGCCGTCCTTACGCCGATTTCCAACCGCCGCGCGGCGGCCCGGCCCAAACGGAGCCGCGAGACCGATGGACCCGCGCATCGGTCGTGATCATGAACGGTGCCAGCTATTCGGACGGCTCAGTGTTTCCTTTTGCCTATCGTGCGCTTGGCCTCGGCAAGCTGGTCGGGGAAGCCACGGCCGGCACCGGCACCGCGGTATGGTGGGTCACGCCCGACCTGTTGCCCGGCCTCGTCTATGGCATCCCCGAACTGCCGATGCGGCAGCTCGACGGCGCGCTGCTCGAGAACCGCGATGTGGCGCCGGACGTGCCGGTTCCCAACGATCCCCAGGCCTGGGCCCGTGGCGAAGACCCACAGCTGATGGCTGCGATTGAGACATTGCAGCCGCGGCCCTGTGCGCCCTGACCATGCACCCTGACTATGCGCCAGACAGTGCCAGCGCCCGCGCATAGACCTGCTTACGCGGCAAACCGGTCGCGGCGGTGACCTGTGCCACCGCCTCCTTGACCGAGACCTCTGCCAGGGCTCGCTTCAACAACGCATCCAGATCAGGTTCCGATGTCTCCTCGTCGGCCGGTGGTCCCACCACGATGGTGATCTCGCCGCGCGCGGCAGCAATGGCATAATGCGCGGCCAGGCCGGGGAGGGTGTCCCGTCGCACTTCTTCGAAACGCTTGGTCAGTTCGCGCGCCACGGCCGCCGGTCGCTCCCCGAACACCGCCGCCAGATCGGCCAATGTCTCCGCCAGCCGATGTGGTGCCTCGTAATACAGCAACGTGGCCGCCAAACCGGCCCGCTCGGCCGCCCGCAGCGAGGCGAAACTGGCCCGTCGCGCTGCCTGCCGGGGTGGCGGAAACCCGAGAAACAGAAAGGGTTGCGGCGGTAGGCCCGACAGCACCAGCGCCAACATGGCGGCATTGGCGCCGGGCACGCCGCCCACCGGCAGTCCCTCGGCCAGCGCCGCGCGAACCAACCGAAAGCCAGGATCGGACACCAGCGGCATGCCCGCATCTGAAATCAGTGCAAGCCGCTTACCCTCGCGCAACATCGCCAGCAGTGGTGCGATCCTACCCTCCTCGTTGTGATCGTGCAGCGGCGCCATCCGCACACGGATGTCATAATGCGCGAGCAACCGGCCACTCACCCTGGTGTCCTCGCACAAAATGAGATCGGACGCCTTCAACACGGCGACGGCACGTGGTGTCATATCGCCGAGATTGCCGATCGGGGTGGAAACCAGCACAAGACCATTGGGTGGCGGCGACTTTTTCGTCTCTGCTGCGTTCTGGTCTTGGTTTGCGAACAAAGGATCGAGGGATGATGCGACTTCGTCTGGCTGCGACTCCGGACTGTCCCCAAGATCAGCTGGGGAATCGGCTGGAGGTTCGGCTGCGAATGGCTGGGACATGGGCTCTCCTGGTCGCAACCCTAGCACTGGCAGCCTGTGGCGCCATCAACGGTGGCCCGGGTTCGGCCGTGCGCTCCTCGGCGCTGCCCAGCCCCTTGCGCCTCGATAGCCTGAACGCACCCTCGCGCGGGTCCGTGCCAGGTGGTCCCGCAACATTCCCAACCGCCATCGTGGCCAATCCTACAGCGCCGGCCGGTATGCGCGTGGCGATCCTGGCGCCTCTCAGCGGTGCCAATTCTGAGCGAGGTCAGGCCTTGGTCCGCGCCGCCCAGCTGGCCCTGTCCGTTCCGGGCTCGCCGCCGTTGGATGTGTTGGACACCCAGGGCACGCCCGAAGGGGCTGCCACAGCCGCCCAATCCGCGATCGCCGCCGGCGCCGGCCTGATCCTGGGGCCGCTGACCAACACCGAAACCGCAGCGGTCGCCGGCCCTGCCTCGGCCGCCGGGGTCGCCGTGCTCGCCTTCACGACGGATGCCACCCAGTCCCGTCCCGGCGTCTGGGTGCTCGGCCTCACCCCTGCGCAACAGGTCCGCCGGTTGGTTACAGCGGCTCAGGCGCAGGGCAAGTCGCGCTTCGCCGCGCTGCTCCCGCCGAACGACTATGGGTCGGCCATGGGCCAGGCGCTCACCCAGGCGTTGATCAGCTCCGGAGCGGGCAGCCCCGACATCCATACGGTCGACAGCGGCATGCAGGCCGCCAACGCCACCGTGCGCGACCTTTCTGCCTATTCCGCCCGTCGCGGCCCGATCGAAGCGCAGCGCCGAGCGGCCATCGCCCGCCATGACGCTGAAGGTCGCAAGGAGGCAGCCGACCTCTCCCGCCGCGCCATTCCGCCGCCGCCATTCGATGCGCTGCTGCTGGCCGATACCGGCGAACGCCTCAACGTCATCGCCAGCCTGCTACCGTACTATGACGTCGACAGCTCCAATGTTCGCATCCTCGGTCCAGCCCTATGGGCCAATCCCGCAGCCTTGGGCGGGGCCGATCTGTCCGGCGCCTGGTATGCCGCACCCGACCCTGCCGCACGCAGCAGCTTCGACCAGCAATACACGTCGAAATACGGCACCCCCGCGCCGGGTCTGGCCGATCTCGCTTATGACGCGGCTTCGATCGCCCGTGTGGTGGCCCAGGGGGGCGGGTTCTCCCAGGCCTCGCTCGCGCGTCCCGAAGGTTACGCCGGCGTGAACGGTGTGCTCGCCTTACAACCGGACGGCACCGTGCGCCGTGGCCTCGCAGTGTTCCAGATCCAGCGCGGTGGCGCCCAGATCATCGACAGCGCTCCGGACACGATGGCCGCTCCCGGCATTTGATACGATGCGGTTCGGACATCTCCTGGCTGCGATGTCCGCCATTGCAGGCCCGCCGGTCGCTGTTTTCGCCACGCTGTTTCTGACGGGCGCCCTTGCTGGCCCACCGGCACTGGTGGGCGTCGCGATCACCGTGGTCAGCGCTGCCGTGCTCTCAGCCGTTTGGGTACGCGATCTCGAATACCTCGGCGAAACCCTGCGCTACGCGGCATTGGAAAACGCGGCAGCGCTGTCTGCTGCTGCCAGCGCCCCGCGCCTGCCGCCGATCGAGCGCGTCACCCGCAACATCGAGCGGCTGTCGCGCACCCTGGCCTCCCGCGCCGCCATGGTGGGCCAGTTGCTCCGCTCCAACGAGGCGATCGTGGAACGGCTGCCCGACCCGCTCCTCGTGCTCGGCGCCGACCGTTCGGTCCGCCGCGCCAACGCCGCAGCGCGCGCCGCCTATGGGGCCGACATGCAGGCGGTGCTCCGCCACCCCGACCTGCGTGCCGCAATCGAGCGCGCCTACAGCGAGCGCTCGTCCCATTCAGCCGATTTCGCCCTGCCGGTGCCGGTGCCGCGAGAGGTCTCCGCCACCGTCATCTACATGGATCCCCCGCTTGCCGATGGCGGTCAGGCGATCGCCGTGCTGTCGGACCGCACGCGCGAGCGGGCCGTGGAACGCATGCGCGCCGATTTCGTGGCCAATGCCAGCCACGAGCTGCGCACTCCATTGGCCAGCCTGATCGGTTTCATTGCCACGCTGCAGGGCCCCGCCAGCGACGATCTACCGGCCCAGCGGCGTTTCCTCGCCATCATGGCGGAGCAGGCCGAGCGCATGAACCGGCTGATCGACGACCTGCTCAGCCTCAGCCGCATCGAACTCACCGAGCACCAGCTGCCGGCTGAACGCGTCGACCTCTCAAGCCTTGTCGAAACCATCGCCGCCGGTTTCGAGCCACGACTTGAGGGACGCCGGATTCGACTCGAACTGCAACTCGACCAGGCGCTCCCCCGGGTCCAGGGCGACTCGGACCAGCTGGCGCAGGTTGTGATCAATCTTGTGGATAACGCATTGAAATACGGCCGCGACGACGGCCTGTTGCGGGTTAGCGTTGCCCAGGCCGACCCGATGGGCCGTTGGCCGAATCGGCCCGGTATCGTGCTCGCCGTCACCGACGATGGCAGGGGCATCGCCCGCGAACATGTGCCGCGGCTGACTGAGCGCTTCTACCGTGTGGACAAGGCCCGCAGCCGCGCCGCGGGTGCCAGCCCTGGCGGTACCGGCCTCGGCCTTGCCATTGTCAAACACATCGTCAACCGTCACCGTGGCCGATTGGTCATCGAAAGCGAAGATGGCAGGGGCTCGACATTCTCCGTCTGGCTGCCTCTCGGCCTCGATAAATAGCAAGGATCGCGCGATGAGCTTCGCCCTGTGGATGATTTTGGCGGCCGTTCTATTGCCCATCGTCACGACCGGCATCGCCAAATGGGGTGCGG
The DNA here is from genome assembly GCA_025352665.1 of Rhodospirillales bacterium. Lineage (GTDB taxonomy): Bacteria > Pseudomonadota > Alphaproteobacteria > Acetobacterales > Acetobacteraceae > CAIQQQ01. Next base: position 80,813 of record JANXSM010000143.1, on the reverse strand, counting down.
CCGACATGGACAACAATCGCCCGCGCGACTGGCAGGCCAATCTGGTCGGTTGGCGGCGCCGCGCCGAATGGGCGCATCGCAACCATTTCGAGGCGCTGCCGGGCTTCGCTGCGGCCATCCTGATCGCCACGATCACGCACGCCAATCCGCATTGGGTCGATTTTCTGGCGGGATTATGGGTGCTGTTTCGGGTCGCCTACACCGCCTGCTACATCACCGACCGCGCCAGCCTGCGGTCGATGATGTGGGCGCTCGCGTTCTTCTGCGTGATCGGCCTGTTCGGAGTGAGCGCGTTCTAGAGCGCGATGATGTCTGGTAGGCGACGCAATCCCGCTCTAGCCTTTTGTTTTACCGAGCAATTTTATCGCACGGTTGGTTCAACCTCAGGCGTTCTGGCAACCCGAGCCTCGGTCACGAGGCATAGTATCTCGAACAGGATCGTGGCCCCGTTGAAGCTGGTGATCGTCCCGTTGTCCCAGGACGGCGCCACCTCCACGAGATCGCCACCCACGAAATCAAGCCCGCGCAATCCCCGCAGCAGCCGCAGCGCCTCGATCATCCGGATGCCACCGGCCTCGGGCGTGCCAGTGCCTGGCGCTTCGGACGGGTCCAGACTGTCGATGTCATAGCTCAGATAGACCGGCCCATCGCCGATCACACGCCGCGCCTCCTCGACCGCGTAGGCCCAGCCTTTGTCCTGGAACTCATCCATTGCCAGCACGCGCATACCGCTGGAATGCGAGAATCCCCAATGGTCCGGGCTGTTGGTGGTGCCGCGAATGCCGATCTGAATGACTCGCTTTGGATCCAACGCGCCATCTTCCACAGCCCGTTTGAACGGCGCGCCGTGGTGAAAACGGCTGCCCATGTAGTCGTCGCCGGTGTCGCAATGCGCGTCGATATGGATCATGCCGACCGGGCCTTTGTGAGCGACCGCCTTCAGGATCGGCCAGGAAATCGAATGGTCGCCACCCACCGTCACCGGGGTCACACCCGCGCCCATAATCTTGCGATAGAAGCTCTCGATCTCGCCGAGCGCACCCGTCAGCTCATACGGAAACTCTATCCAGCAATCCCCGAGATCGCGCACCCGCGCCGCCTCGAACGGAGCGAAGCCCGTTGTGTTGTGGAATCGCCGCAGCATGCTCGATTGGTCGCGCACTGCCTTGGGCCCGTGCCGCGCGCCGCTACGGTGCGTCACGCCGCCATCGTAGGGCACGCCGATCAGCCCAACATCGACCTCTGAGAGATCCTCGGTATGGGGCGTGCGAAAGAATGTCGCGATCCCTGTGTAGCGAGGGCGCGCCTGCGGGTCCGCCATGTCGGTGTATTTCACGATCGGCTTCAGCGGGTCCATCAGGTCTCTCCAAGATTGGGGAAGCGGCGCAGGATGATCAGCATCAGAACCATTGCGGGCAGCGCACACAGCATTGCGAGGCCGTAGAACCACTGGAAGCCCACTGCCTCCGCGAGATAGCCGGAAAACCCACCCAGCAGATGCGATGCCACCACCGCAAGCGAGGTCAGCAACGCATATTGTGTAGCCGTGAACGCCACCGCGCACAGGCTTGACAGGTAGGCGAGAAACGACGCGGTCGCCAGCCCCTGTACGATCGCCTCCAGCAGCACCGTCGCATACAGCAGCGAAACCGCACCCGGATGTCCCGCCAGCACCACATACATGGCCATCGCCACGGTCTGCGCCACACCGGTGGCCACCAACGCACGGCCGAGGCCGATCCATGCGACCACCCAGCCGCCCGCAGCGATCCCCGAGAGCGTTCCCACCAGAGAGAACAGCGACGTTCCAGCAACGATATCGCGCGAAAAACCCAGATAGCGATACAATGGCGTGAGCATCACTCCGGCCATCGCCTCTCCCAGATTGAACAGTACGACGAAGGCCAGCACGAGCAATCCGCCGCGTCGGCTCAAGAACTCACGCAACGGATTGAGTATGGCCGCGCGGGCTCGCGCCAGAACCCCGCCACCGCCCAGCGATACCACTTCTGCCAAATTCGGTTCATCCGCCAGAAGAGTGGCAGCGATACCGGCTGCGGCCAGTAGCGCTATCACGCGGAGCGCGCCCGGCCAGCCGATCACGCCCGCCATCGCCAGAACGCCGCCGCTCGCCACCAGCATCGCCAACCGATAGCCCCACACGTAGATCGCAGTCGCCAAACCTTGCTGATCACGGGAGAAGGTCTCAATCCGCCAGGCATCGATTGAGATGTCCTGGGTTGCCGAGAACAGTGCGATCAATCCCGCTGCCACGATCGCCTGCACCGGCGACTGACTTGAAGCCATGCCCAGAATAGCTATTACGAGCAGCGGCTGCATCGCCAGCATCCACCCGCGGCGCCGGCCGAAGGAGGCCAGTCCCAACGGCGCCCGCACATGATCCAGCATCGGCGACCATAGAAACTTGAACGTGTAGGCGAGCCCGATATTGGCGGTCAGCCCGATCACCGTGACCGATGTGCCCTGCTCGACCAGCCACTGGCGCAAGGTTGTCAGCGTCAACATCAACGGCAGACCGGATACGAACCCCAGCGCGGCCATGATCCAGGCGCGTCGATCCCGCCACATCTGATCAGGCCTGTTTGAGTTCGATCAGACTCCGCCTAATCGCCCGCCCGCGTAGGATCTTGTCGGAGATGTAGTCGCCGTCGCCCCAGCGAACCGCCCGTGCCATCGCCTGGGCGTCCTCCGTGAAACGCGCCAGCATCTCCAGCAGCGCCTCGCGGTTGTTGAGAAAGATATCGCGCCACATCACAGGGTCGGAGGCGGCGATGCGGGTAAAATCGCGAAACCCGGCGGCGGCAAATTTCAGAACCTGCTGCCGACTCTCATCTTCCAGATCATCGGCCGTACCACAGATTGTGAAAGCAAGCAGATGCGGCAGATGCGACACGATCGCCACAACCCGGTCATGATGCGCCGCTTCCACCACTTCGATCATCGAGCCGCAGCGAGTCCAGAGTTCGTGAATTTTCGCGACGGCAGCCTCATCCGTACCCGGCGGCGGCGTAAGCATGCACCAGCGTCCCTGAAACAACGTCAGGAATCCCGAATCGGGGCCGGAATATTCTGTGCCAGCCATCGGATGGCCAGGCACGAAATGCACACCGGCAGGCAACAACGGTCCCACGTCGCGGATCACCGATTGCTTGGTGGACCCCACGTCGGTGACGATGCAGCCAGGCGCCAGATGCGGCGCGATCGCCTCGGCCAGGGCCGCGTAGGCACCGACAGGTGCACACAGCATGACGCAATCGGCCCCCAGCACAGCCTTGGCGGGGTCGAGTTCTATGCGATCGGCGATTCCGAGCTCCATGACCCGGTCCAGCGTGGCCTGGGTGCGGGCGTTGGCCACCACTTCAGCGGCAAGTGTCCGGTCCTGCATGGCAATTCGCGCGACCGAGCTGCCGATCAACCCAATGCCGATCAGGACCAGCCGCCGGAACAGCGGTTCAGCCATGCTTCATGAAATCCGCGAGCGCCTGGGCCACCAGCCGGCATTCTTCCTCGGTTCCCACCGTTATGCGCAGCGTGTGCGCCAGGTCGTAACTGCCCATCGCGCGCACGATGATCCCGCGGGACTTCAAATAAGCGTCCGCAGCCGCAGCACGTTCGGGCGTTTCAAAATCGGCCAGGAAGAAGTTGCCTTCGCTCGGATACGTCCCGATTCCCACGCTTGCGAGCGATGCCATCAGCCATGCGCGCCATTTGCTGTTGTGCGCCACGCTCGCCTCGACCCAGCCGGGCTCCTCCAGTGCCGCCACCGCCGCCGCCTGCGCCGCGAGATTGACGTTGAACACGCCACGCACCCGATTGATGGCATCGATGATTGCGGCCGGCCCATACCCCCAGCCGACTCGCATGCCGCCCAGCCCGAACACCTTGCTGAAGGTGCGCAGCATGATGGTGTTCTCACCGGCATCGACCAGCGCCACACCGGCATCGTAATCCGCGCGATCGATATACTCGGCATAGGCGGCGTCCAGCACCAGCAGCACATGGCCCGGCAGGCCGGCGCGCAGCCGCTCCATCTCCGACTGCGACAACAGACTGCCGGTCGGGTTGTTCGGGTTGGCCACGAACACCACGGTCGTCGCCGGCGTGACCGCTGCAATCAGCGCATCGACATCGGTTGTGAGTCCCTGTTCCGCCACCTTGATCACCCGCGCCCCCGCGTAGGTGCCGGAAATTTGGTACATCGTGAAACCATACTGGGACATCAGGATGTCCGTCCCCGGCCCCCCATAGATATGGCAGATGTGCTGGATCAGCTCGTCCGAGCCGGTACCGCAGACGATCCGCTCAGGGTCCAGGCCGAACCGCGCGCCGATCGCCCGACGCAGAGCCAGTGAGCCGCCATCCGGGTAACGATGCAGCTCGGCGGCCACCTTCACATAGGCAGCGGATGCTGCCGGCGGCGGCCCGAACGCACCCTCGTTGGACGACAGCTTGATGGTCCGGTTGACGCCGGCGATCTTGCTCTCGCCGCCGACATAGGCTGCGATCTGCATGACCTCGTCGCGCGGCACGGGACGGTTGGTGGCAACGGGCGCGTTCATTGGGTGTCTCCATCAACAGGCACCGCATAGGCGCCGAGCACCACCGGGCGGCGGCTTGTGGCGAGCCTGGTAAGGCGAGGATCGGTGTCGTTCACAAGCCCGTCGACATCGACCAGCACCAGCGCCATCGGATCATAGGGGTCGCGCCGCAGGATGGTGCCGCCCACCGAGAAGCCGGCATCCGCCATGGCGCTGGCCAGCCGCGCCCGGCTCATGTCGAGTGGCAGTTCAAGGCCAATCAGCGAACGATCGTGCTGGCTGGGGTCGGGCGGCACGGCGGACACCACGAGTGCACGCGCGGTCGAGGACCCCTCAGCCCGGGGTGACCAGAACGGCAACCGCGCGACCACATGGATCCGCGGTTCGTCGCGGTGCAAAAGGGCGGTCCACCAAGCCGTACCGGCAGCCTCTTCCTCGGCCGGCATCGGCAGAACGGCAACCGTCGCAGTTCCCGCACTGACCTCGGCCAACGCCTGGGCCGGGCTGCGATGCGTCCGCATTGGCGTCAGCATGCCGAAATGCTCGCGCGCGGCTGCCACGAAGCCACTGCCCGGTTGCACCTCGCATACTGCAATCACATAGGGGCCCTGCATCGCCGTTGTGGCTGCAAACAACTCCCGCCACAGGCGGGGCAGCACCCGCCGCGGCAACTTGCCGGTGTGGCGACGCAACAGGCGGCGAATGATGTCGGCCTCGCGGCCCGGCCGAAGCGCCACGCGCCCCTTGGCGCCCAGTGCACCGACCTCCTCCACCACCAAAGCGCGCGTCATCAACAGGTCGTGAATGGAGTCATCGATCCCATCCAGCTTCGCGCGAAGCGATTCCAAGGTCACAGGCGGCTGATCGATATCTGGATTTGAACGGGACATGCGCGCGATCGAACGAGGGGCATCTGCAATAGCGGATGCCCACGAGGTTGCAAAGCGCTACAGGTTGCAGGCTTCGCAGTCCCAGCTTATGGACGCAGGCTATGGACCAAGGCGAACCCCAGGAGATCCGTCACCAATCTGCCCGTTTCGCGGACGGACTGATGCTCGACTGCGGGGTGCAGCTGCCGGAACTCGTGGTGGCCTACCGCACCTATGGAGCGCTCAACGCCGCCTGCTCCAACGCTATCTTGATCTGCCATGCGCTGACCGGCGACCAATATGTCGGCGAAAACCACCCGCTGACCGGCAAGCCGCCTTGGTGGGACCAGGTCGTCGGCCCCGGCCGTCCTGTCGACACAGACCGCTATTTCGTCATCTGCACCAATGTGCTGGGCGGCTGCATGGGCAGCACCGGCCCCTCGGACCTGCGGCCGGACGGCCGTCGCTGGGGCATGGACTTCCCGCCAATCACCATTCGCGACATGGTTCGCGCGCAGAAGAAACTGGTCGAGTTCCTCGGCATCGACCGCCTGTTCGCCGTGGTCGGCGGCTCGATGGGCGGCATGCAGGTCCTGCAATGGGCAGCAACCTACCCCGACCATGTGTTCGCGGCGGTGCCGATCGCCACCGCCGCCTATCACTCGGCGCAGAACATCGCCTTCAACGAGGTCGGTCGCCAGGCGGTGTTCGCCGATCCCGACTTCAATGGCGGGCAATATTACGACACGGGCCGCACCCCTGCCGCCGGCCTCGGCGTGGCCCGCATGGTCGCCCACATCACCTATCTGAGCGAAGAGGCGCTCAACCGGAAGTTCGGCCGCAGGCTGCAGGACAATGATCTGCTGCGGCAGGGCGGCCTCGCGCTATTCGGTGACATTTTTCAGGTGGAAAGCTATCTGCAGCACCAGGGCAGCACCTTCGTGCGACGCTTCGACGCCAATTCCTACCTGACCATCACGCGCGCCATGGATTACTTCGACCTCGCCGCCGAACACGGCGGCGATCTGCCGACAGCGTTTGCCGGAACCCCCACACGCTTCTGCGTGATCAGCTTCTCGTCCGACTGGTTGTTCCCGACGGCTGAAAGCCGCGCCGTCGCCCGCGCCCTCAACCGCGCCGCCGCCAACGTCAGCTTCGTCGAAGTCGAGACCGACAAGGGTCACGATGCCTTCCTCCTCGATGAGCCCGACCTGCACCGCATCCTCGCAGGCTTTCTCGCCGGTTGCGCGCGCCACGCGGGCCTTGCCACCTGATGGCCAAGAAAATGCGCCTCGATCTGCGGTTGATCGCCGAAATGGTGCCCCCGGGTGCCCGCGTGCTCGATATCGGCTGCAGCGACGGCGCGTTGATCGACGAACTCACCCGCACCCGCGGCTGCGACGCGCGGGGCATCGAGATCGACATGGCGGAAGTCACTCGCACCGTCGCCCGCGGCTTGCCGGTTATGCATGGCGACGCCGATTCGGATCTCGAGCACTACCCCGACCGCGCGTTCGACTACGTCGTGCTGAGCCGAACGCTGCAGGCGGTGGAGCGCCCGCGCGAGGTGCTCCGGCAGATGCTGCGGATTGGCGAGCGCGCCATCGTGAGCTTCCCCAATTTCGGCCACTGGCAGGTGCGTTGGCAGCTGCTGTGGAGCGGGCGGATGCCGATGACATCGGTCTGGGCGCGACCCTGGCACGAGACACCGAACATCCACCCGTGCACTATTCGCGACTTCTTCATGCTATGTGCCGAGGAAGGCTATGCCGTCGAGCGCTGGCTGGCGATCGACGAGGGCGGCCGAAAGTCGCCGTGGCGGCGCTTTTCCAGCCTCGCCAACCTGTTCGGTGAGCAGGCGTTGTTCCAGCTCCGCCGGATCAGCCCAGCCATTGCAAAAGCACCGAAAGCGTGACCACTGACAGCGCCGTGCTGGCCAGGACAGTCCCGGCCGAAGCCTCCGCCAACATCTCGCTGCGCCGTGCCAGCAAGAACGCGTTGGCGCCGGTGGGGAGCCCCGCGGTCAACACCACCACCTTGAACGCGATGCCCTCCACGCCGACCAGATAAGCGACACCTCCCGCCAGCACTGGCAGGACGGCAAGCTTGGCAATCGTCGCGAACGCCATTTCACGCAGCCCCGACAATCCTTGTGGCCGGGGCAGGGAGCCTCCCAGGCAGAACAAGGCCAGCGGCGGCCCGGCCGGTGCCACCAGTGCCAAAAACCGATGCACCGCCTCCGGCAACGCCACGCCACCCTCCCTCCAGGCGAAGGCCAGCAGGATGGAAACCACGATCGGGTTGCGCAGCGCACCGGGCACCACGCCCCACATCACCCGAAACGCGCTCCGCCCGGCCGCGGCATCTGCCTCGATCAACGCACTCGCCATCGGCAGCAGCACCGCCGAGTGAAAGGCCACGATCGCCAGGAGATCGACCAGCCCCTCCGTCCCGTAGGCGGCGCTGACCACCGGAATGCCCAGCATCACGGTGTTGCCGAACACCGAGTTGATGCCAAAGATCGACGCCCGTGCGAGCCCCACCCCCCACCCCGTGCGGGCCAGAACGACCATGGCGGCGAACAGCAGGATACAGGCCGACAGGAACGCACCTGCGACATCCGCGAGCCGCAACGGTGGTGCGTCCGTCACCGCCAGGAACAGCAGGCACGGCAGGCCGGCGAAGAAAACGATGTCGTTGATGCCACGAAATCCGGCCGGCTCGATCAGCCGGCGCCATCCCGCCACGGCCCCCAAAAGAATGAGGGCAAAGACCGGGGCGATGATCCCAACGAGCTGGGTCATCGCCCCGAAGGATCAGAACGTGGGCAAGACGGGAAATTCGCCGTGGAACCACTTGTCCCAAAGCCCGGCAAGCTCGCCGTTGTTCTTCGTGTAGTAGACGAAGGTGTTGAGCCACTGACGGAGATTGAATTGGTCCTTGCGCATCGTGATGCCGTTAGGCTGGCGCAACAGAATGAATTTCTGTTCCACGTTCGCCTGCGGTGTCTTGGCGAACAACTCCCGTCCGGTGAAGCCCGTCTCGGCGATTGCGTCAACCTGGCCCGAGATCAGCGCCTGATAGGTGCTGGCGTCGTCATCAAAGCGCTGAATGCGCGCCGCGCTGCCAAGTGCGTTGGTCAACAGCACGTCCTGCACGGCGCCGCGCGGCACGCCGACTCGCTTGCCCTTCAAATCATCGATCTTGGTGATGCCCGAATCCTTGCCGGCAAACACCACGTTTTCGATGGCGGAATACGGAATGCTGAACATCACCTGCTTGGCGCGCTCCGGCGTGATGCCGAAGGTCGCAACCAGAATGTCGACCTTGCCCGTTACCAGGAACGGTAGGCGGTTCGGCCCGGTCACCGGCACGATCTCCACCTTCACGCCAAGATACTTGCCGATCAGATTCGCGACATCGACGTCATACCCTGCCGGCTGCTGCTTGTCGTCGATGCTGCCAAACGGGGGCAGGTCGATCAGCACACCCACCTTAAGCGTCCCACGTGAAACGATGTCATCGATGGTCTGGGCCGCCGCCGGGCGACCGAGGCCGATGGCCAGCAGGCCGATCAAGGCAAATTTCAGCATTCGCATCATGAAGTCTCTCCCTGGGTTCTTTTTGATTATCGTTGGTAGGCGGCAGCCATCCGGCGTTCCAGGCGTCGGCTGGCTATCGTCAGCGGCCAGCAGAGCATGAAATACAGTATCGCCACCGAAAAGAAGATGGTGAACGGCCGGAACGTGGCATTGTTGAGCAACTGGGCGGCGCGGGTGAGCTCGACGAAGCCAATAATCGCCGCGAGCGACGTCGACTTGACGAGGTTGACCAGGAAACCCACGGTTGGCGCCGTGGCAATCCGCAACGCCTGGGGCAGCACGACCAGGCGCATGCGCGGCAGATAATGCAGTCCCAACGCCATTGCCGCCTCCGACTGCGCCTTGGGCACCGACTGAATAGACCCGCGCCAGATCTCGCCCAGAAAAGCGCCCGCGTTGAGCGACAGACCCAGCGTTGCCGCCACCCACGGGCTCAGCGGCATTCCCAGCATGTCGGTTCCAAAGAACACCAGGAACAACTGGAGCAGCAGCGGCGTGCCCTGGAAAATCTGGATATAGGCGATGGCGAACCACCGCGCAGCGCCGCTGGAGGAAACGCGAAGCAAGGCGATGAGAATGCCGATCAGCCCCCCGCCGAGGAAGGCCGAAAGCGAAAGCAGGATCGTCCACCGCGCCGCCGTCACCAGGAACACGAAATCGCCGAAGTTGAGAGAGCGCATCAGCGCCCCTCCAGCTTCGGGAAGAACAGTCGGTTCAGCCCGGCAAACACACCCGAGAATCCCAGGGACAGCACGAAATACATCGCTATGACGACGATATAGACCTCGAAGCTGCGGAAGGTGCGCGACTGGATGTCTTGCGCGGCCGCGGTCAGCTCATCGGCCGAAATCACTGAAACAATCGATGAGTTCAGCATCAGCAGAATGAACTGACTGCCCAGCGGCGCAAATACCGCACGCAGTGCCTGTGGCAGAACAATATGGCGAAACGCCTGCAGTCGGTGCAGCCCCAGGGCAGTGGCCGCTTCAACCTGTCCGCGGTCCACCGCCTCGATGCCGGCGCGCACGATCTCGATCGTGTAGGCGCTCCCGTTCAGCACCATGGCGATAAGTGCCCCGGTGTTGGCCTCCAATCGGATCCCGAACGCGGGCAGACCAAAGAAAATCACAAACACCTGAACCAGAAACGGTGTGTTGCGAACGAACTCGACATAGGCTGCCACCAGCCCGCGCAGCCAAACTGGCCCCGACGTGCGTGCGAGCGCACCGGCCACGGCGATCGCCAAGCTTAGCACCATAGAAATAACAGACAGCCGAACCGTCAGCGCCGCCCCCCACAACAGCTCGTCGCGGGCGCGCCAGACGTCGATAAAGTGAAAGGTGTAGTCCACCCGTTCTCGTTCCCCCGGCTCAAATGTTAGCGATATCCGAGACGGAACCTAGCTGTGGGAGCGTCCCTGCGCCAGCCACCGGGTGAACTCATCGAGCCCGGTCTGGCGAGACATGGCGGTGCGCGCGGCCTCCAGAACTGCCCGCGTCTGCGCCACCGCGACATCCAGATGCTGGTTCAACACCAGGTAGTCGAATTCGCGCACATGGCTGATTTCCGACTCCGCCGTCGCCATTCGGCGGCTGACCTCCGCCTCGCCGTCGCCCCTGGCGCGCAGTCGCGATTCGAGTTCGACCAGCGACGGTGGCATGATGAACACACCGACGACATCGCCAGGCAGCGCGTCCCGCACCTGTCGATAACCCTGCCAGTCGATATCGAACAGAACATCGCGCCCTGCCGCCAGCGCCTGTTCGACCGGTGTGCGAGGGCTGCCGTAGGAGCGGCCAAACACGCCGGCCCATTCGAGCATCTCGCCGCCCGCTACCATGGCGTCGAACATCTCCTGGGTGCGGAAATGATAATGCACCTCATCCTGCTCATAGTGGCGCGGCGCCCGGGTGGTGGCGCTGATCGACAGCGCCAGCGTGGGGTCTGCCGCCAGCAAAGCCCGGGTGATCGCAGATTTTCCGGCGCCCGAAGGGGCCGCAAGCACCAGGCAAAGGCCGCGTCGGGAAATCAACATGCCGGCCTCATTCGATGTTCTGTACCTGCTCGCGAAGCTGCTCGATGGTCGCTTTCAGCTTCAATCCCGTGGTGGTCAGCGCCACGCTGGCAGACTTGCTGCATAGCGTGTTGGCCTCACGGTTGAATTCCTGCACCAGGAAATCGAACCGCCGACCGATCGCCTCGCCCTCTGCCAGCAACGCCCGCGCCGCGTCCAGATGCGCCGACAGCCGGTCCAGTTCTTCTCGCACGTCGGAGCGAGCCGCCAGCAATGCCACCTCCTGCGCAATCCGTTCCTCCGGCAAGCCAGGCGTGTCGCGCATCAGGGCCTGCACCGTCTCCAACATCCGGGTGCGCTGGGCGGCCGGCTGGTCGGCCGCTTGGACGCCAGCGGTCTCATGCAACTGGGCGACCTCCTCGATTTGGCCGGCCAGGATCGCGCCCAACCGCAAGCCCTCCTGCCCGCGCGACGTGACCAGGGCCGCGAGGGCTTCGGAAAACCCGCTCGTGACCGCATCCACCAGCGCCTGTTGCAGCCCCTCGCTCTCCAGTGGTGCCGCGGCACGCATGATGCCGGGCAGGCCGAGCAGCGCCTCGGCACGCGGCGGCTGCCCGCCGGGAATGCGTGCTGCCAGTGCCATCGCGACGGTCAACAGCTGTTCCAACGCGGCCTGATCCACCGACAGGCGCGCCGTCTCCTCACGCCGGATCGTCAGGTTGGCTGTGACATTGCCGCGCTTCAGTCGCTGTCCCGTGGCCTCGCGCAGCTTCGGCTCCAACGCATCGAGCCCGCCTGGCAGCCGGAACCGCAACTCCAGCCCGCGCCCGTTCACACTGCGCAGTTCCCACGCCCAACTGGTCCCCTCGACGGCTCCCTCGCTGCGGGCAAAGCCGGTCATGGACGCAGGTGACATGTGGAACTCCTGTGTTCTGCGCGACCTTCTACACGCGATGCCTTAGACTGCGAATATGCAACGCATCAACACAGCCTTGATTACCGGCGCATCGAGCGGGATCGGCCAGGCGCTGGCCATCGCCCTGTCGCGCCCAGGTGCAACAATCCACCTCGCCGGTCGCGATCAACGGCGTTTGGAAGCCACGGCACTCGCGTGCCGTGAGCGTGGGGCAGCGGCGCACACACGCGTGATCGACGTGTGTGACGCCGCCGCGATGGCGAAGTGGATCAACGGTATCGGCCATTTGGACTTGGTGATCGCCAATGCCGGGATCGGTGCGGGAAGCGAGGATGGTCGTCCCGAAACGGCCAACCAGGTTCGCGTGGTCCTGACCACCAATCTCGACGGCGCTCTCAACACCATGCTGCCCGCGCTCGACCGCATGTTGCTCCAACCGCCGGATAGCCGAGGGCTACGTGGCCGTATCGTGGCCATCGCGTCGATCGCAGCCTTCGTTCCGGCGCCCAATGCTGCAAGCTACGCGGCGTCCAAGGCCGCACTCGACGTGTGGACCGTCGCCACCGCCCACAATGCCGCGCGGCATGGCGTGCAACTCACCAGCATCTGCCCCGGCTATATTCGCACCGCGATGACGGCGAAAAATCGCTTTCCGATGCCTGGGATTATGGCTTCCGACAAAGCGGCCACTCTCATTCTGCGCGCAGTCATGGCGGGCCGGCGTCGATACGCCTTTCCCTGGTGGATCGCAGGGCTCGCCCGCCTGATCGGGGCGCTGCCGCCCACTTGGTCCGCCCGCATCCTTGCTGCCGCACCCGGCAAGGCGCCCTTGCAGCGTTAGGTCGTGATGTCACTGCACCTGGCTCCACGGGGAGAGCCGGCGAAAACCGTGTCAGTGCGCCGCTAACGCCACGAAGCAAAATAAAGGCCTAGCCCACAAGTGTCCGTGCCAAAGCGTCGAACTCGGCAACCGTCAGCGTCTCGGCGCGGCGGGAGCCTTCGATCCCCACCTTGGCCAACAGAGCCTCGCCACCGAGCGATTTGAGCGAGCCGCGCAGCATTTTGCGCCGCTGCCCGAAAGCTGCCGCTGTGAGCCGCTCCATGGCACGGAACAGGCTATCTGACGGCTGCTCCGCATGCGGCGTGAGCACCACCACCGCAGACCAAACCTTGGGAGGTGGTGTGAAGGCCTCGGGCGGAACACGCAGCCGGAACTCGGCCTTGCAGGTCCACTGTGCCAGCACACCCAGCCTGCCATAGCCGTCGCTGTCCGGTGCCGCACAGATCCGCTCAGCCACCTCCTGCTGGAACATCAAGGTGAGCCGTTCCCACGCAGCGGCTTGGCGCAGCCAGCCGACCAGCAACGGCGATCCCACATTATACGGCAGATTTGCAATGACCTGGCGCGGTGCCGGCACCACGGCCGAAAGATCCATTGCCACGGCATCACCCGCAATGATTCTCAGCCTAGGTCCCACCACGGCCTGCAGCGCCTCGATCGCCACCACCGCCCGAGCGTCGATTTCCACCGCCGTCACGCTCTCGGCCGCGGTGTCAAGCAGGGCTCGCGTCAACCCGCCAGGTCCCGGCCCGACCTCGACGACGTGCCGCCCGTCCAGGTCCCCCGCCTGTCGCGCAATCCGCGCGATCAGATTGGCATCCAGCAGAAAATGCTGCCCAAGCGATTTGCGCGCATCCAGCCCGAAGCTGGAAATCACCTCCCGCAGCGGCGGGAGCACGGGATCAGGAGCGTTGATCGATCACCGCCCTGCGCTGCAAATCCCGCATCATCTGGCGCGACGTCAATTCCGCCCGCTCGCCCAGGATCTTGTCGACCAACTCGTCCTTGCTGGGAATGCCGCGGTTCTGTGTTTCGCGCGAGCACATGAACACCATGGTGATACCGTCCCGGTCCGGCAGTGGCTGGGTGATCTGGCCGGGCGAAAGCTTGGCCAGAATACCGTGCAGCGGCTCGCTGATCGCCTCAAGACGAATTTCACCCGGATCCGGATTACGTCCGCTGTTGGCGGCCTTGTTCGCAGCCTCCGCATCCTCGCAGGACTTCACGCTGGTCTGCAGCCGCTTGCCCACGTCCAGCTGGCTGATCTGTTGTGGCGTCGGTGCCTGAGGATCGAGCGGCTGGGTGAACGGTAGATAGATCTGGCGCACGTGCATGATCGTGGCGGGGTCGTGGCCGACTTCCCGCTTGGCGCGCAACGTCACGATCGAATAGCCGCCGGCCACCTTAATGGGGTTGCTGATCGCGCCCGGCGGCATCTCGCGCACGACGCGCAGCACGGCGGGGTCCATCTGATTGCCCTGCACCCAGCCGAGGTCACCGCCCTGCAGCGCCGTCTGCGACTGGCTGAACTCCGCCGCCACCACCGGGAACGGGGCGCCCGCGCGCAATTGCGTGATGATCGTGTCCGCGAACCGCTTCGCCTCGTCGTCCTGCGCCGGATTGCTGACCGGCGTAAATATTTCGCTTACCCGGTATTCCGGCTGTCCCACTTGCGCCTTGATCTGCGCCTCCTGGTCGGCGATATCAGCATCCGATGGCGGTCCCTGCATGCCCACCGCTTGGCGCAGCAGCTGCGACCAGGCCAGCTGCGCGCGAATCTGGTCGATCAGCGTCCGGGTCGAGACCGAACTTGCGGCAAGCTGGCGGGACAGGCCGCCTTTCGGCATGCCGTTGCGGCTTTCGATCTCGCCGATCGCGTCCGCCACCTGCTTGTCCTGCACCACCACATGTTTGCGCTGCGTCTCCTGCAGCCGGAGCCTCTCGTCGATCAGCTGACGGGTCACCTGCGGCGTCAGCCGGTCCAGCACGTCATTGGTGACCGGCAAGCCGGAGGACAGCGCGAACAGTCGTCGACGATTTTCCACGTCACCTCGGCTGATCACATCCCCGTTGACCACCGCGACGATCCGCATCGCATCGCCGGATGTGGAAGGGGGCGGTGGCTGGCGGACCTGGGCCTGCGCGTCAGCTGGCGCCATTGGTGCCAGTGCCAATGCCGCGACAGCGGTACCGCATAGCAGGAAGCTCGGGAGATTACGGCTCTGTGTCATGGACGCGGTTTCAACTCCTCAGGACGCACGCCTGGCTCCAGCCTCAATTGGCGTGAAAGCCGAATTCGCCGACGGTCTTCAAAGTGATGGAGAACAACAACCCGCTGTCGCCTCCGTCGGCCAGGAGAGAGGTATAGCGGCGGTAATAGCCCACGTCGAAAATGAAGCACTCATCTTCGTAAGTCGCCCCGGCCGATATTCCCACCCATTTGCGCAGATAGATGTCGCGTTGAACGTTTGCCCGCATCCTCCAGGCGCCGATCTTGGTGGTCGCCCCGGCAAACAGCTCATGACGCGGCGTGTTCACAAAATTTGCCGGCGGATTGTCGTAATAGGTGAACAGATTGGAGTTGGAATACAGATAGCCGCCGTTCACGCGAAACGCGTCGGTTCCCGCGGTCGCGGTGGCATCGGCAAAATTCACATTCATCGTCCGTTGGTCGAACCGGCCGCGCGCCGTGAGGTCGAATTCCGGGATAGGGGTGAAGCTGGTCCGCGCCACATAATCCGACCGGGTGTTTTGCAGGCCGGAATACTTGCTGAAGGTCAGATCCTTCTCGGTCCTGAACGACTGACCCACCAGCCCGTCGACCAGTGCACCACCCGGGAACGCCCATTGCGCGTGCAGTCCGACGGACCCACGCACGCCACCCTCGAGCCGATCGTTGCCCTGGAAGCGATTTATCGCAAACAGCGTGGAATCAGTGAATTCTGTATCCAGCGAATCTTCGTTGGGGATCCGCCCGTTCGCATAGCTCGGCGTCTTCGGAGCAACAAACCCCTTCAGGATCGGCTCGAGTAGTTGCGTCCCATAGGCGCCGGCGCTGCGCTGGAACGGCCAGCGGAGTTCCGTTGCCAGCGTCGGCATCGCCTGGCTGCTGGCAGATGACGAGATGGTCGAATAATTCGGCAGCAGCGCGAGCCCCTGTGTGTTGTACACGGCGCTGTCCACATGTAGTGCGACCTTCCAGACGTCACCGAGCGGTCCGGTGAACGGGCGGCTGTAATCGACGTTGACGTTGGCGCGCTGCGTCTTGGTTCCAAGGTTGCGCAGCACGTTGAAAGCCCCGGCATCCACAGCCAGGCGGCCGCCGAGTTCATCCTGCTGGCCAAAATAGCTGTATTGCGTTCGCGGCAGCACATACGGCAGCCGTCCAGTGGCAGTCGCGGTCGTCAGGCTCTGGTAGGTCCGCGCCTCTGTACGCGTGAAGGAGCCTTGGCCAAAACCTTCCACGAACACGGAACTCGACAGCACCGACGTGTTCGGCGAAATGCGATAGTCGCGCAGATAGGTCGCACTCGTCGACTGGTTGATGTTGAAGCCCCAACGGAACTGCTCGTTGATGACGAAACTGCCATTGGCGAACACATGCCCGTTAAATTTCATGTTTTCGTCGGAGATGGATCCGTCGATCGTCACCTTGCCGGTGTTGAAACGCCGCCGGTAGTTGAACCCCAACCCCTGGTCGGCCCGTTGGGTAACGATCGGCGACAGCGTCGCATCGGACTGCCCGTCGAGCACGATGTAATAGGGGGCCACGGCAAAGAAGCCGAGGTGCTTGCTGCCTGCCCCAAACGACGGGATCAACAGGCCCGTCGCCCGTTTCTGGGTCGGGTCGGGGTGCGTTAGATATGGCAGATACATCACCGGCACGCCGTAGATGTCGATGATCGCGTCGCGATATTCGATCCGCTTGTTGTCGACGTCCTGCACCGCCTCGCGCGCCCGAATGTCCCACAGCGGCGCCTTCGTCGGATCTTGGGCGCACAGGTTGCAGGTGCTGTAGACCGCGCGCGACAACTCGTTGATCCGTGCATCGGTCCGCTTCGCGCCATTTGCCGCCAGCCGACCGTTCTGAGAAAGCTGCGCGCGCATGCCCGCCAGCACGCCGTCCTTCATGTCCTGGGTCAGCTCGGCATAGTCTGAAAAGACCACTTGGCCGTCCGGCTCCTGCAGCACCACATGGCCGGTGGCGGCCGCTACCCCCGTGTTGCGGTTGAACACGATCCTGTCGGCTCGCAAGGTACGGTCGTTCTGCCATGCCTCCACATGGCCGCTCGCCGTCACGATGCCGGCGTCGCGATCGTACTGAACATCATCGGCGGTGAACGTCACCGGTGCATTGCGATCCTGCGCGAACGCAGGCGAGGCCGCGGCACCGGCCAAGGCCAGTGCCAACAGGGCGCGCCGCATGCTCAACCGTCTTCCAGGTGCAACAGCAGTGCGACCGATAACATCAAACCCGACACCGCCGGCGCCCAGGCCGCCAGCACCGGTGGCACGGCACCGGACTGTCCGAATTCTTCGGCCACCTTCGACACCACGAACAGCGCAAAACCCGCGGCCACACCGGAGCCGATCATCTGGGCCACACCACCGCGCCTGGTCTGACGCATGGAGAATCCAGCCGACAGCAACGACATCGTGCCCGCCAGCAGCGGCAACGCCAGCAGCGACTGGAAATGCAGCCGATGCCGGATGGACGAAAATCCAGATCGATCCAGCAACTTAATAAAACCCGGTAAAGCCCAGAAGCTCAACGTATCAGGCGGAGCAAAGCTCTCCTGCACGCGGTCCACGGTCAAATCGCTCGGCAGCCGTCGCAGAGCTGGAGGACCAGGCAACTGGCCGGGCTTGACGGTGCGGGCATCGTTGAGATCCCAGCCCTGCAGACCCAGGGTCGCATGCGGTGTCTCCACCCGCTCCAGCAGGCGGTCCTGGCTGTCGAGCCGGAACACGCTCATCTGTTCCGCCTCGATGCGGCCGTTCTCCACTGAAACACGGGCGGCGTGAAGAATGGCCACGCCCTGCGGATCAAGTTCCCGGTCCGCCTGGCGCAACCACAGCTGCCCGCCTGCCAGCGTCAATGGTCCTCCGCCGCCGCGAAGATAGGTGATGTCCATCGCCTCGGCCCGCGCCCGCATCACCGCAGACAACGGGCTGACTGCCCCAGTCGCCAGCGCGCCGAGCGCCATCGCGCACAGAACCGGCGCCGCAAGGAATTGCCACGCCGACACGCCGGCGGCGCGCGCCACCACCAGTTCGGAGGAACGGGTCAACCGCCAGAACGCCAGAATTCCCCCCAGCAGCACGGCGAACGGCAGGATCTGCATGCTGACCCAAGGCAGCCGCAAAGCTGCGATCGTCGTCACAATCCCGAACGTCGCCTCCGGCCGCGTGGCCGACCGGCGCAGCAGTTCGATGAAATCGAACAAGCCGACCAAGGCAGATAATCCCGCCAGCATCGCCAGCACCGCCAGCACGAACACGCGAGATATATAGAGGGAAAGGGTCGCGGCAATCGGCACGTGGTGGGGATACTCCTGACGGCCGGACCACTCTAACCACCTCGTGACCAGGAGGCCACTCAGGTCTGGCGGATGGCCTCAGCGGGTTGCCGCGTCAGGCAAAACCTTGCCGGGGTTCATGATGCCGCGGGGGTCCAGTGCCTGCTTGATCCGCCGCATCGCGTCGAGCTCAGCGCCGCCTCGCCACGAGGGCATCATGTAAGGTTTTAGCATGCCGACCCCGTGCTCCGCCGAAAAACTCCCGTCGAGCGACTGCACGATCTCGCCGACCATATCCATGATGGCATGGTCCTGGGCCAAGAATACCGCCGCGTCCATGGCCTCCGGCTGTTCGAAATTAAGGTGGATGTTGCCATCGCCCATATGGCCAAACGGCACCATCCGCATGCCGGGCATCAGCAGTGCAGCTGCAGCCTGAGCCCGTTCCAGCAGTTCCGGCACCTTTGAAACCGGCACCGACACGTCGTTCTTCACGCTGGCACCCTCGCGCTTCTGCGCCTCGGCATGCTCCTCGCGGAGTTTCCACAGATTGGCCCGCTGCGCCTCGCTCTCCGCGATGACGGCGTTGCTGACCATGTCCTCCTCCATCGCCCCCGTCAGCACGGCCTCCATGCTGGCGCGCAGCCCGGCTCCGATCCGCGGTGTCGCCAGCTCCACCAGCACATAATGCGACGCCGGCTCGAACGGCAGGCTCACCCCAGGGATATGCCGCAAAACAAAGTCCACGCCCGCACCGGACATGTACTCGAACGCCTGGATCGCAGCCGGGTCAGAGCGATTGAAACGGGTATAGAGATCCAACGCGCCCTGGACACTGGCCACCGTGCACAATGCCACCTCACGCTCGCGCGGCTGCGGCACCAGCTTCAGCACGGCTGCCGTGATCACCCCAAGCGTACCCTCGCTGCCGACGAACAGCTGACGCAGGCAATATCCGGTGTTGTCCTTCCGCAGCCGCCGCAGCCCGTTCCACACCTGACCATCCGGCAGCACCACCTCCAGCCCCAGCACGAGGTCGCGTGCGTTGCCGTAGCGGACGGTGTTGTTGCCGCCGGCATTGGTCGCAAGCACCCCCCCGATCTGTGCCGTGCCTTCCGAACTGATCGACAACGGCAGCAGGCACCCTGCCTCTGCCGCCGCGTTCTGAGCAGCCTTCAGGATCACACCAGCCTCCAGTGTCACCGTCAGATCGATGGGGTCGATCGATCTCACCCGGTTCAGCCGCGACAGGCTGAGCACAAGCGCGCGGCCATCGGGCGAAGGCGTGGCCCCACCGACCATCGACGTGTTGCCTCCCTGCGGCACCAGCGCCACACCCGCCTCGGCGCAGGCCACCACGACGCGGGCCACTTCCGCGGTATCGGCCGGCCGCAGCACGGCCGGCGTCTTGCCCTGATACAGGCGGCGCCAGTCCTCCGCATAAGGGGCTGTGTCGCTGGCATCCGTCAGCATGCCGCGATCCCCGAGAATGGCGCGCAGCTTGGGAAGCAGGCGCTCGGCAGGGCTGGTCTGATTCTGGTCTGGCATGCTTGTCTGATGAGGTGACTGGGACGCCAAACTATCCGGCGGTGTGCCGCGGTCAATGGGAAGCATGATGTACTCCAACGCGGCAATCTATCTCCTGGCCGCCACCGCGGAGATTGGGGGCTGCTTTGCAGTCTGGTCGGTCCTGCGCCGCGGCGTCTCGCCCTGGCTACTTCTGGGTGCCGCCGCCTGCCTGGCCGCTTTCGCCTGGCTCCTCGCCCGCAGTGACGCCGCATTCGCCGGCCGCGCATACGCGGCCTATGGCGGCGTGTATATTGCAGTCTCCCTGCTGTGGCTGTGGCTGGTCGAAGGCCAGATGCCCACGCGCCTCGACCTCCTGGGCGGTGCTGCCAGTCTGATCGGCGCCACCATCATCCTCGCCCAGGCACGGTAAAACAACGATCGGCTTTCGTGCGATGCAATACAGCACGATACCGTGATGGGCTTGCGAGGTCTGGTCAGCGCGGTGCCGATGCTCGCTCCAGCCGATCGTTGATGGCCGCGCCGAGTCCGGCTTGCGGAATCGCCATCGCGGCGATGCCGCGAAAATTCTCACGATCCAGACTCCGCAGCCCCTCGAACAGGCGAGACGCGGCTTCCGCCAGGTCTCGCGAGGCACTGAGCTGATAGATTGCCCCGGCTCCTGAAAGTGGCGCTCCAAAGGCCAGCAGCGCTTCATCCCGTCCGACATCACAAGCATTCAGCCGCACCGGCAGATTTGGTGCATAATGCGACACCAGCAGGCCGGGCGACCGCAGGCTGCGCGTGACCTCGGCCGCGGCGGGTGTCAGGCCCCTCCCCACCGGACCGACGACCGCCTCGATCGCCTCGCGTGTCGCGCCCCCTGGCCGCAGCAGAAACGGACGCGCCTCCGATAGATCGAGCACCGTCGACTCTACCCCAACACGACACGCCCCGCTGTCGAGGACCGCTGCGATCCGGCCGTCAAGGCCGTCCAGAACATGGGCGGCTGTGGTCGGGCTCACCTGTCCCGACCGATTGGCGGATGGGGCTGCAATCGCTCGCCCGGCCGCGCGCAGCAAAGCCTGCGCGGTCGGGTGAGCCGTCACCCGAACCGCAAGTGTGTCGAGCCCGGCCCCAGCCAGCAGGGCCACCTTACAGGTCACGCGCCGGCGCAACACGAGGGTCAGCGGTCCGGGCCAGAAGGCCGTCGCCAACGCCCGTGCCAGGTCGCTTGCCTCCACGTCGGCAAATGCCGCGGCGGCATCCGGATAGTGGCATATCAGCGGGTTGAAATGCGGCCGCCCCTTCGCTTCGAACACCCGCCCGACCGCTTTTATATTGGTAGCATCGGCGCCCAGCCCATAGACCGTCTCCGTGCCGAACGCGACCAGTTCACCCGCCACAAGCAAGGCCACAGCACGCGCCACACCTGCGGGCGTGTCGCTCAGACGTTCGGTCACCGGCGTCCCGTCGCGATGAAATGCGGGTTTTCGTATCTCGGCTTGCCGTACCCTAGAACGTGGCCGGTATCTGCATCGAGCACATGCCCACCTGCCGCTTCCAACACGGCCTGCGCCGCAGCCGTGTCCCACTCCATGGTCCGTCCGAACCGCGGATAGAGATCGGCAAGACCTTCGGCAATTCGGCAGAACTTCAGTGCGGAGCCCATATGCATCGTCTCGGCGATCTCTCGGCCGGCCAAATAGGGCGCGACCTTGGGATGCTGCGCCGAGGAGCGCGAGGCGATCATGGTGAGCCCGGCCGCCGGTGGCAACCGTGCGTTGACCACTCGCTCGCCGGCGCCGTCGCGCTTGACCGCATGGCCGCCGACGATGCCACCAAACATCTCCCCGTAGGCCGGCGCTCCCACCACGCCCAGCACCGGTTTGCCGTGCCGAACAAGTCCGATGCAGACGGCAAAATCGTCCCGCGAGGCGGCAAACTCGCGCGTTCCGTCCAACGGATCGACCAGCCAGAACGTTTCCGCCTCGCGCGGCACATACCCGGCCGCCATCTCCTCCTCCGCCACGACGGGAATGTCCGGAGTAGCGGTCCGAAGTGCTGCCACGATCAAGGCTTCCGCGGCGTGATCGGCTTCGGTCACCGGCGACAGATCCTGTTTGCTCACAGTTTCGAACCCCCGCGCGCGGACAGCCAGAATCAAGGCACCCGCCTGATGGGCGAGTGAAAAAGCAAGGTCGAGCAATGCGATATCGTTCATCCCGCATCTTTACAGGCCCAGCCGCCCCGACGCCAAGCGTTCAACCCTGGTCAAGCCGGGCCGCACTGCTACAATCGCCGCTTCGCTCTCAATCCGTCGAGGATCAGCCATGATCGACATCAGCTTCTCCAAATCCGCACTCCCCAAATCTGGCGCCCTCGTGCTGCTGGTCGGCGAGGATGGTGGGGCGGATTTGCTGGCAGGAGCCGATGAAGCAACGGGGGGTGCCATCTCGCGTGCACTCGCCGCGGCCGAGTTCAAAGGCAAGCCGGGCACAACCTGTACTATTCTAGCCCCTGGCGCCGGCCTGTCGCGCGTGGTTGCCATCGGCATCGGCCAGCACGACGCGCTGACCCAGCGGGTGGCCGAAGAAGCCGGTGGCCACGCCTGCGTCGCCCTGGCCCGCGATCCCGCTGCTGCCTTCGCCACAGGCGGCATTTCCGCCGAACTCGGGGCCGCCGTCGCCCTCGGCGCCACGCTGCGCGCCTACCGCTTCGATCGCTACCGCACGACCGAGAGGGCCGAGGACAAGCCGCGCCTGACCAAGCTTTCGATGCTCGTCGCCAATGTTGCGAAGTCCAAGGAGGCCTGGGCGCCGCTCAAGGCCACTGCAGACGGTGTTTTCGTCTCCCGCGATCTGGTCAGCGAGCCACCGAACATTCTCTTCCCTGCCGAAATGGCGGAGCGTTGCCGCGCACTCGAAGCGCTGGGCCTCAAGGTCGAGGTCCTCGGCCCCAAGGAACTCACCAAACTCGGCTTCGGAGCCCTCCTGGGCGTCTCTCAGGGTAGTGCCCGCGAGCCCCGCGTGGTCGTGATGCATTGGAACGGCGCATCCGGCACTTCGACCAAGGGCAAAAAGACAGGTCGCGCACAACCGATCGCCTTCGTCGGCAAAGGCGTCACCTTCGACACCGGCGGCATCAGCATCAAACCCGCCGGTGGGATGGAAGACATGAAATGGGACATGGCCGGCGCCGGCACCGTGGTGGGGCTGATGGCAACGCTTGCCGGCCGTAACGCCAAGGTCGACGCCATCGGCCTGGTCGGTCTGGTGGAGAACATGCCGAGTGGCACCGCCATGCGCCCGGGCGACGTGGTAAAGTCGTACTCCGGCCAAACGATCGAGGTACTGAACACAGACGCCGAAGGCCGCCTGGTCCTGGCCGACGTGCTGTATTACTGCCAGCAAAAATACGACCCGAAGTTCATGGTCGATCTCGCCACCCTCACTGGCGCCATGATCGTCAGCCTCGGGCATGAATACGCCGGTTATTTCAGCAACGATGACACGCTGGCCGCCCAGCTGTTCGCCGTCGCCGAGGAAACTGGGGAAAAACTGTGGCGCATGCCGCTCGCTGATTGCTACGACAAGCAGCTGAAGTCCGACATCGCTGACATGAAGAACATCACCGGCCGCCCTGGCAGCGCCATCACCGCCGCCCAGTTCATCCAGCGTTTCGTCAACGGCAAGACATGGGCGCATCTGGACATCGCCGGGCTCGCCTGGAGTTCTAAAGACACTGCCACGACTCCGAAAGGCGCCACCGCATACGGTGTGCGCCTGCTCGATCGGCTCGTGTCGACGTATTACGAAGGTTGATGCTGAAGCTCCGGATCGGCACCTCCGCCCCCAAAGCGGCGGTGACGATCATCCCGATTGCCGAGGGAGCCGTCATTCCCGAGCCGGCGCAGCCGGCCGCAGCAGCGGCCGGCTTCACGGGAAAGCTCCAGCAAAGCTGCGAAATCTTCGCGCCATCGGGCCGCCTAATGCTCGTCGGTGTCGGGAGCAATCCCACCGAAGCAAGCTTTCGTGCCGCGGGTGCCCTGGCGGTGGCGCGTCTGAGCCACGTCCCCAGCCTCGCGCTCGACGGCATGCGCCTCCTGCCGACTCTTGCCGTAGCCTTTGCCGCCGGCGCCATCCACCGGGCCTGGCACACCACCGGCCTTAAAACGAAGCCCGATGAGGGCGCAGCCTGGCTCAAAACCCTGCACCTGCTGAGCGACGCGCCAGGGATCGAGGCCGCCTGGCACACCACTTCTGCGGTGCTGCGCGGCACCGCCTTCGCGCGCGATCTCGTGACCGAGCCTGCCAATCTGCTCACTCCCGATGATTTCATCGAACGCCTCGCCCCCCTCGAACGCGCCGGCGTGCAGATCACCGTCCTGAAGCGGCATGAACTTGAGCACCAGGGGCTCGGCGCCTTGCTCGCCGTCGGCAATGCGTCACAGCATCGTCCCCGCCTCGTCCTGCTGCGGTGGCCAGGGGCACTTGAGATCCCGCCGATCGCTTTCGTGGGCAAGGGCATTACCTTCGACACCGGCGGTATCAGCATCAAACCCGCTGACCGCATGTGGGAAATGCGAGCAGACATGGCGGGCGCTGCCGCCTGTGCGGGCGCCATCTTCAGCCTGGCATTGCGTGGCTCACCGGCTCCGGCCATCGCGGTGCTCGTGCTCGCCGAAAATGCCATCGGTGCCGACAGCTACCGCCCCGGCGACGTCCTGCATAGTTTCTCCGGTCGCACCATCGAGGTCATTGACACCGACGCCGAAGGTCGTTTGGTCCTGGCCGATGCACTTGCCTGGACAATCCGCCGCCACAGACCCGCCGCGATCATCGATCTCGCGACGCTTACGGGCAGCATCGTCACAGCACTCGGCCACCATATGGCCGGCCTGTTCAGCAACGACCCTGACCTTGCAGCCCATGTCGCAGCCTCCGGTGAAGCCGTCGGCGAGCGTGTGTGGCGCATGCCGATCAGCGACCAGCACCGCCGCGATCTCAATAGCGATATCGCCGATATCCGCCATTGCGTGCCCGGCCGCGGCCAGCCCGACGCCTGCCAGGCAGCGGCATTCCTCCGCGAGTTCGTAACGGGAACTCCCTGGGTGCATCTGGACATCGCCGGCGTCGAAAGCATTGAAACTGCCGATGATGCACACGCCGCGGGTGCCACCGGCTGGGGCGTTCGCCTGCTCGACAGGTTGGTGTCGCAGCGCTTCGAAGATCCGCACCGGGCGTAGCAGATGGCGGAAATCGGCTTTTACCACCTCACGCGCTCAGGTTCGGATCAGGCGCTGCCAGCCCTGCTCGGCCGCACCCTCGCCGCCGGCCAGCGCGCCGTCGTTATCTGCGGCAGCAGTGATCGCGTGGCGGCGCTGGATGCCGCCCTCTGGCTTTGTCCGGAGCCCGACTGGCTCCCGCATGGCTCGGTCGCCACCGGTGAAGCCGACTTGCAGCCGATCTGGCTCACGACCGACGACGAGGCACCGAACGGTGCCCGCTTCCTGTTTCTGATCGACGGCGCCGGCAGCGTCCGGCTCGACCAGTTCGACCGCGTCTTCGACCTGTTCGACGGGAACGACGAAAAAGCCGTGGCCACCGCACGGACCCGATGGAAAGCGGGCAAGGACGGTGGTCACGCACTCACCTACTGGCAGCAGACCCTGCGAGGCTGGGAGAAGATGGCCTGACTGCAGCGGTGGGGTCAGGAAAACAGTTTCCAGACCGGACGCGAGACCTCGAACTGTGCCTGCGCGCGCGAGATGCCGAGATCTTGCAGCATCCGGTCATCCATCTCCGCCAGATCCCGCCGCGTTGTGACGACGCGCCAAGCCATGGCGAACAACTGCGCGAAACCGGCCCCGGCGCGGGTCGACCAGCGGGGAGCAGAAACTCCAAGCGAACGTGTGATGGCCATTGCGGCCTCCTGACGATGATTGTTGCCGCAACATCAACTTACCGTCGGAATAAGGGAAACGAATTGCCAAGATGGTATGCATCAACGATATTGATGGGCATGAGCCAGCACGTCTCCCTCGACCCCGATCTTCTGCGCGCCTTCGCGTATATCGCCGAAGAAGGCAGCTTCACCCGTGCCGCAGAGCGCATCGGACGCACCCAATCCGCTGTTTCCATGCAGATTCAGCGTCTGGAGCAGTTGCTCGGCCAGAAGATCCTGGTGCGCGGGAAAGGTGGCTCGGTCAGTCTTACGTCGCATGGCAGCTATTTGCTGGACCGTGCCCGCGAAATGCTCGCCCTCAACGACTCGATCTGGAGCAACTTTCAACAACCGGCAACCCGGGGCGTCGTCCGCCTCGGCATGCCCGACGACTACGCCCTACGATACCTGCCCAGCATGCTCCGCCGCTTCGCCGACACGCATCCGGCGGTTGAGGTCGATGTGCTGTGCCTCCCCTCGTCAGATCTCGTTCACAAGCTGAAGGAAGCTGAACTCGACCTTGCGGTGATTTCGGAGGGCCACGAACCTCGCCTTTGGCCGGCCGAGGAACTATGGCGCGGCCGCCTGTGCTGGATCACCTCAGACCGCTACACGCCGCACCGCCAAACTCCGTTGCCGGTTGCTCTCGCAGCCCAAGACTGCGCCTGGCGCCAGGCCGCGATCGGAGCACTTGAGCGCGCCGACCTTCGCTACCGTGTGGCTTACACGAGCGCCACCCAGATCGGCACCCATGCCCCCGTCATGGCCGGTCTCGCCGTTACCGTTTCGACCATGTCATGGCTTCCCGAAGGCCTGCGCCTGGTCCGCCCCGAGGAAGGCCTGCCCGAACTGCCGGATTTCCGCATCCTGTTGCTGAAGGGCGCCGACCCGGCCCAGCCCGTCACCGACATGCTGGCTCGCCACATCACCGACACCTTCGCCGTCGACATGCGTCGCCAGGACCGCGCCGCTTGACATGACCCAATACCGCTCCGCTCCATTCGGGCAACGCGGTTACTGGATGAAGGTCACGTGGCTCGGCTGCGAACCGCCCTCCATCACGGATGGCGTCTGATAGGCGACGTAATCACGCTCTAGCCTTTTGTTTTGGGGCGCAATTTTATCGCACGGTTGGCGCGACCTCAGGTGAGATTGCTTTAATAAACCTTCTGTCCTTCGGCCGCCGCCTCCAAGGCCTCCTCGGCTGCCAGCCACTCCGCCTCAGCTGCCTTGATCTCTCGCACCACGTCCGACATCCGCGTCTTCGCGGTAATCATGTCTGCCATCCTATGCGGCGTATAAAGTGCTGGATTGGCCAGCAGCGCCTCCACCTTCACCCGCTCCTCAGACAGCTTGGCCAGCTTCGCCTCCGCGGCCTTCGCCTGCTTCTTTAGAGGCGCCAGTATCGCCTTGGTATCGACCTGCTTCTTCTTGTGATTGCCGGCCATCCCCGTGGCATCGCCGCGCCCTGCCGGACGCCCCGAAATCCGCGCCCGCTCGGCCAGGAACACGCGATACTCGTCCATATCTCCGTCGTAAGGCTTCACCGTGCCATCGGCCACCAGCCACAGCTGATCCGCCACCAGTTCCACCAGATTCGGATCATGGGTGATCAGCAGCACCGCGCCCGAGAAATTCCCCAGCGCCCGCACCAGCGCATCCTTCGCATCGATATCCAGATGGTTCGTCGGCTCATCCAGGATAAGCAACTGGGGCGCATCCCGGGTTGCCAGCGCCAGCAACAATCGCGCCTTCTCGCCCCCCGAACACGCCAAAACCTGATTGTTTGCCCGGTCCGCATCCAGCCCGAACCGCGCCAACTGCGCCCGCACCTGCTGCAACGTCGCTCCTGGCAAGGCCCGCTGCATATGGTCGATCGGCGTCTCGTAGTCGATCAACTCCTCCTCCTGGTGCTGCGCGAAATACCCCACGCGCAGCTTCGGCCCGCGCCGCAGCTGTCCCCCCATCACATCCATTCGCCCGGCGATCAGCTTGGCCAGGGTCGATTTGCCGTTGCCGTTGGCTCCCAGCAGCGCGATCCGATCCTCCATGTCGATGCGGATCGAGACGTTCTTCAGGATCGCCTTGCCGTCGTAACCACACGACACCTGCTCCATCGAAAGGATGGGCGGCGACATCATCGCAGGCTCGGGGAAATTGAAACGCGTGACGGTATCCTCAATCACGCTTTCGATCTGTGGCAGCTTGGCGATCGCCTTGATACGCGCCTGCGCCTGCTTGGCCTTGCTGGCCGTGGCGCGAAACCGGTCCACGAACGCTTGCAGATGCGCCTTCTGATCGGCGACTTTCCCGGCCTGGCTCTTCAACTGCATCGCGCGCTCGGTGCGGATACGAACAAATTCGTCATAGCCGCCTGGCGTCACGCTGATCTTGCCGCCATCCAGATGGGCGATGCTGTCGACGCACCGATCCAGCAACCCGCGATCATGCGAGACCAACAGGCAGGCACCTGGAAATTTCGCGAGCCACGTCTCCAGCCACAGCGTCGCCTCAAGATCCAGATGGTTGGTCGGCTCGTCGAGCAGCAGCAGATCCGGATTGGCGAACAGTGCTGTGGCCAACGCCACGCGCATCCGCCACCCACCGGAGAACTCATCGACTGCGCGAAGCTGCGTCGCCGCGTCGAACCCCAGTCCGGCCAGAATGGTTGCCGCCCGCGACGGAGCCACATCCGCTCCGATCGCATGCAGCCGGTCATGCACCTCGGCGAGTCGCATCGGCTCCGTGGTCGGATCCTCCGCCTCTGCCATCAGCGCGCTGCGCTCCTCATCGCCTTCGAGCACGGTGTCGAGCAGCGACTGCGGCCCGGAGGGCGCCTCCTGCTTCACCTGCGCCATCCTGGCCCGGTTGGCGAGGCGGATTTCGCCGCCATCCAGCGCCACGGTGCCGGTGATCGCCTTCAACAGGGTCGACTTGCCGGCGCCATTGCGCCCGACAAGACCGATCCGCCGCCCGGGGTCCACCGTCAGCTCGGCATTGCTCATAAGGGTACGGCCCGCCATGCGGATCGTAATGTCGGAAAGGGTCAGGAGGCTCATAGCCGGGGGTTTACAAGGTTGCAGGCTCCTGGGGGAAGGGGTTGCTGCGTTGCGGCGTCTCCTCTAAAGCCCGCGAAACCAAGCCTGCACAGGAAATCGCAACATCATGGCCATTCAGCGCACCTTCTCGATCCTCAAGCCCGACGCCACGCGCCGCAACCTGACCGGCGCGATCAACGCCAAGTTGGAGGCTGCCGGCCTGCGCATCGTCGCCCAGAAGCGCATCCATATGAGCACCGCCCAGGCCGAGTCTTTCTACGGCGTTCACAAAGAACGCGGCTTCTTCCGCGACCTCGTCACCTTCATGACGTCCGGCCCCGTCGTCGTCCAGGTGCTGGAAGGCGAGAACGCGGTCCTCGCCCACCGCGATGTCATGGGCGCCACCAATCCCGCCAACGCCGCGGCCGGCACCATCCGCAAAGAATTCGCCGAGAGCATCGAAGCCAACTCGGTCCACGGCTCCGATAGCGAAGAGAACGCCGCGATCGAGATCGCCTATTTCTTCGCCGGCACCGAAATCGTCGGCTGATCCGGGAAAAGGGGAGGGACGCATGATCCGGCTCGCGTTCCTCCTGTTCCTTCTGCTGCCGACTGCATTGCACGCCCAACCCAGCGAATTCGCCACCACGATCGGCGATCTCTCGGTCGTGAAGCTCTATCCGGTCATCTTCACCCAGGGCATGGGTTTCACCACCCGCAACGAATACGAAATCCCCACCGACGGCGCTACGATCAGTCTGGAAGTCGCTGCCGCCCCAATCGGCTTCAAACTGCTCGATGCAAACTGGCAGCCCTATGACAATCTCGCGGCGATCGGCAGCTATGCCCAGATCGTGGTCGGGCCTGGCAACGACAGCACGCATCTCCTGCTGACCGCCAAGCCCTACCCCGCAACCCATGCGCGCCTGCGACTGGTGATAACAGCCATCTATGTGCGTGATCCCAGGCGCCCCTGACGAAGCTGGCATCCGTCTTGCGAGGCATCGATCGACCTCGTCCAATTCGGGAGCCCAAAATGCACAGGATTCTGCTCGCAAGCCTCGCGGCGGTCGCCATAGCCGCGCCGGCGTCTGCCCAAACCTTGCGCTTCGGCCTCAACAACGACCCGGATCTGCTCGATCCTTCAACCAGCCGCACCTTCGTCGGCACCGCCGTGATGACCGCCCTGTGCGACAAGCTGTTCGACTTCGACACTGATCTTAACCTGGTTCCCCGCCTCGCAGCCTCCTACGAGTGGACCGATCCCAAGACCGTGGTCCTAAAGATCCGCCCGGGCGTCACCTTCCACGACGGTGAAAAGCTCGACGCCGCCGCGGTCAAATACTCACTTGTCCGCCACGCCACGTTGCCCACCAGCTTCCGCCGCCCTGAGCTCTCAGCCATGGATCACGTCGACGTGATCGACCCCGAAACCATTAAGATCACCCTCAAGCAGCCCTCGTCTCCCTTTCTCGCAGCCTTCACTGACCGCGCGGGCATGATGGTGTCGCCCAAAGCCGCCGAGGCGTCGGGCAAGGATTTCGGCCTCCACCCGGTCTGCGCCGGTCCGTTCAAATTCACCGAGCGCGTTGCCCAGGACCACATCACGCTCGACCGCTACCCAGGCTACTGGGACGCGGCCAATATCCATTTTGACCGCATCGTCTATCGCCCAATGCCCGACAGTGCGGTGCGCCTGGCCAACCTCCAAGCCGGCGCAGTCGACATGGCCGACATCGTCCCCACCGACGCGGACGCGGTAAAACGTGACCCCAAGCTCCAACTGCTGAGTTCGCCAGGCCTCGGCTATCTCGGCATCAGCATCAACGTCGGACCGAACCCCCTCGCCAACACGCCAATCGGCCGCGACTCGCGCGTTCGTCATGCGTTCGAGCTCGCCATCGATCGGAATGTGATTGTCCAGGTGGTGTTCAACGGATTCTACACGCCGACCGCCCAATCCATATCCGCTCTCAGCCCGCTCAACGCGCCCGATATCAAGCCCCCTGCGCGTGATATCGATGCCGCCAAGAAACTGCTCGCCGACGCAGGTGTCACCTTGCCCGTTGTTGTCTCACTCATCGTACCCAACAGCCCTCAGAGCATCCAGGTCGCCGAAGTCATCCAGTCGCTCACCCGCGAAGCCGGCTTCGATGTGCGTGTCACCACCATGGACTTCGGCACGGCGCTCGCCACCACCGAGGGCGGAGACTACGGCGCTTTCCTGATCGGCTGGTCCGGCCTGTTGGACGCTGACAGCAACATCTACAGCTTCCTCCATACGGGCAGTCCGCTCGACATCACAAAATACAGCAATTCGCAGGTCGACACTCTGTTGGACCAGGCGCGGATCGAGACGGATACCGCAAAACGTCGCACGCTCTACAACCAGATGTGGCAGCAGGAACGCGCCGATCTGCCTATTATCTATCTCTACACTCCCAGCTACATTATCGGCGCCAGCAGCAAAATCAACGGGTACAAGGTCCTACCGGATGGCCTGATCCGCCTTACCGGGGTTTCGATGCGTCCCTAAAGCTATATCGCCTAAGGTTCAGTCAACCGCGCGATGAAATTGCTCGTTAAAACAAAAGACTAGAGCCTGATCGCTTCGCCTTCCAGAAGCGATCAAGCTCTAGAACGTGGCAGGGGCGGATGGTATCACCAGGAGCAAAACAGAGCTCACCCCAACACAGTCAGGCAAATGCCGGCCTTCTGACTCCCAACGCTGCAAATGCCGCAATGATACAGGCAACTCCCGCAACAAAGAACGCAGGCAGATAGCTGCCGACACCGTCGCGCACGATTCCAGCTGCTGCGACCGCGACCGCTGCGCCCAGTTGATGGCCAGCGAACACCCAGCCGAACACCATAGCGGCCCGCTCGCGACCAAAATGGGCTGCGGCCAACTTCACTGTCGGCGGCACAGTGGCGATCCAGTCCAGCCCGTAGAATACGGCAAACAGGGTTAGACCGACGAAGGTGAACGAGGAATACGGCAGAAAAATAAGGCTCAGCCCCCGCAATCCGTAATACATGAACAGAAGCAATCTATTGTCGTAACGATCTGAAAGCCAGCCGGACCCAATCGTGCCGATGAAATCGAAAGCTCCCATCATCGCCAACACACTTGCTCCCGTCACCGCGTCCATACCAAAATCGTGGCATAGCGGAATAAAATGGCTTTGAATCAGCCCATTCGTTGACAGCCCGCATACAAAGAATGTGCCGAACAGGATCCAAAAGATCCGCGTCGCCGAAGCCTCGCGCAACACCACCAAGCTTGCCGCGAACGGATTGCCGCGCGGCCGCGGAGGCACTGCCATCACCTCGCGTTCCCCCAGCGGGGCCAAGCCCACCTGAGCGGGAAAGTCGCGCCCGAGTAATACCATGAGCAGCCATGCGACAGCACAGGCGATCAGTGGCGGCACCACGGCCGCACGCCACCCGATATGTTCTACCATCCACGCTCCGGCCGGCAGAAAAAGTAACTGTCCGGTGGCAGAGCTCGCAGTGAGGATACCGACCACCAGACCTCGATGCCGCGTGAACCAACGGTTCGCAACAGTGGCACCCAGAACCAGTGCGGTCAGCCCGGTCCCCAGTCCAACCATAAGGCCCCAACTGGCCCAAAGCTCCCAGAGCGCGTGCATCTGTGTCGCGAGTCCTACGCCAGCGACAATCAAGACAAGGCCCGCAGCGACGACCCGTTGCACCCCGAAACGGATGATGAAGGCCGCGGCGAAGGGTGCGACCAGGCCATAGAGCGCCAGTCTAAGCGAGAGCGCATTTGAAATCTCACCCGTCTGCCAGCCATATTCGGCTTGAAGGGGGGCGATCAGCACCCCTGGCAAGCCCATGGTTGCCGCCGTCGACAGCATGGTAAGGAAGACGAGCACGACCATCACCCACCCGTAATGGATGCCGCGCCGCGCCAATGCCGGCGCCAATATATGAGCCAACATGAACTAATCCTGCCCCTTCGGTATTTTATAAGGCTCTAGCCTTTTGTTTGAATGAGGAATTTTACCGCGCGGTTGATCCAACCTCAGGCGGTATTGCCCTAGCTTTTGTTCAACCAAGCGCTCGCCGTGCGGCCCGACGAGCTGAATCGAGAACCCTCTGTGCGGCGGTATTCTCCCCGCTGGCCCGGCGCACGGTGCGTGCCAGGACAAGACCGCCATGCATTGCGGCGAATGCACCCTCGGCGGCGGTCACCCGCTCTCCGACCGTCATATCGGGACGCGCGTGGGCAAGCTCCTCCGTAAGTACGCCCACGAGTGTATCGAGCATGTGCGTTAAGGCCTTTGCGAGATAATTCTGATCATGCCGGCATGCATCGCCGCTCATTGCGGATAGGATGCATCCGCTACCTGGATCTTCGCAGTGTGCGAGCGTTAGATAGCCGTCGATCAGAGCATCCAGAGGTAAGGCGTCGATTGACCGCGCCTGCTCGGCTATCCCCCGCCAGCGTTGCAACGACCGCTCGGTCGCGGTCTCGCAGGCTGCCTTGGCGAAAGCTGCCTTGGACACAAAATGGCCGTAGAAGGCGCCATGTGTGAGCCCAGCAGCACAACTAATCTGTGCGATGCTGACACCATCAACGCCCCTGGCACGGAACAGCCTCGATCCTTCGGCCAGCAGGCGCGTGCGGTGGACCTCCTGGGTATTTCGATCAACCTTCATTCAATCATTGTTACCATCATGAATAGACATTGCAAATGTTCCAAGTCACCGCTTGCCCAAACCCCTTTTTCGGGTTGGATTGGCGCCTGAATCTTCGATCAAAATATGCAGGAATCTCATGACGCAGGTCGCGCCGTTCACCACGCTCCTGGCCGCACGCACCAATCTACAGGTGATGGATCCCGCGATGGGACCAGTCGAGCGGCCGGCCGAGGAACTCCACGCAAAGGATGAAGTCCTGGTCATCGCCGGCGGCCGGCCGTGCTATCGCCAAATTGCTCAAGCTGCGCCGGCAGCCCCGCCACAGACGACGGTTGCCTTTGAGCCAGGCTGTCTTTCCCCTGGGGTCCCGCTACGTAGAATCGAGATTGCGTCGCGGCAGAAGTTGGCGATTGCCTTCCCTCTCGACATTGCGACGGTCCCAGCGGAGGAAATAAGCGGAGCAATGGTGGGTGACGCCAGCGGCCACTGGATCGCGATTACCGTCGAAGACGCCGAAGCGTTCGTCGTCGAGGGTCTGCGGCAGGCCACCGGACCTCTCGCGTCCGAACCTGCGCGAGACATCTCCGAGCCGGCGGCCGCACCGGAACTGCAGCCCGAACCCAGGTCCGCTCCTTCGTCCGGGTCGCCGGGCGCTATCGATGCCCCGCCTTTAAAGGCGCACGCTGGCCTGCGCGAACTCCCAGCCCAATACGGCGACCGGAGTGGTATTTTGACCACATGGCGTTTCACCGTGCCGCCGAGGACCACAACGATCCGCCTGTCCAGCCACAGCAGACAGCCGGATGGAGACCCCCGGCACCTCGGAATTGCCATTTACCGCTTGGTGATGGATGAAACCCCAATCCCGCTCGACAGCCCAGCCCTTGTACGAGGTTTCCACCGAGCAGAGACGGGGCAGGACCTCACATGGCGGTGGACAGATGGCGAGGCCTTGCTGATTCTGCCCCCCCGCCCCTCTGAGCAGATCCTATCTGTCGGCATCACCGATTGGCACCTGATGCTTGTTTTATGAGCGACAAATGCGGTTCCGGTTAAACAGGCGGGAACTGCCCGCTGATGCAGACGAGCAAAAAAAAGGCCATGCCAGATTTTTCTGGCATGGCCTTTTGATAGTTGGTGGTTTTAGAAAGTCTTCGTCGTCACCACGGCGCCCTGGATATCGCTGGCCGCAATCTTCGTGAAGAATGCGATGGTTGTGCCCGTCGTGGTGGTCAGGACCGATTGACCACTACCCGTCGCCGGCGTGTACAGCGTAGCCGTTCCGCCTTGCGCGGAGCTCAGCGACAAGATGTCCTTGCCAGAAACAAAGTCATAAACTGTGCCCAACTCGGCGCCGCCGTTGATGGCGAATGTGTTCGAGACCGAGGTATTCAAACTGTACAGGGCAGAGTTCGGTGCGGTGTGTGCCGCGATGAACGTGCTGCCAGTGAAGCCGACGGTCGAACCGCTCACGGTGGATGTACCAAAGAAGAACGTGTCGCCCTGTGTCTTTGAGCCATACATGTAGGTCAGCGAGTTGCTCGAAGAGAACAACGTGTCTTTGCCGGCAGAAGTGGAAGCATCGAGTGTCGCAATGCCGTTACCCGCAATCAGGACGTCGCCAATGCCGCCGGCCCGCAGGGTATCGTTTGCGCCGCCGCCGAGCAGCGTGGAACCGCCCACCGAAGAGGAGCCAATGCTGTTATTGCCGGCCGCGCCACCACCGAAGTATCCGGTGCCGTTTGTGACGGTCAGCGAACCAGTGAAGGAATTCGTGGTCACCAGCGTTCCGCCGACAAAAGCAGCGCCACCGAACACGGTCTGAGACCCACCGCTGCCGCCAAGTATGGTGACATTGCCAGCAGTCGGGTTGATCATCGCGGCTCCGCCGCCATCAGTGTAGGACAGGTTTCCGGTTGCGCCGACCGCACCCTTGATTGTGTCAGATGAGCCGGACGTCCCGATCACGGTCGTCGTCGCGCCCTTGTTCGGCGCGGTGAGCGTGATGGTGTTCAAACCGTCGCCAGAGAACGTACCACCCGTACCGTTGAGAGTCGCGCTGTTTGTGCCGCCTCCCACGTTGATGGTGTCAAACGCGCCGTTGTCTGTCACGAACAAGCCACCGTTGCCGCCAACGATCGTCTCGTTGCCGCTGAACGACGTGTTCGCAAGGGTGGTCGTGCTGCTGTTATTGATGACCACGGCAACCACGTTCGGCAGCAACGTGCCCACGTTGATCGGGCCAAGGTTGGTCGGGTTTGTCCCACCGATGCCTACGACCGTGATGGTCGGAGTCAGCAAGGTTGACGTTGCCGTCAGGGTGCTGCCGTCGGTCTGGGCGCCACCGTTGATGGTGCTGATACCATTCAGCAGGGTCTGAGCCATCGCACCATTGCCCGATGAGTTCTGCGGAATGGTTGTGACGCCACTCGTTGCCCCGGTAACCGTTGCCATCGACCCTAATCCTTAAACTGATGCGTTAGCCGTCGTTAATAGGTTCTTAGGGCACAGCGCGAAGAAAGAGCAAGCGTAAATACGAGATAACAAATGACAAAAACGCTAAAACTGCGTTCGTTGCCACAATCCGGATGGGCAATCTCAGCGAGATCGTTCTGGCAGACGCAGTCTGTAACCAGAGTCTCGAAAAGAGCTTCGGGGATGCTCCCAACGCTGCAAGGAGCATGAGCAAGTGCACAAAAAATGTGCAATTTGTCGTGACCCCAGTAGTTCCCGCCCTTCACCCTGAACTTTTCCGTGATCTGGTTGAGCAGGTTACTCCGCCAGATTCCTCGGGTCAGGGCGACTTTCCATTGGGACCTGCAACGTGTTTGTGAAGGCAATCATTCCGCTTACTCTCACGTGTCAAACGCGAGCGCCGGTAGTTTGCGGGGTGGGCAAAGACACCCGAAAATTCCACCACCGCGGCGCAAACGCCAAGCGTAAACCAGAAAATTGCTGCAGTAGCGAAGTATTAAAAAACCTGGAGGTTTAGCAGAAAAGAAGAGATAATACTTCGTATAATTTATGAATTACTAATTTAGAAAGTTTAATACATAGATTACGTGGGCGATGCTTGGCCCACTGCGAATCTGTGCGCCAGACGGACGAGTGCAGCCTGATCTGCCGGCCCGCACCGGCGATAAAGACGCACTAGTGCAAGTTCGTTGCCGGTGATCTGGGGAGGCTCGGAACGATCCGCCGGCGAACCCGGTTCGCCCAGGAGAAGATACGAGACGCCGACGCCCAGTGCCTCGGCCACCAGCGCGAGGTTCGCGCCGACTTGCCCGGACCGCCCCGTCTCCCACTGGGCGACCGCCGATCGCGACACGCCCACCAAAGCAGCCAAGCTGGACTGAGTGAGGCCACGCGCCTCTCGCGACTCGCGGACTCGGCGTCCGATCTCCCCCAAATTCACGTTCACCTCACTTGCTCAACGAGACCCCAGTCATAGGTGATTAAAACTAACAAAGATATGTCATTCATATTGACACATATGCGTCAGAAAAACTAACATCCGTCATCCCTATCCGCCAGAGAGGAAATCGACAGATGATCACATTCGACCCAAATTCGCCTGAGCAGGACCCCAACCGAGACTCTCTTGCCCCCGGCCATCCGATCACATGGCAGGCCATCACAGCAGGCACCGTTCTCGATGGCACTCTATATGAGGTCCCAACACTAGGCCGTGACGCGCCGTCAGGCCGACTCTAATGCGGCTCCCTCCGTCCCAGCTCTCCGCTCACAGCGCTACCCCCCTATTGGCGGCACTCATCGCCAGTGGTTTGGTCGGCCGCGCCGAGGCCCTGTCTGCCTTCCTCAATGCGGTAGCCACCGTCGCAGTCAGTTCCTCCGGCCGGCAGACCTGCGGATCGCGAAGCTTGGGCGTTGCCGCCGATCCGGTGACAAAACTGGTTCCGCTGTCGCGCGGTGCCGCAGCACTCGCCGCGAGAACGGCCGTCGCAGCTCTGTTGGAACGCCAGGCCCCGCGCCACACCCTTCGTCCCGCCGCGGTTGCAGCTGCTTTCCCCCAACTCTGCCTGAGGGAAATCGAAGACCTCACGACCTGCGAGATCGCGCGCCACCTCCGCGTGCGCCTGAAGTGCCGAATCCGGCCGCTCACATCGGTGCCGCCCGCGATCAAGGCACGACCCACAACGCCAAAGGAGCAGCCATGACATACGTTGCCAGGTCAACACGGCCGCTCGTTTCCGCCGCAATGGCTCGCGCGGGCCAAGTTGGAACGCACCCGCGGGTGGATCCGGAATACGTCATCTATCGTCTCGAGGAGGCCGGTCGTACGCTTTTGGCGCTACCTCACGCCGGCTATTCAACCCGCCTGAAGACCAGCCGCCATGACATCGTCCAGTCGGCGGCAGACTCTTATGGCTGGACGAAGATGGATGCCCGTCTCCGGCCAGCCGTCCCGTCCGCGGCGCACGTGACCCGTATGGACGAGGCCCTTGATTGGATACCCATGATACCACTAGATCGATACGTTCTACGTCGCATCATCGGCAGCAGAGCGCTCGTCAGCCCAATTACAGAGCGACATCTATTCACATGGCGCCGCCTCGGCATCCTTCTCGGCGCTGATCACAAGGCGATCCAACGCTGGCACGCACAAGGCATTGACCTCTTGGTCGCGAGCTTGAACAACTTTCCAGCGGTCAGCGAAAACCGCGTTGCAATTTGCAATAAAATCCCGCTTTTTGCCCGATCGTAGCGCGATTCTATCCTCTTACCGCGGCATGGCAGATGCACTCTTCTTCGCATCTCGTCCGTGAGGGGAATTGAAATGCTGCAAACAATGTTCGAGGCCGCCTATCGCGCCAGCGCCGTTCTAGCCATCGGCTGTATGGTTGCGCTCATCGTGGTGGCATTTACCGGAGGCTGAAACGACAACGGCGAGGGTAATTCCCTCGTCGTTGGCGTTTCCAACCTCATTTTGGCCCGCAGCGCCTGATCTGGGTGCCTGGAGCCTACAAAGGGGTCAACGTCACCATCGCGACACCCCGACTGAGAATGCCGAGCGCGGCTGCTGCCTCGCGCGAAAGATCGATGATGCGCGAGCGTGTTCCTGGCCGGTCGTTTATTGTCACGATAACGAATCGCGCTGCGTTGTCATGCAAAGTCACACGTACTCGCGTTCCAATTGGCAAAGTCGCATGAGCCGCGGTCAATTCGTTCTGATCGTAACGCGAGCCCGAGGTGGTCTGTCGGCCGTGCCAGCGCGAACCACCATACCATGATGCCACACCGGTCTGCTGCCAGGTTGCAAGGCCACCCTGTTCGCGCCAAAGAGTTCCGTCGTCTATAAGCGCAGGCGCGTTCCCCACCGGTCTATGGACTACCTGATCGGTGGATGTTGCCTTATGCACCGATGTGCTCCGCGCGCTCGACCTGGTTGAAATCAGCCGGATCGTTGGCCCGTGCCCTACGCCAGTCGAGTGTGATCGAGGCACGACAAGACGATGTTCGGCGGATGGGAGCCCGTTTGTCCGAGCCAAACTTGGTCGCATCGCCGGCCTTGACCCCAGAGCTGGATGGGAAGCTCCCGGTGCGTGATGCGCCGTCGTTGCAGTCTTCTCAGTGCGTGGTGTGGCGGCCATTGCGTGCGCGCTCAACAGCGAGGCACTCAAAGCCAACGACATCACCATGCCCGGGAATGCCCTTCTGGCACATGCGATCATCAACGCTCCAATTCACACGAGGCGATCCCGGTATTTAGAAGACCTACGGACAGCGCCTAAACCCAAAGTTCCAGTCGAGAAGCTCACAGCCCAGCCCAATTCCGGCTGCTGATGCAATGTCCCTCGACCAAATGAACGCCAACCAGGCAACGCCGGATGGCGGCTAACAAGCGCTCACGCTCAACGTTATAGAGCCAATACAAAGGAGCGAGATCAACCCCCAATCCTCGCGCAGAAAATCGTATTGCTGCGGAATCTGAGCATCATGACTGTTGCGCATCGAGTAATTGGACTTAGAATTATCCAGTAAACCTCTGTATTATAGGGACTTATCGCGCTATTGCGCCGCGCCGTCAACAGAGTTGCCATTATCACGCCACAATTCACTTTTCCCACTCGGCTCCCCTCCTGCGCCAACAAAAAGGAAAAAACACCCACCATGGAATTTTTTCCTTCCCATCCGCCCCAGAATTCTGTATAGATCTCTTCATCATTGCCGGTTTGTGTGAAGCACCCAGCGGCTTCCACGCTGCACCGCGAAGAGCACCGCCACCTGAACGATGGATCTCCCTGCCAGCTGCGGCTGTGTCAGGCCGTCGCTGCATCACGCTCCCGCCGCTGTGAAGACAGGAGAGGGTGACAATTTGGAGCAGGATTCCCTGCCAGAACCGTCGGCAATACAATCTTCATTGTCGCTCACTCAATGGGCAGAAAACGCGCTCGCCGATTGGGACCAAAAGCCAGCCGCAGTCCACCGCCACATGCTGGCCGCATTGGATCGCGTCGCCACCGGCGAAATCGATCGCCTAATGTTGCTTCTGCCGCCCGGTCACGCCAAGTCGACCTACGCCTCGGTGCTGTTCCCCGCGTGGTGGTTCACCAGACACCCCGCAAGCTCAGTGATCACCGCCTGCCATACGGCGGATCTTGCCGAGCATTTCGCTCGTCGCGTCCGAAGCCTCATCGAGGAGCACGGCCCGCTCCTCGGATACTCTTTGGCAAAAGGAGACCGCGCTAGCGCACGCTGGCGCACCACCCAGCGAGGAGAATACTTCGCGTCCGGCGTTCGCGGGCCCATCACGGGCCGCCGGGCCGATCTTGTCCTGATCGACGATCCGGTCAAATCCCACGCCGAGGCCGACAGCCCCGGCGCCCGCGATGCGCTCTGGAATTGGTATCGATCGGACCTCGCAACGCGCCTTAAGCCCGGTGGCAGGATTGTCCTGATCATGACACGCTGGCACGAGGATGACCTCGGCGGACGCCTCATCGATGCCGACCCAACCTGGAAGGTACTACGTCTGCCAGCCATTGCCGAGCCTGGCGACCCCATGGGCCGCGCTGCCGGCGATGCCCTTTGGCCCGAGTGGGAAAACCTAGCAGCACTCGAGCGCAAGCGACAATCCGTTGGTGGGCGTGTCTGGCGGGCGCTCTATCAGCAGGATCCAGCGCCAGACAGCAACGCCTTGTTCGTCACCAACCGTATTCAGATCACTGAAGCGGTCCCTTTGCCACACGGCAGTCGTGAAGTCCGCGCCTGGGATCTTGCAGCCACACCATCGGGCGAAGGCCGTGATCCAGACTGGACCGTCGGCCTCAAGCTGGCTCGAATCCCAACCGGTGCGATCATCGTCACCGATATCGTCCGTCTCCGCGCCGGCCCCGCGGAAGTGGCAGACGCTATCGTTGCGACCGCGAGCCAAGACGGCGCCGACGTAATGGTCGGGCTGCCCCAGGACCCCGGCCAGGCCGGCAAGCAACAAGTTGCCTGGCTGGCCAATCGGCTGGCTGGCTACCGTGTCAAGGCTTCCCCGGAAACCGGTGCCAAACTTACTCGCGCAACTCCCGCGGCCGCCCAAGCTGAAGCGGGCCTCATGTCGCTCAACAGAGCTGCCTGGAACCGCTCATTTCTTGACGAACTTAGGGACTTTCCCAACGGCCGTAAGGACGATCAGGTCGATGCCCTGAGTCGTGCCTTCGCGATGCTGTCAGAGACTCAAACCCAACCACGCCGGCTGAACGTTCCACTCCTGGAGCGATAACCGACCAGAGGTGAGACCGCATGTTCGACACCATTGCCTCCCTCGTCCCCCCCGATCCCGACTATCCCGCCAGAACGGCGCGCCTCTCGATTTTCAAGCGCGTCCTCGAAGGAAGCTTTTACGACGTGCTGCCTTACGCCTTTCAGGATGAGCGCACCGCATCAGGCGAGTACATTCCGCTTCGCCAACGGCGTCCTTCCGTCCGCTATCCACTGGCACGCATCGTTGTTGACGACAGCATTTCAATGCTGTTCGGCGAGGGGCATTTTCCAACCATCGACACTTCCGATGTGGCCGTCCGCGCCACCTTGGCTGATGTTGCAGCCGAAGCGAACCTTAACGGCGTCATGCAGGAAGCCGCCCTGCG
This sequence comes from Rhodospirillales bacterium, assembly GCA_025352665.1. Classification (GTDB taxonomy): domain Bacteria; phylum Pseudomonadota; class Alphaproteobacteria; order Acetobacterales; family Acetobacteraceae; genus CAIQQQ01. Next base: position 39,233 of record JANXSM010000143.1, on the reverse strand, counting down.
CGGTTCGATCGGCTCGGTCGCCATTCTGCTACGCGTCCTGAAGGGCCGTGTCTTCCTCCGGGTTCTCGAGACCCTCACGTTGACACCTAGCTGGGACCCCGAGCAACCAGATCGTCTGGCCTTCGTGTCGGAACGCTACAAGGTCTTTGGCGCCACGCTCGCTGCCATGGGCTACGATATCGCCGATCCCGCCAGCCAGTATTGGTTCATGCGCAGCTGGGACACCCAGCAGGAAACCTGGTTCCAACCGTGGCCCGTCACCGGCGCACACGTGCCGCAGATCGATCCGGCCCGCACAATCACCCACGGTCTGGGCTTTGTTCCAATTGTTTGGATCCGCAATCTGCCAGGCGGCCCAGATGGTGCAGAAGGTATCGACGGGGCCTGCACCTTCCGCCCGGCCATCGAAACCTCCATCGAGATCGACTACCAGCTCAGCCAGGCTGGCCGAGGCCTGAAATACAGTTCGGACCCCACTCTTCTGATCCGTGAGCCCGCAGCCGACGGCCGCGACCTCGTTCGTGGCGGCGGCAACGCCCTCGTCGTCAGTGAGCACGGTGACGCCAGGCTGCTCGAAATCAACGGCACCGCATCCGCCGCTGTCATCGAGTATGTCAGGACGCTTCGCGAAATGGCCCTCGAAGGTGTGCATGGCAACCGCGCCAGCGCCGATCGCCTGGCCGCCGCACAATCCGGCCGCGCTCTCGAAATGATGAACCAGGGTCTCGTCCTTTTGGCAGACAACCTGCGCATCAGCTACGGCGCCGCCGTCCTCGATCTCGCCCGGATGATCCTGCAGGCGAGCAATCGCTACCGTCTCATCGTGCAGGGTGCTCCGATCGAACCGATCGACCCCACCACCCGCTTGCGTCTTGTGTGGCCACGCTGGTTCGCACCCACCGCCGAAGACCGCTCGGCGGATGCACAGACCCTGGCAACCCTCACCAGCAGCAAGCTCCTCTCCCCTGAATCTGCCCTTCGCAGTGTCGCGGACATCTACGGCGTCTCCGACATCGCGCAGGAGCGGGAACGTATCAAAACGGAGTCAACATGACGGACGAAGCCTCTCCTCCGAACGAAGACCCGCGCGTCCTTGAATTGGAGCGCCGCCTCGCGGATCTCGAAGCCACCACAGCGGCGCGATTGCTGCAGTCGGAACTGAAGGCTCATGCCACCAAGGCCGGAATGATCGACCTCGATGGCTTGAAGCTGGTCGAAACCAGCGGCCTCAAACTCAATGAAAAAGGTGAGGTCGACGGCGCCACAAGGCTGATGGCGGACCTCAGGCGTGCCAAACCATGGCTGTTCCAGGGTGCCAGTTCCTCAAGCGCCGCTGTGGTTCCGCCCGCGAGTCAGCCGAGCGCAAAACGCGCGACCGAAATGAGCCACGCCGAGTGGCAGGCTGCACGCAACGAATTGCTGAAACGACGCTGATCCAGACGCCGATGTTTCCCAACCGGTGAGGTCCGGCTGTAGCGGCCTAACCCAAGTTTTCTCCTCATCCATCTGGCCAGCCTCCCGCAACCGCGGGCAGCGCGCGCCGTGCTTCAAGGACCATTATCATGGGCATCCAGAACTTCCCCGCAGCGCTCCAGCCGATCATTCAGAACGGCTTTCTGGAACGCGAATTCGAAGCGGCGCTGACCTCGCGTCTCGGCTACCGCATGTGTGCGGACCGACAGGACTTCGCGGTCGGCATCGGTGAAACCCTCACCAAAACCCGTGCCGGTCTGAAGCCGTCCGTCACCACGCCAACTGCGCCGGCCACCAATACCAATCTCGACAACGGCCTGACGGCGGCCACCTTCGGCGTCGAGCAGTTCACCATCACGCTGAACCATTACGCTGCAACCACCGACCTCAACATGGTCACCTCGCGCGTCGGTATCGCGTCGCAGTTTCTGCTGAACGCAGCCATCAACGGTGAACAGGCGGCCCGCAGTCTTGACGAACTCGCCCGCAATGCGCTGTTCGCACCGTATTTCGGCGGCAACACCCGCGTGCGTACAACGCTCGCCGCGGTTGGACCGAATGTAAGCGTGGACGATGTGCGCGGTTTCCAGACCGTCTTCGTCAATGGCGTGCAGACGCCCGTCGGCGGCAGCGCATCGCTGCCTGTCGTCATCGGTTCCACCAGTTACACGCTGGTGGGTGCTTCGCCGGATACGGTCAACACGTCGTCTGCCCCAAACGGAATTTCGGGCGTGCTCGCATTCAACACCTCGGTTCAGATCGCAGACGCCACGGCTGGCAACACAGTCACTGCTGGCACCGCCAGCACGATCATGCGCCCCAATGGCCGCAGCAATACCTCGCTGCTCCAGGCCACGGACGTGCTCACCATGGCCTCGCTCCTCAATGCCGTCGCCCAGCTGCGCCTCAACGCGGTGCCGGAAATTGACGGGGTTTACAATTGCTATCTTGACCCGGTGAGCGCGCGTCAGCTTTTCGCCGATAACGATTTTCGCCAGCTGTTCCAAGGGGCCACTTCGGCGAACCAGGTGTTCAAAAGTGGCATGATCAACGACTTCCTTGGGCTGCGGTTCATCCCCACCACCGAAGCCTATGTGCAGGCGCATCCGACCATTGGCGGCGCGGTCATCCGGCGTCCGATCATCGTGGGCAAGGGCGCGCTCATCGAAGGTGACTTTGCCGGTATGGCCGAGGCCGATGTGGCGCCGGACGACAGCCTGATCTCGGTGGTTGACGGCGTCGCCATGGTCACGCGCGAGCCGATCGACCGCTTGCAGCAGATCATTGCACAAAGCTGGTACTGGATCGGCGGCTTCTGTGCTCCGTCCGATACGACCACCAACCCCACCACGGTACCGACGGCCACCAGCGCCGCCTTCAAGCGCGCCGTGATGGTCGAACACGTCGGCTGATCCAGTTGGTCTGGCGGCAGCCCAGGCTTCCGCCAGACCCGCCAACAACGAGGACGCCATGCCCACGGACGAGCCCGACGACCAGATGCGAACCACCACCTACGGTATGGCCAACGGTAAAATGACGCAGATGACAGCAGCGACAATGAAGGCGACCCACCCCATGGGCAGCGTCTACTCGTTCGCGAAAACCTTCACTTGGCATTCAGGGCGCAGTCTCCTGCAGTTCCACCGCGGCCAGTCCTACCACCTCGATCCCGCGCTCAAGGCGGCCCTGCTCGCAGCCGGCGCCCCGATGACCGCGGCCTGAACATGAGCCAAGGGAGCAGCCAATGCCGTTTACCGACACCGAGCGTACGGATCTCAGACGTCATTGCGGCTATCCCGCCTATGGCTTGGGCAATGGTGGCTTCAGCAACTGGCGTTTCTATCAGGCCTACGGTCAACTCGAGTATCGCCTGCAGCGCCTATCCGGCGCCGAGGAGACGGTTGCGCGCACTTACCTGTCGACGCTTGCCACACTCGAACGCGCTGTCACTGACGCCGGCGCCATGCTCGACACTGACACGGCCGCGGCATGGACACGCAACACGCGCGAAGTCACCGAGCGTACGCGTCTCTTCGACGACTGGCGACGGCGCCTCTGCGGCTTCCTGGGCATTCCCGCTGGCCCCGTGTTGGGCGATGGCGGCACCAGGATTGTTGTGTGATGGACGCGGCAATCCTTCAGGACCGACTGAACCGCGCAGGTGGCCGATCCGCCGCGGTGATCGGCGCTCCCCATGACCTGTTCCGACCCGCAGCCCTGCTTAATCCACTGGAACCCTCCGGCCGGATCCTACGCTTAAACGCAGCTTTTCTGCCAATGGGCGGCAGAATTACTCGAGCCGTCGGCTTTGGCGAAGCACTCTGGCAAGGCGTCTTTGATGCAGCCTACACAAAGCCCGGAGATCTACTTAGGGACCGTGATACCCAAACCATATACTTCGTCGCGGCCCAGCAAAAGCTGCTGCCGGTCCTATGCGTTCGCGCGCCCCGCTTGGTTGGCATAACCCGGCCGGCCGCTGCGACCGCTGCGGGCCTGAACGTTTATGGCGGCACCGTTACTGCAACCGATACTACCCTGGCAACCGGCTGGCCGGCCTCGATCCTGACACAAGGAGGGCAGGGGACGGGTCTATCAGGGATCGCGGCTGACCTGTCGCTTGGCGCTTGGCAGGTGCTCCTGCCCGTCAGCCTCAACATCAATTTGCGTGGTGGCGACCGCCTGACCGACGACCTGGGCCGCATCGGCGTGATCGCTTCGACCGAACTCACGGAGCTCGGTTGGAGAATCCAGGCGCGGCAGGCGAGCACCTGAGCGACGCGCCGTTTACTGAACTCGCATCGTTGGAAATCAAAATGGCAGATCAATCCGATGTCGAGGCGACCCTTGCAGGCCTTGTAACCGCCATTCTCTATCCACAGGGTTCGCAGGCGTCCTCCGTCATCGGCAGCGTCTGCCGCATCTTTCGCGGCTGGCCCAACAGCGCCGCTCTCGATGCGGATCTTGCTGCTTCCGTCATAAACATCTCGATCACCTCTGACGCCGCTAAGTTTCGGAATACCACTCGCTATATCGATCCGCCGTCGCCCCGGGCCTTTGTTCAACCGACCCTCATCATCACCGCCGCCGGGCAGACGGCGACGATTTCCGGAACGGCGGCGCCAGGGCAGCTTGCCGGCCTGCTTGTCGATAACGCGGCCTATGTCCATCGCACTGTGGCGGCAGACACGCCCGTCCTGGTGGCAGCCATCCTCGCGAACTACATCCGCACCCGTCGTGTCGTTCTGGTCAGCGGTGCCACGATCACCATCCCCGGTGCCGGCAGCATCATCGGGCGGATTACGGCCGACCAGAACGTGCTCACCGAGACCCGTAGGCAGGCGCAAGGCTTTCGCGTCGCGTGTTGGTGCCCCACGCCCGCCAGTCGCGACAGCATCGTCTCGCTGCTCGACGCCGCTCTCAGCCAACAAGCCTTCATCGCCTTGCCCGACACCGCCCAGGGCCGCTTGCGCCTATCGGGCACAATCACCTTCGACCAGAGCCAGAACGCCAATCTGTTCCGCCGCGATCTGCTGTTCACCGTCGAATACGCCACCACGGTCACCCAAACCCTGCCGTCCCTCATCGCCGTCGACGCCCGCATCGCGCCGAATGGCGGTCCCGCCACCCAGTCTCTCCTCGGTTGAAGGATCCCACCATGAACATCCACCTGGCCGTCGTGCGGAGCTTCGGCCCGCACGCCAAAGGCGACCGCATCACCGACGCCACAGACATTGCCGTTATCCTTGCAGGAGAGAACTCCGACAAAGTTGTGCGGCTAAGCGCCCCGGACGTCGCCGTTCCCAACTGGACCATCGCCACAGCATCGGAGGCCTGAGCTATGCCCATTGTCCAGCAAGGCAACATCAACACCACCGCTCTCGTGGTGCCCGATCTCTATGTCCAGATTGTCTCTCCGCAGAATCTGGTCCTCAACGGCGTACCGACCAACGTCCTCGGCGTTGTAGGCACTTCAAGTTGGGGTCCTGTGGGCCTTCCGGTTATCGCCAGTTCAATGGCCGATTTCGCCAAGATGTTCGGCCCGGTGATGCCGCGCAAATATGATATGGGCACCCAGATCGCAACCGCCGTGCAGCAGGGCGCCAGCAACTTCCGCTGCGTCCGCGCCTCCGACGGGACCGACACGGCAGCAAGCCTCACGGTGCCTGGCACAGCATTCCAACTGGCGGCTCTGTATACCGGTAGCCTCGGCAACCAGGTCAGCTTTACCCTCGCCGCCGGCAGTCGCGGGGGGACCTGGCGTGCAACGGTTGTGCTGCCTGGCCTCCAGCCCGAGGTGTTCGACAATGTGGCCGGCGGCGGTGCGCAGTTCTGGATCAATCTTGCGAGCGCAATCAATGCCGGCACCGGCCCCCAGCGTGGACCGAGCCAGATCGTCGTCACCACTTCCGGTGGCACGTCGCTAACGCCTTCGGCGATGAATCTCTCATTCTCCACCGGCACACCCGGCACCGATGGCGCGAGCGGCGCCACCGCGGCCACGCTCGTCGGCGTCGACACCATTCCTCGCAAAGGCCTCTACGCGCTGCGTGGGCAAGGCTGCTCCATCGCCCTGCTCGCCGATGGTGACGACGCCACGCAGTGGACCACACAGGTAGCATTCGGGCTTGCTGAAGGTGTCTACATGATCCTCACCTCTCCCGCCGGTGATAGCATCACCAATGTTGTCGGCACCAAGCAAGCGGTAGGTCTGGATAGCTACGCTGCCAAGCTGATGTTCGGTGACTGGATCTGGTGGAATGATCAGGTCAACGCCAGCATGCGCCTGGTGAGCCCCCAAGGCTTCGTCGCTGGCCGCCTGGCCAATCTGTCGCCCGAACAATCCAGCCTCAACAAGCCGTTGTTCGGCGTGATCGGCAGCCAGAAGTCGGGCACGCCCGGCTCCAACCAGACCACGAGCTATTCTGCCGCGGAACTTGCGGTCTTGCTCGGCGCAGGTATCGATGTCATCGCCAACCCGCAGCCCGCCGGTGCGTTCTGGGGTGTTCGCGGGGGGCATAACAGCAGCTCCAACGCAGCCACCAGCGGTGACAATTATACCCGTTTGACCAACTACATCGCCGCCACGCTCTCGGCCGGTATGGGCCAATATGTTGGCCAGGTTATCAACCAGTCTCTCTTCCGTCGCATCCGCGCCACCCAGCTGAGTTTTCTCCAGGCGATGCTGGGCCAAGGTCTGCTTGGCAGCACTGACGGGAAGCTTCCTTTCAGCGTCATCTGCGATCTTACAAACAATCCTGCGAACCGCACCGGTCTCGGCTACGTGCAGTCAGACGCACAGATCCAGTACCAGGCCATCAACGAGAAATTCATCGTGAACATGGAGGGCGGCCAGACCGTTCAGGTGCAGCGCCAGACGCTTCCGGGTGCGCCCGGCTCGTTGTCCGCGTAAGGAGAAAATTCAATGCCCAGCAACACATTCTCGCTCGGCCGCGACTGCCAGATTGTCGTCATGGGCCCATTCGGCCGTGTCGATCTCAGCCATGTCACAGGCTTCGAAAGTCATCAGCTCACGACCCCGATCCGCATCGATCGGATCGACGGAACCCAGCTCGCAGCCGAGCTGCCGAAAGGCTGGGAGGGCTATTTTGAAATCGAACGCGGCAGCTCCGCCGTCGATGATTTCATCGCCCGGATCGAGAGCACCTATCTCAGTAACGGCGCTGTGCCGTCGGGAAGTCTCTACCAATACGTCCAGGAGGTCGACGGCAGCACCAGCACCTACCAATTCGGCAGTGTGGTTTTCAAGCTCAGCCAGGCCGGCACCTGGCGCGGTGACCAAAGCGTCAAGCAGAAGCTCGACTTCTTCGCGGCCACGCGCGTTCGCGTTTGATGGACACGCCCTCCGCCCGGCTAATCGCAGCGGCGCAGGCTGCCCCGACGACGATCGATTCGGATGGTCGTGTTCTCGCTCTGCGTCGCTTGACCGCGTTGGACAAGCTTCGTTTGTTCAAGGCAGCCGGCCCCGCGCTGGCGCAGAACCATTTGTGGTTGGGTATGGCCACACTCGCGTATTCCGTTGCCGCAATAGATGACGTTCCGGTTCCAGCTCCGATCAACGAAGCCCAGATCGAGGCGCTGGTGTCGCGTCTGGGTGACGCTGGCATTAACGCTATCGCCAGCGCCTTGGTGCCGCCCGACCCGATCGATATGGCAGACCACGCGGGAAACTGAGTCGGCACCCCGATCTGGTTGACAGTCTTTATCTGTGCCGGAACGGGGTGCCGTTCGACGTCGCTTTCTCGCTCGCCCCCGAAGACCGCCTCGCCTGGGTCGTCGCCCTTGGCAGGCTAGATGGTGGCGAGTTCGACTTCGCAACAATGAGTTGGAAGGAGCGTCAATGATCCTGTCAGACCTTGTCGCTCGCCTGGCCGCTCTCGACATCGACACGATCGCTCGGGCAAGCCTGCAGCAACAGGGGGACAAGCTCGCTGAACAGGTGCGCGTCGCTCTGTCGACCGGTCCCGGCGGTTCGCATGATCATCCTTGGCGGCAGACTGGCGCCCTGCACGACAGCATTGGCTGCTTAGCTGATGGCGAGGACGTCGTGATCGGCAGCGCATCGGATGTCGCTCTCTATCAGGAGCACGGTACCCCCACCGTGCCTCCGCGGCCCACCTTCGGTCCAATCGCAGCGGAGCAGGGCGAGGCGATCGCTGCGGCTATCGCGATAACAATCACCCAGGCGATCAGGAGTGCATGATGGAAGACGCCTACGTCATCGGCATCCGCCTTGCGCTAGAGAACGGCGTCAGCGCCGGCGTTGCCACCATCAGGCAAGATCTTTCGAGCCTAGATGGCCAAATTGCGAGCTCCGTTACCGCCCTGCAGCGGCTGGCTGAAGTTTCCGCAACCGCCTCTGCGGCTGCGCTGGGCGATCTCAAGCGATTGAACCAGATTCCGTCGCGCCCCAGTCAATCGGCGCCAGCGCTGCTTGATCCTCCTCTGGCCGGTGACAACCAGTCTTTGGCGCGGCGCGCCGAAACGGTTCCGCCCGTGTCCCCAGCGATCCCGCCCGCCGCGCCTCCCACAGCCGCGAAACCCGAGCCGCCGCGGAGCCCAGTATCGCAAATCCTGGCACCGGCTCCTTCGCCCCCACCGCCCACGCCCCCTGCCGCACCAACGCCGCAGCCGCTTGTCTCTGTCAACGTCGTTGCTCCTGCTGTCGCCTCTCCGGCCCACCCGGGAGCGCGGCCTTCGGCTGCCGTGGCGGCACCAGTCATCCCCCCTAACAGGCTCTCTCCAGCGCCGCAGGCTCCGGCGCCTCCCACGCCCACACAACGTGCTGCAACGGTCTCACCGATTCACATCTCCACCTGGTCGCAGCCCTCTCCGGCGGCAGCCCCTGCTGACCGCGGTGAACCGCCAACGCAGGCCTTCCAACCGGTTCATGCGAAGGGTCCTTCGCCGCCTCCACAATCGCAGCAAGCCCCGATCATCCGGATAACCTCTCCACCGCCTGCGCAGGTGGCGCCCCCGCCCGCTAAGGTTCCCGGCGGGGAACCGACCAAAGCCCGGCCGGTCTCACTACCTGTGGTCTCGACTGTGCCTGCAGCACCGGGTGCCGGCTCACGCAACGAAGCGCAATCTCGGTCCAGCCATCGACCTTCCCCTGCGGCATCTGTTTCCGCGCCCACACGGGACGAACGGGACCGACCATCACCATCACAACTGCCCGCCACCATGCCAGTCTCAGCAGCGCCACAGGCCAACGCTGATGCGGCCACGCCCAAGACTCCATCGCAACCCGCGGCCCCCCCGGCCACGCTGCCCTCCGTCGCGCCACAAACGCCGCAAACGGCCAATGGGCCCACAAGCGGCGATGTATATCTCGATGGCACGCAACTCGGCACCTGGATGGCCCGACATCTAACGCGCGAGGCGAGCCGGCCGCCATCCGGCACCACAGGCTTTGACCCCCGAATGGGCATCGCATGGCCAGGAACCCAGCAAGGAGGCTGAACGATGGCTTATTCCTACCTCCTGCTGGGACCGGTTCTCTTCCAAGATTTTGAGCTTCCGGCATCGATAAGTTGGGGCGGTACCCACGCGCTTACGATCCACCGCCTGCCTGGTGGAGGTCGCGTCATCGATGCGATGGGGCGCGATGATGCCGAAATAGGTTGGACGGGCGTCTTCAGCGGCAGCGACGCCGGTCTGCGCGCCCGTGCGGTCGATCTTATGCGGGGCGAAGGCGCGCTCTGGCCGCTCACATGGGATAGTTATTTTTACAGCGTCGTCGTTTCACGGTTCGAGGCTGACTACCGGCGCCCCAACTGGATCCCCTACCGCATCGCCTGCACAGTCCTGCGCGACGAGGCCGAGGCGGTCGTGCGATCCGCCATATCGACCGGAGCCAGCGTGCTCGCCGACCTCACTGCCGCCGCCGGCTTCGACACAGGGCTAGATCTGACAGGACCTACGATGGCTCTCGCACTTGCTGGTGCAACGACCCGAGGAACGGCAGCATACAGCACAACGCAGCGTCAGATCTCCTTGGCGTCAACCACGAACGATGTCGAACTCGCGGATGCGGGTTCCCAGCTGACGAATGCATCTAGCCTGAGCCAGGCCACCAGCCTCGCGGGCCAATCGGCTCAGCGCGCCGCCACGCGCGGATATCTCCAACGCGCCGGCGTCAACCTAACGAATGCCAGCAGCTGAGAGGCACACACCATGCGCACATTGATCACGGCGAGCGGCACCCTGTTCCACATCGCCGCAAGAGAGCTGGGCGATGCCACCCAATGGATCCGCATTGCCCAGCTTAATGACATTTCGGATCCGCAGTTGCGCGGTGTCGTCAGCTTGACACTGCCAGACCGCGATCCCAACGCGGGAGGTGGCATTGCCACGCAATGATCTCCAGCTCCGTCGCCCCAGGTTACGCGTGCTGGCTGACGGGCAACCTCTAGCCGCCGCTCTGTCCGCGGATGTAACAAGCAACAATCACTACGCGGCAGATCGTTTCCGGGTCAGCGCCCATCTCACCATTCCGGAACTGTCGACGTGGGCATCCACCACCGAAGCTCTAATCGATATCCAGGTCGCTCTCGACGAGACTGACTGGACCAGCCTCATACAGGGCCAAGTGGACCAGCTACAGCTTGATCCACGTTCGCGACTCCTGATTCTCGAAGGTAGAGACCTGACCGCAGGTCTGGTGGAGACACGGACGCAGGAAACCTTTGCGAACCGTACCAGTAGCGAAATCGCCGAGCTCCTGGCCGATCGTCACGGATTGTCGAAGGACATTACGTCCACCTTCACTCCTGTGGGCGCCTACTGGCAGCTTGAGCACGATCGCATCACTCTCGATAGCTTCGGCCGTGCGATTACAGAATGGGACCTGTTGGTTACTCTGGCTGGGCATGAGGGCTTCGACGTCTGGGTCAGCGGAACGACCCTGCATTTTCGAACGCAGCCGAGCAGCGTGGGCGGCACAAACGCCTTACGCCCTGTCGCCACCCAGGCGGGCTTGGCCAACGTGCTTTCACTTCACCTCGAACGGTCGCTCACCCTGGCCCGCGATATCGAAGTCATCGTCAAGAGCTGGAACAGCCGCCAGGCGCATGCCTTCTCACAGACCGCTCATGCGAGCCGCGGATCCGCAAAGGGAACTTCGAATTCGAAGTCTCATCGCTATGTCTACGTCATTCCGAATCTCACACCGGACGCCGCGTTGAAGATCGCGCAAACACGACTTGCCGAGCTAAGCCGCCACGAGCGTGTGATTCATGTCGAAATGCCCGGCGAACTTTACCTCGCCCCACGACAGCAGATCGTTTTGGAAAGCACCGCCACGGATTTCGACCAGGTCTATTGGATCGACGAAATTATCCGTCGTATCAGTGTGGAGCGAGGATTTACCCAAAGCCTGCGAGCGCGCAACGAGTCAGCCACCAGCCAGGCCACTTCACCGGCCGATCCGATCGGCACCGGTACGGGAGGTTCCCCATGGAGCGGTTTTTGAACGCCTTGAAGGCGCAATCGGGCGCAATGGATCGCGCCGCGGGTCAACCCCGCTTTGGCATTGTCAGCAGCGTTGACCCAAACCGCCCTGCAGTGCGGGTTATGCTTCAGCCTGAAGGCGTCCTGACGGGATGGCTTCCGATCCTAAGCCCATGGGTCGGCGAAGGTTGGGGGCTCTCGTGTCCTCCGAGTCCTGGCGACCAGGTCTTCGTCCTTCCGCAGGAAGGCGACGCCGAGCATGGCGTCGTCGTCGGCCGCGCCTGGTCGGACACTGCGAGAACACCGAGCGCTCCCGTTGGTGAACTCTGGATCACTCACCAGTCTGGCAGCTACCTCAAGCTGATGAATGACGGCACAATCCGTATCCTCGGCAACACTTTCATCATCGGTAATTTGGAAGTGGCCGGCGACATCACCACGACGGGCAGCGCCTCCCTTCCCGGCAATGTCACCATCGCCGGTGACGTCCGGGCAACAGGCGAAGTTCTGGACGGCCACGGCGCTCTCTCCAGCCTGCGCAGTCACTACAACGGCCACATCCACCACGATCCCCAGGGCGGCGTCACCGGCGGCACCGACCAGCCCGATTAGGACATATCATGGCCGATATCTTCCACAGCTTCGGCTCCGATCTCGCGCCTTCACCGACCGGCGACATTGCAATCGCAACCGACGCAATCCTTGGGCAGCAGCGCGTCCTGAGGCGACTGCTCACCAACCCTGGTGATTATATCTGGCAGCCCGATTTCGGGGCAGGCCTTGCGCAATTCATCGGGCAGCCAGCCGAAATCTCCCGGATCAGAGCGACGGTCCGGAGCCAGATCTTCAAGGAGGCTGCCGTGGCCCGCAGCCCCGAGCCGATTATCGACGTGTCGTTCGATCATGCCGGCACGGTCTACGTGCACATCCGTTACGCCGATACCGCAACAGGCCAGACCCAGCTCCTCTCCTTCTCGGCGGGAACATCGTAAATGCAACTCCAACTTCAAAGCTTCAATACACTGGTCAGCAACGCCGCAGCGGCGGTCCAGGGCTCCGCACGGCAATTGCTGGACCTTACGGTTGGAAGCACGCTGCGGGCAGTCCTCGAGGCCAACGCGGCAATTGCCTTATGGATGCAGTGGCTGATCCTCCAGGTGCTGGCAACCACTCGCGCGGCCACCAGCAATGACGCAGATCTGGATAGCTGGACGGCGGATTTCTCGCTCACCCGTCTGCCCGCCTCCTCGGCAACGGGACAGGCCACCTTCAGCCGCTTCACACCTTCGCAGGCAGCCCTGATCCCTGCTGGAATCTCTGTCCGCACCTCTGATGGAAGCCAAAGCTTCATCGTCAATGCAGACCCCACCAATCCCGACTGGAATGCAGCGTTGGCGAGCTACACGCTCGGGGCCGGCGTCGCGAGTGCCATCTTGCCGATCACCGCCAGCGGGTCAGGCACAGCTGGAAATGTGCAGCCCGGGTCCATAACGCTGCTCGCCACGGCGATACCCGGTGTCGACAGCGTGACCAACGGCACGTCTCTGTCCGGCGGCCAGGGCGCGGAGAGCGACACAGCCCTTCGAAACCGCTTTTCGAGCTACCTAGCCAGTCGAGCGCGCGCAACCCCGCTCGCGATCGGGTTCGCTATTCTTTCGGTTCGCCAGGGGCTGCGCTACACGCTTCAGGAGAATATCGCGCCTGATGGGTCTGTTCGGATTGGCAGCTTCGTCGTCACCATCGACGATGGATCTGGAGCACCATCGGCAAGTTTGCTGACGAGTGTGGCGTCAGCCATCGAGCAGATGCGACCGGTCGGCAGTCTGTACTCGGTGCAGCCACCAAGCTTGGTTGCGGCGAACGTGTCGATGGCAATAACGACCGCGAATGCAGCCTTCCACAATGCAACCGCTGCCAGTGTCGTCCAAAGTATCGCAGCGGCCATCAATCAGCTTGCGATCGGCGCAGCACTTCCCGTCACCCGCTTGGCGCAGATCGCCTATGCAACTGACCCCAATGTAATCAATGTCACGGCGGTTCTGCTGAACGGCGGAACAGCGGATCTAATTCCGGCGAGCTCGGGTCTCATCAAGGCCGGCCTGGTTCAGGTTAATTGAGATGACTGGCGATCAGAATGATATGCTGGCGCGGCTGAAATCGACCCTGCCATCGCGTTGGTTCGCCGATACCTCACCAATCCTAAACGGCATGCTCTCCGGCATCGCGTGGGGTTGGTCGTGGCTCTATCAGTTGCTGATTTACACGAGGCTTCAGACCAGACTCGCAACGGCCACCGACAGCTTCCTTGACCAAATTGCAATGGACTTTCTGGCCGACCGGTTGCCCCGCCGTGTGGAGGAGCCGGACGCGAGATACCGGTCCCGTATCAGCCGTGAACTTCTCCGTGAACGCGGAACACGTGCTGCTTTAGTCGCGGTACTCACCGATTTGACCGGGCGAATCCCAATCGTTCTCGAACCAGCCCGGCCTGCAGATACCGGTGCTTGGAACGGCCAATTGGGGTACGGCGTGGCCGGTGGTTGGGGCAGCCTGATGCTACCGTTCCAGTGCTTCGTTACCGCCTATCGCGCTCAGGGCGGCGGCATCGCCAGCATAGCCGGCTACGGCGGTCCGGCCGGCTACGGCAACGGCGCTATTCAATACGCCTCACTCGCCATGTTAACCGGCCAGATTACCGACCAGGAGATCATGGCGACCATCGCGGGGGTTATGCCAACCGCCGCGATCGCCTGGACCCGAATTTCAAACTGAACCCAAAAGCCCGAGGCCCGAACATGGATCGCTCCATCGTCTATCCCGGCAGCATTCCCCTTGATACCGATTTGCTGGCAACCAACCGCAACGCCATGGTCGCGCTCGGTGCCTTGCTTTCTGCCACGCTTGGTATGCCGCAGGTCGTGGATGGCCTCACCGTCACTCCGTCGGTTCCGGCCAGCATGGCAGTGGTAGTGGCACCAGGGAGCATCACCCAGTTCACAACCGTGGACCAGAACGCATACGGCTCGCTCTCTGCCGATACGTCCGATGGCCTGGTCAAGATGGGTGTCAATCTCACAGGCGCGACCCTCACACTCGCCGCACCGACGACCAGTGGCCAAGCAATCAACTATCTCATCGAGGCCGCGTTTCAGGAGGCGGACGCGAACCCAGTCGTCTTGCCTTACTACAATGCAGCAAACCCAGTGCAACCGTACCTCGGCCCGAACAACACTGGTGTTGCTCAGGCGACGCAACGAACTCAGCGTGTGCAATTGCAGCTAAAGGCGGGGTCGCCAGCCATTGTCGGTACTCAGCCAACGCCGACCGTAGACTCCGGCTGGTCCGGTCTTGCTGTCGTCACCGTCAACTACGGGCAGACACAGATCACTGCGAGCAGCATCACTCCGTGCCCGCAAGCGCCTATCATTCCGTTCAAGCTTCCCCAGTTACGCCCTGGATTCTCACAGATTCAGACATTCACTGCCTCCGGATATTTCGTTGTCCCACAGGGCGTTAGCCGGCTGCGGTTAACCGTTATCGGTGGCGGTGGCGCGGGGGGAACGCATGCGAGCATTCCAAGCGGCGGCGGCGGAGCGGCGGGTCAGGCGATCCGCATTCTATCCGGTATCGTCCCGGGCAGCGTTGTTCCCGTTACGGTGGGCGTTGGTGGTGCCGCTCTTACCGGCGGGAACACCGGCAACGGTGGTGCCGGCAGTACCTCAAGCTTCGGTGTTTACGTCTCAGCCACAGGCGGTCAAGGCGGCGGAGGGGGGGCGGGCTCAACAACCGCCGCTGGCGGTGCCGGCGGTAGTGGGGTTGGCGGCGACGTCAACTTGGCAGGCGCGATCGGCACCGACAGCATTATTCCGGCGGCGCGCGGTGGTGACGGTGGCGGGCCGGGCAACGGTCGGGGCACCACTGGCTATGTCACCGGGATCAGCGCGCCTGGCTACGGCGGCGGCGGCGGCGGCGGCGGCTCAAACAGCACCACCGGATCTGGGGTCGGAGCTCCCGGCGGCGCCGGCGGAAGCGGCATTATGATCGTGGAGTTTTAAGTTATGAAAACCTACGCCAGAATCAGCAACAACGTTGTTGCTGAATTGCTGATGACCGAGATGGATCCGTCTGACCTGTTCTATCCCTCGCTCCAGTGGGTCGACGTGACGGCGCAGCCTTCCGTTCAGGTTGGATATGTTTTGGTATCCGACGGCTTTCAGCCGCCGCCTGCAGTGGCAACCGTCGTCATTGCTATCCCAACGCTTATCCAACTCCAGGCAGAGCTCGCCAAACTCTCCGCTCAGATCGCGGCACTGACGCCCCATAGCTGAAACGGAGCTCCAAAATGCCCACTATTGCCCAGCATGTCTGGCGGCCCAGTGGCGCGCGGCGCGCCGTTCTGGATGGCTTCGTTCCCGTGCCGCGCGGTAGCATCCCGGCAACGCCGGCCCCGCTAGTCTGGCCGGCGAAAGATCCCGTAGACATACTCGACTATGAATTCGATATTTCGGCAGCGTTGCTTTCGAATCGTGGCGACAGTATCGCCACACTTGATGTCTCGATAACCCCGAATGCTACGGGGGACCTCAGTGTGACGAGTACAGGCGCCGACGGAGCAATCGCAGTCGTTTGGCTCGACGGCGGCCAGGTCGGCACAGTCTACAGTGTGCAGATAACGATCGGTACTGTCGATGGCCGGACTGTCAGCCGAGTTATCCTGCTTCCCGTGCAGTCTCTAGCGCAGGCAAGTCCGCCACCAAATGCATTGACCAGTGATACCGGACTGATTGTCACAGACCAGAGCGGCAATCCCATTCTGATCGGGAGCTGAAAATGCCCACAATCGACCAACTCGCCGCGGCCATTGCCACCACAACTGACGACGAGGTTCCAGTCAGCCAGAACGGAGTTCTTCGCCGTGCGACGATTGCGCAGATCACTGCTGGGCTGCAACCAACTCTGGCTCTAGGATCGGGCCAGGTGCTCGGCCGCATTTCGGCAGGCAGTGGAACGCCTGAGTCTATTGCAATCGGGGCCAATCTCAGTCTCTCAAACGGAACATTATCTGCAACCGCGAGTCAGTTCAACGTCGCGAACTTACCCGCTGCTAATTCACCATCGGCAGTCGATCTCATCGCTATGGCACAGGCTGGGGTGAACAAATCGGTCCCGTATGGTCAGTTTATGGCTGGGCTCGGCGGCTTGCCTAATATCGATCTGTCTACCCTCCAGACCAAAGCGCAAGGGGCTACTGTGGCGAGGTCGCTTGCTGACCACTTTTCCACGAGCGTTGCAATTGAGGACTTCGGAGCTGTGGGCGACGGGGTGACCGATGATAGTGACGCGCTTACGAACGCGCTTCAATCGGGGCGACCAGTTCGGCTGGCTGCAAAGACCTATGTGGTCAACGGGCAGTTTACAATAACGGCCAATTCGGCCGTGCTGTTGGGAATGCCGGGGCAAACGATCTTGCGCAGGGCGCACCAGACCGGGGGCGGGGCCTGGATTGCAATCCAAGGTGCTGCGTTTCGGGCAGATGGCATTACTTTCGATGCGAATAAGACCGCTATCGTAACCGATAGCTGGAATGTCCTGGTCGGGACCAACTGCGCGACAACTGACTTCCATCGGTGTACGTTTTTGAATGCATTCGGAACTGTATTGGGTAATGGCCTAACAATACTTGCATCCGACCCGCTAAATTGCCAGCATGTCGTGCGGGACTGTGAGTTCTCCAACAACGCGGTCCACGGTTTATGGGCGCAGGCGTGTGCGGGCCTGTTGATCGAAGGGTGCCGGGCGCACGATAACGGGCAATACGGAATTTGCCTCGATTACAACGATGCGAGCTACGTGAAGAAGGTGCATCTGGCCCAGGTGCTCGGTAATCGGTGTTGGAGCAATCAACGCGGCATTGCGATTGGAAATTACAACGCGACGAACCTGGTCCCGCCGACCTGGGGCAATGCCAATCCTGATGCTCTATCGATTGTTGTCGCCAGCAACATCTGTCACGACAATCTGATTTACGGAATTTCGGTGTCTGGGCGGGCGCTTTTGATTCATGGAAATCTGCTGTCCAACAATGGTAACGTCCTGAATTCAGGCGCCGGCATCCTCGCCAACATATCTTACTCGCGGGTCACATCGAACATGGTGACCGGCCCAGGGCTCTACGGTATCGACTGCGGCGGCTCGCTATGCTCCGACATCAGCGCCAATCAAGTTCAAGGGTCCACCTTCGGTATCAATTGTGGCGGCGGAATTAATATCCGAGTTGACGGGAATTACCTTCAGGATTGCTCTTCGTGGGCCATGGTTGCAAACAACGTGGAGACTGACGCGCAAGGATTGAGCTTTGGACAGGCGACAAGTGTCCTTTCCATCTCTGGCAACTGGATCGCTCTGACCTCTTCGCTTGCCGGGGGTATTCTTTTGCGTGACGGCCCGCAGAACGTAATCGTGGCTCGGAACAGTTTGGTTGGAACCAACGGCGGCCAGTTGTCCAACGCGCTGTGGGCAAACACCGACAGCATCATCATCGAGGGCAATCGCTGGAACCTTACGCAACGTTGCGTTGTCAATCCAACGGCGGTCTCGGGTTTGCAAACACTGCTTGTTCCCGATATCGCCGACAACATCATGATTACAACTGCTCCTGGGGGCGTTCAGTCGATGATTTCGATGTACCAGGCCCAGTCTGCCGGAGGAATTACGTTTGTTCGGATCCAGTCTCCCGGGACGAATTACACAAATGCAACGATAAGTATTGGCGGATTGGGTGCCGGTGCCTCTGCCCGAACGATCCTATCGGCTGGCGCCATTATTGGTGCAGTCGTAACTGCGACTGGCACAGGCTATGGCGCAACCGGCACGCAGGTGTCGGTCACCATTACTGGTGACGGGAGTGGTGCGGTTGCAACCGCTTGGTCTGGCCTGCCGGTCCCTGAAGAACGGCGCCTTTTGGTTCGGTGCAATTCTGCGGTCAAATTCTCGCGGATCGGCTCGACGCCGCTGCAGGAAAACTGGTCCTATAATGACCTTAATGTTCCTGCCGCGGCCGATGTTGAGTGGATCGGCACATGGGGAACCTGGCGAGCGAGCCGTTTCGCTACCGCGGACTACCTCGCTCCCGACGGCGCCGGAGGTGCCAGCCTGCGAAGTGTTGCAAATGGAGACGTCCAAATCCATCCGAATGGGAGCGGGCGGCTCCGCCTGACCACTGATGCCGAGGCCACCGGCTGCCTCTCGGCGATCGGTCGAGGGGCTCCTGAAGGTGTGGTGGTAGCTCCGCCCGGGTCCACTTATCGCAACCTTAACGGGGGCGCCGGGACAAGTTTCTATGTCAAGCGTGCTGGGAACGCGAACACCGGTTGGTTCGCGCTCGGCTAGCAACGTCCCCTCATACCGTTGTCGCTTCGCGCACCCATCACCAGCCCATTCTAACAGGGCGGGGAGAACACGCATGACCACCATCCCGCAGCTACCGCAAACGGCGGTCGTCAATTCGACCGATCGAATTTTGATCGATCAAGGGGGCATTTCAGCTTCCACATCGGTTGCTCTGCTGCATCAAGGCCTTCAGCCCGCATTGGTTCTCGGCCAAGGTGCCTTGCTCGGCAGGGTTAGTACCGTTCCAGGCCAGCCTGAGTCAGTTGGCGTTGGAGCCGGTTTGCAAATGGCCGCCGGCGCGATAATGGTGGACACGACCCAAATCGCTCCCCTTAGTTCGCCGACTTTTTCCGGGCACCCAACCGCACCGACACCACCGCAATCCGATAGCAGCAATGCCGTCGCGACAACTGCGTTTGTGCAGCAGAAATATTTTAAGACGGTTACCCTGACCGGGGATTTAACTGGTACGGGATCGACAACAATCTCTACTTCCCTTCCAAACATTGCAACGCCAGGTATATACAGTAAGGTAAGCGTTAACTCCAAGGGGCAGGTCACAAGCGGAACGGTGGTCCTTTCGCCGGCTGATGTGGTTGGTCTTGCTGCTGTTGCTACGACGGGAAATTATGCTGACCTGTCCAACAAACCCTCACCGTATACTTTACCGATGGCGACCGCGATTTCGCTCGGAGGTGTAAAGCCGGGTAGCAATCTCTCGATTGCAGCAGATGGCACTCTCAACGCAGCGGCGGCCCCCGTTAGCACAGTTGCTGGCCGCACAGGAGCGATTGCACTTTCATCGAGCGATATTTCTGGTTTGGCCGCGGTCGCAACCAGTGGCAGCTTTGGTGATCTCGCGAACAGGCCGCTCCCCTACAGTCTTCCAGTCGCCAACTCGACTTTCCTGGGAGGCATCAAAGCTGGTGCGAATGTCAGTGTCGCGAGCGACGGCACACTAAGCGTCGCATCTCCCCCTGTCACCGCGGTGGCGGGACGCACTGGATCCGTCGCGCTTTCTGCGACCGACGTTGCCGGCCTGGCTGCTGTGGCGACCACAGGAAGCTATGCAGACCTGTCGAACAGGCCGACGACCTATAGCTTGCCGCCAGCATCGCCGGCGAGCTTGGGAGGCGTGAAATCTGGCACCAATCTTTCTGTTTTGGTGGATGGGACGCTGTCGGTCTCGCCAGTTGGGATGGACGTATCTGCAACGACGACTGTCGCCACGGGCAGCAGCGCCGCTCGCTTACTTGCCAACCGCCACGCCGAAACCTTGAATGTGTTGGATTACGGCGCTGATCCTACGGGTGCTGCTGATTTCAGCGCGATCTTTCAGACGCTGGCTGCGGGAATGGCGGGGTCGGGTGCAACGATTCGCTTTCCTCGAGGTGTGTATCGTTTCGATAACGCAGTTTATGTTCAGGATAAGGCCCTACTCGAGATCGACGCCGGTGTCACATTCGTCGGCATCGGGCGGTTCAACACTGATGTCGATAATTCGGTCCTCGAGGGTCAACAAGCCGCGAAGACATTTATGCGCGTCGGATCCGTGGACGGAAATTCTTGGACGATCTATGCGTCCCAAGTTGCAGCGACCACCAACGGCACAACATCATACGAAAAAGCGGCGATTTATGCCACTGCGGGGTCCTACGATCGGTCAACCTACACACTGGGCACCTCGTACGATACGGCAACGACGTTTAAGGACATCGTCGGTCTTCAGGCCACTGGCACAATGATGCCCGGCAACACGAGGGGCCGTGCCTGGGGGATCGCTGCCCAGGCAACTGTCAGATCGGGGTCGGACGGAACCGCCACTGGAATTGAGGTGGACCTCGTCAACAACGGGGCTTCTCAGCCCGAAAATAGCCGTTGGAACACCAAAAATGGCTTGAGCGTTGTTAACTTGGGTCCCAGTGCGGGAACAAACGGCATCATTGTTTCCAATGGTGGAGGCTCTTGGTTCGACGGAGTTACTGTGTTGAAGGATTCCGTGAGCCGGAACGCTTTCGTCCTGCGTGATCTCTCAACCTATCCCTCCACAACGCCCGCCTTAATAGATTCGAATGGAAATGCGCAGTTTCGTTCGCTTGCGTTGAGTGGAGGAACGTTGAGTAGCTTCAATAGTACCTGGACGTCGGGAAACCCCGGAAACGGTGCCTTTCAATGGAATTTTACCGGATCGGTTCCTAGTGCGGGCGTAATTGGCCCACTCACCAACGTGTATAATAACGGCCCGTATTGTGCCCAGGCTGAAAAGTTCAGTTATTTTAGTGCTGCGGGTAACGCGGACAGCGTCGACAATGCACAGACGCTAATTGGGATCTACAATCCGACAAACGTTAGCGGCGCCAATATGGGTGCGGAACTTGTGCGTTGGACCGTTGGAATCACGCCTCAGGATACGACCCACAACTGGACTCACGTGGTTGAGGAATACAATGTCGTCAACCGCGGTCTAGACATGGGTTGGAAGGCATACCGTAACGACCCTGTCAACAATATCGTGGGTCCTCAGCAGATAACGGGGATCGTTAACTATTCCCCAGAAGCCACTGGCTTGGGTCAACCTGGTGAAGGTAAAAACTTACTGTTTGCCGAACTATTCGGTCAGTCCGCTGCAAACAATTCATCAGGGCTTCCGTCCCGTTTTTATAACGCATCACTCTACGAGCCGAATTGCATCGTTGGAGCTGTCGGGCGTGCGATCTATATAAATGGAGACGTGACCGGTGTTGCGGCGCAGATACCTTATGCTCCGCTGGAGGTTAATCTAACCTGGCTTCACGGGTTGCGGACGACCACTGCAACGTTTCAGGATGGAGCAGCTCTCACGATGGCGGCGGGCCAGGCGGTCGCCTGGTCGACCGGAACGTCCACGGCGTCCATTAAGTCGGTCGGCACGGGCGTCAATCAGGATATTGTTCTGGCGCCTGCGGGTACGGGCACAACCACGGTTACGTCGCTGAAGGCGATGGGTGTTGCTAGCTTCAACGGCGGCATTGCCGACGCAAGCTATAGCTTGCAAACCCCCTCAACCGGTTTCACCATCACGGTTGCCCTCGGGGTCTCGACACTTCAATTAATGCCGTCGGGAACGCTTGCCAACGGCAGTATTACAATGCCAACAGGTCCGGTTAACGGTCAATGGTTGTTGGTGTGTTCTACCGCCTCGGTTACGAGCTGCAGCTTCATTGCGAGCCCTGGTCAGACGATTGCCGGCGCTCCAAGTACGCTTCCTGCTTATGTTGAAGTGGCGTTCCAGTTCCAATCGGCTGCGGCGCGATGGGTCTGTCAGTCAGGTAACGATAGTCGCCTCGCAAACCTCGCGCCGGTTGCCAATAGTGGCAGTTACCTGGACCTTCTCAATCGACCAGCCTTGAACCCCGCATACGGCACGGGTGTGGACGGCAGCGTGTCTCTCTCTAGCGGCACGACCACGCTCAGCCGCGACATGCACTATGCCAACTTGACTATCGCGGGTACTGCGAAGCTCGTTACAGCCGGCTTCAGGGTTTTCATATCTGGCACGCTCGACATTTCCTCCGCACCGGCTGGCGCAATACAATACAACGGTTCCAACGGGAATAACGCAGCCGGGGCGACAGCGGGCCCACTTGTGGGCAACACTCAGCCACCAACGGGAGCCGCCACCAGCCTGCTAGGTGGGTGGGTGGGCTTTGCAGGAGGTGGTGGTTCCACAGGTGTCGGATCCCCTGGCACAGCCTCATCCAACTGGAATACGACTGCCTTCCTGATCGGTGGCGTTGCTGGCGCGGCCGGGGCCGGTGGGGCGGGCGTTTCTGTAGGTGGTGCAGGGGGTGCTGTCACGGCAGTCCCGTATTTGAGCACAGCGCAATTCAATACGCCCACAACCGTGTTTCAAGTGGTCCAGGGGGGGAATGGCACGCTAGTGCCGCTCTCTACCGCAATTTGCGGTGGCCCTGGCGGCGGCGGCGGCGGCGGCGATGGGACCAATGCCGGCGGTGGGGGTGGCGGTGGCAGTGCGCCCGGTGGCTTCGTTGCGGTTTATGCAAGGTCTATCCAGCGAGGTATTAACACGAGCATTGGAATTTTCCAGGCTCGTGGTGGTGCAGCAGGCAGCGGCGGCAATGCTGCCGGTGGCAACGCAGCAGGCGGCGGTGGCGGCGGCGCGTCGGGTGGCGGCTTCGTTTACATCGTTACTGACAGTCTGCTTGGCTCGATAATCCCCAATTCGATTGACGTCTCGGGCGGCGCCGGCGGCGCGGGCGGTGGGGGCTCGGGTACTGGCAAGGGCGGATCGGGTGGCGCCGGCGGAAATGGTGGCAATTGCCAGGTTCTGAATCTAGGTGCGCCATCATTCACCGTTGGTAGCTTCAACGCCGGGGGTAGCGCCGGTGGCATCGCCGTAAACCCTGCCGGAGCAACCGGTGGCGCAGGTGCTAGCGTGAGGGGAAGCCTGTGAGTTCAACTCCGGAACTGCGTCAGGGCAAAAGGCGAAGAGCAGTTCCGCCGGCCATCGCCAGGGAGGGCAGCACCATGCACGAAGGGGCTCCACGTCTGATCGGGCAACTGGAGGGACGAGTTGTCGCCCTCGAGGACCGAATGGATAGAAACGAACTCACCGCAGCGGCTCGACTGGAAGCGATCGAGGTGAAGCTGGACAAGCTGACCAGCACATTGAGTCAGGGGATGGGAGGCCTGCAACTCGCTCATTGGATAGGCGGCGCGCTCCTGACTTTGCTGGGCTATTTCGCTTCACATCTTTGGCCTGGAAAAAGCGGGTGAGTACATTCGAAAAGGCGTTCGCCTTTGTCATCGGTCATGAGGGCGGTTTTGATTTGAGCCGCGAGGACCCCGGCAACTGGACAGGGGCGTCGGTGGGGGTGGGGGAACTACAAGGAACGAATTGGGGACTCGCGAGCTCGGCCTACGAGGACGAGAAGCGAATGACTCCCGAGGTAGTACGCGCCTCGTTGCCAACACGTGTTAGCGATTTAACTTTGGAACAGGCCCGTGAGATTTACCGGGCGGCCTATTGGGATCGGATCATGGGCGATGCGCTTCCGGCCCCTTTGGCGTTACTGGTTTTTGATGCTGCGGTTAATAACGGTGTCGGTCGCGCCGCCCTGTGGCTTCAATGCACTGTACAAGCGCATCTGGATGGTCAGATCGGTCCCATTACTATAGCTGCCGTCACTTCTTCTGCGAATAAAATCGGTGGCGCGGCGATCTGCGCAGAGTTTCAAGCACAGCGCCTTGCATTCATGGCCGGCTTGCCGACCTGGCGCGTATTCGGCCTTGGGTGGGCTCGTCGACTGTGTGCGCTGCCATATCAGTCGATCACCATGGGAGACAGTTAAAATGTTGCCACTCATTCCCCTTGCAATCTCTTTGGCGCCTGAGATTGGAAAATGGCTGTTCGGGGATTCTGGCGAAAAAACGGCAACAGCGGTGGCCGCCGTCGTGCAGGCGGTGACTGGAACATCCGATGAAGCCGCTGCCAGCCAAATCCTGTCCTCCAATCCCTCGATTGCAGCCGATCTTCGAGTAAAACTCGCGCAAATCGCTGCAGAACGCGAAAAGTCACATGATGATGCCGCTGCTTCGTTGTTGGCTGCGCAACTGGCGGACATCGCGAGTGCGCGCGCGCAGACCGTTGGGCTTGCGCAGAGCCACTCGTCGGTTCAATGGGCTGCGCCCGCCATTTCAATAACTGTTCTTGGAACATTTGGTACGGTGATGTTTCTGGCGCTAACACGGGCCTTGCCTTCTGGCAGTGAGACCCTGCTCAACATGCTGCTTGGCTCTCTCGCTGCGATGGCAACTTCAGTGGTTAGCTACTGGGTCGGCTCTTCTGCGGGAAGCGTTCAGAAAACTGAAATGCTATATCGAAGTAAACCAGACTGATTTTAGGTGGATCGAACCTAACGCTTGACGCGCCCCTTCTCCTGGCGGCTGCAATGATCTTGTCGGGGTCGTTGGTCCAACGGAAGGGGCGAGGGTTTTCGTTGCCTCGGTGAGGAAGCGTTTGATGACGGCCTGCAAGGCGGCGGGGGAATGGAACACGCCGCGCTTCAGTCGCCGCTTGGTCAGCTTAGCGAAGAAGCCCTCGACGGCGATGACGCACGACGCCGAGATGAGCGTGAAGTGGAATGTAAAACGGGGATGCCGCGCCAGCCACTCCACAACCTTCGGATGTTTGCGGGTGGTGTAGTTGTCGAGGATCACATGCGCCAATTTGAGCCCTTCCGCAAATTTGGTGCAGGTAATGATTGTACTTGGCTGGCGAAGCTGTAATTACTCTCGCAGTTTATCGATTTGGGATTTCGTGGCCCGCGCTGCGGCTATGCACGGGCTCTGACGATGACGTCAAAAGGACTAGGACCCTTGAACCGCGCGGTATCGATTGTGGTTCGCAGGTCCGCTTCTGCGTCTGCTGCGCATATGGCGCGGGTGCCGTTGGTGACCTTGCGCTGAATCATGCAGGCACGGAGCTTGCGCTCGGAGGTGTTGTTGGTGATGTCGACTTCACCCGGATAGTTGCAAAACGTCAGAAGCTGATCTCGGCCGCGCCGGATCTTGGCCTACAAGGCCTCGGTCGCGACGCGGGCGGCGCGGGAATAATCGGGCTGATGCGCCACCGCATCCTTGCAGTGGAACACCAATGATATGTGCTCGTGCCCTCGATCCGAACGCCGGTTTGTTTGCTGGCGACGACGTGGGCGGCACGAAGAGCGGCGATGACGCACGACATACGGTCTCACCAGCGGTATCTCGATCTCGTCGTATTCACCGACCAGATCGAGCGTCTCGCCAAATGAAAACGCGCCGTCGCATT
This sequence comes from Rhodospirillales bacterium, assembly GCA_025352665.1. Taxonomy (GTDB): domain Bacteria; phylum Pseudomonadota; class Alphaproteobacteria; order Acetobacterales; family Acetobacteraceae; genus CAIQQQ01. The sequence goes on along the minus strand of JANXSM010000143.1, from coordinate 13,573 downwards.
GCCCGCAGGAATCGGGCCTATGGTCGCGACATTCGTCGGGATGATCCGCCAGCCTACGGCTGTGCGGCTCGTGCCCGGGATTTGTCCCGCCAGGACGCGAGCTCGCGCGCCTCTCTCTCTTGGCCGTCGATGGGGGCTTGGACGAAATACGTGAATTCCTCTCCGGCCGCCGGGAGGGCGGGGCGCAGCTCAACGCGCTGATGGCGGCGGCCCGCAATCGGGAGATCGACTGCGTATTGGTGTGTAAGTTCGACCACATCGACACCGATAGCCCGGTGGAACGCGCGATTTTCACCATCATCGGTGCCATGGCCGAATTGGGGTCCTTGCTCATCAGCGAGCGCGTGACCGCGGGGATGCGGGCCGCTCAGGAGCGCGACGGGTACCTGGGACGTCCGCGCATCTCACAGTCCATCGCCAGCGAGGTCGAAGCGCTCGCCACCGCCACCGACCTCAGCACTCGTGACATTCAAAAGCGGATTGACGGCCGGGCAAGCCGGGGGATCGTCAGAAAGATCACCAAGGGTGCTCAGACAACTCCGCCACCCGCCCTGTGACTGCTTTTTATACGTATCCCGAACCGGCCACTGCTTGCACCCTGACGTCCGCTCCCTCATGCACATAGCACGTGTTCGCCTGAACCTCCGCATTCCAGTCTGCTTGATATTGCTCTACCACACTTAATTGGATGCATATTGCACCGCGCGTGGCGTCGGGGGCGGAAGTGGCTGAGGTCAGTGATGAGGATCTGGAGCGACTGGCCAGCCGGATGGCGATGCTGGTCTCGGAGCCGGGGGAGGCGGACAACGCCGGACGCGCGGTGGCCGCGCTGGCACGCCGACTGGGTCTTTCCGGTGGGCAACTGAAAGCCTTCTTTCTGGCGGGCGCTACCCAGGGCGTGCGCGTACCGCGCGTGGACCGACGCGATATGGATGCGGGCGCCGAAGTGGACCGGCTTGCGCGGGAGCTTTCCGCACTCCGTCACAGCATGAAGCTGACCGAGGTGCAGGCGCGCAACGCCCAGCGTGAGCGTGATGCGCTTCGCGTGGAGAATGGGGTTCTGCACGACACGCTGGACCGTGCACGTTCTGCTTCACAGGTGCGCAAGTTTGTGGGCGGGGCAGCATTGGCGGCGGCCATTCTCGGCGCCGCCGTTATTTTCGAGGGGCCGACGCTTCGGCTCGCGGTTGAACCGCGCAGCGAGCGGCCAGCCGGTTCGCCGTTCTTGCGCTCTGCGTTGGTGCGGCCATCGGGGGCGGCCCTGATGCGCGAGCCTGATCGTTCAGCACACATCGTAACGCAGCTGCGTGGCGGTACACAGGTACACGTCCGGCAGGTGGTTTGGCGGGCGCTTATGCAGTGGTCGGAGATTGAAGTCGGGGGAGTGTCGGGCTTTGTTCAGTCCACCGAGATTGACTTATCGTAAGCTGATTCATTGTCTTTGAGCTCGACGCCGGTAAGGCGCAGGCGGCGCGACTCAGCGATCAGCCAGCGCAACTTGCGGGCAGCTTCAGGGATTGGCAGACCGTTGGGCCGAATGTTGGATACGCAGTTGCGGGCAGCATCCGTTAGACCGGGGCGTGGGCGCCAAGTCAGATAGGCGCCAAGGCTGTCTGAGCTTGATAGACCCGGCCGTTCACCTATCAGCACCAGAACGGCTTCGGCCTGGAGAGCGAAGCCAACCTGATCGCCAAGGGCTACCCGTGCCTGGGTGGCAATGACGACCTGGGCCGGAAGAGCCAGCGCTGCGATCAGAGGTGCCGCATGATTTTGCGCTGCGGTAGCGCTCAGACCGTCGGCGATCATGATGGCAAGGCAGCCAATGGCGGGGGAGAGTTGGGTTCCAGGTGCAAGTGTGCGGCCTAGATCCGGGCGCAGCAAGTAGGTCTCGCGGTTTGGGGCAGCACTCGCGACCACAGTGACCGGTTGAGCCAGAGCCTGCTCCAGGGCCTTTGCGTCGAGTTCCTTCCATACGGCATCGCGGGCGGCGGCGTGGTCGGCGGCGAAGGCAAGATGTGCTGCTGTCGGTTGCGCGTTGCCCACGCGCCCGAGGCCAACCCGGGCCGGGGTAAAACGGCGCAGATCGGTCCATACGCGAGGCACTGTCATGTCAGGCCAATCACGTCGGGGGCAAGGTTGGGGGGTAGGTGATCGGACATGCGGCCGGTGAGGTTCATGCGGTCGAGCCAGGCTTCGAACTCCGGGGCGGGACGCAGGCGGAGGGCCGCTCGCAGATAAAGCGCGTCGTGGAAGGACGTACTTTGATATGAAAGCATCACATCGTCGGCGCCGGGTACGCCCATGATATAGGTGCAGCCGGCGACGCCGAGCAGGGTGAGCAGCGCATCCATGTCGTCCTGATCCGCGTCGGCATGGTTGGTGTAGCAGACGTCTACCCCCATCGGCAGGCCGAGCAACTTGGCGCAGAAATGGTCTTCCAGCCCGGCGCGCGTGATCTGTTTGCCGTTTGCGAGGTATTCCGGGCCGATGAAACCCACGACGGAGTTGACCAATAGCGGCGGGAAAGCGCGCGCGACGGCGTAGGCCCGGGCCTCGATGGTCTGCTGATCCACGCCGTGGTGGGCGTTGGCCGAAAGCGCGCTGCCCTGGCCGGTTTCAAAATACATCACGTTGCGACCGATGGTGCCCCGGTTGAGCGACAGGGCCGCATCCTGCGCCTCGGCGAGCAGGGCGAGGGTGATGCCGAAGCTTTCGTTGGTGGCCTGCGTGCCCCCGATCGACTGAAACACGAGATCGACCGGCGCACCCGCCTCGATGCAGCGGAGGGTGGTTGTTACGTGAGCCAAGATGCAGCTTTGCGTCGGGATTTCGTACCGCTCGATGACGGTTGCCAGCATATCGAGCAGGCGATGTGTCTGGGTGGGGCTGTCGGTCGCGGGGTTAACGCCGATCACGGCATCGCCTGCGCCGAGCAGAAGGCCGTCCAACGTGCTGGCGGCGATGCCTTGCAGATCATCCGTTGGGTGATTGGGCTGCAGGCGGACGGATAGACGGCCTGGCAGGCCGATCGTGTTCCGAAATGCCGAGGTGACCTGACAGCGTGCCGCGACCGACATCAGGTCCTGCAGGCGCATGATCTTGCTGACGGCTGCGACCATTTCCGGCGTAAGCCCAGACCGGAGGGTGCGGAGATCCTCGTTCGTGGCCAGGAGCCAGTCCCGGAAGCCGCCGACGGTGAGATGGGCGATGGGGGCGAATGCTGCGTTGTCATGGGTGTCGATAATGAGGCGAGTGATGTCATCGACCTCGTAGGGGATGACGGTCTCGGTCAGGAACCGGCGCAGCGGAACGTCGGCCAAGGCGAGTTGGGCGGCCACGCGTGCGGTATTGGTCGGTGCGGCGATGCCTGCGAGTTGGTCGCCCGAGCGTAAGGGCGTTGCGACAGCGAGCAGCTCTCGCAACGTCGGGAAGTGATAGACGGTGCCGCGCAGGGTGTGGCGATAGGCCATGGATCAGAATCTTCTGGACATATGTGGTCGTATCCTCTAGCAACCCGCGCTCATTCGGAACGCGGGAGATCTCGGGCCACGCGCTGTGCGTGGGAGGTCGTGTGCACCGCGGTCCCTGGGAAGGTGCCTGGGATCATGGCTAAAAAGATTGTCGGCTATATTAAGCTGCAGATTCCGGCGGGCAAAGCAAACCCGTCGCCGCCGGTAGGTCCCGCACTCGGCCAGCGTGGGCTGAATATCATGTCGTTCGTCAAGGAATTCAACGCTTTGACGGCGCAGATGGAGCCCGGGATGCCGGTTCCCGTCGTCATTACCGCGTTTGGTGACAGGACGTTCACGTTCATCACAAAGACTCCGCCGAACACCTACTTCCTCAAGAAGGCTGCAGGCATCAGCGCCGGCACCACGACGCCGGGCAAGGGCGCGCCGGTCGGCAAGGTGACGACTGCGCAGCTGCGCGACATCGCAGCGATCAAGATGAAGGACATGAACGCCAACACCGTCGAGGGTGCGGTCAGCATGCTCGCCGGCTCTGCCCGTTCGATGGGTATCACCGTGGTGGAGGGCTGAATCATGTCACATAACAAGCGTCTGGCGGCTGCCTATACAACGGTCGATCTGAACAAGTCTTACGCGTTGAGCGAAGCGATCGCGCTGGCGAAGTCGAATGCGAAGGCCAAGTTCGACGAAACAATCGAATTGACGATGAACCTGGGCATTGACCCCCGTCACGCCGATCAGATGGTGCGTGGCCTGGTAGGCTTGCCAAACGGAACCGGCAAGACACTGCGCGTCGGGGTGTTCGCTCGCGGAGCGAAGGCCGATGAGGCACGTGCCGCGGGTGCCGATGTGGTGGGCGCCGAGGATCTTGGTGAGAAGATTCAAGCCGGTGAGATTGATTTTGACCGCTGCATTGCGACCCCCGACATGATGGCGCTGGTTGGACGGCTTGGAAAAATTCTGGGCCCTCGTGGTTTGATGCCTAACCCACGCCTCGGCACCGTGACCATGGACGTCAAGGGAGCCATCACCGCTGCCAAGGCCGGCCAGGTAGAGTTCCGCGCCGAGAAGGCGGGCATTGTGCATGCCGGCATCGGCAAGGCGAGCTTCACCGAGGAAAAGCTGCTTGAGAACGCCAAGGCGTTTGCCGATGCGATCATTAAGGCGCGGCCGACCGGTGCCAAAGGCAATTATGTGCAGAAGGCTGCGGTCAGCTCCTCCATGGGCCCTGGCGTTCGCGTGGATGTCGCAACGCTAGGCGGCTGAAGAAATTCGCCCGGCAGTGATGCCGGGCGAGCAGGGGGCGGGAGCCCCCGATCCTGTCCGAGACCTTTCGTATCACTTTGGTGATTTAATGGGCGCTTGGCCCGCGCATGGAAGACGGGGATGCCCAAGGATTTAGATCCTTTGGCGGTTCCGGCTGGCCGGCTCCGGCAACGGAGTGGGCATGGACAGGCGAACCGGGCCAACCCGGGCGCCTGGAATTGGGTGTTCGTGCTGGTCCATTTGGGCAAACCGGTCTGATGCGGTCCACACGCGTCAGGCCACCGACGGAGACGGGATTTGGACCGGACGGAGAAGCGGGCGTTCGTCGCCTTGCTCGCAGACGTGTTCGCAGAGACGTCGATGGTTGTCGTGACCCAGAACAAGGGCATGACGGTCGCCGATGTCACCAAACTGCGCGTCAAAATGCGGGCGGCTGGGGCGGACTACAAGGTCGCGAAGAACCGGCTGACCCTGCTTGCCTTGGACGGAACCAAATTCGATGGCATTGGACCGCTGCTGAAGGGCACGACCGCGCTTGCGTGGTCGCGCGATGCAGTCGCGGTCGCGAAAGCTGCCATCGAGTTCGCCAAGACCAACGATAAGTTCGTCGTGCTCGGCGGCGCGCTTGGAACCCAGACGCTCGATGCGGATGGGATCAAGGCGCTTTCCGAGCTGCCAAGCCTGGATAACTTGCGTGCCGGACTGCTGGGGATGCTCAACACCCCTGCAACTCGGATCGCCAGTATCTTGCAGGCGCCAGGCGAACAGATCGCGCGGGTTTTGGCTGCGTTCGCAGACAAGGACAAGGCAGAGACAGCCGAGGCTGCGTGACCCTGCGGTGCGAATGCACCCGCAAGCACATACCTGACCACAAGCCGCAGGGCAGGGTTGAATTCCCTCTCTTGCATGGAACTGACCAGAGTATATTTACAGGAAGATGAACATGGCCGATCTGGCAAAATTGGTTGACGAGCTCTCGGCGCTGACGGTTCTTGAAGCCGCTGAGCTGAGCAAGCTGCTCGAAGAGAAGTGGGGCGTTTCTGCAGCCGCTCCCGCGGCTGCCGCCGGCCCCGCCGCTGCTGCCTCCGCTCCTGCCTCCCCGGTTGAGGAACAGACCGAATTCCAGGTGATCCTGGCGACCGCCGGCGACAAGAAGATCAACGTCATTAAGGAGATCCGCACGATCACCGGTCTTGGGCTGAAGGAAGCCAAGGACCTGGTCGAGGGCGCCCCGAAAGTGGTGAAGGAGTCCGCGACGAAGGACGAAGCCGCGAAGATCAAGAAGGTGCTCGAAGACAACGGTGCGACAGTCGAGATCAAGTGAGCTGCGCGGCGCTTTCGCGCCGCTTTGAGAATGGAGCGGGCGGAAACCAGCGTGGTTTCCGCCCAATTCTTCGTTTTGCGGCCCTTCCCGGCCAGGGCTCGGTGGTTGGATGGCTAACGACTTGAATAATTTGACGTTTCATAGAACGGGGCATCAGCCATGAACGCGATCACGAGGTCCTTCACCGGCCAAAAGCGCATCCGCAAGAGCTTCGGGCGGATCCCAGAAGTGGCGCAGATGCCGAACTTGATCGACGTGCAGCGCGCCAGTTATGAGGCGTTCCTGCAGATGGCGACACCGCATGACAGCCGGACCAACACCGGGCTGCAGGAAGTGTTTAAATCCGTGTTTCCGATCGATGATTTCGCCGGGCGCGGGCGCCTCGAATTCGTCTATTATGAGCTGGAAGAGCCGAAATACGACGTCGAGGAATGCATTCAGCGTGGGCTGAACTTCGCGGCCCCGCTCAAGGTGATCCTGCGCCTGATCGTGTGGGATCTCGACGAGGACACGGGTGCGCGGTCGATCCGCGACATCAAGGAGCAGCCGGTCTACATGGGCGACATGCCGCTCATGACCGACAACGGCACCTTTATCATCAACGGCACCGAGCGCGTCATCGTCTCCCAGATGCATCGCTCGCCGGGCGTGTTCTTCGACCATGACAAGGGCAAGACCCACTCCTCCGGCAAGTATCTGTTCGCCGCCCGGGTGATCCCCTATCGCGGCTCATGGCTCGATTTTGAATTCGATTCCAAGGACCTCGTCTATGTGCGCATCGACCGGAAGCGGAAGCTGCCGGTGACGACGCTGCTGTATGCGCTCGACAGCATCCACACTGAGGCGCTTCGTGCCGCGCGTGAAGCCAAGCAGGAGCCGATCGAGATCAGCGAGATCCGCGGCATGGATGCGGAGGAGATCCTTTCGATCTTCTACGGTCAGGTGTTGTTCACCAACACCGCCAAGGGTTGGGCGCGTCCGTTCGACCCTGAGGCGTTCCGCGGCATCAAGCTGCTTGAACCCTTGGTCGATGCGCAGACGGGTGAGGTCGTTGCCGACGCCGAGACCAAGCTGACGCAGCGCGCCGCACGCAAGATCGCCGAGAAGACCAGTGAAGTGCTGGTCGGCCGCGCCGATCTACTGGGCCGTTATGTGGCCGTCGATATGGTTAACGAAGAGACCGGCGAGATCTATGCCGAGGCCGGTGAAGAGCTGGCCGAGGCGCGTCTTGCCGCCTTGGAAGCGGCTGGGATCGATCGTCTGCCGACCTTGGCGGTCGACCAGTCGACCGGCCCCTGGATCCGCAACACCCTTGCAGTGGACAAGAACACCGGCCGCGACGACGCATTGATCGATATCTATCGTGTCATGCGCCCTGGCGAGCCGCCGACCCCGGAGACTGCGGAAGCCTTGTTCCGCGGGCTGTTCTTCGATCCGGATCGTTATGATCTTTCGGCTGTGGGCCGGGTGAAGATGAACATGCGTTTGGGGATGGATGCCGAGGACACCGTGCGCATTTTGCGCAAGGAAGACATCCTCAAGACCGTCAAGATCATGTGCGAGCTCAAAGACGGGCGCGGCCAGATCGACGACATCGACAATCTCGGCAACCGCCGCGTTCGCTCGGTCGGCGAGCTGATGGAGAACCAGTATCGGCTGGGTCTGCTGCGCATGGAGCGGGCCATTCGCGAGCGGATGGGGTCGGTGGATATCGACACTGTGATGCCGCACGACCTGATCAACGCGAAACCGGCCGCGGCCGCGGTGCGCGAGTTCTTCGGCAGCAGCCAGCTGTCGCAGTTCATGGACCAGACCAATCCGTTGTCGGAAGTGACGCACAAGCGTCGCCTGTCCGCACTTGGCCCAGGCGGTCTGACCCGCGAGCGTGCGGGCTTCGAGGTGCGCGACGTGCATCCGACGCATTACGGCCGTATCTGCCCGATCGAGACGCCGGAAGGCCCGAATATCGGCCTGATCAACTCGTTGGCGACCTTCGCCAAGGTCAACAAGTACGGGTTCATCGAAACGCCCTACATGCTGGTGAAGGACGGCGTGGTGCAGCGTGAGCCGCGCTATCTTTCGGCTATGGAGGAAGAGAAGCTCGTGGTGGCGCAGGCCGACGCGAAGATGGATGCCGATGGTCGTCTGACCAGCGACCTGGTCTCCGTGCGGAAGCAGGGCGACTTCCGCCTGGTGAAGCCTGAGGACGTGACGGCAATCGACGTTTCGCCGAAGCAGCTGGTGTCAGTCGCTGCCGCGTTGATCCCGTTCCTTGAGAACGATGACGCGAACCGTGCGTTGATGGGCTCCAACATGATGCGCCAAGCGGTGCCGCTGGTACGCGCTGACGCTCCGTTGGTTGGGACCGGCATGGAAGCTGCTGTTGCGCGCGATTCGGGCGCTACGATTGTGGCGAAACGTCCCGGTGTCGTCGACCAGATTGACGGTGCCCGTATTGTGGTTCGGGCCTCGGCGGAAGATGGCACGACCAAGGGCGTGGACATCTACCGGCTGCGCAAGTTCATGCGCTCCAACCAATCCACCTGCATCAACCAGCGTCCGCTGGTGCGCGTGGGAGATCGGGTCGCCGAGGGCGATATCATCGCCGACGGCCCGTCGACGGAGCTTGGTGAGCTGGCGTTGGGGCGGAACGTGCTTGTCGCGTTCATGCCCTGGTCTGGTTACAACTTCGAGGATTCGATCCTGATCAGCGAGCGCATCGCGCGCGATGACGTGTTCACCTCCATTCACATCGAAGAATTCGAAGTGATGGCGCGGGACACCAAGCTGGGGCAGGAGGAGATCACCCGCGATATCCCCAACGTCGGCGAGGAAGCACTCAAGAACCTCGACGAGGCGGGCATCGTCTACATCGGTGCCGAGGTGAATCCCGGCGACATTCTGGTCGGGAAGGTGACGCCGAAGGGCGAGAGCCCGATGACACCGGAAGAGAAGCTGCTTCGCGCGATCTTTGGTGAGAAGGCGTCCGACGTGCGCGACACGTCGCTGAAGCTGCCGCCAGGCACGACCGGCACGATCGTCGATGTCCGCGTGTTCAGCCGTCGTGGCGTGGACAAGGACGAGCGTGCCATGGCGATCGAGCGGTCGGAGATCGAGCGTCTTGCCAAGGACCGCGACGACGAGAAGGCCATTCAGGAGCGCTCGTTCCTCAACCGGATGCGCGAGAAGCTGTTGGGCGCTAAGGCGGCCGGTGGCTTCAAGGGGCTGAAGGCTGGCACCGTCATCACTGAGGAGATCCTGGCCGAACATCCGCGCGGGGCATGGCGCAACATCGCCGTTCAGGACGATGCCGTCATGGCCGAGTTCGAGGTTCTGAAGCGGGAGTACGACGCCGCAGTGGCGAAGCTGCAGGCGCGGTTTGAGCAGAAGGTTGAGAAACTGCAGCGCGGCGATGAGCTGCCTCCCGGCGTCATGAAGATGGTCAAAGTGTTCGTCGCGGTGAAGCGCAAGCTGCAGCCAGGCGACAAGATGGCTGGTCGCCATGGCAACAAGGGCGTGGTCTCTCGCGTGACCCCGGTAGAGGACATGCCGTTCCTCGAAGACGGCACGCATGTCGACATCGTGCTGAACCCGCTGGGCGTGCCGTCGCGCATGAACGTTGGACAGATCCTGGAGACCCATCTGGGTTGGGCATGTGCCGCGTTCGGCAAGCAGATCGGTGAGTTGGTTGAGGAATATCGTCGGACCGGACAGGCGCGCCAGGAGCTGCTCGACAAGCTCAAGGACGTCTATGGCGACGAGATCTTCGACGCGCAGATCGCCCCGATGGATGACGCGCAGCTGACTGAGCTATGCGACAACCTCAAAAAAGGCGTGCCGATCGCGACACCGGTGTTTGACGGTGCCCGGATGGCAGACATTGAGGGAATGCTGACCAAGGCCGGCTTGGCGACGTCAGGCCAAGTGGTGCTGACCGACGGCCGGACCGGTGAGCCGTTCGAGCGCAAGGTGACGGTGGGCATTATCTACATGCTCAAGCTGCACCATCTGGTGGACGACAAGATCCATGCGCGTTCGATCGGACCGTATTCTCTGGTGACCCAGCAGCCGTTGGGTGGCAAGGCGCAGTTCGGTGGCCAGCGCTTCGGCGAGATGGAGGTTTGGGCGCTTGAGGCGTATGGCGCGGCTTACACCTTGCAGGAGATGCTGACAGTGAAGTCGGACGACGTGTCTGGCCGCACCAAGGTCTACGAGGCGATTGTGCGCGAGCAGGATAATTTCGAAGCGGGCATCCCGGAGAGTTTCAACGTTCTTGTCAAAGAACTGAAGTCGCTGGGCCTGAACGTCGAGCTGGACATGCGCCCTGCGTGATCCGCTCGACGTGTCCGACCAGAGATGCCCGATGAAATATGAACGTGAACTCTGCCGGGGCACTCCCCCGGCAGAAGCAGGAGTTTCAGCATGAACGAGCTGATGAAGATCCTTGGCCAGGCTGGCCAGTCGATGACGTTCGACCAGATCAAGATCCAGATGGCGTCGCCAGAGCAGATCCGGTCGTGGTCGTATGGCGAGATCAAGAAGCCCGAGACGATCAACTACCGGACCTTCAAGCCGGAGCGCGACGGGCTGTTCTGCGCCAGGATTTTTGGTCCGATCAAGGACTACGAATGCCTGTGCGGCAAATACAAGCGCATGAAGTTTCGCGGCATCATCTGCGAGAAATGCGGCGTTGAAGTCACGCTGGCCAAGGTGCGGCGTGAGCGTATGGGCCATATCGAGCTGGCTTCGCCGGTGGCGCATATCTGGTTCCTGAAGTCGCTGCCAAGCCGCATCGGGCTCATGGTCGACCTGACGCTGAAGGAACTCGAAAAGGTTCTGTATTTCGAGAGCTATGTCGTGCTCGAGCCGGGCACCACGGATCTCAAGGTGCATCAGCTGCTGACCGAAGATCAGCTGATGTCCAAGCAAGACGAGTTCGGCGAAGACGGCTTCCACGCCGCGATCGGCGCAGAGGCAATCAAGCACATCCTCTCCAAGATCGACAGCGACGCCGAGAAGGTGAAGCTGCGCACGGATCTGCGTGAGACGACGTCCGAAGCCAAGCGCAAGAAGCTGGTCAAGCGATTGAAGTTGATCGAGGCGTTTGCCGAGTCTGGTGCGAAGCCAGACTGGATGATCCTTGAAGTGATCCCAGTGATCCCCCCCGAGCTGCGCCCGTTGGTGCCGCTTGATGGTGGCCGGTTTGCGACGTCGGATCTGAACGATCTGTATCGCCGCGTGATCAATCGCAACAACCGTTTGAAGCGCCTGATCGAGCTGCGGGCACCTGACATCATCGTGCGCAACGAGAAGCGCATGTTGCAGGAATCAGTCGACGCGTTGTTCGACAACGGTCGCCGTGGCCGCGCCATCACGGGCGCCAACAAGCGGCCGTTGAAGTCGCTGTCCGACATGCTGAAGGGCAAGCAAGGGCGGTTCCGGCAGAACCTGCTCGGCAAGCGCGTCGATTACTCTGGCCGTTCGGTCATCGTCGTCGGCCCTGAGCTGAAGCTGCACCAGTGCGGCCTGCCGAAGAAGATGGCGCTCGAGCTGTTCAAGCCGTTCATCTACTCGAAGCTCGAGAAATACGGTCACGCCACCACGATCAAGGCGGCGAAGCGGATGGTGGAGAAAGAGCGGCCGGAGGTGTGGGACATCCTCGAGGAAGTTATCCGCGAGCATCCGGTCATGCTGAACCGGGCGCCGACGCTGCATCGCCTGGGCATTCAGGCGTTCGAGCCGGTGCTGATCGAAGGCAAGGCAATCCAGCTGCATCCGCTGGTGTGTACGGCATTCAACGCCGACTTCGATGGCGATCAGATGGCGGTGCACGTGCCGTTGTCGCTGGAGGCGCAGCTTGAGGCGCGCGTGCTGATGATGTCGACGAACAACATCCTCAGCCCGGCCAACGGCAAGCCGATCATCGTGCCGAGCCAGGACATCGTGCTCGGCATCTACTATCTATCGCTGGAGACGCCGGAGTTCCGGGTGGCTTTGGACCAAGCCGAGGTGAATGCCAAAGGCGAGGTTGTGCAGCCTGGCCCGCAGGCGTTCTCGACGATCGGTGAGATCGAGCATGCGCTGGCGTCCAAGATGATCCAGATGCACAGCAAGATCCGTGCGCGTTATCACACGGTGGATGCTGACGGTAAGGCGATCGTGCAGAAGGTGATCACCACACCAGGCCGCATGCTGATTGCCCAGGTGCTGCCAAAGAGCCCCGCGGTGCCGTTCAGCTTGATCAATCGCCAGCTGACCAAAAAGAACGTCTCTGACGTGATCGATGCGGTGTATCGCCACTGCGGCCAGAAGGAGTGCGTGTTGTTCGCCGATCGCCTGATGGGCATCGGTTTCACCAACGCGGCGAAGGCCGGGCTTTCGTTCGGCAAGGACGACATGATCATCCCCGCGACCAAGGGCGCGATGATCCTGAAGACCCAGGGCGAGGTGAAGGAATTCGAGCAGCAGTATCAGGACGGTCTGATCACCGCCGGCGAGCGCTACAACAAGGTGGTGGACGCCTGGTCGCGCTGCACCGACGAAGTTGCCGGTGCGATGATGAAGGAGATCTCGCGCCAGGAGATCGGCTATCCCACCAACTCGGTATGGATGATGAGCCATTCCGGTGCGCGTGGCTCCCCGGCGCAGATGCGTCAGCTGGCGGGCATGCGTGGGCTCATGGCCAAGCCGTCGGGCGAAATCATTGAGCAGCCGATCATCGCGAACTTCAAGGAGGGTCTGTCGGTCCTCGAATACTTCAACTCCACTCATGGTGCGCGTAAGGGGCTCGCGGACACTGCATTGAAGACCGCGAACTCGGGCTATCTCACCCGCCGCCTGGTCGACGTGGCGCAGGATTGCATCATTGTCGAGAATGACTGCGGCACCGATCGTGGCTTGCAGGTTCGCGCCGTGATGGATGGTGGCGACGTGGTGGCCTCGCTGTCGGAGCGCGTGCTCGGGCGTACTACGGCGGAAGCAGTGCTTGATCCGATCACGGGTGCCGTGTTGGTGGGCGCCAATGTTCTTGTCGAGGAGACTCACGCGGAGATCATCGAGAAGGCCCTCGTCGAGGAGATGAAGATCCGCTCGGTGCTCACCTGCGAGGCGAAGGTTGGTGTCTGCGGCGCATGCTACGGCCGCGATTTGGCACGTGGCACCACGGTGAACGTCGGCGAGGCGGTGGGAGTGATTGCCGCGCAGTCGATCGGTGAGCCGGGGACCCAGCTGACCATGCGCACATTCCACATCGGTGGTGCCGCGACGCGTGGCGCCGAGGTGAGTGCCGTGGAAGCGAGCCATGACGGCATCGCGACCATGCGCAATTACACCGTGGTGGTGAATTCGCAGGGCGTGAACATCGTGATGTCGCGCAACCTGGAAATCATCCTCACCGATGAGAAGGGCCGTGAGCGGGCGCGTTTCCGGGTGCCCTATGGCGCCAAGTTGCTGGTGACCGAAGGAGCCCAGGTTCAGCGGCTGCAGAAGCTGGCAGAGTGGGATCCATACACCC
>JANXSM010000096.1 GCA_025352665.1 Rhodospirillales bacterium | reverse complement strand
CGCCTCGCTCACCGTGCGCGGCCGCGACACAGAAATGATCCAGGCGCTGCGCCGCATCGCCACCGCGCCGCAGGATGCCTGGGGACGCATCGAGATCGGCGACCTCCCGAACGGCGGTGCGCTCGTCGCCGGCAGGCGGGTGGGCCAGGCGCAATGGCAGCGGCTCGTGGAAGCCGGCGTGCTGGCGCCGGTCAGCGGCAGCGCGGGCCTGTTCGTTTTTGCCGAGCGCGGCCTGATGCATCACGTGCTGCTGCTGGCCGCACGCGATATCGCAACGCCTGAGATCGAAACCCTGGAGCAGCGGTCGACGCAGGCCGCCGGCGGCGCCCCGGTTCTGATGTGGCCGCCGGCCGCCAATGCGTGACTTCAACCAGAAAGGGAATCCGGCCGTGGACATCTCGCTAGATACCGACTTCGTCCCCCGCGGCCGTGATACCGGCGCCCTGGGGTTTGCCCAGATCGTCAAGGTGCTGAAGCGCCATTCGATTTTGATTGTGGCGCTGGCGCTGGCCGCGGCGGCGGCGGGTTTCATGTATGCCCGCAGCGTGCCCAAAACCTACACCGCCTCCACCACCATTGCGATCGAAGGCGACCGGCTGGCCATCCCCGAACTGCAAGGCGCCTTGCGCAGCGATAGCGGGCCAGATCCTATGCCGATCGTGCGTACCGAGGTGCAGGCGCTCACCTCCCGCGCGCTCATCGAGGAAGTGATTGGCGAACTGAAGCTGGACCAGGTGGCGGAGTTCAACCCCGCGCTGCGGCCGCCGGCCATGATGGACCGCGCGAAGGACTGGATGAAGTCGCTGTTCCCTCAGGGAAGTGCTGCCGATGGCCCTGCGGCTGGTCCGGATGACGCGGTCTACCAGTCGGTGTCCAAGTCGCTATCGACGTTCCAGGACAATCGCAGCTTGGTGATCGCCTTGGGTTTCAACGCCGAGGATCCGCGTCTGGCATCGAATTTTCTCAACACGCTGGTGCAGGACTATCTGCGTGCTCGCGCGGCACGGCGCGCAGACGCCAACCGCGGCGCCAACGACGTGCTGACCCAGCGGATCGCCCAAGTGCGTTCGGATCTCAATGGTCTTGAGAAGCAGATGAGCGACATGCGCAGCCGGAGCGACATCGTGGCACTCCGCGCGGGCTCCGTGGGCCAACAGCAAGTAGAAGAACTCGCCTCCGCTACCGCCAAGGCCAGTGTGGATCGTGCTCAGCTGGAAGCGAACTGGAACCGGGCCAACGATCTCATCAAGCACGGTAACTCCGCTGCCATGGCCGGCGTGCTCGACAGCCCCACCGTCTCGCGCCTGCGCGACCAGGAGAGCGTGGCCTCCTCACGAGTGGCCGACCTGTCGTCTCGCTATGGGCCCAACTATCCCGGCGTGCGCAGTGCAGCCGCTGACCTTGGGTCCGTGCGCAGCCAGCTCGGTGGTGAAATCGGCCGTATCGTCGCCTCGCTCGGCGCCCAGCTGAAGGCGGCACAGGACAAGGAGGCCGAGCTCAACCGTGCCCTCAACGAGTCGCGCCGCACCGGCGTCAAGGCGGAGAACGCCCGCGCCCAGCTCGACCAGCTGCAGCAGGAGGTCAACACCCGCCGCGCGCTGTACCAGACATTGTTGCAGAGCGAGCAGCAGACCGCAGCCCAGCCCAAGACCACGGAGGCGCCGGATGTGCGCGTTCTCAGCGCAGCCGTGGCGCCGGGCGCGCCGTCCGGCCCGAACACCAAGATGATCGTGGGCATGGGCGGCATGAGCGGCGCCCTGCTCGGCTGCATGTTGGCGCTGCTGCGGCTGCGCTCGGTGGACGGGTTCGACAGTCCAACCGATGTCACCCGCGCCACTGGCCTGATGGTACTGGCAACTTTCGACCACCGCATGCTCCGGCGTGGTCTGTCGGAGCGGGTGCTGCGCTCGGCGGTGGGGCCGGAGGTGCAGGCGCTGCGATCGCTGCGCGACCGCATCCGCTATGCTGCCCGCAACGGCACGCCGCGTACAGTGATGTTCTCCTCGACCCATCATCTGCGAGAGGCCGCCGAACTCGCCATAGCCGTGGCCCGCTCGGCCGCGGCCGCCGGCGAGCAGGTGCTGCTGGTGGAAGCCAGCCTGGAACAGCCGACGTTGGCCCGCCTGCTCGACGTTGGCTCCGATGCGATGGGTGCCGTGCTGCAGGAGGGGGCCGACTGGCGTGACACCTTGGCCGCCGATCCGCTGGGCCCGCTCGACGTGTTGTTGTCGACACGGAAGATGCCGGGATCGGTCGGGCTGCTGTCGGGCGTGACCTTGCAGAACCTGCTGGTAGAAGTGCGCCAGCATTACGATCTTGTCGTGCTGTCCGGTGCCAACGCCGCCACCGCCGCGGCTGAGGCGTTGGTTTCTCGCGTTGACCTGACCGTGCTCGTACTGGATGGCAAGGCTGGCAATCCCGCGGCGCAGGCCGCGGTGTCCCGGCTGTCCGGCCAGGGGCGCGGTGCGCTTGCCTCTGTGCTGGTGGGCTGAACATGGCAACCTGGCTGATCCTGGTGGGAATGGCGCTGCTGGCTCTGGCGGTGCATCCCTTCGTAAGCTTTCCTGCCAGCCTGGTGCTGCTGAAGCGGTGGCGGCCGCGGCGGCCGGTGGCGGGTGTTCGCCCCACCACCGCCGCCCTTTGCGTCTGCGCCTACAACGAGGAGCGGGTGATACGCAGCAAGGCGTTGAACATGCTGGCGCTGCGCCGCGTATTCCCGGGCCTGTCGCTGTTCGTGTACGTCGACGCCGGCACCGATCGCACCTGGGACATTCTCCAGGAATTCGCCGGCGACATTCATCTGGTGCGTGCCGCCGCCCGCACCGGCAAAACGGCGGGCATGAACGTGCTGTCGGGCCTGGCCCGAGCGGAATGCCTGGTGTTCAGCGATGCCAATGTGATGATGGAAGAAGCCTCGGTGACACGGCTACTGGGGCATTTCGCAGACCCCGGGGTGGGTGTGGTATGTGGGCACTTGCGTTACCGCGCCGAGGCCGGCAATGCCACTGCCGCGGTCGGCTCGCTCTACTGGCGGCTTGAGGAGGCGATCAAACGGCTGGAAAGTGCCACGGGCTCCGTCATGGGTGCCGATGGCTCGATCTTCGCCGTGCGCCGTGCGCTGTATCGGCCGGCGCCGCCTGATCTGATCGACGACATGTACGTCTCGCTGATGGCGCTATGCGAGGGGTTCCGCATCGTTCGCGCCGAGGATGCGATCGCTTGGGAGGACCAGGTGTCCAGGCCGGGCGAAGAATTCCGCCGCAAGATTCGCATCGCCTGCCAGGCGTTCAATGTCCATCGCGTGCTGTGGCCACGGCTGCGCCGTCTGCCGGCTCTGGATCTGTACAAATATGTCTCGCACAAGCTGCTGCGCTGGTTCGCGGGTTTCACACTGGTCGCAGGTGGCGCTTGCGTCGCAGGGGGCCTGGCGCTGTTGCAGGCCTCATGGCTCCTGGGTGTGGTTATCCTCGGGTCGCTCGCCGCCGTGCTGCTGCCGCAGACACGCTCGATGCTGCTGGCCTTTGCGGGCACTGGGCTCGGGGTGATCCGCTCGTTGCGCGGCGAACGGTTCCAAACCTGGAACCCGCCCGCCTCCTCGCGCAGCATGCCACCCGCGGGCCAACCGGGCTTCAGCCGCGCGGAGCCGGAGGTCTTGGGCTGATGCGCATCTCGCTGATCGACCCGTCGCTGTTCACCCTGCCGTATGACGCGGCGCTGGCCCAGGGGTTGAGCCGGGCAGGCCACGATGTGACCCTGCATGCCCGAGCTCTGCGGCCGGAGGATGGCTCTGCCGGCGGCGTTGCGGTGGCAGCGGACTTCTACCGCCTTGCGGAGCATCCGCGCGTGAGCCGGCTGCCGACCAAATTCCGGCTCGGCGTGAAGGGGCTCGACCACGCCTGGTCGATGCTCGGCCTGCTGGCCCGGCTGCGGCGGGAGCGGCCGGACGTGATCCATTTTCAATGGCTGCCCCTGCCGATCCTGGATGCCCGGCTGCTCGGTCTGTTTCGCCGGGTCGCACCGCTGGTGCTGACGGTGCACGACACCAACCCGTACAATGGCGATCCATCGGCGAGTTTGCAGGCGCGCGGCTTCCTGCAAGCGCTGCTGCGGTTTGACCGGCTGGTGGTGCACACAGCCCAGGGTGAGGCGCGGCTGCGTCGCCTTGGCGTTCCCGCCCAGAGCATCATGGTGCGCCCGCATGGTCTGCTGGTCCAGCCTGCGTCCTTCGCGCCGGACCCGATGCAGGGGGTGATGACCTTCCTGTTGTTCGGCAAGATCAAGCCGTACAAAGGTGCTGATTTGTTGATCCGCGCCTTCGCCGACCTGCCGGCCGACCTACGTCAGGCTGCGCGGATCCGCATCGTCGGCAAGCCCTATATGGACTTGGCGCCCCTGCACGCGCTGGCTTCAACGCACGGCGTGCCGCTGTCGATCGAAAGCGGTTTCGTCCGCGACGAGGACATTCCCGCACTGTTCGGACCCGGCACCGTCGCGGTGTTCCCATACCGCGAAATTGAGGCGAGCGGCGTGCTCTCGTTCGCGCTGGCGCATGGCCGCCCCATGATCGCAGCCAGGCTCGGCAGCTTCGCCGAACTGCTGGAGAACGACGTGCACGGCCGCCTGCATGAGCCCGAAGACGTGGCGGCATTGACCGGAGCCATGGCCACCATGATCGGCGACCGGGCCTATGCCGCAGGCTGCGCCGATGCCGTGCGCGCTCTAACCCGCGCGATCCCCGATTGGGACGAGATCGCGAGACAGACGCTGCAGACCTATCTGGCCGCCGGCACCGCGCGGCCTGGAGGCATGGCGGGTCTGGGGGTTGCTTCCGGCGGCTGAACCGCCCGCGATGCGTCCGCTGGGCGCAGCCGCGCCACAGACGTAAGTAACAGAACGAAGAACAGCATGGGTGGAAATTGCTGATAGCCACCGGCAAACATAAATAGTACCACGAGCGGCAGGACGAGGGCGGCCTGAATACGGGTTTTGCGCCCCAAAACGAACAGCAGGACATAGGCGATCAGCGCGGGAGCGCCGTATTCGACCATCACCTTGATTGGAGTATTCACGTCATAGTCGAACGGCAGGGTGAGTTTCTCGCTCTCGCCGCTGCCGATGCCGAGCAGCATCGACACCGGGTTGGACGAGGTGACATCGCCGAGCAGCCAGAACGGAGTGATGAAGCGCATATGCCCGCTGGTACCGGGGCGGTTGATTTCCGAGAGGCGTTCGCCCAGGGCACCCACGAAATCCGGCGCCAGCACGGCTGCCAGCCCCAGCACCGCCGCGAGCATGGCCACCACGCCGATGGCGATCACCAAGCCCCGCTTGCCCATGGCCACGGCCGAACCCAGCACGAACGCGCCCAGCACGATCCACCCAGTGCCGGAGAACGACAGCAGCAGCCCCGCCACGAAGGCTGCCAGGTAGCGCGCCCGGCGCGTGCCGACCGCCTCAATGATCAAGCCCACCGCCATCAGCTGGGAGAACACCGATGGCTCGACCAAAACGAACCCGTTCGACTTCATGATGCTGCCGATGCCGACGGGAATTTCGAGATTGTAGCCGGCCTCGTACAGCAGGCTGTCAGGGATCAGCCCGGTGAAGGAGAACAAACGCAGCCCTGCGAACTGGGCGACGAACTGCAGGATCCCGGCCACGGCCACTAGCACCAGCGCGAAGGTGACGAGGCGAAAGAAGGCGCCTTCCTCCACCGGTGCGGCGAAGGTGAATATGGCGAAGCTTGTCAATACCAAGAACTGCAGCAGCGAGTTGATGTTCACACCAGAGCCGAATCCGCCGGGAAACGCCGCGTGGTAAGCCGTCCCCATCAGCACCAACGCCAGGAAGATCAGGTAATTCACCAGTCGACCACGATGGAATTGCAGCGCGCCGGTGGCGAGGCCATACACCACGATCGCCAGACCGATCGGCCCGACCATGCTGAACGCCTTGCCTGCAAACGGCAGGCCGAGACGCTGCAACGCAAGCACGGCGAACAGGATCAGGGCGGTGAAGCGCAGCGCACTTCGTTCAGCCGGCGACGCACGGGCGAGCATTTCGCCCCCGAACAAGCGGATCACTTCGTCGCTGCGGTCACGGCCGAGCGGCAGCCCAGCGAGAGATCAGGGCGATGCGACTTCAGGCAGATCACCTGGTCCCGCGCGCTTGGCCGTCCCACGGTGGGCGGCGTGCAGTATTTGGCGTATTCGGCAACGCAGCTTGTGGGAACCGACTTCAGAGCAGCGCGGCGGATCGCGACCGGGTCCTTCGCCTGAGCCAATGCAGTGCCCGAAAACGACACTCCTGTTGCCAAAATAACACATCCGATCTGGAGCATGCGATAGCTGCGACCTCTGACTAGAACAAAGTATGCCATGTTGGCCGTGCTCCCGCTATGAAATGGCAACTGATGCCAGAAACTGCAGGTAAATCCGTTTCGAACCCGGAGGTTCCCGCGGCGTAGTACTTCTTGCATGACGCGAGCGTGGTTCGAGCGCTCGCGGATTCGCATCACGTTTCGCTTGGAGGATATTCATTGAGCGCCAAGAACAGGCTGCCTTCGTTTTGCGGTCGTCGGTCGACGGCAGTTGCAGCCTTTGTGGCAGGTCTGACGGGGGCCGTTCCAGCCGCGCATGCGCAACGGCTGTTGGATCAGTACATTACCAACGATATTCCTGGCATCGGTGTCGAACCGGGCGTGACCGTCGCCTCCCGCCAGCGGCCGGAATACGACAGCCTCGGCATTCGCGTGGGCGAGGTGACCATCCGCCCCGAACTGCGCGAGACACTGGGTTACGAGGACAACGTGCTGGGCGGCTCGAAGGCCAAGGGCAGCGTGCTGGTTGGCACCAACGCGCGGGTGCGCGCCGATTACGACCATTCCGACACCACCGGCTATGCCCAGCTCACAGGCGACGACAACCGCTATCCGCAGCAGGACGGCCAGTCCTACACCAACTGGACGGCGGGGATCGGCGCCACCCACCAGTTCGGTCGCGACACCGGCCTGGTCGCCTACGAGCATCTCAGCCTGAACCAGACACTGCGTGACCTCGACGTGCCCAATCTCGACCGGGCGCTGCCGTATCGGGTCGACACCGTCCGCCTCGGCTACCGCGCGATGTTCAGCCGCGTGTTCATTCAGCCGACCTTGGGCGTGTCCAACTACGAATTCGACAACGGCACGGTCAATGGAAAGCAGTATCTGCAGACCTATCGGAACCGGATCACCGTCGATCCCGCTGTGACCTTGGGCTACGAGCTGGCTCCGCAGCGCAACCTGGTGGTGGTGGTGCGCGACACGGTCGCAAGTTATCGCAACCAGGTGCTCGGCAGCCCCAAGCGCGACTTCAACGACGTCACGGTGCTAGCTGGTCTCGACTTCGTCGAAGGCAGCTTGTGGCGCTACCGCCTGCTGGCTGGTTATGAAAGCCGCACCTTCACCGACCGCAGGATCAAAAGCATCCAGTCGCCGGTGGTGGAGGCGCAGGTGATCTGGAACCCGACCGGTCTTACCACCGTGACCGCCAGCGCAACACGGCACATCCAGGATTCAGCGGACGAGACGACGGTGGGTTTCACCGAAACTGCGGTCGGGCTGCGAGTGGATCACGAACTGTTGCGCAACGTGATCCTGCAGGCGAACGGCGCCTACCTGATCGACGACTACAACAAGGGGCAGGGCCATCAGGAACTGTTCACCCTCGGCACCGGGGCAACCTGGCTGATGAACCGCAACATGCGGCTGGTGGGCACCTACGATTTCACCCAGCGTACGTCGAGCGGCACCGGAAACCTTGGCGTTATCACCAACCAGGTTTTCGGGTCCGGCTACACGGACAACCGGTTCCTGGTGCAGCTGCGCCTGGCTTTGTAGGCGCACATGCCAGGGCAAGCCGATGGCGTCGTGCCGAGTGCGTCTGTAGGCTGGTCCAGAATTTGGTCCAGCCGTTCCAGCCAGGCGCAAAACATGCAGCCGCCGACATCTGATGCCGCAACCGATACCCAGGAGCAGGTCAATGCATCACCGCCGCCAGTCTTGACGGCGGCGGATGCCCTGCGCCCGGCCCGTGGTGTGGTGATCGGGCTGCTGATCGGGGTTTGTCTGTGGCTGCTTGTGCTTGGCGCCTGGTGGCTGCTGTAAGCCGTTCGGCGGCTTAGAGCGGGATCACGCCTGATTGGCGACGTAATTAGTCCCGCTCTAGCTCCTTGTTTTATCGCGTGATTCAGACCTTTCGGTAGTTCCACCTTCGGTCATCACGGTCTAACCCTGCCAGTCCGACACCGGCTGCGGCGTGTTGGTGCCGGTGGTGGTCAGGGTCCAGTTGGCGATGCTTTCCATCAGTTCTGGCTGCAGAATGCGCACGCGCCCGCGCCGCAGCTCCAGCAGTCCTTCGCGGCGTACCTGCTGCAGCGTGCGATTGGCGTGCACCGCGCTGACGCCGAGCACGTCTGCGATCACCTCCTGGGTCAGCGGCATCGGAAAGCTGTCGGCGCTGCCAAGGCCCGCGGCGGCTAGGCGTAGTCGCAGTTCCAGCATGAGATGGACCATGCGCTCGTGCGCGGTCTGTCGGCCGAGGCGGACGATCTGCTCACGCGAGAAGAACTCCTCCAATGCCGCCGCCGCATGCAGCGCCTTGCGCAGGCCCGGGTAATCCTGCTGCTCGGCCGCCGCGAGCAGATTGCTTGCATCAGACGTTTCCACATCGGTTAACGCCACTGTCGCGCTGGCGGCCGGAATCGCAGGGCGCTGGCGCGGTCCGATGATATCGCCTGGCACAATCAGGTTGATGATCTGCCGTCGACCATCCGGCAGCATGCGCTGCCGGCAGGCCCAGCCGGACAGCAGGATGCGCTGGTTGGCACTGTCACCGGCTGCGTGCAGCTCGGTCAGAGGAGCGTCGAAGCGGGTGAACAAGACCTGCTCGGCGATGAGGTCCAGCTCGTGCGGTGCCAGCGACGCGAAAGCGCTCAGCGCGTGCAGGATCGGGCTTGATCGGTTCGACCACTGAATAGCGCCCATCAATACTCCTCATTCGTTGAAGTCACCGGCGGCTGGAGCGCCGTCGTGCATCCGGTTGCCAGTTTGGCGAGTAGAATCAGTTGATAATAGAATAAACGAAATTTTCATAAACACATTTGCGAGTTATGGCTTGTGAATTGCAGAAATAATGGGGTAGGACTGGGTTTTTTGTTAGAAAGATGTCCAAAGCGCACCATGTATTGTCCAACAATGTACAAAAAAATTCTTTCCAAATCGATGAATTACCAAAATTTACTTTTGTCTGCACGTGATTCTGTCGTGCGGCTGTGCCGGATAGAGGCATGATCCGCAACCAATCAGTGGGCGTTGGAACCCGTGGGCCGGGCCAGCGTCATTGTTACCGGGGCAACGGACGGGGCAACTGATGCGCGAGTCGATGGCGAATCTCAACGAACTCGCGACCGGCGCCCAGGCCCGGCGGGGTATGCCGCCCGTCGGCCGTCCCAAGGCGGCTGGCTGATGTCGCGCATCGACGATGTGCGTACGATAGCAATGGCTTTGCCATATAGGCTGCGCCGGGCGGCCGATGCGCGGTCGCGACCTTGCTTTTCACGTGCAGCTTTGGTCACGCTGGATGTCTTTGACACTGCTCTGCTGCGCAGCGTGGCGCAACCGGACGACGTGTTCTCCCTGATCGCGCTGCGAGTGCGGACGCGGACCGGCCAGGATCTCGACATCGATGCGTTCAAGCGGGCGCGCCGGAGCGCCGAACACCGCTCCCGTGAGATCGCAAGGCTCGCCGGGCGTTACGAGGTGACGCTGCGGGAGATCTATGCCGGGTTCGGCGATGCCTATGAACCCGCGCTGCTGGAGGCGCTGCGCCACGAGGAGGTGGCGGCCGAGGCGGACGTATGCTTCGCCAATCCCGATATCCTGTCGCTGCATCAGGCGTTGCAGGCGGTGGGCACAAGGGTGGCTTTCGTGTCCGACACTTATCTCGACACCGACACGGTTACCTCCATGTTGGCGGCCCGGGGGTATTCTGGGACGCTCGAAGTGCATGTGTCGAGCGCGTATGGCATCGCCAAGGGCGAGGGTGGTCTGTTCGGCGAACTCGCGCGCATCCTGGCACTCGAGCCCGCCTCGATCTGGCATATCGGCGACAATCCCTGGGCCGATGTGGTGCAGGCGCGCCGCTTCGGCTGGAATGGGCTGTGGTATCGCCCGCGACTGCGGCGCTCTCGCCCAGTGGTGGATCGCAGCCTTCCGGCAGAGCAACGGATCATGCGCTCACTGCTGCAAGGCGTTCCGGCAAGCCTGGGGGCGAGCACCACCTGGGGCGCGATCGGCCAGCAGGTGGCCGGACCCGTGTATCTCGGGTTTGCCCAATGGCTGCATCAGCAAATGGCCGTGTTTCAGCCGGACCGCCTGCTGTTCTGTGCCAGAGATGGTCGGATCGTGAAGGCGGCCTATGACCGTCTGCCCCCGCTGGTGGAGGCTCCGCCGCCCACAACCTACTTCATGGTGTCTCGCCGCAGCATCGTGCTTCCTGCCATCGAGCGCATCGGGCCGGAGGAATTGCAGTTTCTGGCAGGCAACTTCACCAGCCTGCCGGTGCATGAATTCCTCAGCCGGATCGGGCTCTCGCCAGAACATTGCGCGTCGGTGGTGGCGGCGCACGGGCTCGATCTGCTGACCACGATCGACAATGACGAGAAGCAGGCCGCCTTGCGTGCGGTGCTGATGGAGCTTGAACCCGAGATTCTGGCGGTGGCGCATCGCGAGCGCGTGTTGTTCGAGCGATATCTGGCGCAGGAGGGTGCCCTGGCTGGTCGGCTCGCGATCATCGATATCGGCTGGCACGGCTCGTTGCAGAAGGCCTTCGTCGAGATACTGCAGAGGATGGGACGGTCCGCTGACGTGGGCGGCTTCTATTTCGGCACCAACCCAAGGGTAACGACAACGCCGGTGCTGGCGAATGCCACGCTTGGCTGGTTCGTCAACGCGGGCGAGCCGTTCGAGCGCTTCCACATCACCAAAAGCCAATGGGCGATCCTGGAACTCCTGTTCACGGCACCGCACGGCTCGGTGCTTGGGTATGAGCAGGCTGCCGACGGGCACATCGAGGCGATCCTGCAGCCGCAAGGCAGCACGGTGACGGCTGGCTATTCGAGCGCTGCCGGGCGGATTCAGGAGGCGGCTCTGGCCTTCATCGATCGCTACATCGCAGCATTTGGCGGCCTGCCGCCAATACCGATCGACATCCCCTCGGTGTTGCCGTCCTTGCAGCGGCTGTTGTTCTCGCCCACCCCGCGCGAGGCGACGGATATCGGTGATCTTTTCCAGGTCGACGGTTTCGGTGCCACCGAACGCGGCCAGCACATCGCCAAGGCACCGAGCCTGCTCGATCTGCTGACGGCGCCGAAGCGCCATCTGTCCGGTTATCAGCAGGCGCCCTGGCGGCGCGGCTATCTCGTGCGGCTGTTCGGCAGCACCGCAGTTGCCGGTTACGCCATCGCGGCAGTGAAGCTGGTTCGGCCCAGTTTCCGTAGCGAGTAGGTCTGGCCTGGCATTTGCCACGCCCGGCTTGCCTCCGGAGAACGAAACGCATACTCCCGCGGCAAGCCGAAGGAGGATGCATTGGTCGCCCTGTTGCTCGACTGGCTGGAACTCCTGGTTCGTTGGACCCATGTCATCGCCGCGACCTGCTGGATCGGCTCCTCGTTCTATTTCATCGCGTTGGACGCCAGCCTGAAGTCGAACCCGCGGCTCGACGCCCGCGTGAAGGGCGAGGCCTGGCAGGTGCATGGCGGCGGTTTCTACCAGATGCAGAAATTCGCGGTGGCGCCGGAGTTCATGCCGGCGGAGCTGACCTGGTTCAAATGGGAAGCCTATGGCACCTGGATTTTCGGCTTCCTGCTGCTGGTGCTGGTGTATTATTTTAATGCCTCGCTCTATTTGATCGACCCCTCCGTGCGGGCCATGACGCCGGATACCGCTGTCATCATCGCACTCACTTCGCTGATCCTGGGCTGGATCGTCTACGACGCGCTGTGCCGCAGCCGGATCGGCCAGAGCACCCGCAACCTCGCCGTGGTCGGGTTTGGGCTGCTGATCGCGGTGGCCTTCGCCTATTCGCGGCTGTTCAGCGGGCGCGGCGCATTCATCCAGGTGGGCGCGCTGGTGGGCACGATCATGGCGGCGAACGTGCTGATGATCATCATCCCCAACCAACGCAAAGTGGTGAAGTCGCTGCTGGCGGGGCAGGCGCCAGACCCAATGCTAGGGTTCATTGCCAAGCAGCGCTCGCTGCACAACAACTACCTGACGTTGCCGGTGCTGTTCACGATGTTGAGCAATCACTACGCCTTCACCTATCAGTCGCGCTGGAACTGGCTGGTACTGGCCTGCGTGTTCGTGGCGGCGTTCTTCGTGCGCCATTGGTTCAACGTGCTACACACCGGCGCCAAGCCGGACTGGCGGCTGTGGCCCGCGGCAGCCGTGCCCATCCTCGGCATCATCGCGGTCTCGGCCCTTACAGCGCCTGGGGCTTCGACCGGCCACGCGGTGGGCTTCGCCGAATTGCATGACATCATCAACGCCCGTTGCCACACCTGCCACGCGGCCCAGCCGAGCTTTGCAGCGTTCGCCCAGCCGCCGAAGAACATCATGTTCGATACCCCGGCTCAGATCGTCGGCCAGGCGAAGCTGATTTACGCCCAGGCGGTGACGGCGCGTGCCATGCCGCTCGGCAACATCACCGAAATCACCGAGGCCGAGCGCCAGGCGATCGGCCGCTGGTTCGAGGCAGGAGCGAAAGGCCCATGAGGGATTCTCAGTGAGCGGCGGTCTGTCGACCCATGTGCTGGACACCGCATCTGGCCGCCCGGCGGCGGGAATGGTGTTCACCTTGTCGCGCGACGGCATCTCGCTCGGGCGATACGTGACCAACGCCGATGGCCGAAGCGACCGGCCGCTGCTGGATACGCTTGTGACCGGCATCTACGAGCTGTTTTTTCATGTTGGCGAATGGAAGCCCGGTGGGTTCTACGATGTGATCCCGATCCGCTTCGTGGTGAGCGATGCCACGTCGCATCACCACGTGCCGCTCCTGCTGTCGCCCTTCGGCTATTCCACCTATCGCGGCAGCTAATATCCACCTGTCTTGATACTGACTCTTCCAGCAACAAAGTGGGCTGTTATCGCGCGCCGGGCTGGCCGGCGGCGGCGCGCAAAGTATGAACTCATGCCAAGTCGCCATCGACACATCCTTCATGTGTCAACCTCAAGTCGGGTTGGTATGATATGCGAGGTTATCAGGCATCTAATAATGCCTTCGCGCACTGCCTGATAGAGCCGGTCCTTGGTGCCGAAATAGTAATGCAAGTTGGCTTTCGGCAACCCGGCTTGCCGGACGATTTCCGCAATGGTGCTGCCGGCGAAACCGCGCCTGCCGAAGACGCGCTCTGCCGCGAGCAGAACCTTCTTGATAGTGCCTTTGCGAATGCTGCCGACATTTTGGGCAATGTCAGATGCGGTTTGGAGCATACGCTGCGTTTTCAGTCATCGAATGTCGTGCCTCGGCAGTTGATGCGATCAAACCGGTCTTGCTGCTCAGGTTTTCGAATTGACGAGGCTTTCGGGGCTTCGGCATAACAATATTGCAAAATCCTGAACGTCCGGCGCAAATTTTCTCATGACCGATGCCCGCGACAGTGTCTCGTTTCTGTTGGGCCACGCGCCGCGCGAGATCCGCGGTGCTGATCCGACCATGACCGTGCTCGAATGGCTGCGCGGCAAGGCCGGGCTTTGTGGCACCAAGGAAGGCTGTGCGGAAGGCGATTGCGGCGCTTGCACGGTGGTGTTGGCTGAGACGGTGGGTGCCGGCCTGCGCTACCGGGCGATGAACGCCTGCATCCTGTTCCTGCCCGCCCTGGACGGAAAACAGCTTATCACGGTGGAGCATCTGGCTGAGCGGGCGCTGCATCCGGTGCAGCAGGCGATGGTGACCTACCACGCCAGCCAGTGCGGCTTCTGTACGCCGGGTTTCGTGATGGCGATGTTCGCAGCCGCTCACACTGCGCCAGTAGTGGATCGTGGGGCGGTCGATACGCTGCTCGCCGGTAATCTGTGCCGCTGCACCGGCTATCGTTCCATTGCGGACGCGACATTGGATGTCTGCGCAGCGCCGGTGGACGACCAGTTCACCGAGGCGGAGGCAACCACACTGGCAGTGCTGGCCGCTCTGCCGAAAGGGCCTCTGGCATTGCGCCATGGCGGGCGACGGTTCTGGGCGCCGGACAGCCTGGCCACCCTGGCGGCGTTGGTCGAAGCGTATCCCGAGGCGGTGATCCTGGCCGGCGGCACCGATGTCGTGCTTTGGGTGACCAAACAGTTCCGCGAACTCGACGCTGTGATCGCGATCGGTGGCGTGGCCGAACTGCGTGAGCTTACGACCGACGGTGGCGTCCTGCGCATCGGGGCGGGCGTCTGCTACACCGACGCGATGGCCGTTCTGGCCGGGCTGCATCCGGCGCTCGGCGAATTGGTGCGGCGGATCGGCTCCGTGCAGGTGCGCAACAGTGGCACGATCGGCGGTAATATCGCCAACGGCTCGCCGATCGGCGACATGCCACCGGCGTTGATGGCGCTCGGGGCCAGGCTGGTGTTGCGGCGCGGCGTTGTAACGCGCGAACTGCCGATCGAGGACTTCTTCCTCGCGTATCGCCATACCGCGCTGGCACCCGGCGAGTTCATCGAGCGCATGGACATCCCCATTTTGCTGGAGGGTGCCGTGCTGGCGGTGAACAAGGTAAGCAAGCGTCCCGATCAGGATATTTCGGCGGTCTGTGGCGCGTTTATGGTTGTCATCGCGGACGGATGGGTGGCCGACATCCGCATTGCCTATGGCGGCATGGCCGGTGTGCCAGCGCGGGCGCCCGCCGCCGAACAGGCTTTGCTCGGCCGGCCGTGGAATGAGGCCACGATCAGGGGTGCGATGGCTGCTATCGAGGAGGATTTCTCCCCGCTTTCGGACATGCGGGCCAGTGCCGCCTACCGGGCCACGGTGGCGCGCAACCTGTTGCTGAAGTTGTATCTGGACCACGCCGCATGAGCGCCGTGGTCGGAACCTCCGCGGTGCATGACAGCGCGCATCTGCATGTTTGCGGAACGGCGCGCTATCTGGACGATCTGCCGGAGCCCGCAGGCCTGCTGCACGCCTTCATTGCGTTGAGCCCGCACGCGCATGCCCGCATCTCGGCCATGGATCTGTCAGCCGTCGCCACGGCGCCGGGCGTTGTCGCCGTCATGGCCGCCGCCGATGTGCCAGGCGTGAACGACGTTGGGCCCGCGATGCCCGGCGATCCCATCTTCGCGCCGGGGCTCGTGGAATATCACGGCCAGTCGATCTTTGCGGTGGCGGCGGGCTCGATTGGTGCAGCGCGCCGTGCAGCGGCGCTGGCCAAGATCGAATATGAGCTGCTGCAGCCGATCCTGACCATCGACGACGCGATGGCGCAGCAGGCGTTTGTGCTGCCGAGCAAGACCCTGCGACGGGGCAATCCCGAGGCCGCACTGGCGGCAGCGCCACACCGGCTGTCCGGCCGGCTCGCCATGGGCGGACAGGAGCATTTCTACCTCGAGGGCCAGGCGGCGCTCGCGGTGCCGGGGGAGGACGGCGATATCGTCGTTCATGGTTCCACCCAGCATCCGACCGAAGTGCAGCATCTGACTGCCCGTGCGCTGGGACTGTCCGACCACGCCGTCGTGTGCCAGACGCGGCGCATGGGCGGTGCGTTCGGCGGCAAGGAATCACAGGCGTCTCTGGTGGCGGTCATCGCGGCCTTGTTGGCGCAGCGAACGGGGCGACCCGTGAAGTTGCGGCTGGACCGCGACGACGACATGATCCTGACCGGCAAGCGGCATGATTTCCGCGTGCTGTACGACGTCGGGTTCGACGGCGAAGGCGTCGTCTCAGCCATATCCTTCGACTTCGCCAGCCGCTGTGGCATGTCGCCAGACCTGTCGGCCGCGATCAACGACCGCGCCATGTTTCATGCCGACAACGCCTATTTTCTTGAACACGCCTTGATCGTCTCGCATCGCTGCAAGACGCATACGGTCTCCAACACGGCCTTCCGCGGCTTCGGCGGCCCACAGGGAATGGTGGCGATCGAGCATGTGATGGACGCCATCGCGCGGCATCTCGATCTGGAGCCGTTGCTGGTGCGTCAACGCAACTTCTATGGCGCCGCACCGCGCAACGTGACTCCGTACGGCATGCGGGTTGAGGACAACATCACGTCGGCACTGGTCGCGAAACTGGCCGAAACCGCTGACTACGCCACGCGCCGTGCCGATGTGAGCGCCTTCAATGCCGCGCATCTCTGGCGCAAGCGCGGGATCGCTCTCACACCGGTGAAATTCGGCATCTCCTTCACCCTGACCCAGATGAACCAGGCCGGGGCGCTCGTGCATGTCTATACCGATGGCAGCGTCCTGCTGAATCACGGTGGCACGGAGATGGGGCAGGGGCTCAACACCAAGGTCGCCATGATCGTGGCCGATGTATTCGGGCTCTCACTGGCCCGCGTGAAGATCACCGCGACCACGACGGAGAAGGTGCCGAACACCTCGCCGACGGCGGCATCGTCAGGCTCGGATCTCAACGGCCGTGCGGCACAGGTGGCAGCGGAGACGATCCGCGACCGACTGGCAGGTGTGGCCTCGGCGGATTTCGGCGTTCCCGCCGAACAAATTCGATTTATGGACGGCCTGGTGAGCGGCGGCGGCAAGTCGCAATCCTTCGTCGAGATCGTGCGCAGCGCCTATCGACAGCGCCTGTCACTATCCTCCACCGGTTTCTACCGCACGCCCGGGCTCGCCTATGACGCAGAGACGATGACCGGCCGTCCGTTCTTCTATTTCGCCTATGGCGCCGCCGTCAGCGAGGTCGAGATCGACACGCTCACCGGGGAATATCGGCTGACCCGGGTGGACATCCTGCATGATTGCGGACGGTCGTTGAACCCGGCCATCGATATCGGCCAGATCGAAGGTGGTTTCGTCCAGGGGGCCGGCTGGCTGACCACAGAGGAGCTGTGGTGGGACGAGCGCGGCCGGCTGCGCACGCACGCGCCGTCCACGTACAAGATCCCAGCCTGCGGCGACGTGCCGGCGGATTTTCGTGTGGCGCTCTATCACAATGAGAATGTCGAGGAGACCGTGCATCGCGCCAAGGCGGTCGGCGAGCCGCCGTTGATGCTGGCGATATCTGTGCTGCATGCGCTGCGGGATGCGGTGGCCTCGGTTGGATCTGGTCCTGTTGCGCTGGACGCGCCGGCAACCCCGGAGCGAGTCCTCATGGCGATCGAGTCGCGGCGGTCTCAGGTGGCGCTGGCGGAGGCTGCGGAATGACGCCGGTGTGGCTGGCAGCACTGCAGGAAGCAGATGCAGCGGGGCGAGCTTGCGTGCTCGTGACATTGGCGTCCGTACAGGGCTCGGCGCCGCGCGAGGCGGGCGCCAAGATGGTTGTCACGCGAGATGCATCGTATGGCACGATCGGCGGTGGTCGGTTGGAATTCGACTCCATCGCCGAGGCGCGGTTGATGCTGATGGGCACAGCGGGCCCCTTGTTGCGCCGCTATCCGTTGGGGCCGGCTTTGGGCCAGTGCTGCGGGGGAGCGGTGTCGGTGCTGTTCGAGGTGGTGGCGCCGCCCGCCTGGGAAATCGCCTTGTTCGGTGCGGGCCATGTCGGGCGGGCCATCGCAAATCTGCTCGCAGACCTGCCGTGCCAGCTGCGATGGATCGACCAGCGGACCGATCTGCCAGGACCGGCAGCACCGACGGCCGATCCGGTCGGCGAAGTTGCACGTCTTGCGAGCGGCACGACTGTGCTGGTGATGACGCACGACCATCAATTGGATTTCGACATCGTCGCGGCCTGCCTTGCGCGAGCCGATCTCGCAAGCGTTGGCCTGATCGGATCGAACACGAAGCGTGCGCGCTTCGTGAGCCGGTTGCGGGCGCGCGGCCTGGATCCGGCGCGGCTGATCTGCCCGATCGGCGTTCCCGGTGCGGGCGGGAAGCTCGCCGCCGAAATCGCCATTTCGGTGGTGGCACAATTGCTGCAACTCCGCTCAACTCGTGCGGAGGAGAATTGGCATTTGTCAGAGGCCAGCAGCGATCCGGCTTGCACATCATGTGCGGTGTGCATGTGAGCCCACGTGTGGGCCAGCCGCCGCGGCTTGAGTTGCGCGGCATCAGCAAGACCTATGGCACGACACGGGCCAATATCGGCATCGATCTCGTGGTTCAGCCAGGCGAGATCCACGCCCTGCTCGGCGAGAACGGGGCCGGCAAATCGACGCTGGTGAAGATCATCTACGGCCTGGTCAAACCTGACGAGGGTGAGATCCTGTGGGAAGGGGCGCCGGTTTCGATCGCCGATCCCAATGCCGCACGGGCCATGGGCGTGGGTATGGTGTTCCAGCATTTCTCGCTGTTCGAGGCGCTGACGGTGGCGGAGAACATCGCACTCGGGCTCGGCAACAAGCAGCATCCGCGGGCGCTGGCACCGCGCATTCGCGAAGTGGCCGTACGCTACGGTCTGGTCGTGGATCCGCAACGGCATATCCATCATCTTTCGGTCGGCGAGCGCCAGCGCGTCGAGATCGTGCGCTGCCTGCTGGCGGAACCGACCCTGCTCATCCTTGACGAACCGACCTCGGTGCTGACTCCGCAGGAGGCGGAAGGCCTGTTCGTCATGCTGCGAAGGCTCGCGGCCGAGGGCTGCAGCGTGCTGTACATCAGTCACAAGCTGGAGGAGATCAAGGCGCTGTGTGAGGCGGCCACGGTGCTCCGCGCGGGCCGCCTGTCCGGCCATTGCGATCCGCGCCAGGAGAGCCCGGCCGCCATGGCGGAGCTCATGATCGGCGCCACCTTGCCGCAATGCGGGCGCACCACGGCGGCCACGACAGGCGCGAGCTGCCTGGTGGTGAACGATCTGTCACTGCCGTCGGACGAGCCGTTCGGCACCGATCTGCACAGGGTATCGCTGGATGTCCGAGCAGGCGAGATCGTGGGGATCGCGGGGGTTTCGGGGAACGGTCAAAAGGAGCTGCTGGCGGCGCTGTCGGGCGAGCGACTGGCACCCCGGGCCGACTCTGTGGTCATCGTGGGACAGCCGGCAGGTCGGGTGGGAGCGGCCGGACGTCGGCGCATCGGCCTGGCCTTCGTGCCGGAGGAGCGTCTGGGGCGCGGGGCGGTGGCGGAAATGAGTCTGGCGGAGAATGCGCTGCTGACGGGGGCCTCGAGCGCCATTGTACGGCATGGGTTCATCCGTTTTCCGGCGCTACGGACGTTCGCGCGCTCGATCCTGGCGGAGTTTCGCGTGCTCGCCACAGGGATCGAGGCGACAGCGGGCAGCCTGTCTGGCGGCAACATGCAGAAATTTATCATCGGCCGCGAAATCGGCGCGGCCCCGCGCGTGCTGTTGGCGGCGCACCCGACCTGGGGGGTGGATATCGGCGCGGCATTGGCCATCCGCCAGCAGATCATTGCCCTCAGCGACAGCGGTGTCGGTGTGCTGATCGTGTCCGAGGACCTGGCCGAGCTGTTTGAGATATGTGACCGTATCGCCGTGCTGTCGGGCGGGCGGCTGTCCACGCCGAAGCCCCCGGCAACCACGACGTTGGAGGAGGTGGGCCTGCTGATGGGCGGCCAGCGCCAGGCGGCGGTTCGGGAACACGCCCATGCAGCTTAAGCTCGAGGCGCGCCCGGCGCGGCTGGCTGCCATGGTGTGGCTGTCGCCGGTGGTCGCCGTGGTCCTGTCGGCAGTGGCGGCGGGCCTGTTGTTCGCGCTGCTCGGCCGCGATCCGCTGGTGGCGCTGTACACTCTGTTCATCGCTCCTTTGGGCACGGTGATGGGGCTGACGGAGCTGGGATTGAAAGCGACACCTTTGTTGCTGTGCGCCGTGGGTATCGCCATCGGCTGCCGGGCCAATGTCTGGAATATCGGCGCTGAAGGGCAGTTCACCATCGGCGCCATTTGCGGCGGCGGCGTGGCCTTGGCGTTCGGTGAAAGTGGCGGCGCCCTGGTGCTGCCGCTGATGCTGCTGGCAGGCATCGCCGGTGGCGCGCTGTGGGCCGCCATTCCGGCTTTCCTGCGCACGAAATACAATGCGCATGAAATTCTGACGACGCTGATGCTGTCCTATGTGGCGGTGCAGATCCTCGGCTGGCTCGTGCACGGTCCCTGGCAGGATCCCGAAGGTTTCAATTTCCCGCAGACCCGCCAGTTTCTTCCGCATGCAACGCTGCCGTTGCTGGTGGAGGGCGCGCGGCTGAACATCGGCGCTCTGTTCGCCCTCGCCGTGGTGCCGTTGGCCGCCGTTCTGCTGGGTCGGACGATGACCGGCTACCGCATCCGTGTGGCGGGCCTGGCGCCTGGGGCTGCGCGGTATGCGGGGTTCAGCGCCGCCGGCACCGTGTGGTTCAGTCTGTTGCTGTCGGGCGGCCTTGCCGGTCTTGCGGGGATCTGCGAGGTCGCGGGTCCGGTCGGACAGCTGCAGCCGATCATCTCGCCGGGCTACGGCTATGCCGCCATCATCGTGGCCTTCCTGGGCCGGCTCAATCCGGTTGGAATCCTGTTCGCCTCGCTGCTGATGGCGTTGATCTATCTGGGCGGCGAGGGGCTGCAGATGGACCTGCAACTGCCACCCGCGGCCACCGGCGTGATCCAGGGCCTGCTGCTGTTCTTTCTTCTTGCAGCCGACGTGCTCATTCTCTACCGGCCGCGGCTGGTGCTGAAGCCAGGGGTGAAACATGCCTGATCCCGGCATTATCCTGGCCATCCTGGTGGCGACGCTGCGGGCGGCGACCCCCTTGGTGTTGGCGGGCTTGGGCGAACTCGTCACCGAGCGCAGCGGCGTGCTCAACCTCGGCATCGAGGGCATGATGTTGGTGGGAGCCGCCGTGGGTTTTATGGCGACGGTGGTGACCGGCAATCCGGCGCTCGGCATGATCGCTGCCATGCTGGCGGGAGCCGCGATGGCGCTGGTGTTCGGATTTCTCACCCTGTCGCTGCTGGCGAACCAGGTGGCCACCGGCCTGGCGCTGACCATCTTCGGCATCGGCCTGTCGGCGCTGCTGGGTGTGGATTACCAAAGCCACCCAATCACCGGGCTTGCCACCGTGATCTCGCCGCATCTGAGCGAGGCCTCGCCTGCCGTGCAACAGCTGCTGCTGATCGATCCGCTGGTCATGGTCGCAGTGGTCGCTCCGTTCCTGGTCCACTGGTATCTGACGCGGGCGCGCGGCGGCCTGGTGCTTCGCGCCGTCGGTGAGTCGCATGATGTGGCCTTCGCGCTCGGCTACCCCGTCATCCGCATCCGCTATTTCGCGGTCATGTTCGGCGGCGCGATGAGCGGGCTGGCGGGCTCGTACCTGTCGCTGGCCTACACGCCGATGTGGACGGAGAACATGGTCGCCGGCCGCGGCTGGATCGCGCTGGCACTCGTGGTGTTCTCCACCTGGAAGCCCATCATGCTCGCGCTGGGCGCCTTGCTGTTCGGTTTTGTCACCATCGCGCAGTTCCAGGTGGAGGCGCTGGGCATCGACATTCCGCCGCAGCTGCTGGCGACATTGCCATATCTTGCGACCATTGCAGTTCTGGTGTTGATCTCTCGCGACACCACACGCACCAAGCTCAACGCGCCGGCGGCCCTTGGTCGCTCGTTTCACCCATCGACCTGAATTGGAGAGACCGCCCATGACCATCTCGCGCCGCACGCTGCTTGGCAGCTCGCTGATTGCCCCCGCCTTGCTGCGGCCGGCGTTTGCCGCCGACCCCACCAAGGTTGCCTTCGTCTATGTGGCGCCGATCGGCGATGCCGGTTGGACCTTCCAGCATGAGCTCGGCCGCCGCGCCATGGATGCCGCGCTGGGGACTGCAGTGAAGTCGAGCTTCGTCGAGAATGTCGAGGAGGGCGCCGATTCCGAACGCGTGATCCGCCAGCTCGCCACGTCGGGCAACCAGATGATTTTCACCACCTCGTTCGGCTACATGAACCCGACGCTGAAGGTGGCGCAGGCCTTCCCCAAGGTCCATTTCGCCCATGCCACCGGCTATAAGCGGGCGGCCAATGTCTCGACCTACTCGGCGCGCTTCTACGAAGGCCGTTATCTCGCAGGCGTCATCGCCGGGCGCATGAGCAAGTCGGGCGTGATCGGCTATGTCGCGGCTTTCCCGATCCCCGAGGTGGTGCAGGGCATCAACGCCACGCTGCTGGGCGCACAATCGGTCAATCCGAAGGCCACGGTGAAGGTGGTATGGACCAGCAGCTGGTTCGACCCGGGCAAGGAGCGTGCGGCCGCCGACACGTTGATCGCCCAGGGGGCCGATTTCATCACCCATCACACCGACAGCACCGCGGTGGCGCAGGCCGGTGAGGAGAAGGGCGTCTATACCGTGGGCTATAATTCTGACATGTCGAAGTATGGTCCCAAGACCTGCCTCACGGCTGTCACGATGGTATGGGACCAGTATTACATCAACACGGTGAAAGCGGCCATCGCCGGCACTTGGAAGTCGGACGACGTGTGGGGCGGTATCGGCCAGGGCATGGTCAAGCTGGCCAAGCTGAACCCTGCGGTGCCGGGCAATGTTGCCGCCGAGATCGCGACCAAGACGGCCGATATCGCCGCCGGTAAGCTGCATCCGTTTGCCGGGCCGATCACCGGCCAAGACGGTAAGATCAAAGTTGCCGCAGGTGCTTCGTTGGCGGACAAGGACATCGCCGCGATGAACTGGTTCGTTGCGGGGGTGCAAGGCAAGATCTGACAAGATGACAACGCCCGTTCCGCTCTGGCTGCGCAACCCACTGGGAATTATCGCGGCGAGCGCGGAGGGGGGCGTGGTCATCGACGGCGGCCGCATTGTGGAGCTGGTGCCAGCGGGCGGCCAGCCGGCCACGCCGGGCTGCACAATATTCGATGCGTCTGCCCATGTGGTCACCCCGGGTCTCATCAACACCCATCATCATTTCTACCAGACGCTGACCCGCGCGTTGCCGTCCTCGCTGGACCGGACGCTGTTCCCCTGGCTGCAGGCGCTGTACCCCGTTTGGGCGCGGATGACCCCAGACTCGCTGGAGACGGCGGTGACGGTGGCCATGGCCGAGCTGCTGCTGTCCGGCTGCACCACCACCACCGACCATCACTACGTGTTTCCGCCGGGCCTGGAGCACGCGATCGACGTCGAGGTCGATGTCGCCCGCAGGCTCGGCCAGCGGGTGGTTCTGACCCGTGGCTCGATGAACCTCAGCCAACGCGACGGTGGCCTGCCGCCGGACGAGGTGGTGCAAGACGAAGACACGATCCTGCTCGACAGCGAGCGGCTGGTGAACAGCTTCCACGACCCAAAACCCGACGCCATGGTGCAGATTGCCCTTGCACCTTGCTCGCCGTTCTCCGTCACCCGCGGATTGATGCGCAGCACCGCCGAACTGGCTGCGAAGCTGAACGTGCGTCTGCACACGCATCTGGCCGAGACCGAGGATGAGGTGCGGTTCTGCGAGCAGACCTACAACTGCCGTCCGCTCGACTATCTCGAGGATTGCGGCTGGCTGCACGATCGTTCCTGGCTGGCGCATGGCATTCATTTCAACCCAGCCGAAGTGGGTCGCATGGCGAAGGCGGGTGTCACCGTCAGCCACTGCCCCTGTTCCAACCAAATTCTCGCGTCCGGCACCTGCATGGTCTGTGACATGGAACAGGCCGGCATGAAGGTGGGCCTTGGCGTGGATGGCTCGGCCTCCAACAACGCCTCAAACCTGATGCAGGAGGTGCGCGCAGCCTTTTTGCTGCAGCGCAGCCGCTACGGTGCCGACAAGGTGAGCCATCACGACGCGCTGCGCTGGGCAACCGAAGGCTCGGCCGCCTGCATCGGCCGGCCCGAGCTGGGGCGTATCGCGGTCGGCCAGATCGCCGACCTCGCATTGTTCAAGCTGGACGAGCTGCGGTTCGCAGGTGCTGCCGATCCGGTCGCGGCGTTGGTGCTGTGCGGCGCCCACCGGGCCGACCGGGTCATGGTCGGTGGCCGCTGGGTGGTCGAAGACGGCGCCATTCCAGGTCTGGATCTCGCCGCCCTTATGCAACGACAGGACCATGCGATGCGCAGCCTCGCTGATTGACGCGCCCTGAGACTGTCCTGCTCGAATGGGGCATGGCCGGGGTCGAGACATTGCGGGCGCGCTGCGCGGTTCTGGTCATCGTCGATGTTCTGTCGTTCTCAACGGCTGTGGACGTGGCGGTCGCGCGAGGGCGGTCGTCTAGACCGGAATGACGTCTGATAGACGACGAGCGCTGCGCGGATGGCAGCCTGCGGCCGGCGATCGAAGACCTGCTCGGCGCGGGCACTCGACGCGCTGGAACGGCTACGATCGGCGGAGGCCGAGCTGGCGCTGCAGGCATTCCGCGCGACGGAAGCCCAGG
The DNA here is from genome assembly GCA_025352665.1 of Rhodospirillales bacterium. Classification (GTDB taxonomy): domain Bacteria; phylum Pseudomonadota; class Alphaproteobacteria; order Acetobacterales; family Acetobacteraceae; genus CAIQQQ01. Next base: position 59,935 of record JANXSM010000096.1, on the reverse strand, counting down.
GCGACGGTCTCATTCGCCGCTCGATCTCCGGTCGGGAGTTGATCGATGGTGGATTTCCCGAGGATGTCGCATTGGCTGTCGCGCACGACGTAAGTGCCGCAGCACTGGTGCTGTGCAACGGGGCCTACCGGTTGTTCAGGAAAGCTGGCCCAGCAGGAGTGTGATCTGGGCAGTCAGCTGGCCGGTGGTGGCCGGTTTCAACAGGATGTTGCGGGTGTGGAACCGCTCAGGCAGATCGCGCGACACATATCCGCTCATGAACAGGAACGGTATACTGCGCGCGATCAGGACGTCGGCAATCGGAAAACTTGTCTCCGCGCCCAGGGAGATGTCGAGGACTGCGGCTTCCACCAGCTGATTTTCCAGCATCTCCAGCGCCTGGCGAACGTCCGGCACCGGGCCCACCACATCGCACTGCATGTCACCGAGCACGGCTTCGATCTGGTCGGCGATCAGCCACTCGTCCTCGACGACGAGGATCTGCGTGCGATGCTGGCCTTCAGGCATCTTGCCCCTTCATCGCGAGCGGGAACTGCAAGACAACCACCAAGCCATCGGGCGTAAAATCGATGCTGGCCTCGCCGCCGAGGCCGTAGCCGGTCTCGCGCTTGACCAGGCGGTGGCCGAAGCCACGGGCTCGGATCTCCGGCGGTCGCCGGTCGCACTTCTCTTGCCAGGTGACGACCAGTTCCCGGCCTCCGCCCGATGCCGATATCGTGCCCCAGCTCAAATTGATCTCACCACCTGGCACCGAAAGGGCGCCATATTTGACGGCATTGGTCCCAAGCTCATGCAGGATCATGCCCAGCGAAAGCGCCGCGCGAGGTTTCAGGCGGATCATCGGCCCCACAACGCTCACCTGGTCCATACCGAACGGGGCGAAAGTAAGGCCCACCAGTTCCTCGACCGAAGCCTCGGTCCAGTTCTCGCGTGATAGCAACTCGTACGAGCGCGCCATGGCGTGCAGCCGGCCAGCCGTGGCCGCCTGCAGGCTGGGGATATCGGTGGCGGTGCGTGCGGTCTGTTCGACAACGCCGATCACCACCGCCAGCATGTTCTTCACACGGTGGTTAAGCTCGGCGATCAGCAGGCGCTGGTGGGCCTGGGATTTGGTGAGGCCAGTAACGTCGACGAAGGTGAGCGCCACGCCATCGATCCGCCGCTCCGCGTCGCGATAGGGGGCGAAACGGGCGAGGTAATGCGCCTGGCCACCCTGGCTCACGCTGCGCTCCACGACTTCGCCGCTCTGCATCACGGTCTGAACGTCGTCCGCCAGCCGAGGCAGCGAAAGCCGGCTGGCGAGGTCGGTCAACGGGCGGCCCCGGTCATTCGGTAGAATACTGAAGATACGCGTCATCGCCGGGGTGAACGAGCGGATCACCATATCACGATCCATAAAGACAGCAGCAACCTGGGTGCTTTCGAACAGGTTGGTCAGGTCGGCAGTGGCGCGGTCCAGCGCCTTCACCTTGCTGTTCAGCGCGGCGTTGACGGTATGCAGCTCCTCGCTGACCGACTGCAGTTCCGCCTTGGTCGCCTCCATCTCCTCGTTGGTGGACTTGAGCTCCTCCAACACCGTCTCGTGTGCCTCGATGAGCGATTGCAGCCGGTCGCGCGTGTCGTGCAGTTCGTTTTCAAGCTGCTGAACCTGCTCGCCGGAGCCACTGCGGCGCACGATGCTCCCCGCTTCGGAAGCAGGGACGGTTTCCACGGCCAAGCCCAGCGCCATGCCGTTCATCCCCACCCGACGGCCCGGAGCATCGCGCGCGGCCAGCGGCGCCACGGGCAGGCCAGCGACCGCTAGCGGCAGCCGCAACCCCACCTCCGCCGTCTCCCGTCTGCGAAAGATGCGGTGCTTCTTGTCGACCGGGATGAACAGATCACTGAACTGAGTCGCGTTCTCGGAACTGCCGAGGAATAGGTGGCCGCCCGGGCGAAGCGCATAATGAAAGGTGGGGATCACCTGAGTCTGCATCTCGCCACCAAAGGAGATCAACAGGTTGCGGCACGAGACCATGTCGAGCCGGGAGAACGGTGGATCGCGGATGACACTGTGCGCCGAGAAGATGCACAACTCGCGCACCTCCTTGGTGACCAGGTTGGTGCCGTCGTCGGCGTGGAAAAAACGCTCCCGCCGTTTGGCGGACACGCCGTCCAGCAGGGCCTCGGGGTAGCGGGCGGCGCGGGCGACGGACAGCGAAGCATCGTCGATGTCGGTTGCGAACAACTGCACACGGGGGATCACGGTCAAGCCGTCCATATACTCGCGCATGAGCATGGCGATGGAATAGACCTCCTCGCCTGTGGCGCATCCTGGCACCCACACGCGCACCGTGTCGTCGGCCCCGCGGCTTTTGAACAGCCGTGGAATGACCTGCCGAGCGAGCGCGTCGAAGGCATCGATATCCTGGAAAAAGTTGGTGACGTTGATCAGCAGATCGCGGAACAGGGCGCTCACCTCGTGCGGCTCCTGGCGCAGAAGCTCGACATAGGCTCCGACATCCATGAGCCGGTGAGCCTGCATGCGCCGGCCCACCCGGCGCATGCAGGTCTTTGGTTTGTAGCCGTTGAAGTCATGGCCGATCTGGTTGCGCAGCAAGGTGTAGATGTCGATCAGGGCTGCCCGCAGGTCGACCTCGCGCTGGCTGCTTTCGCCGCTCAGCGTCTCCGTCAGGCTCACGCTGCGCGCGAAGTCGGCGATCCGGGCGCCCATTTCGGCAACCGGCACGGCCAGGTCGACCATGCCTGTGGCGATCGTGCTGGTCGGCATTTCAGGATTGGCCGGCGGGTTGCCGTCCGTTACCTGGGCGAGCGTCAAGCCGCCTCGCGCCTTGATGGCTTTGATCCCGAGCGTGCCGTCGCCGTTGGCACCGCACAGGATCGCGCCCACGGCGCATGCGCCCTGGTCGATGGCAAGGGCGCTGAGAAAGACGTCGATCGGCTTGCGCTGGACCCGGCCGGGGGCGGGATGTGCGATCTTGAGCCGACGCCGCTCGATGCCGAGGATGCTGTCGGCGGATTGCACGTGGATTTCGTTGGGCAGCACCTGGGCATCGTCCACGGCGATATGCACGGGCATCGTGGTGCGGCGGGCGATGATCTCGGGCAGCATGCTGCGCCCATCCTGGCTCAAATGGGTGACCACCACGAAACCGCAGCCGGTATCCGCGGGCATGTTCTGGAACAGGTGTTCCAAAGCATCAACGCCGCCTGCCGAGGCACCGATGCCCACGATTGGGTAGGCCGCCCTGTTCATCCGCAACTCTGGTGCCCCCCTTGTGCCTATTCCAAGCCAAGGCCGATGGGCTAACGCCAGTCACCGGGAAAAGTGTCCCTCTCGCCCCGTGCCATTTGTATGACTTTTGTTTGTGTCGTTCGGATTGTCTATTCCGAGAGTGCCGGTGTCGTATTCGCAGGCGTACGGCCGGCAAGCGGTGGGTGCAGAACCCAGGGGCGGTCGCCGCGGCTGGCGCGGTCCGAGAGCACCTGGGGGCCAGATGGCGTGAGCCAGACCGCGTACGACCCGTCGCGCCAGACACTGAAGCGGTCGATCCAGGGAACACGATCCTTGCAGCGCAGGCGGACAGGTTCGGCCGCGATCAACAGAGTGGCATGGCAAAGACTGGCATCCGCGTCGGTGCGGACGAGAATTGCGGCGGACGCATCGGGGCGGGGGTGCAACAGGCAGTTGGGCGTGGGGCAATCGAGCGGCGCGGCTTGGGGCAGCGCCCAGTATTGCTGCCAGGCATCCTGGGTGAAGGCGGATCCCCCAGCGGTTTTCTGCAGCAGCAACTGGCCGTTCTCGCGAAAGCCGATCAGCCGCGCATCCGCCGAGACCAGAATATCTGGCGGCGTCGTCCATAGTGGGCTGGCCAGGCCCACCAGCATGACGGGAATTCCGAGCAGGCGAAGGCGGGTCCGCCAGATGCCGGTCCAGGCGAGGCCGAGGGCGAACAGGCACAAGCCCCAGGCCGGAATATGCGGCACGGCGACCGTGGCCTGCGGCAGGTCGGCAACCGCATGGGCGATCCAGATTATGGCATCGATCTCCCAGCCCATCGGGGTAAGCGCCAACGTCTCCAGCTGCAGCGGCATCAGGACAAGGGCTGCAAGGCCCGCGGGCATGACCAGGAATGCCGTGATCGGCACGGCCACCATGTTGGCGAGCACGTAGTACAGCTGCACATGGCCGAAATGATAGGCGGCGAAGGGGGCTGAGAAGGTGCCCGCCAGCGCGCTGGTCAGTGCGAGTGCAGCAATGTGGCTGGCGATCCGCCGCCCGGTCGAACCGTCGCCGTGCAAAACAGACAGCCAGGGGCGCAGCAGTTCGTAGCCGACGATCAGCGCCAGCACGGCCGAGAAGCTCATCTGGAAGGACACGCCGACCACTTCGTTGGGCGCCACGATCACCACAGCCGCCATCGCGAGGCCGAGGCCGCGCAGCGACAGCGCCCGCCGGCCGACCAGCACGCCAAGTGTCACCAGGCTTGCCATGGCGAAGCTGCGGATGATCGGCACATGCGCGCCGGTCAGGCCGAGATACAGGCCGCCCGCGATCAAAGCGGTGATGGCTGCGATCGCCTTGCATGGCCAGAACAGCGCCGCCCGCTCCGAACAGGCCAGGGCGAAGCGGGTGAGGCCGAACACCAGGCCCATGACGATGCCGATATGCAGACCGGCGATGGCGAGCAGGTGCGCCAATCCGGAATCGCGGAAAGCCGCGCGGTCGTCGCCTGGGATGGCGGAGGTGGTGCCGGTCAGCAAGGTCGTGGCGATGGCACCGTCGGCCGCGGGCAGCACGCGGCGGATGCGCGCGGCAATCGTCTCGCGCAGCTGCTGGCCGCGGCCGGCGAGACCCCAGGGCTCTGAGTGCGTGAGGCTGACCGCCGCGTTGAGCGCGTAGCCGAAGCCTCCGATCCCCGCGAAATATGCATCGCGCTGCAGATCCCAGCCGCCGGGATAGGCCGGCGGAGCAGGGCGGGCGACCAGAGCGCGGACCTGCAGCGTGTCGCCGGTGGCAGGCAAAATCGGATCCGCCGCACGCAGGCGGATGCGAACGCTGCGCGGCTGGGGCGCACCGCCGTCAAAACGGGGTGCGGCCAGCAGAATACGGAAACCGGCCGGCAACGCCTCGACGGCAGCGATCCGCCCGGTGACCAGGCTGGCGCGGGTGGGGATTTCGATCATCTCAGGCTGGCGCCAGGTGGCGGCCTGTGCTGCGGCGAAACCCAGGCTGGCCGCGACCGCGAGATGGCAAACGGCGCGGGCCGCAGGCAGGGTGCGAACGAGGGCAAGCAGTAACAGAGCCACGCCCATCGCCGCCAGACCCGCCCACAGCGGCGGCTCCGACGCCCACGAGAAATAGCCAATGCATCCCCCGCTCATCGCCACCGGCAGCCACAGGAAGAACCGGCCGTGCTCCGCCACGGCCCAGGCGGACAGCCGGCTGACCGAGAACTCCGCACCGCGTGTGGCGACCAGCTGCATTGCCGTAGGATAAACGCTGCCGCCTCAACAGGTCTGCTGCGGCATGCTACGTATGGACATGACCATTCGCACCCGTTTCGCGCCTTCGCCCACCGGCCTCCTGCATATCGGCGGCGCCCGCACGGCTCTGTTCAACTACTTGTTTTCCCGCCACTACGGCGGCGAATTCCTGCTGCGCGTGGAAGACACCGACCGCGAGCGCAGCACCGATGCAGCGACCCAGGTGATATTGGAGGGCCTTGAATGGCTCGGCATCCGCCATGATGGCCAGACCGTGTTCCAGTCGAGCCGGCAGAGCCGCCATGCCGAGGTGGCCTGGCAGATGCTCGAGGCCGGCCACGCCTATCGCTGCTACCTCAGCCCCGCTGAGCTGACCGCCATGCGCGAGCAGGCGGCCGCCGAAAAGCGCCCGTTCCGCCTGGTCAGCCCCTGGCGCGACCGCGATCCCGCCGATGCCCCGTCCGACGTCAAGCCGGTGATCCGCCTGCGCGCCCCGCGTGAGGGGGAAACGGTGGTGGAGGACCTCGTGCAGGGGACCGTCAGGGTGGCCAATGTCGAGCTCGATGACATGATCATCCTGCGCAGCGACGGAACCCCCACCTACCAGCATGCCGTGGTGGTGGATGACCACGACATGGCGATCACCCATGTCATCCGCGGCGACGATCATCTGACCAACGCGTTCCGCCAGAGCCAGGTGTACCAGGCGAATGGCTGGGACATCCCACGCTTCGCCCATATCCCACTCATCCATGGCGCGGACGGGGCCAAGCTGTCCAAACGCCACGGCGCCGTCAGCGTGCTGGAGTTTCGCGAGCAGGGGTTCCTGCCCGAGGCGCTATGCAACTATCTGCTGCGGCTCGGCTGGGGCCATGGCGACGCCGAGATCCTGTCGCGCGACGAGGCGATCGCGCTGTTCGATCTCGACGGCGTCGGCCGTGCCGCAAGCCGGATGGACTACGCCAAGCTGACCAATCTCAATGCGCACTACCTGCGCCAGGCCGACAACGACCGGCTGACCGCCGATGTGGTGGCGCGGCTTGGCGTCACTGATCCTGCTGTCATCGCAAGGGTTCGGGCGCTGATGCCGGGGCTCAGGGAACGCGCCCGCACGATGGTGGAACTGGCCGCCTCCGCCACGTTCCTGACCCGCGTGCTGCCGTTCGATTTCGACATGAAGGCGGCCGCTCTGCTGACGCCAGAGGCCAAGGTGATGCTGGCGGAAGTGGCCACTACACTGGAATCCGGCCCGTTCACCTCGGAAGCGATCGACGCCGCCCTGCGCGGCATCGCCGAAGCGAGCGGACGCAAGCTCGGCCAGGTTGCCCAGCCGATCCGCGCAGCACTGACCGGCACCACAACGAGCCCGCCGATCGATGCCACCCTGGTCGCCCTCGGCCGCGACGAGGCCCTCGCACGCATCCGTGCCGCGGCCGCCTGACCGGCCTCGTTTCAGGGGCATGCACGAGACGGATGATTGACGCTTTATACCAGCCCACCTTGATGCTGGAAGAATCAGCATCAAGGTGGGCTGGTATTAGACCCTGGCCGTTAGCCGCGGGCAGTGTCCATCAGCCCGCGCATGCGGCGGATGGCGGCTTCCAGGCCGACGAACACGGCCTCGCCGATCAGGAAATGGCCGATGTTGAGCTCCATCACTTCTGGAATGGCTGCGACGGGGCCGACATTGTCATAGGTCAGGCCGTGGCCGGCGTGGACCTCGAGGCCGAGCAGATTGGCCTGGGCGGCCGCTGATAGCAGGCGGGCGAGTTCGCCGTCCTTGCCATGGGCATAGGCGCCGGTGTGCAGTTCCACGATGTCGGCGCCGATGTCTGCCGCTGCGCGAAGCTGGGCGACATCTGGGTCGATGAACAGGGACACGCGAATGCCGGCAGCCTTCAGGCTGGCCACGGCCAGTCGCAGCGTGGCGTGCTGCCCGGCGACGTCGAGACCACCCTCGGTGGTGACCTCGGTACGCTTCTCGGGCACCAGGCAGCAGGCATTGGGCTGGGTTTCGATCGCGATGCGGACCATCTCGTCGGTCGCGGCCATTTCGAAGTTGAGCGGAACGCGGATCGCCGCCCGCACCGCGGCCATGTCGGCGTCGCGGATGTGCCGGCGGTCCTCGCGCAGATGCATGGTGATGCCATCGGCGCCTGCGGCGATGGCCAGTTCCGCGGCGCGCAGCGGGGCCGGGTGCGAGCCGCCGCGGGCGTTGCGGAGGGTGGCGACGTGATCGATGTTCACGCCGAGGCGCAGCAGCGGCTTCAACACGGCGCGGTCTCCTTGATGGCGGCAATCTTGGCGGCGAGGCGCAGGGCTGCGATCAGGCTCGCGGGGTCGGCGATGCCTTTGCCCGCGATGCCGAAGGCGGTGCCGTGGTCGGGTGAGGTGCGCACGATGGGCAGGCCGAGGGTGACGTTGACCCCGCCGTCCATGTCCAGCGTCTTGAGCGGGATGAGCGCCTGGTCGTGATACATGCACATCGCCACGTCGTAGGTGGGGCGGGCGCGCGCAGTGAACATCGTGTCCGGCGGCCACGGGCCAGAGATGTCGTGGCCCTCGGCGCGCAGAGCATCGATGGCGACCTGGATAATCTGGGTTTCCTCGCAGCCCATCGCACCCTGTTCGCTGGCGTGCGGGTTGAGGCCTGCCATGGCGATGCGGGGTCGGGCGATGCCGAAGTCCCGCAGCAGAGCAGCGGCGGTGATGCGGGTGGTGGCGACGATCAGCTCCGGCGTGAGCAGGTCCAGCGCCGCACGGAGCGAGACATGGATGGTGATGGGCACCACGCGCAGGGCGGGGGCCGCCAGCATCATCACCGGCAGCGCCACGCCGGTCAGGGCTGCGAGGTATTCGGTATGGCCGGGATAGGCGAAGCCGGCCCCGTAGAGCGTGGCCTTGCTGATCGGGTTGGTGACGATGGCTGCCGTCTCGCCCGCCTGGGTCAATCGCGTGGCGCGTTCGATCGAGGCGATGACCGCGGCTGCGTTGGCGCCATCTGGCTTGCCTGGCACCACGGTGGCATCGAGTTTGAGCGGCAGGATCGGCAGCGCCTCGGCGAATACGGCGAAAGCTTCCGCGGGGTTGGCGACAACGCGGGCTTCGGGAAACAAAATGGGGTCCGCCAGCAGCACAAAGGGTCTGCCGCGGCGTAGTTCTTGCCATGCCGCGCGGGTGATCTCTGGACCAATGCCAGCTGGATCGCCCATTGTGAGTGCTATCGGGGTCACGCGGGTTCCTCAGTTCGATCCGGTCTTCAAGAGGATCAGCCACGTTGCAGCGATCCTTGACGCTATGTGGTTGGCCCTGCGGCAAATGACAGACGCAGGCCGCGACACGTTCCACGCGCTCCGCCCTACTTTGCACGAAAAGCGCCCGGTGCGTCTGTTAGGCCGCGATCAACCCTTTCTGGACGGCCAGATGCACGCGGTCACGGCGGCGGACGGACCTGCTCAGATGTGCAGGGCACGACCTGCGACAGCGAGGGCGGCTTCTTTGACCGCTTCGTTCAGCGTCGGGTGGGCGTGACAGATTCGCCCCACGTCCTCGGCACTGGCACCGAACTCCATGGCCGTGACGATCTCGGCGATCAGCGTGCCGGCATCCGGGCCCAGGATATGGGCGCCGAGCAGACGGTCGGTGCGCTTGTCGGCCAGGATCTTCACGAAACCATCGGTCATGCCCATCGCGCGGGCACGGCCATTGGCGGTGAACGGGAATTTGCCGACGTTGTAGGCGATCCCCTCGGCCTTCAGCTCCTCCTCGGTTTTGCCGACGGACGCAACCTCAGGCCAGGTGTAGATCACGCCCGGAATGACGCCGTAATTCACATGGCCGGCCTGGCCTGCCAAGATCTCGGCCAAAGCCACGCCCTCGTCTTCGGCCTTGTGGGCCAGCATGGCCCCTGCGATCACATCGCCGATGGCGTAGATCCCTGGCACGTTGGTAGCGAAATGCGCGTCGGTGATCACCCGGCCGCGCGGATCGGTGGCCACGCCGACGGTGGCAAGCCCGAGCTGCTCGGTATAGGCCCTACGTCCGATCGCCAGCAGAACCACGTCCGCCTCGATCGTCTCGCCAGCCCCGCCCTTGGCGGGCTCCACGGTCAAGGTCACCCCGGTGGCCGATTTCGTGGCGCCGGTCACCTTGCTCGACAGTTTGAACTTGAAGCCCTGCTTGGTCAGCACGCGTTCGAACTGCTTGGCAATCTCACCGTCGTTGCCGGGGATCAGGCGGTCGAGATACTCGACCACAGTCACCTGGGCACCCAGGCGCTGCCACACGCTGCCGAGCTCCAGACCGATCACGCCGCCGCCGATCACCACCAGCCGCTCCGGCACCTTGTCGAGTTCCAGTGCCCCGGTGGAGGTGACGATCAGCTTCTCGTCGACCTCGACCCCGGGCAGCGGCATGCTCTCGCTGCCCGTGGCGATGATGATGTTTTTGGCGGCATATTCCACGCCGTCCACCGACACCTTGCCAGGTGCCGTGATGACACCGGCGCCCTTGAGCCAGGTCACCTTGTTCTTCTTGAACAGGAACTCCACGCCCTTGACGTTCGCGCTCACCACCTCGCCCTTGCGCGCCTGCATGCGGGCCAGGTCGAGCTTCACTTCCGACACCATGATGCCGTGGTCGGCCAGGTGATGCGTCGTCTCCTCGAAATTCTCCGAGGACTGCAGCAGCGCCTTGGAGGGAATGCAGCCGACGTTGAGGCACGTGCCCCCCAACGTCGCCCGCTTCTCCACACAGGCCACCTTCATGCCCAGCTGCGCCGCGCGGATGGCGAACACGTAGCCGCCCGGGCCGGAGCCGATGACGATGGCGTCGAAACTGTCGCTCATATCACAGGTCCAGCAGCAGACGACGGGGATCCTCGATCATCTCCTTGACGCGCACCAGGAAGGACACCGCCTCCTTGCCGTCGACGATGCGGTGATCATAGGACAGCGCCAGATACATCATGGGCCGGATCTCGACCTTGCCGGCGATCGCCACCGGGCGCTCCTGGATTTTGTGCATACCCAGAATGGCCGATTGCGGCGGGTTCAGAATGGGCGTTGACATCAGCGAGCCGTAGACGCCGCCGTTGGTGATCGAGAACGTGCCGCCGGAGAGCTCGTCGATCTTGAGCTGGCCATCGCGGGCCCTGCGGCCAAAATCGCCGATCGCCTTTTCGATTTGGGCAAAGCCCATCTCGTCGGCATGGCGCACCACTGGGACCACCAGTCCGTTGGCGCCGCCGACGGCGATGCCCATATGGACGTGGTGCTTGTAGACGATGTCGTCGCCGTCGATCTCGGCGTTAACGGCGGGGAATTCCTTCAGTGCCGCCACGCAGGCGCGCACGAAGAAGCTCATGAAGCCCAGGCGAACGCCGTTGTGCTTCTTCTCGAAGGCGTCCTTGTACTCGCTGCGCAGCGCCATCGCCGCACTCATGTCCACCTCGTTGAAGGTGGTCAGCATGGCTGCGGTGTTCTGCGCCTCCTTCAGACGGAGTCCGATGGTGCGGCGCAGGCGGGTCATCTTCACCCGCTCCTCGCCTTCTTCCAATATGCGGGGTGCTCGGGGCGCGGGGGCCGCAGTGGGAGCGGCTGCGGGGCGGGCGAGGAAGTCGATCACGTCGCCCTTGGTCACGCGGCCGTCCTTGCCGGTGCCGGTTCCGACGGCGGCCGGCGAGACCGAATTCTCCGTCATCATCTTGGCCGCCGCCGGCAGCGGCGCTGGAATGTCGCCCGCCGCCGGCAGTGGCGCTGGGCCGCCCGCGGCGGCGATGTCAGACGGCGGCGTCGCCGGGCGGGCCACGGGGCCCGGCGGCGTCGGGGGTGGGTTCACCCCAGCCTGCGGGTTGGCAGCCGGCCGGGCAACGGTCTTGACGGCTTCGGAGAGCGAGCCGAGCAACGCGCCGACCTCGACCTCGGCACCTTCGGCGGCCACGATCTCGGCCAATGTGCCGGCGGCGGGGGCGTTGACCTCAACGGTCACCTTGTCGGTCTCCAGCTCCACCAATGGCTCATCGGCGGCAACCGCCTCGCCCACCTTCTTCAGCCAGCGCGCGATGGTGGCGGTGGTGACGCTCTCGCCCAGTGTGGGCACCATGATATCGGTCGCCATGACGGTTTTGGTCCAGTCCTCGTGATGGTCAGGTGGTAGACGAAGCCGCGTTGGATGGCCACTCGGGCTTGAGCATGGAAAACAGCAGGGCATCGCCACGGCTGCCATCTGGCATCAGCAGCGACTGGCGCAGATGGCCTTCACAGGTGAAGCCCATAGAGTTGTAAACACGATGGGCACGGGCATTGTCGGCGGCCATGTGGAACCACAGCCTGAAGGCCTGGGTCTCGCGAAACACCCAATCTGTCACGCCGACCAGCAACGCACGCCCGGCGCCACGCCCGGGTTCCGCCACGGCAATCCGGTGAAGCAGCACATTGCCGCTGGCGTGATCTACATCGCACAGGATGGCGAAACCCTGCGGCGTGCCTCGGGCGTCGAGGCCCAGCACATAGCGGTTGCTCGCCAAGCCCATCGCCTCGGCGTGACGTGCTGCGTCCCACTGGCCAATGAAGCGTTCATAGCCCGGCAGCTGTTCGACAGACATGATGAAGCCGACATCGGCAATCTCCGCCCGCCTGAGTGCGATGTCAGCCGTCATGGGCTCAGCCCAGCGTCAGCGCTGCGTTGACGAGGGTGGCCTGCTCGGCGGCATGCACCTTGGCAAGCCCCGTGGCCGGGCTGGCGGCGGCGACACGACCGATGAAGCGAGGGCGCTGGGTCCGGCCGATGCCAGTCAGCACCTCCTCGATCCGGCGATCGACGGCGGTCCAGGCTCCCATGTTCTCGGGCTCCTCCTGGCACCAGATGATCTCGGCGTTTGGATACAACGCCAGCTCCTTCGGCAACGACAGCACGGGGAACGGGTACAGCTGCTCCACCCGCACGATCGCGATATCCTTGATCTCGCGCTCACGCCGCTCGGCCAGCAGGTCGTAATAGACTTTGCCCGTGCACAGCACGACGCGCTTGACCGCTTCGTTCGCACCCAGCCTATCGATCTCGCCGATCACGGTGCGGAAGTGAGTCTCGGCCGCAAAGTCCGCCAGGGGGCTCACGGCAAGCTTGTGGCGCAGCAGCGACTTGGGTGTCATCAGCACCAACGGCTTGCGGAAGTTGCGCTTCAACTGGCGGCGCAGCGCATGGAAATAATTGGCAGGGGTGGTGAGGTTGGCCACCTGCATGTTCCGCTCGGCGCAGAGCTGCAGGTAACGTTCGAGGCGGGCGGAGGAATGCTCCGGCCCCTGGCCCTCGTAACCATGCGGCAGCAGCATCACCAGGCCCGACATGCGCAGCCACTTGGTCTCGCCCGAGGCCAGGAACTGGTCGATGATCACCTGGGCGCCATTGGCGAAGTCGCCGAACTGCGCTTCCCACAGCACCAGTGTCTTGGGGTCGGCCAGCGTGTAGCCGTATTCGAAGCCGAGTACGCCCACTTCCGAGAGCAGTGAGTTGTAGATCTCGATCTTGGACTGCTCGGGCAGGATGTTGTTGAGCGGGGTGTATTCGTTTTGCGTGGTCTGGTCGATCAGCACCGCGTGGCGCTGGCTGAACGTGCCGCGCTGGCAATCCTCGCCGGACAGGCGGATGCGGTTGCCATCCATCAGAAGCGTGCCGAACGCCAGGGCCTCGCCGGTTGCCCAGTCGATGCCCTCACCTGCCTCGATCGCCACACGCTTGGCTTCGAGCTGGCGGGCGATCTTGGGGTTCACATCGAAGCCCGGCGGCACCTGGCTGATGGCCGCACCCACCTTGGCCAGCGCATCGGCGGTCGCAGCGGTCGGCTCGTCGGTCCATTCCGACTCACTGTCGGGCCGCTTCAGGCCGGACCAATGGCCTTCCAGCCAATCCGCCTTGTTCGGCTTGTAGTCCTTCGCGGCCTGGAAGCTTTGCTCCAGCGTCTCATTGAACGCGTTCCACATGCCCGTCGCGTCCGCCTCGCTCACCGTCCCTTCGGCGATCAGCTTCTCCGCATACAGTGTGCGAGTGGTCTTCAGGTCCTTGATGGCACGGTACATGATCGGCTGGGTGAACGCCGGCTCGTCCGTCTCGTTATGGCCATGGCGGCGATAGCAGACGATGTCGAGCACGATGTCGCAGGCGAATTCCTGGCGGTATTCCGTGACCAGCTGTGCGCACCACACCACCGCTTCCGGGTTGTCGCCGTTCACATGCAGAATCGGCGCCTGGATCGACTTCGCCACATCGGTGCAATACAGGCCCGAATAGGCATGCGCGGGAATGGTGGTGAAGCCGATCTGGTTATTGGTCACCAAATGGATCGTGCCGCCGGTGCGATAGCCGATCAGCTGGCTCATCGCGAGCGTCTCGTACACCAGGCCCTGGCCCGCGAACGCGGCATCGCCGTGCATGACGATGCCCATTACGCTGCGGCGGCGCTGCGTGTCACCGGCCGCGTCCTGGCGCGCCCGTACCTTGCCGACCACCACCGGATCGACCGCTTCGAGATGCGAGGGGTTCGGTTGCAGCGACAGATGCACGGCATGGCCGGCCACATCGATATCGGTCGAGGTGCCCAGATGGTATTTCACGTCGCCCGAGCCCTGCACGTCGTCGGGCTTGAACGAGTTGCCGCCGAACTCGCTGAACAGCTGGGTATATGGCTTCTTCACCACATTCACGAGCGTGTTGAGCCGCCCGCGATGGGACATGCCGATGGCGATCTCGCCCACGCCGGCCTTGGCTGCCGTCTCGATGACGGCATGCAGGGCGGGAATGGTGGCTTCGCCGCCTTCCAGTCCGAACCGCTTGGTGCCGACGAAGCGCTTCTGGCAGAACGCCTCCAGCCCCTCGGCCTCGGTCAGCTGCTTGAGGATGGTCTTTTTGCTGTCGGCATCGAAGGCGCTCGCCCAAGGCGCACCCTCGACGCGGCGCTGGATCCAGGACTTCTGCCCAGGATCCTGGATGTGCATGAACTCAACGCCGATCGGACCGCAATAGGTCTGGCGCAGCACGCCGATGATCTGGCGGATGGTAGCTGTTTCCAGCCCGAGCACATTGTCGATGAAGATCGGCCGGTCGAGGTCGGCTTCGGTGAAGCCATACGTCGCGGGGTTGAGTTCGTCATGCGGCTTCGGCACCTGCAGGCCGAGCGGGTCCAGCCGCGCTTCGAGGTGCCCGCGCACCCGGTAGCTGCGGATCAGCATCAGCGCGCGCAGGCTGTCTTTGGTGGCGGCGCGGATCGCCTCGGGCGAAGCGCCGTCGGCGTTGGCCGATGCCGGTTTGCCGCCCTTTGTGGGCGCGGGCTTGGTGGGCTCGGGCTCACCGACATCGAATTTGCGCGGTGCCCAGGAGGCGCCGACGCTGTCGCCCAGCACGGAGCGCGCCTCGTCGCCCAAAGCTTCGAACAGATCGGAGAAACTCGGGTCCACACTGGTGGGGTTGGCCACCCATTTTGCGTAGAGATCGGCGATATAGCCCATGTTCGCGCCGCTGAACGCCGTTGCGAGAATGTCCACACCAGCCATCGAGATGATCCTTCCTGTCGCAGGCAAACGGTGTGACGTACCGTTCCAACCCCAGATATCCACCAAACCCTAACGAATCTCTATAGACGCAAATGGTGTGCAAAGGCGCCATCCGTCCGGAATGCAGGGATGCTTCCCCCGCATGGGCGAGGTAAGGAACCGCCACGCCAGGCATCACCTGGCGTGGCGGTCAGCCTTAGCCGCGGATCGCCTTGATCATCGTGCTGCCCAGCGCCGCCGGGCTTTCCGAAATATGGATGCCGGCGATCCGCATGGCCTCGAACTTGGCTTCCGCCGTGTCCTTCCCGCCGCTGATCACCGCACCCGCGTGCCCCATGCGCCGGCCCGGAGGGGCGGTGGCGCCGGCGATGAAACCGACCACCGGCTTGGTGGTCTTGCTCGCCTTGATGAACTCGGCTGCGTCGATCTCGCTCTGGCCGCCGATTTCGCCGATCATGATGATCATCTCGGTCTCGATGTCAGCCAGGAACATCTCGAGCACCTCGATGAAGTCGGTGCCCTTCACGGGATCGCCGCCGATGCCCACGCAAGTGCTCTGCCCAAGGCCGGCGGCCGTCGTCTGCGCCACCGCCTCATAGGTCAGCGTGCCCGAGCGAGACACGATGCCGACCTTGCCGCGGCGATGGATATGGCCAGGCATGATGCCGATCTTGCACGCGTCAGGCGTGATCACGCCCGGGCAGTTCGGCCCGATCAGCCGCGACTTCGAACCGGACAGCGCCCGCTTTACCCGCACCATGTCCAGCACCGGGATTCCCTCGGTGATGCACACGATCAGCGGCATCTCGGCGTCGATCGCCTCCAGGATCGCATCGGCCGCGTACGGCGGCGGCACATAGATGGCAGATGCCGTGGCCCCGGTCGCGTTCACGCAGTCATAGACCGTGTCGAACACCGGCAGGTTCAGATGGGTCGAACCGCCCTTGCCCGGCGTGACCCCGCCCACGACCTTGGTGCCATACGCAATGGCCTGTTCGGAATGGAACGTGCCTTGCGCGCCAGTGAAACCCTGGGTCATCACCTTGGTATTGGAATCGATGAGAATGGCCATGTTATTGGGCCTCCTTCACGGCCTTGACCACTTTTTCGGCGGCGTCGGCGAGGTTGTCGGCCGAGATGATCGGCAGGCCGGATTTGGCCATGATCTCTTTGCCCAAGGCCACGTTGGTACCTTCAAGGCGCACCACCAGCGGCACGTTCAACGACACTTCGCGCGCAGCCGCCACCACGCCTTCGGCAATCACGTCGCAGCGCATGATGCCGCCGAAGATGTTGACCAAGATGCCTTCCACGTTCGGATCGGACAGAATGATCTTGAACGCCGCCGTCACCCTCTCCTTGGTGGCACCGCCGCCGACATCGAGGAAGTTGGCCGGGCTCGACCCGTACAGCTTGATGATGTCCATGGTCGCCATGGCCAAGCCGGCGCCATTGACCATGCAGCCGATCACACCGTCGAGGGCCACATAGTTAAGGCTGTGTTTGGCGGCCTCGAGTTCCTTCGCGTCTTCCTCCGCCTCGTCGCGCAACGCCTCGATATCAGGGTGGCGATATAGGGCGTTGTCGTCGAAGCTCACTTTGGCATCCAGCGCCACGATGTCGCCGGCGCCGGTCACCACCAGCGGGTTGATCTCCACGATCTCGCAGTCGAGCGAGATAAACGCCTTGTACATCGCATCGACGAACCTGCCGAAGGTTGCGATCTGCTTGCCTTCGAGGCCGAGCGAGTAGGCCAGGCGACGGGCATGGAAGCCGGAGATACCCGAGGCCGGGTCGATCGCCACCCGCAGGATCTTCTCCGGATGATGCTCGGCGACCTCCTCGATCTCCATGCCGCCCTCGGTGGACGCCATGATCGTCACCCGCGCCGTCGCACGGTCGATCAGGAAGGACAGGTAAAGCTCGCGCTTGATGTCGCAGCCGGCCTCGACATACACGCGGTTAACCACCTTGCCTTCGGGCCCGGTCTGCTTGGTCACCAGCACCTGGCCGAGCATGGCCTCGGCCGCCGCCTTCACTTCCTCGACCGACTTGGCGATGCGCACGCCGCCCTTGCCGGCGGGGTCCTTGGCGAAATGCCCGGCACCGCGGCCGCCGGCATGGATCTGCGACTTCACCACATAGATCGGCCCAGGCAGCTTCGCCGCCGCTTCCGCGGCCTCATCCGGTGTCCAGGCGACATGGCCTTCGAGGACGGCGACACCGAATTTCTTCAGCAGTTCCTTGCCCTGATATTCATGGATGTTCATGCCGTCAGACCCCCAGCTTCTTGAAGGCTCCGATGAGCTCCTTCACGGCGTCGCACGACTTGTCGAACATCGCCTTCTCGGCCGGCTCCAGCGCGACCTCGATGATCTTCTCCACACCGTTTTTGCCGATCACGACAGGCACGCCGACGTAGAGATCCTTCATGCCGTATTCGCCGTTCAGCTGCACCGCGGCCGGCAGCACGCGACGCTTGTCGAGCAGAAAGCTCTCGGCCATGGCGATGGCGGAGGCAGCCGGCGCGTAGAAGGCGCTGCCCTTTTCCAGCAGCTTGACGATCTCGCCGCCGCCGTTGGCGGTGCGGGCGCAAATGGCGTCGATCTTCGCCTGGGTGGTCCAGCCCATCTTGATCAGGTCGGGCAACGGAATGCCGGCCACCGTCGAGTAGCGGGTCAGCGGCACCATCGTGTCGCCGTGGCCGCCGAGCACGAAGGCGGTCACGTCTTCGACCGAAACGTTGAACTCCTGCGCCAGAAACAGGCGGAAGCGGCTGCTGTCGAGCACGCCGGCCATACCAACGACCTTCTGGGCCGGCAGACCGGATTTCTGCTGCATCACCCACACCATCACATCGAGCGGATTGGTGATGACGATGACGAACGCGTCCGGGCAATGCGCCTTGATGCCCTCGGCCACCTGGGCGATCACGCCGGCGTTCTTGGTCAGCAGGTCGTCACGGCTCATGCCGGGCATGCGCGGAAAACCGGCGGTGACGATCACCACGTCGCTGCCTGCGATATCGGCATAGTCGCCCGTGCCTTTCATCTCCGAATCGAACCCGTCCACCGGTCCAGACTGCATGATGTCGAGCGCCTTGCCCGAGGCGACGCCTGGGAAGACATCGAACATCACGACATCCCCCAGTTGCTTGAGGCCGATCAAATGGGCCAGCGTGCCGCCGATGTTGCCGGCGCCGATCAGGGCAATCTTGTTGCGAGCCATGGGGAGGGGTCCTTCGCGGAGTAAGCGGGCAAGGGTTGGGCGAAAACCGCTCCCGCCGCGCATGGCGCAACAGGTTAACGGTGCCGCCAGGCACCCAAGATCAACGGTGCCGGCCAGGCACCCAAGATCCATGGTGCCCGCCAGGCACCCGGGCCGCCCGGAAGGCGCATCCTGCTAACCCATCGTCACGTTTCCGGCAAGGCGGGGAAACGACGTCTATGCCGCACCGCAGCAGACATCCGCGCGATTTCCACCAAATCGGCTGGCCGATCCGTTAGACAGGCGCATCTGCCAGGAAAACCCCATGCTCCTCCGTGTCGGCTATGACGTGACCTACGCCCTGCCTCAGCCGACCCCGATGATCCTGATGCTCAGCGTGCACTACAGCCGCGCCTCGGACATCCGCGTGCCGGACCATCTGCGGGTGGACCCGCCGGTGCCCGTCTCCACCTACCGTGACCTGTTCGGCAACTGGTGCAGCCGTATCATTGCGCCGGCCGGCCACACCCGGCTCTATGCCGAGGGCCGGCTCTACGACAACGGCTTGCCCGACCCCGTCCAGCACCACGCCCGTCAGGTCGCCGTCGAGAACCTGCCAGAGGAGGCGTTGGTCTTCCTGCTCGGCAGCCGTTACTGCGAGACCGATCTGCTGCTGCCGCTGGCCTGGTCGCTGTTCGACCAGGCCCCGCTCGGCTGGGCCCGCGTTCAGGCGATCTGCGATTATGTCCACACCCATATCAAGTTCGGCTACGAACACGCCCGCCCAAGCAAAACCGCGTGGCAAGCCTGGAACGAAGGCCTGGGCGTGTGCCGCGACTACGCCCACTTGGCCGTCACACTATGTCGGTGCATGAACATTCCGGCTCGCTACTGCACCGGCTACGTCAGCGACATCAACATGCCGCCGCCGTACGGACCGATGGATTTCGCCGGCTGGTTCGAAGTCTATCTCGAAGGCGGTTGGCACATGTTCGACGCCCGCAACAACAAGCCGATGTATGGCCGCGTTCTCATGGCCCGCGGGCGCGACGCCGCCGATGTTGCCATGATCACGAGCTTCGGACCGAATGAGCTGACCAAGTTTCAGGTCATCTGCGACGAGGCGATCGAGAGCAATGTCGCCTGAAGTTGAACCGACCGTGCGATGCAATTGGTCGCTGAAACAGCCGGCCACAGCCTCATCATATCGGCTATCAGACGTCACCTCGCCCAACCGAGCGATCGGCTCAGCCAATCGCTCGGTTGTGGTTGAAGGCGCGGCCAGCCGTTTGGCCGGCCGCAAACGCGTCCGTTAACACCGACCGGCTGCCGCCGACGACACGGGGATGCAAGTTGAGCCCAAGCTTCTCGAACGCTGCTTTCACCAAGGCAGCCTTCACGGGAACCAGGTCGCGGCCAGAGGCGCTGCGCTGGGTTGCATTGCGCGCGAGACGCATGTCTTCCAGCTTGGCGGCGATACCTTGGGCGAGACCGGTCTGGAACGAAGTGGTCGCAAGCCGCCGTTCGCCTGCCATGTCGAAATACAGCCGGCCGTTGCGAAACCTCGCCGTCTCGGTAGCAAACGCCTGTTCGACCCGTTCGTACAAATATTCCGCTGCTGTCACGTCGCCGCGCAAGCCGAAGAACACGTAGCGCAACTCGGCGCCTTTGGATCGCTCGACCCACACCCGACAGTCGAAGAACGCGGCGATGGCGGGAACGCAGGTGTCGATCGCCGTGATGCGGCGACGGTTGGTCTGAACGCCCACGCTTGCGCAAGGCTGCGTCTGGAAATCCAACGCGCTGAGCGAAAGCCCGTGGCGGTCGAGCAGTTCTGCGACTTTCTCGGCCGCCGACAGCGCCTCAGGTTCGGTGCAGCCGTGGTCCACCGTCTTGGCGCGGAGAGCCTGAATGCGTTGCATCAGCCGGTCCAGCGCCGGGTTGTCTGTGTGGCTTTCGACCGAGCCACCCACGCGGCGGCGCAGCTCGGCGAACAGCACGCGCGAACCCGGCGTGTGTTCGCCCGACCGGATCGCTGCTTCCACGGCCGCAGCCACGGTGTCGAGCCGCAACGTGGCGAAGCCGGCGCGCTCTCGTTGTGCGAGGGTCTCGATCTGCACGCGCAGCATACACTCCAAACCTGCGGTGAGTTCCGGCTTTCCGCTGTGACGTGCGGTGATGGCGCAGGCAAGGATGTGCAGCAGCGTTGGCAGATCGATCATCGCGCGGGTTTTTTGCAGCAGCTCGGCGTTCGGTGCCGCGGCACCAAGGCCCGCCCATGCCATGGCAACGCCTGCCAGGCCGGCGCGAAGTTCGTGTGCCGCACCATCGCCTTCGCCGCAACTCTGCTGCGGCTGGTTGAGCCCTGCGACCTCCAAGCCGCCGTGCCTGACGACATGTGCATAGACGGATTCCGCCCAGCGCAGCCTGCCTTGCTCGGAGCGTGGCGCCTGGGTGCGCGCAAGCGAAAAGGCGCCAGGGTCCAGCGGCGTGATCGTGCCGGCCAGACAGCCGACGCCCTCGCCCAGCAGGGCCAGACGCGCGAACCAGATCATGCCAATTGGCAGCGGCGGCAATTCGCCATGCAAGATCCGCAACATTTCTCCGGACAGCATATCGCGCACCGCGACACCCTCAGGTCCGGTCTCGCTGTCCAGCTGCAGCAGCCGGAACCTGGCTTGCTGCAAGGCTGCGATGGCCTGACGCTCACCCTCCGGCGCTGCAACGCGGGCGCGAGCCAGCCTGTCGATGGCGGTGACGCCGTTGGCCGACGGCTGCACGATCGCCAAATCCGCCGCAAGCACCGCCGCAGCCGCGGCCATGGCTCTGCGTTCGCGCTCGGTTCTCTTGTGGGAGGCGTGGTGCTGAAGCAGTTTTCGGCTGAGCTCGGCAACCTGCTCTGGAGCGGTGAAAGCCAGGGCCGCCTGCCGCATTGTTTCGATGGCGATCACCGTATCCATCGAGGGTTGCGTCATTGCGGAAGCGTTCGCCATCCGAGTCCTTGGTTCACGTCGCGTGATTTTACCCCACCCGGACCAGCCGATCCAGCCATGCATCGGGGAACCCCCGACCCCCTTGCCCGTTTTCCCGGGCACCCAGAGGGGACCCGAATGGACCAGATCCAGATAACGACCGTCAAAGCCGCCAGCAGCAGCCGGCTGGTGGAAGTCGCCAAGTTCGACCATCAGGTCACCGGTGTCACCGTCAGCGGAGACGGGAGGGTCTTCGTGAACTTCCCGCGCTGGACCGATGACGCGCCGGTCTCGGTCGCCGAGCTACACCCGGACGGCCACATCACACCCTACCCGGATGAGGCGTGGAACGCCTGGCGCAATGCCAAGGCCACGCAGATGCCGGTCGCCAAGCATTTCGTCTGTGTCCAGTCGGTCGTGGCCGACCAGCACGGCGCACTTTGGGTGCTGGACCCCGCGGCCCCCGGCAACGAGAAGATCCTGCCAGGCGGCCCCAAGCTCGTGCGCATCGACCTCGCCACCAACGAGGTCACCAAGGTCATCCTGTTCGACGAGAGTGTCGCCATCCACGGCACCTACCTCAACGACATCCGCTTCAGCCCGGACGGTACCACCGGCTACATCACCGACTCCGGCACCCGCGGCGCGATCATCGTGGTGGACCTTCATGCCGGCACCGCCTTCCGCGTGCTCGACGGCCACCCCTCCACCCAGGTGGAGCCCGATGTCGTCGTCGAGATCGAGGGCAAGCCGCTGCGCCGCCCGGACGGCCGCCAGCCCGCCTTCGCGGCCGATGGCATCGCATTGTCCAAGGATGGAGCGACCCTGTACTGGCAGGCGCTGACCGGGCGCACTCTCTATAGTGTGCCGACCGCCATGCTGACCCGCGCCACCCCGGCCGCCCATATCGAGGAACACGTCAGCCGCGTCACCACGACCTGTGTTGCCGACGGCCTGTGGATGAGCCGCAGCGGCACGCTCTATGTCACCTCGCCCGGCGACTGCGCGGTGAAATCCTGGAACGGATCCGAGCTCGTCATCGCCGTCGAAGACCCGCGCCTGCGGTGGCCGGACACGCTGTCCGAAGGCCCAGATGGCACGATCTATGTCACAGCGTCACACATGCAGGACACCGTCTGGTTCAAGCCGGGCGCGCCGGTCTCCCTGGCAACCGAGCTGTTCGCCTTTTCGCCGAAAGCGTGACGCAGCCCCGTTCCCGTCAACCTCGGGGATGCGTCCGCCGCCAGACCTCCATCAGTTGGCGGGTGTCAACGGCGGTATAGCGCTGGGTGGTGGACAGGCTGGCATGGCCCAGCAACTCCTGGATCGAGCGTAGATCCGCTCCGCCAGCCAACAGATGGGTCGCGAAGGAATGCCGCAGCGCGTGCGGAGTCGCGTGGTCTGGCAGGCCATTGTGCTGGCGGAACATGCGCAGCACGCGCTGGGCAACACCGGGATTGAGCCGGCCGCCGCGAGCGCCCAGGAACAGCGGGGCGTCGGGCACCCGGTCCGGATGCACCTTGAGCCAGGCCTCCATCGCCTCGCGCACCGGCGTCAGCACCGGCACAATCCGTTGTTTGGAGCCCTTGCCAGTGACCCGCAGCGCGGTGTCGGAGCCCGCCCGCGGCGCGTCGCGCACATCCAGCGCCAGCGCCTCGGCGATGCGCAGGCCGGACCCGTACAGCAGCGCGAACAGGGCGGTGTCCCGCAACGCGAGGTCGCCATCGGCGAGTTCCCCGATATCATCCGCGATGCAAAGCGCCTGCCGCTCGCTGAGAGCCCTGGGAAGCGGCGGCTTCGCGCGCGGCGTGGAGAGCAAGGTGAGCTGGGGGTTGTCCATGCCCCAGCGCCGGGCCGCGAATTTATAGAAACTGCGCACCGCCGAGACATGACGGGCGCGCGAGGCGTTCTGCAACCCATCGCGCGCACCATGGGCCAGCCACGCCCGGAAATCCGCAGCCCGCAGCCCCGCCAACACCACCAGATCGGCTTCCCTGCCGAGGTGTTCGGTCAGGAAATGCAGAAACGCGGTCAAGTCGCCATTGTAGGCCGAAACCGTCAGCGGCGAGGCGCGGCGTTCACGGGCCAGCCAGTCCAGATAGACGTCCACGGCCTCCCGGCCCAGCATCAGCGATCCAGACCCGCTGCGATCGCCCGCCCCAGGAAGGCCAGCGCGCCGCTGCCCTGCACCGGATCCAGCCCGGCCGCATCGCGGCAGGTCAGCGCCAACAGGGCAGGGGGGCCAAGACCGGGAATGCGCACCAGCGCCTCGTGATAGGCCAGCCGCGCCGCCTCGCCGTGCAGCAGCATCGCATCGGCCCCACCGTCACGAAACACCACTGAACGGCCGTTGAGCAGGCGGTCCACCGTGCCCTCCGGCAGGGGGCGGGCGCCCGGGTCCTGGCACTCCAGGCACAACGACGCTGCATCCACCGCCAACAGCACCGGCAACTCGGTGGCGATGCTCTCGACGATCGACTGCGCCCGCATCAGCGCGAGCACGGCCTCCTGCACCCGCGCCGCAAGGCCCGCGGCGGCGCGTCCGGCGGCCAGAACGTCGTCCGCCCGCTCGGCCATGACGCGGCTTTGCGCCCGCTCCATGCGCAGCATCGCCGCCATATGGTCCGCGACATCCGCGCCGTGCAGCCGTTCGGGCGGCGCCAGGCTGCGGTACAGCTCGGGGTTCTCCACCAGAAACCGTGGATGCGCCCGCAGAAAGGCGCCAACCTCGCTCGCCTTGCGCGCGAGCGCCGCCGCCTGTTTCACCTCACCCGCGGCGGTATCACGCAATCGTCTGGCCCGTCTTCGCCCAGTCTGCCAGGAATCCCGCCAGGCCCTTGTCGGTCAACGGATGCAGATACATCTGGCGCAGCACCGCAGGCGGCAGCGTCACCACATGGGCCCCCATCTTGGCCGCCGCCGTCACATGGATCGGATTGCGGACGCTCGCCACCAGCACCTGGGTGGTGAAGTGCTCGTAGTTTGCATAGATCGTCACGATCTCGTCGATCAGCTCCATGCCGTCCTGGCCTATATCGTCCAGCCGGCCCACGAATGGGCTCACGAAGGTCGCCCCCGCCTTGGCCGCCAGGATCGCCTGCGCCGCTGAGAAGCACAGGGTCACGTTCGTCATCACACCCTCGCCCGACAGGCGCTTGCACGCGCGCAGCCCATCCGGCGTCAGCGGCAGCTTCACCGTCACGTTGTGCGCGATGTCGCGCAGCACCGCGGCCTCGCGAATCATCCCGTCAAAGTCGGTGGCGGCCACCTCTGCACTCACCGGGCCATCGACCAGGGCGCAGATCTCGGCGATCACGTCGAGAATCCTGCGGCCCGACTTGGCGATCAGCGAAGGGTTGGTGGTCACTCCGTCGAGTAGCCCGGAGGCGGCCAGTGCCTTGATCTCGGCGGTGTCGGCGGTGTCGACAAAGAATTTCATCAGGCGATTTCCCTGCTGCGGCGGTTTCGGGCAGACCATACAGGATGGCACGCCCGATCCGGAAGCAAGTGGATGCACTGACACTGACCGAGCCGCCGCCCCGGCACGGTCTCGCCCGCGTGCCTGTGCTGCTGCCCTACCCATTCGCCGGCCCGTTCGACTATCGGGTGCCGCATGGCATGGAACTGTCGCCCGGCGACCTCGTGCTGGTGCCCCTCAACCGGCGCGAGGAGATCGGCGTCGTCTGGGACGGCGCGCCCGACAACAGCGTCGGCGACAACCGCCTGCGCCCGGTCTCCGCCCGTGTCGAGGCCCCGCCGATGCGCGATGACATCCGCAAGCTGGTCGACTGGATCGCCGCCTACACCCTGGCCGCCCCCGGCGAGGTTCTGGCCATGGCGCTGCGAATAAACGCGCTGCGGCCGGACACGCCACCGCTCGGCTGGCGTTTGGCCGACCCCGCCCCGGACCTGCGCCTCACGCCGCAGCGACAGGCCGTGATCGCCGAACTCACCTGCCGACAACCGCGCGCGAGCCAGGAACTGGCCCAGGCGGCCTCGGTCTCCACCGGCATCATCCGCGCCATGGCCGATGTCGGCTGGCTGCAACCCGCACCCATGCCGGTACTCCCCGGCTTCATCCGCCCCGACGCCGATCGCCTGGGCCCCAACCTCTCGCCCGACCAGGAAGCCGCCGCGGTGGCGCTGCGGCAGGCCGTCATGGCCCGGACATTCTCGGTCACCCTGCTCGAAGGCGTCACCGGCTCCGGCAAGACCGAGGTCTATCACGAGGCGATCGCCGCGTGCCTGCGCGCCGGCCGCCAGGCGCTGGTGCTGCTGCCGGAAATAGCACTCTCGTCGCAATGGCTGGAACGCTTCGCCGCCCGCTTCGGCGCAGCCCCCGCGGTCTGGCATTCCGACCTGTCCTCGCGCACCCGAAGGCTCACCTGGCGCGCCGTCGCGTCCGGGGAGGCCACCGTCGTCGTCGGCGCCCGCTCCGCCCTGTTCCTGCCGTTCCCCGACCTCGGCCTGGTGGTGGTCGACGAGGAGCACGAGACCGCCTTCAAGCAAGAGGACGGCGTGATCTACCACGCCCGCGACATGGCAATCGTGCGTGCTCGCCTGTGCCAGGCCCCCGCCGTGCTCGCCTCCGCCACGCCCTCGCTCGAGACCGTCGCCAATGTGGAGGCCGGACGCTACCAACGCCTGCACCTGCCCACCCGCCACGGCGGTGCAAGCATGCCTGAAATCGCCCTCATCGACCTGCGCGACACCCCGCCCGAGCGCGGCGAATTCCTCTCCCCGCCGCTGATCGACGAAGTCCACAAAACCTTCGCCCGCGGCGAACAGGCCATGCTGTTCCTCAACCGCCGCGGCTACGCCCCGCTCACCCTGTGCCGTCGCTGCGGCCACCGCGTGCAATGCCCCAACTGCACCGCCTGGCTGGTGGAACACCGCGCCCGCCGCCAGCTGCAATGCCACCACTGCGGCCACACCGAGGCCATCCCCACCAACTGCCCCGCCTGCAACGCGGAAAACAGCCTGGCTGCCATCGGCCCCGGCGTGGAACGCATCACCGAGGAAGCCGCCCGCCACTTCCCCGACGCCCGCACCCTGGTGATGGCGAGTGACACTCTGCCCGGCCCGCTGGCCGCGGCCGAAGCCGCGCGCTCGATCGAGGCGCGCGAGGTCGATCTCATCATCGGCACCCAGATCGTCGCCAAGGGCTGGCACTTCCCACATCTGACCCTGGTCGGCGTGGTCGACGCCGACCTCGGCCTCGCCGGCGGCGATCTGCGCGCGGCCGAGCGCACGGTTCAACTCCTCCACCAGGTCGCCGGGCGCGCCGGCCGCGCCGAGGCGCCGGGGAAGGTGCTGCTGCAAACCTTCAGCCCCGAGCACAAGGTGATGCAGGCGCTGCGGGGTGGCGACATGGCGGAATTCCTGGCCAGCGAAGCGGCCGAACGCCGCCCCGGCCACTGGCCCCCCTATGGCAGGCTTGCTGCCCTCATCGTCAGCGCCGACTCGGCGGAAGCCGCCGACCTCACCGCCCGCGCCCTCGGCCGCGCCGCCCCGCACGGCGAGGGGATGGTGGTGCTCGGCCCCGCGCCCGCCCCGCTCGCCATCCTGCGCGGCCGCCACCGCCGCCGCCTGCTGCTCAAAACAAGGCGCGACATCGCCGTTCAGCCCATCCTGCGCGCCTGGCTCGACAGCGTGACCACCAAAGGCTCGGTGCGCATCGACGTGGACGTGGATCCTGTCAGCTTCCTCTGAGTATAGTTAAAAGGCCGGATCCCCGGCCAAGGAGAACCGACCATGGCCGCCAAGATCCTGGCCCTGCTGTCCAGCGTCGCCCTTGGCGCCTGCTCGGTCATCGGCATCCGCGATGGCACCGAGGAGCCGCACTACGACGTCATCGCCCAAACCGGCCCGCTGGAGATCCGCCGCTACGCACCGCGCATCGCCGCCGAAACCACTGTCCCCGGCGAGCAGAGTGCGGCACTCAGCACTGGCTTTCGCCGCATCGCCGGCTACATCTTCGGCGGCAACACCACCCACGCGTCGATTGCGATGACGGCTCCGGTTGCTCAATCCAGCAGCGAAACCATTGCCATGACTGCCCCGGTCGCGCAAAGCCCGGCGGCCGATGGCGCCTGGACGATCCGCTTCTTCATGCCCGCCAAATACACGATGGAAACCCTGCCGACTCCGACCGACCAGCAGGTCCGCCTGGTGCCAGTGCCGTCTGAGACACTGGCCGTGCTGCGTTTTACCGGCTCCACAGGTGCCGAGGCGGTCGCCACGCGCCAGGTCGAACTGTCCCAGGCGCTCGCCGCCACAGAATGGCACGCCGCAGGTCCAGCGTTTGCCTGGTTCTACGATCCGCCCTGGACACTTCCCTTCCTGCGCCGCAACGAAGTCGCTGTCGCCGTGACGGCAAAACCTTAGAGCAGGACGTCGTCACGCGCCCGCAACACCGCGCCATTGCCCGCGAGACCCAAAGCCGAAACGTATTTTGTTATGATAACGTAACGAAATGGGCGTGCAAAGGGGTGATGATTACCCCAATTTGTAAAGCCAAAGTCCCGACACCACGCCTCCGCCAGGACCCAACGTCGGTGGCGCCCGAGCTACCACCAAGCCCTGCTCTGAAGCATTTCCCTTCGCAGCAGGGTCTTGTGAATCATCCTCGACAATGACTGTCACCACGTCCGAAATCGGCAGCGGCTGCTGAGGCGACAGCAGCTCGGCCTCGATCCCCAGCATCTGGCACAGCGGACGCAAAATCTTTCCCAGCCGCGGCGTCGCCGCCAACAACGCCACCATTTCAGGATCGGCCAACAGATGGCGCAGCTGGCTGGCATATCCAGCCGCATGATACGGCACCAGCACACACAGCCAGGCAAACCTGCGCGGCAACTTCAACGAAGCCGGCGGCGGCGCCAAAGCCCGCAGACGCATAGCCCGCGCCTCCACCACCCAACCGCCGCGAACCCGACCTGCCCGGATGGCCGCCACCAGCGCCAAAACCCGTGTCTCGATACGTCGGATTCGGGTCACGATCAGCATGAACATCGCAGCCTGCGTCCGGCCCCCGGCAATCATCGCCGCCACCGCCCGCCACAGCCCATCGATGGACAGCGAGAACCGGTCGGTGAGGGGAGGGAGGGTGAGCGCGGTCATGAACATCATATGACTCGGAACCATCGTCCAACGCAACTAAGTGAAACAACGTAGTCGGTGCGCCGCGCAGCATCATCTCACCGCCGCACCATCGCGCCCAATTCCTGTGCCCCCACCGCAACGAGGTCGCATTTTGGCCCCGACGCCTGCCAACATCAGGAACCGCAGCTTCCGCCCCGTTCCGGCGTTGCACCGCGAAAAACCCCATGCTAGAGCCCCGCTCGCCGATGCTTCGATGTCGGGCAACAATCCGGGCCCCTGGTCCAAGCAGACGGAAACGAACTCTTGGCCTCTGGTGGTGCAACCATCTCCTCGTCGGGCGGCCTCGCCGATCGATACGCAGCCGCCCTCTATTCCCTTGCCAGCGATCAGAACGTGCTCGATCACGTCGTCGACCAGATGGACGGCCTCGGCCGCCTGATCGATGCGAGCGACACGCTGCGTCGCTTGCTGTATTCGCCCTTGATCGACATCAAGACCGCGAACCGCGCTCTGCAGGACGCCTTGACCGCCCAGGGCTTCGGCAAGACCATCACCCACTTCGTGGGGGTGGTCACCGCAAACCGTCGTCTGGCGGCGCTGCGGTCGATCGTCACCGCCTTTGCCGCGCTGGTCGCCCAAAAGCGAGGCGTTGTCGTTGCCCAGGTCACCACCGCCCATCCGTTGACCGACGTCCAGGAACAGCAGCTGCGTGCGCGGCTGATCGAATCGGGCTTCGGCAACGTCAACATCGACCAGCATGTCGATCCGAGCCTGTTGGGCGGACTGGTCGTGAAGATCGGCGCCCGTTTGTACGATACGTCATTGAAAAGCCGTCTGCAGCGCCTGCAGTACGCTATGAAGGGAGCCGCCTGATGGAAATCCGTCCCGCCGAGATTTCGGAAATCCTCAAGAAGCAGATCGCATCCTTCGATGCCGAGGCGAATGTTTCCGAAACCGGCCAGGTCCTGTCCGTCGGTGACGGCATCGCCCGCATCTTCGGTCTGCAGAACGTCATGGCCGGCGAACTCGTCGAGTTCCCCGGCGCCGGCCTCAAGGGCATGGCGCTGAACCTCGAAACCGACAACGTTGGCGTCGTGATCTTTGGCGATGACCGCGCCATCCGCGAAGGCGACACCGTCAGCCGCACCGGCACCATCGTCGATGTTCAGGTGGGTCGCGGTCTGCTCGGCCGCGTGGTCGACGGCCTCGGCAACCCGATCGACGGCAAGGGCCCCATCGTCGGCGAACGCTCGCGCGTCGAAGTGAAGGCGCCGGGCATCATCCCGCGCAAATCGGTGCATGAGCCCATGCAGACCGGCATCAAGGCGATCGACGCCCTGATCCCGATCGGCCGCGGCCAGCGCGAGCTGATCATCGGTGACCGCCAGACCGGCAAGACCGCCGTCATCATCGACACCATCATCAACCAGAAGGAGGCCCATGCCGGCACGGATGAGAGCAAAAAGCTCTATTGCATCTATGTCGCCATCGGCCAGAAGCGCTCCACCGTCGCCCAGCTGGTCAACACGCTGACCGAGCAAGGTGCGATGGAATACTCCATCATCGTCGCGGCCACCGCGTCGGACCCGGCACCGATGCAGTTCCTGGCCCCGTACACCGGCTGCACCATGGGCGAATACTTCCGCGACAGCGGCGCCCACGCGGTCATCTTCTATGACGATCTGTCCAAGCAGGCCGTCGCCTACCGCCAGATGTCCCTGCTGCTGCGCCGTCCGCCGGGCCGCGAAGCCTATCCGGGCGACGTGTTCTATCTGCACTCCCGCCTGCTCGAGCGCGCCGCCAAAATGTCCGACGCCAAGGGCGCCGGGTCGCTGACCGCACTTCCGGTCATCGAAACCCAGGCCGGAGACGTCTCGGCGTATATTCCGACCAACGTGATCTCGATCACCGACGGCCAGATCTTCCTCGAGACCGAGCTGTTCTTCAAAGGCATCCGCCCGGCCGTGAACGTCGGCATCTCGGTGTCCCGCGTCGGCTCCGCCGCCCAGATCAAGGCGATGAAGCAGGTCGCCGGCCGCATCAAGCTGGAGCTTGCCCAATATCGCGAAATGGCCGCCTTCGCCCAGTTCGCCTCGGATCTGGACGCTTCCACGCAGAAGCTGCTGGCCCGCGGTGCCCGCCTGACCGAGCTCCTCAAGCAGCCGCAGTTCAAGCCGGTGCCGATCGAGGAGCAGGTCGTCGCCCTGTTCGCCGGCGTGCGCGGTTATCTCGACGGCATTCCAGTGACCAGCGTCGGCAAGTTCGAGAGCCAGCTGCTCTCCGACATGCACGCCCGCTCGCCGAACCTGCTGGCCTCGATCCGCGACGACCAGCAGATCAAGCCAGACGTCGAGAAAGCGCTGGTGGCCTTCCTTGACGGTTTCGCCAAAACATTCGCCTGAGCATAGGAACTAACCGATGCCCAGCCTGAAGACGCTCCGAAACCGCATCGCCAGCGTCAAGTCGACGCAAAAGATCACCTCGGCCATGAAGATGGTCGCGGCCAGCAAGCTGCGCCGTGCCCAAAGCCAGGCCGAGGCGGCGCGTCCCTACGCCGAGCGTATGGAGCGCATGATGGCCTCCCTCGGCGCCTCGGTCGCGGGCTCGCCGACGGCACCCAAGCTGCTGGTCGGCACAGGTGCCGACAAGGTGCATCTGCTGATCCCCGTCACCGCGGATCGCGGCCTTGCCGGCGCGTTCAACTCGAACATCGGCAGGCTGACTCGCAACATCGCGCAGCGGCTTGAAGCTGAGGGAAGGACGGTCAAAATCCTGGCCGTCGGACGCAAGGGCCGCGACTATCTGAAGCGCGAAATGGCAAGCCGCCTGGTGGGCGACATCTCCTACGCCGGCCGCAAGTCGATTGGGTTCGCCGACGCCGAGGATATCGCGTTGCGTGCAACCGCCATGCTGCACGCCGGCGAGTTCGACGTCTGCACGGTGATCTACAACAAATACGTCTCCGTGATCGCGCAGATCCCCACCGAAATGCGGCTCATCCCAGCGCCAGTGCCGGATGTGGCTCCTGCAACCGAGGCGAGTGGCGCCCAGATCCTTTACGAGTACGAGCCCGACGAGGAGACCATGCTGGCTCGGCTGCTGCCGCAGAACATGGCCATCCAGATCTACCGCGCGCTGCTCGAATCAGCTGCCGGCGAGCACGGTGCGCGCATGTCCGCCATGGACAACGCAACCCGCAACGCCGGCGACATGATCAAGCGCCTGTCGCAGACCTACAACCGCGCCCGCCAGGCGAACATCACACGAGAACTGATCGAGATCATATCGGGCGCCGAAGCTCTTTGATCGCGACCAACACAGGAGACTATTGATGGCCAGCAACAATGTCGGGCGCGTGACGCAGGTCCTGGGCGCCGTGGTGGACGTTCAGTTCGACGGCGAACTGCCCTACATCCAGAACGCGTTGATCACCATGATCGGCGCGGGCAAGGTGGTGCTCGAAGTGGCACAGGAGCTCGGTGAGCGCACTGTCCGCTGCATCGCCATGGATGCCACCGAAGGCATGGTCCGCGGCCAGGAAGTCACCGACACCGGGGCTCCGATCACCGTGCCCGTCGGCCCCGCCACGCTCGGTCGCATCCTCAACGTCATCGGCGAGCCGATCGACGAAAAGGGCCCGATCAACGCGACCATGAGCTACCCGATCCATCGCGCCGCCCCGTCGTTCGAGGAGCAGTCCACCTCGGCCGAGATTCTCGTCACCGGCATCAAGGTGGTCGATCTGCTGGCCCCCTACGCCAAGGGCGGCAAGGTCGGCCTGTTCGGCGGCGCCGGCGTGGGCAAGACGGTGCTCATTCAGGAGCTGATCAACAACATCGCCAAGGCCCATGGCGGCGTGTCCGTCTTCGCAGGCGTCGGCGAGCGCACGCGGGAAGGCAACGATCTCTATCACGAGATGATCGACGCCGGCGTCATCAAGATCAACGACGACGGCACCACCACTGGCTCCAAGGTCGCACTCGTTTACGGTCAGATGAACGAGCCCCCAGGTGCGCGTGCCCGCGTGGCACTGTCTGGGCTGTCGTTGGCCGAATATTTCCGCGATGAGGAAGGCCAGGACGTTCTGTTCTTCGTGGACAACATCTTCCGCTTCACCCAGGCCGGCGCCGAAGTGTCGGCCCTGCTGGGCCGCATCCCCTCGGCCGTGGGCTACCAGCCGACGCTGTCGACCGACATGGGTGCGTTGCAGGAGCGCATCACCTCCACCAACAAGGGCTCGATCACGTCCGTTCAGGCGATTTACGTCCCGGCCGACGATCTGACCGACCCGGCGCCCGCAACCTCCTTCGCCCATCTGGACGCCACCACCGTGCTGTCCCGCCAGATCGCCGAGCTCGGCATCTACCCCGCCGTGGATCCGCTCGACAGCACCTCGCGCTCGATGGACCCGCGCATCGTCGGCGAGGAGCACTACCAGGTTGCCCGTGACGTTCAGCGCGTGCTGCAGACCTACAAGTCGCTGCAGGACATCATCGCCATTCTCGGCATGGACGAGCTGTCGGAGGAGGACAAGCTGGTCGTCGCCCGCGCCCGCAAAATCCAGCGCTTCCTGAGCCAGCCATTCCACGTGGCCGAGGTGTTCACTGGCTTCCCCGGTGTCCTCGTGTCGGTCGCCGACACCGTCCGCGGCTTTAAGGCGATCGTCGCCGGCGAATACGACCACCTGCCCGAGGCCGCCTTCTACATGGTTGGCACCATCGAGGACGCCGTGAAGAAGGCCGAGTCTATGAAGACGGCAGCGTAGCGTCCACGTGAAAAATTCGAAGGTGAATTTTTCGGACGCTGCTTTCATTGTTTCAGCGGCCGGCTGGTCGCTGAAATGCAAGCGTATTTCAACGGCAGGACGCTAGAAAATGCCCGTCGATCTCGAAATCGTCAGCCCCGAAAAGCTGCTCCTGTCGCGCCCGGTCGACATGGTGGTCATCCCGGCCGCCGAGGGCGAGATGGGCGTGCTGGTCAACCACTCGCCCATGATCGTGCTGCTGCGCGGCGGCACGATCCGCCTCTACGAAGGCAACACGATCGTCGACCAGCTGTTCGTCACCGGCGGTTTTGCCGAAGTCACCCAAGCCCGCGTCACTGTGCTCGCCAACGAGGCGACCCCTGTCCGTGAGCTCACCAAGGCGGAAGGCCAGTCCCGCCTCGCCGCAGCCGATGCCGCCTATGCCGCCGCCGACAAGAACGACATCGTCGTCCTGGACCTGCTGATGGACCGTCAGCAATCCGCCCGCGCCATGATCGAGGCCGCTGCCGCCTAAATCCGTTAAATCAGGAGATCCGGTTTGCTGAATATCGTCATCCCCATGGCGGGTCTCGGCAGCCGGTTCGCCCGCGCCGGATACGCCCTGCCGAAACCGCTGATCCCCGTGCACGGCGTTCCGATGATCCGCCTGGTCATCGAGAACATCCGCCCCAGCACCCCCCATCGCTTCGTCTTCATCGCCCAACGCGCACATGACGACGCCTATGGCCTGCGCGAGAAGCTCAATGCCTGGGCCCCCGGTTGCGAAATCGTGCTGCTCGACGGCCTGACCGAGGGTGCCGCCTGCACCGTCCTCACGGCGCGCGACGCCATCGACGGCGCCGCCCCGCTGATGATCGCCAATTCCGATCAATACGTGGATATCGCCATCGACCCCTACGTCGAGGCGATGGCCGCCCGCAATCTCGACGGCCTCATCATGACCATGCAGGCAGACGATCCGAAATGGTCCTTCGCCGGGCTCGACGACCAAGGCATGGTCACCCGTGTCGTCGAAAAGCAGGTGATCTCCCCCCACGCCACCGTGGGCATCTACAACTTCGCCCGCGGCCAGGATTTCGTCGGTGGTGCTGACCGCATGATCGCCCGCGACGAGCGCGTGAACGGCGAGTTCTACGTGGCCCCCGTTTACAACGAAATGATCGCCAACGGGGCCCGCATCGGCGTGCACGACATCGGCGCCGAAGGCAGCGGCATGTACGGGCTCGGCATCCCCGCCGACCTCGACCTGTTCCTGGCCCTGCCACTTTCCACCCGCGCCGCCACGGTGCTGGCATGATCGTCATCAGCCATCGCGGCTACTGGAAGGACCCTGCTGAAAAGAACCAGCCGGTCGCCTTCCACCGCTCCTTCGATTCCGGCTTCGGCACCGAAACCGACGTGCGCGACTGCGCCGGCACCCTGGTGATCTCCCACGACATGCCCAAGGGCTGCGAACTCACCCTCGACGGCATGCTCGACATCCTCGGCGGCCGCAACCTGCCGATGGCGATGAACGTGAAGGCCGACGGCCTCGCCACCGCGCTGCAACAGCAGATGAACGCTCGCGGCCTCACCCGCTGGTTCACCTTCGACATGTCGGTGCCCGAGACCGTGGTACAAATCCGCCTCGGCCTGCCGGTCTACACGCGCTGCAGCGAATACGAACCCAAGCCGCCGTTGTACGAACAGTCGATCGGCGTCTGGCTCGATGCGTTCGTTTCGGAGTGGTTCACAGAATCAGACATCAACGCGTTTCTACAAGACGGCAAACACGTCGTGATCGTATCGTCCGACCTGCACCGCCGCCCGCATCTGCCGCTGTGGACGATGCTGCACGGTTCAAGCGTCCGCCATCACCCCAACCTCACTTTGTGCACCGATGTGCCGGAGGAGGCGGTGGCATTCTTCGGAGCAGACCAATGATCAAGGCCATCGCCTTCGACATGGACGGCGTGCTGATCGAGGCCAAGGACTGGCATTACGAGGCACTCAACAAGGCGCTGCGCCTGTTCGGCTTCGAAATCAGCCGCTACGAGCATCTCACCACCTTCGACGGCCTGCCGACCAAGAAAAAGCTCGAAATGCTGTCCATCGAGCACAACCTGCCCAAGCAACTGCACGGTTTCATCAACGACATGAAGCAACGCTACACCATGGAAATCGTCAACGCCCAGTGCAAGCCGCGCTTCAACCATGAATACGCGCTGAGTCGCCTGCACGCGAAGGGCTACAAGCTCGCAGTCTGCTCCAACTCCATCCGCTCCACCATCGAGGTGATGATGGACCGCGCAGCACTCGACTCCTATTTGTCGTTCATCATCTCGAACCAGGACGTCAGCAAATCCAAGCCCGACCCCGAGATGTACACCCTCGCCATCAGCCGCTTCGGTCTCGCCCCGTCGGAGGTGCTGATCGTGGAAGACAATGAAAACGGCCTGCGCGCCGCCCGCGCCTCCGGCGCCCATGTGCTGGCGGTCGACGACGTCGACGACGTCACCTACGCCGCCATCGCCACGCGCATCGCCGAGATCGACCAGGCTATCGCGGCATGAGAGCCCTGATCCTCGGCGGCGGTCCTGCCCAACAGGACCCCGACGCCACACCACTCTGGCTGCTCGAAAACGACGGCCAACTGCTGCTCGAACGCTACGTCGCCGCCTGCGCGCCGCTTGCCGCCAAAATGGTGTTCGCCGTGCGCGCCCAGGAGGTGAAGCGCTGGCGGATCGACAACGTCATAGCCCTCGCAGCCCCAGGTGCGGCCGTGGTGGCGATCACCGGCGAAACAGCGGGTGCTGCCTGCACCGCGCTGCTGTGCCTGCAGGAGATCGACCCTGAGGACGAGCTGTTGATCCTCAACAACAACGAATATCTGGACATCGACTACCTCGCCCCAATTGCCAACTTCCGCAGCCGCGGGCTCGACGCCGGCGTGGTTAGCTTCCCCTCGATCCACCCGCGCTATTCCTACGTGCTGCTCGACGACGAGGGCCAGATCGTCCAGGCCTCCGAAAAGAACCCGATCTCCCGCAACGCAACGCCCGGGTTCACCTGGTTCCGCCGCGGCGCCGACTTCATCCGCGCCGCCCAGGATATGATCCGCAAGGATGCCAACGTCGACGGCCGCTATTTCATCAGTCTCACGCTCAACGAAATGGTGCTGCAGCAGAAGCGCATGGGCGTGTTCGAGATCGAGGTCCGTCGCTACCACCCGCTGAAATCGCCGCGCCAGCTCAGCGCCTTCGAGGTCGACGAACTGATGGATCATCGCGCGTGAGCGCGTGGGGGAGATCGCACCGGTGAAGCATGCCCGCCTCGACGACATGACCAAAGGCTGGTTCGTCGGCGACTTCTCACCCGCCGCCCTGCACAGCAAGGACTGCGAGGTCGCCGTCAAACACTACGCCGCCGGCGATCACGAAGCTGTCCACCACCACAAGATCGCCACCGAAATCACCCTCATCATCAGCGGCGAAGTCGAAATGATGGGTCGCCGGTGGACCGCCGGCGACATCATCACCGTCGAACCCGGCGAAGCCACCGACTTCACGGCGATCACCGACGCGGTCAATGTCGTCGTCAAACTGCCCAGCGTCATGGGCGATAAATACGCCGGCTGAACCCGGCTCGCCTTGCCTTTTTCGGCAGGCTGACCAACACTATCCACAATTGCGGATTGAGGAGACACCCATGCCCAGCGTGACCCTGACGGTGAACGGCAAAAGCCACACGGTCGACATCGAAGCCCGCACCCTCCTCGTCGAGCTGCTGCGCGAGAAGCTCAGCCTGACCGGAACCCACGTCGGCTGCGACACCAGCCAGTGCGGCGCCTGCGTCGTCCATGTGGACGGCGTATCGGTCAAGTCTTGCGCCATGCTCGCCTTGCAAGCCGAAGGCACCGACGTGCTCACCATCGAAGGCCTGGCCGCGGCCGACGGCACGCTGCACCCGATGCAGGAAGCCTTCCGCGAACACCACGCCCTGCAATGCGGCTTCTGCACCCCTGGCATGGTGATGTCCGCCATCGACATGGTGATGGCGCATCCCGAGGGCATGACCGAGGAAGACATCCGCCACAACCTCGAAGGCAATCTTTGCCGCTGCACCGGCTACCACAACATCGTGAAAGCAATCGCCGCCGCATGGCCGGTCATGCATGGCAAGGAGCTGGTGGCTGCCGAATAACGCTGGCTGAACCAATGAATGACGCCGCGGCTATCATGCCGCGGCGCACCCTGGAGACAATTCCATGAATGCCATCTTCGAAGGCATCGGTGCCTCCGTACGCCGCAAGGAAGACCTCCGCTTCATCAGCGGCCGCGGCAATTTTGTCGACGACATCAACCGCCCCGGCCAGACTCACGCCATCATCAAGCGCAGCGACCGCCCGCACGCGAAACTGATCTCGATCGACACCGCCGTCGCCAAGGCCGCCCCCGGTGTCATCGCGGTCTTCATCGCCGCCGACATGGAAAAGGATGCCCTCGGCGGCATTCCCTGCGGCTGGCAGATCCACAACAAGGACGGCTCGCCGATGGCAGAGCCCCCGCATCCCATCCTCGCGTCCGGCAAGGTCCGCCATGTCGGCGACCCCATTGCCGTCGTGATCGCCGAAACCCGCCAGCAGGCGAAGGACGCCGCCGAGCTGCTCGACATCGTGTTCGAAGACCTGCCCCCGGTTGCAACCGTGCGCGATGCCGTCAGGCCCGGCGCCGCCCTGGTGCATGACGGTGTCACCGGCAACACCTGCTTCGACTGGCACATCGGCGACAAGGACCTGGTCGACGCAGCCTTCGCCCGCGCAACCAAGGTGGTGAAACTCGACCTCACCAACAACCGCCTGGTTCCCAACGCCATGGAACCCCGCGCCGCCATCGGCGAGTTCGACCCGATGTCGGACGACTACACCCTCTACACCACCAGCCAGAACCCCCACGTCATCCGCCTGCTGATGGGCGCCTTCGTCCTGCATTTGCCCGAGCACAAGCTGCGCGTGGTAGCACCCGACGTCGGCGGCGGCTTCGGCAGCAAAATCTACCACTACGCCGAGGAGGCCATCGTCACCTGGTCCGCCGGCAAGCTGAAGCGGCCGGTGAAATGGACCTGCGACCGCACCGAGGCGTTCATGAGCGACGCCCACGGCCGCGACCACGACAGCACCGCCGAAATGGCGCTCGACGCCGCCGGCAACTTCCTCGCCCTGCGGGTTCGCACCCTGTGCAACATGGGCGCCTATCTCTCCACCTTCGCCCCCGCGGTGCCCACCTATCTCTACGCCACGCTGCTCGCCGGCGTGTACAAAACCCCCGCGGTCTACGCCGAGGTCCACGCCGTCTTCACCAACACCGTGCCGGTCGATGCGTACCGCGGCGCCGGCCGCCCGGAAGCCACCTTCCTGTTGGAACGGCTGATGGACGTCATCGCCCACGACACCGGCCACGACCGCGTGGCGCTGCGCAGGCAGAACTTCATCCCCGCCGACGCCTTTCCCTACCAAACGCCGGTGGCGCTCAACTACGACAGTGGCGACTACCAGACCACGCTCACCAAGGCGCTCGAATACGCGAAATGGGATGAATTCCCGGCCCGCCGCGCCGCCGCCGCCGCAAAGGGCAAACTGCGCGGCATCGGCATCTCCACCTATGTGGAAGCCTGCGGCATCGCCCCCTCCAAGCTCGTCGGCCAGCTCGGCGCCCGCGCAGGGCTTTATGAGGTCGCCAACGTCCGCGTCCACCCGACCGGCTCGGTCACGGTGTTCACCGGCACGCACAGCCACGGCCAGGGCCACGAGACCACCTTCGCCCAGCTCGTCTCCGACCAGCTCGGCATCCCGATCAGCCAGATCGACATCGTCCACGGCGACACCAACAAAATCCCGTTCGGCATGGGCACCTACGGCAGCCGCTCGCTTGCCGTCGGCGGCTCGGCCATGGTCAAGGCGATGGACAAGATCATCACCAAGGGCAAGAAAATCGCAGCCCATTTGATGGAAGCCTCGGTGGAAGACATCGAGTTCAAGGACGGTAAATTCTCCGTCGCCGGCACCGACAAGGCCAAGACGCTCGCCGAGATCGCGCTCACCGCCTACGTACCCCACAACTACCCGATCGAGGAGCTGGAACCCGGCCTCGACGAAACCGCCTTCTACGATCCCAAGAACTTCACCTATCCCGGCGGCTGCCACGTCTGCGAGGTCGAGATCGACGCTGACACAGGGGTCACCACCGTGGTTGGCTTCACCGCGGTCGACGACGTCGGCCGCGTCATCAACCCGATGATCGTCGAAGGCCAGGTGCAGGGCGGCGTCGCCCAGGGCATCGGCCAGGCCCTGTTCGAAAACGCCGTCTACGACGACCAGGCGCAGCTGGTCTCGGCCTCGTTCATGGACTACACCATGCCGCGTGCCGACAGCATTCCCAACATCCTCGTGGGGACCGAAACCACGCTGTGCACCCATAATCCGCTCGGCGTGAAGGGCTGCGGCGAGGTCGGCGCCATCGGCTCTCCGCCAGCCGTGATCAACGCGGTGGTAGACGCGCTGCGCGACTTCGGAGTACGCCATATCGATATGCCAGCCAGCCCGCAGAAGATTTGGTCGATAATTCAGGCCGGCCGCCCACAAATGGCGGCCGAATAACGGAGACTGCAACGATGTATGATTTCAAATACGAAAAGCCAACCGACGTTGCAGCCGCTGTCGCAAGCCTCGGCGCCGACATGGAAGCCAAGGCCCTCGCCGGCGGACAGACCTTCATTCCCGTGCTGAAGCAGCGTTTGAACAAGCCCACCGTCGTCGTCGACCTGTCCAAGCTCGGCCTCACCGGCATCACGGTCACGCCCACCAGCGTCACCATCGGCGCCATGACCACCCACGGCACCGTCGCGGAATCGGAGGAGGTCAAGAAGGCCATTCCGGCCCTCGCCCACCTCGCAGGGCTGATCGGCGACAACGCCGTACGCCACCGCGGCACCATCGGCGGCTCGCTCGCCAACAACGACCCCTCCGCCTGCTACCCCGCAGCCCTGCTCGCCCTCGGCGGCACCGTCACCACCGACCGCCGCACCATCACCGCCGGCGATTTCTTTCAGGGTATGTTCACCACCGCCCTCGAACAGGGCGAACTGATCACCTCGGTCAGCTTCCCGGTCCCGGAAAAGGCCGCCTACGCCAAGTTCCGCAACCCAGCCTCGCGCTACGCCATGGTCGGCGTGTTCGTCGCCAAGTTGGCCGGCGGCGTCCGCGTCGCCATCACCGGCGCCAGCCAGGGCGGCGTGTACCGCCACACCCAGTTCGAACAGGCGCTCAGCAAAAACTTCGCACCCGACGCCATCAAGGACATCACCACCCCCAGCGACGGCCTGAACAGCGACATCCACGCCAGCGCCGAATACCGCGCCCACCTGATCGGCGTGATGACCAAGCGTGCTGTCCTCGCCTGCTAGAGCAATAGCGCCTGAGGTTGGATCAACCGTGCGATAAAATTGCTCGTTGAAACAAAAGACTAGAGCCTGAGCACTTCGCCTACCAGAAGCGATCAGGCTTTAGAATACCGCTAACGAATTTCTGAAATGCTCAGCGGGGGCATTCCCACGGGTCCACCGGGCCCGCGGGAATGCCCCTGTCGCTTGTCCACGCCCCAGCGGCTCGGCCCAGGCACACAGAGTGCGTCGCACTGCGCTCCCGCAATGCTGCGCATGCGTTGACCGGGTGTGGTGGCGGGTCTATGCCGAACGCCGTTTCGCCGCATGAGGGGATTGGGATGAAGGACGTACGCGAGGCGCTGTTCGTGGGGACCACCACCAGCGGCAAACCGGTGCGCCGGCCGATTTCGCCACATCTGCAGATCTACAAGCCGCAGATCACCTCCGTTCTGTCGATCTTCCATCGGATCACCGGGTGTGCCCTTGCGGTCGGCACTTTGGTGCTGGTGTGGTGGCTCGTGGCGGCGGCCACGTCCGACGTGGCATTCGCCACCGTTTCGATGGTCCTGCACACCTGGGTCGGCCATCTGGCGCTGTTCGGCTGGACCGTGGCGCTGTGGTATCACTTCTGTGCCGGTATCCGCCACCTGGTTTGGGATGCGGGCTACGGCTATGAGCTGTCCTCGGTGCATACCAGCGGCGCTGCCGTATTGGCTGCCACGGTCGTACTTACCGTGCTGACCTGGTTCATCGGCATCATCGTCGTTTGAGGACGCACATCATGTCGAAATCCCCCAAGCAGACGATCATGCGCTCCACCCTGAGCCAGGTGCGCGGCTCGGGCTCGGCGAAATCCGGCACCGCCCATTGGTGGGCGGAGCGGGCCACCTCCGTCGCCCTGGTGCCGCTGACCCTGTGGTTCATTCTGGCGATCTATCGGATGGCCGGCCTTGGTGCCGCCGATATCGCGCACTGGGTCTCCCACCCCGTCAACGCCACCTTGCTGCTGGCGTTGATCCTGGTGACCTTCCATCACATGGCTCTGGGCTTGCAGGTCGTGATTGAGGACTACATTCACAACGACCGTACGCGCCTCGGCGTTGTGCTGCTGATGAAGGGGGTGACCGCGTTGCTCGCGATCGCCGCAATCATCGCCGTGCTGAAGCTGGCCGTGATCGGCTGAAACATTTTCTGGCGGACATCACTCCATGAACGCATTTTCGAAGCCCTCGACCGGCGCCTACAACATCATCGACCACACCTATGACGTGGTGGTGGTGGGCGCCGGCGGTGCCGGCCTGCGTGCCACGCTGGGCATGGGCGCGGCGGGGCTGAAAACCGCCTGCATCACCAAGGTGTTCCCCACGCGCAGCCACACCGTCGCGGCCCAGGGCGGCATCGGTGCCGCCCTCGGCAACATGGGTGAGGACGACTGGCGCTGGCACATGTACGACACCGTGAAAGGGTCGGACTGGCTCGGCGACCAGGACGCCATCGAATACATGTGCCGCGAGGCGGTGCCCGCGATCTACGAGCTCGAGCATTTCGGCGTGCCGTTCAGCCGTACCGAGGACGGCCGCATCTACCAGCGCCCGTTTGGCGGCCACATGCAGGACTACGGCAAAACCCCGGCGATGCGCGCCTGTGCCGCCGCCGACCGCACCGGCCACGCCATCCTGCACACGCTGTATCAGCAGAGCCTCAAGCACGAGGTGGAATTCTTCGTCGAGTATTTCGCGCTCGACCTCATCATGAACGACGAAGGCGCCTGCGTCGGCGTGATGGCCTGGTGCCTGGAAGACGGCTCGATGCACCGCTTCCGCGCCCAGTCCGTGGTGCTC
This sequence comes from Rhodospirillales bacterium, assembly GCA_025352665.1. Classification (GTDB taxonomy): domain Bacteria; phylum Pseudomonadota; class Alphaproteobacteria; order Acetobacterales; family Acetobacteraceae; genus CAIQQQ01. Next base: position 17,595 of record JANXSM010000096.1, on the reverse strand, counting down.
GCCACCGGCGGCTACGGACGCGCCTATCTGTCCTGCACCTCGGCGCACACCTGCACCGGTGACGGCGGCGGCGTGGCGCTGCGCGCCGGCCTGCCGACGCAGGACATGGAGTTCGTGCAGTTCCATCCCACCGGCATCTTCCCGGCCGGCTGCCTGATCACCGAAGGGGCGCGCGGCGAAGGCGGCTACCTCACCAATTCCGAAGGTGAGCGCTTCATGGAGCGCTACGCCCCGACCGCGAAGGACCTGGCCTCGCGCGACGTGGTCAGCCGTTCGATGACGCTGGAGATCAACGCCGGTCGCGGTGTGGGCCCCAACAAGGACCACATCCTGCTGCATCTCGAACACCTCGGCGCCGACCTGCTGCACGAGCGTCTGCCGGGCATTTCCGAGACGGCGAAGGTGTTCGCAGGCATCGACGTGACCAAGGAAGCCATCCCCGTCCTGCCCACCGTGCACTACAACATGGGCGGCATTCCCACCAACTACCGCACCGAGGTGCTGCGCCCGACCGCCTCGAACCCGGACGCCATCGTGCCCGGCCTGATGGCGGTGGGCGAGGCTGCCTGTGTGTCCGTGCACGGTGCCAACCGCCTCGGCACCAATTCACTGCTCGACCTCGTGGTGTTCGGCCGTGCTGCCGCCCATCGTGCAGCCGAGATCCTCAAGCCCGGCGCCAGCCAGCCCAACCTGCCCTCGGGTGCCGGTGAAAAGTCGCTCGGCCGTCTCGACCGCACCCGCCACGCCAACGGGGGCACCAAGGTCTCCGAAATGCGCGACAGCCTGCAGCGCACCATGCAGGCGCACGCCGCGGTGTTCCGCAATTCGGAAAGCCTCACCGAAGGCGTCGCCAAGATGCACAAGCTGTGGGACGGGCTTGCGGACATGCAGGTCACCGATCGCAGCCTGATCTGGAATTCCGATCTGGTCGAGGCGCTGGAGCTCGACAACCTCATGGGCAACGCCATCACCACGATGGTGTCCGCCGAGGCACGCCACGAAAGCCGCGGCGCCCAGGCGCACGACGATTTCCCGGACCGCGACGACCACGAATGGATGAAGCACACGCTGTCGTACTGCGATGACAACGGCAACGTTCGTCTCGACTACCGCCCGGTGAAGATGCAGACTCTCACCAACGAGGTCTCCGTGTTTCCGCCAAAAAAGCGCGTTTACTGAAAGGGGCACCGAGACATGGCCGAGTTTTCCCTCCCCAAGAATTCCAAGATCCAGAAGGGCGCCATCCATCGCGCCACCAATGCGAAAAGGGCCAGGACCTTCAGCATCTACCGTTGGAATTCGGACGACGGCAAAAACCCGCAGATGGACAATTTCGAGATCGATCTCGAAGCCTGCGGTCCGATGGTCCTCGACGCTCTGGTCAAGATCAAGAACGAGATCGACCCCTCGCTGACCTTCCGCAGGTCCTGCCGCGAAGGCATCTGCGGCTCCTGCGCCATGAACATCGACGGCACCAACACACTCGCCTGCCTCAAGCCGATCGAGGACGTGAAGGGCGACATCCGCATCAACCCGCTGCCGCACATGCCCGTCATCAAGGACCTGGTGCCCGACCTGTCGCAGGCCTACGCGCAGTACCGCAGCGTCGAACCCTGGCTGCAATCCGACACGCCCCCCCCGCCGGACGGCGAGCGCCGCCAGTCCAAGGAAGAGCGCGCCAAAATGGACGGCATGTGGGAGTGCATCCTGTGCTTCTGCTGCACCACCTCGTGTCCCAGCTACTGGTGGAACGGCGACCGCTATCTGGGCCCGGCCACCCTGCTCGCCGCCTACCGCTGGATTGCTGACAGCCGTGACGAGCGGACCGGCGAACGGCTCGACGCCCTGCAGGATCCGTTCAAGCTGTACCGCTGCCACACGATCATGAACTGCACGCAGACCTGCCCCAAGGGTCTCAACCCCGCGAAGGCGATCGGCGAGATCAAGACCATGATCCTCGAACGCCAGAGCTGATGTTCAAAGGCGACCTGGCCTCGCCCAAAGGCCGGGCCGCTGCCTGGATCGACTCGATTTTTGTCGATCACGCGGTGTTCCGAACCCTGTGGGACAATCTGGACGAGGTCATTCCCGGCAGGCTCTGGCGCACCAACCACCCAACCCCCGGCCGGCTGGCGCGACTCAGGCAACGGCTGCAGCTCAAAACGCTGATCAACCTGCGCGGCCACCGCCAATGCGGCTCCGACGCCCTGTCGCGCGAGGCCGCCGGAAAGCTCGGCCTCATCCATATCGACATGGCCTTCGAAAGCCGCGGGGCCCCGCACCGCGACCGCATCCTCCGCTTCGCCGAAATCTACCGCACTCTGCAGACACCTGCCCTGATGCACTGCAAATCAGGCGCCGACCGTGCCGGCCTCGCCTCGGCGCTCGCCATCATCTTCGAAGGTGGCACCGCGGCTGACGCCCGCAAGCAGCTGCACTGGCGCTACGGCCATTTCAGCCGCTCCAAGACCGGCATTCTCGACGCCTTCTTCGTCCACTACGAACGCGTTGCCGAAGGCCGGCTGCCCTTCCTCGACTGGGTGCGCGACGAATACGACGAAACCGCCCTGCGCGAGGGGTTTCGCGCGCATGGCCTGTCGAGCTTCATCAACGACCGCATTCTGGTGCGCGAGTAGCCCCAAATGGCCGGCGCCCTCTCCCACCTGCGCGTGCTGGATCTCTCGCGCATCCTCGCCGGCCCCTGGACCGGGCAACTGCTGGGCGACCTCGGCGCCGAGGTCATCAAGGTGGAACGCCCTGGCGTGGGCGACGACACCAGGCGCTGGGGCCCGCCCTTCCTCAAGGATGCCGAAGGGGTGGACGGTCCGGACGCCGCCTATTTCCTCTGCGCCAACCGTAACAAGAAATCCGTCACCATCGATTTCACCCAAAGCGAAGGCCAACGCCTGGTCCGCGCCCTCGCCGCCAAAAGCGACGTGCTGATCGAGAACTTCAAGCTCGGCGGTCTTGCCGCCTACGGCCTCGACTATGCCTCGCTCTCCGCCGAAAACCCGCGGCTGATCTATTGCTCCATCACCGGCTTCGGCCAGACCGGCCCCTACGCATCCCGCGCCGGCTACGACTTCCTGATCCAGGGCATGGGCGGGCTGATGAGCGTCACCGGCCGCAAGGACGGCGAACCCGGCGCCGGTCCGCAGAAGGCGGGCGTGGCATTGGTGGACATCCTGACCGGCCTCTACGCCTCCAACGCCATCCTCGCCGCCTTGGCACACCGCACCGAAACCGGCCGCGGCCAGCATATCGACATGGCCCTGCTGGACGTCCAGGTCGCCAGCCTCGCCAACCAGGCGATGAACTACCTCACCGGCGGCATGGCCCCGGTGCGGCTGGGCAATGCGCACCCCAACATCGTGCCCTATCAGGACTTCCCAACGGCGGATGGCGACATGATCGTCACAATCGGCAACGAGGCACAGTTCGCCAGACTCGCCCTGGTCGCCGGCCACCCGGAATGGCCGACCACCCCGGAATTCGCTACCAACAGCCTGCGCGTGCGCAACCGCGATGCCTTCGTGGCCACATTTTCGGCCGTCACGGTCACCCGCACCACCGCCGAATGGATCGCCCAGCTCGAAGCCGTCGGCGTCCCCTGCGGTCCCATCAACGACATCGCCCAGGTTTTCGCCGACCCCCAGGTGCAGTCGCGCGGCCTGGCCCTGCCGATGCGCCACGAGTCGGGCGTCGAGACGCGTCTGGTCGCCAACCCGATCCGCATGTCCGAAACGCCCCCGGAATACCGCCTGGCGCCCCCGATGCTCGGCAGTTCGACGATCGAAATTCTCACCGAGCTGCTCGGCCTGCCCCCGCACGAGATTGAGGCGCTGCGCACAGCTTGCGTCATCTGAGGAGGCCGCCCAACTCTTTGTTTTAACGAATAACTTTATCGCACGGTTGGTTCAACCTCAGGCGATATTGCTCTAGGCGACCGCGCGACGCACCGCAATCGCGGCGGCGGCAAAGGCGAGCACCGTTACGATCGCCAGCGGCCATGCCTGCACAAACGCCACGCCGGCCGGCATGCCTTGCAGGAACAATCCACGTGCAATGACCAGCATCCAGCGGACCGGGTCCGCCCGGCTCAGCCACTCGACCACCTGCGGCATGTTCTCCACCGGGGCCGCGTAACCGGACAGCACGACAAGCGGCGACGCCAGCGCGAACACCCCCAGCATCGACTGCTGCTGCGTGCGGGCGATGGTCGAGATGACCAGGCCCAGCCCCACGCCCGCCAGCAACGTGAGCGCCAGCAACGCTTCGAGCATCAGCGGATCGCCCAGCATGGGAACCCCAAACCACAGCACCGACACCAACAGCACGACGTTCGCATCGATCATCCCCACGATCAGGCCGGGCAGCGCCTTGCCCACCAGAATTTCCTCGGGGCGCAAGGGCGTCACCAGCAGCTGCTCGAACGTGCCGAGTTCGCGTTCGCGCGCCAGCGACAGCGCGCTGACCAGCATGGCCATCAGCACCGAAATGATGACCATGAGCCCAGGCAGGATAAACCACTGGCTCGACAAGTTGGGGTTGAACCATTGGCGTGTCAGCAACGGCGCGGCGGCGGCAGGGCTTGCGAAGCCGGCAACGATGGTGGCCGCGTAGCCTTGCACGAGCAGCGCCGTGTTGGAGCGCCGCGCGTCCAACAGCAGCTGCACCGCAGCCGTCCGCCCTGCCAGCCGATCGGCGGAAAACCGCTGAGGCACATGCAGAACGGCTGCAACCTTCGTCGCGTCGATCGCCGCCGCCGCCGCCGCGGTGCCGCTGATGTCGGCGACGATCCGGAAGGCGGGCGATCCGGCAAAGCGTCGCACCAGTTCGCTCGCCTCGATGCCGGCATCCTCGTTCCACACGCCGAGCGGAACGCCTGTCACGTCATAGGTCGCGGCATGGGCGAACACGAGCACCTGCAGCAAGGGCGGCACCAGGATGACGAAACGGGTCTTCCGATCACGCCACAGGCCGGCGAGTTCCTTGAGCAGCAACGCCAGAATGCGGCCGGGCATGTCAGTCGAGCCTGCGACGGGTAACAAACAGAGTGGCCACCACCGAAATCGTCGCCGCGACCGCCAGGCACGCGAGATTGGGCAAAATGACCGGCCAAACATCGCCTGCCAGAAAGAGCGTTTGCAGGATCGACACCAGGTAGCGCGCGGGCACGGCGTAGGTCACGATCTGCAGCCAGCGCGGCATCGAGGCGATATCGAAGATCATGCCGGACAGCATCATGGCCGGCAGCAGGGTGGTGAGAAAGGCCACCTGGGCCGCCACGAACTGGTTGCGCGCCAGGGTGGAGATGAACAACCCCAGGCCGAGGGCAAAGATCATGAACAGAGCCCCCGCCGCCGCCAGCGGCAGCAGGCCGCCGCGAAACGGCAGCCCGAACAACGTCACCGCCAGCACCACGGCCAGCGCCAAGCTCGCCAGGCCCAGCACGAAGTAGCAGCCGAGCTTGGCAAGGATGAGCTCCACCATGCGCGCGGGTGAAGCCAGCATGCTCTCCATCGTGCCGCGCTCCCATTCCCGTGCCACGATCAGCGCCGTCAGCAGCGTGCCGCTCATGGTCATCACCAGCGCGATCACGCCCGGCACGATCGCATCGGCCGAACGCAGCTCCGGATTGAACCAATAACGCGGCTCCAGCACCACGCCGCCGGCAGGGATCAGCCGCCGCTCGCCCGCTTCTCCGGCGAGCCACGTCTCCAGCGCGCCGGTCACGTATCCCTCCAGAAGCCGCGCCGAGTTTGGATCGGTCGCATTGATCGACAGCGCCAGCGGTGCGGTCGTTCTGCCGGGCAGATGCAGCAGGCGGGCGAAATCCTCCCGCACGACAAGAATGCCACGCACCTCGCCACGCGTCAGGGCCTCGATCGCGGCCGGCGTGTCACGCAACGGCTGCGGGTCGAGATACGGAGAGGCCGCCAGAGCCTGCATCATCCCGCGCGTGGCCTCGTCGGAGATCTCGACCACAACGGCAAGCTTCACATGGCGGGCGTCGAATGAGATCCCGAAGCCATTAACCAGCAGCAGCACCACCGGAAGCAGGAAGGCGATCAGCACGGCGGAGGGGTCGCGGATGATCTGCAAGATCTCCTTGCGCACCAGCCCGTGCATATGCAGCCGGTTCACGCCGCAGCCCGTGCGGTTGCGGCCGCGGTCACGAGGCCGATGAACGCGTCTTCCAACGTGGGGTCGGGCAGCGCGGTGCTGCGCACCCGCTCCCGCAGTTCACCGGGGCTGCCGGTGGCGATCACCCGCCCGGCATCGACGATGGCGAGGCGATCGCAATACTCCGCCTCGTCCATGAAATGGCTGGTCACCAGTATGGCGACACCGGCATCGGCCAGCAGGCCCATGCGTGCCCAGAACGCGCGACGCGCCAAGGGATCGACGCCCGACGTCGGCTCGTCCAGGAACAGGATGTCGGGCCGGTGGATCAGCGCCGCCGCCAGCGCCAGGCGCTGCTTCACCCCAAGCGGCAGGTCCCGCGCGGTGCTCTCGGCGGCGGCCGACAGGTCGAACCGGGTGAGGCTGTCGGCGATGGCTGCGGTGCGCGCGGCCCCACTGAGCCCATAGGCCCTCGCGAAGAAGCGCAGATTGGCCACGACCGACAACTCCCCATACAGCGAGAACCGCTGGGCCATGTAGCCCAGCCGCGCGCGGGCCGCGGCCGGGGCGTGCAGCATGTCCTGCCCGGCCACCCGCGCCTGGCCCCCGGTTGGTCGCAGCAGGCCGCAGAGCATGCGGAATATCGTCGATTTGCCCGCGCCGTTGGGACCAAGCAATCCAAAGATCTCGCCGGCGCCCACGGTGAAGCTGACATGGTCCACTGCGACGAAATCGCCGTAGCGGCGGCTCAGATCATGCACCTCGATCGCAGGGCCGGCCGCGTGGGGGCGCCGGGCGAGGGGCTCGCTCGGCAGCGCGGCACCCGGCGGTGCGTCGCCTGCGATCGCGTCAAGAAACCCATCCTCGAACCGCGGCACAACCGGCGCCAACGCGGTGCCTCCCAGCGTCTCGGCGGTCGGAACGGATGCGCCGCGACGCAGCACGATGCGCACCGCAGCCCCCTCCACGGTAGCGTCGAGCACCTGCGGCTGCCCCGCCGCCTGGCGTGCGGCCGCCCTACGGGCCAGCCTGGCGCCTTCCAGGCGAAACACCCGGCCGTTCATCGGTGCCAGGAACATCGCAGGCGCCTCGTCGGCAAGCAGGCGCCCCTGGTGCAGCAGCAGAACGCGCCCGCTGCGTGCGGCCTCGTCCTGGTATGCGGTCGCCCACACCACGCCCATGCCCTCGTCCCGGCCCTCATCCAGCATGGCGGCGACGATCGCCCAGAGTTCGCGGCGCGAGGCGGGGTCGACGCCGACCGAAGGTTCGTCGAGCAGCAGCAGGCGGGGGCGGGCGAGCAGGGCGCAGGCCAGGCCAAGCTTCTGCTTCATGCCGCCGGAGAGTTGGCCTGCCAGCCGGCCGCGAAACGGCGCCAGGGCCGTGAAGCGCAGCAGCCGGGCGAGCCTTTCCTGGCGGGTGGCCGCGTCAAGCCCGTGCAGATCAGCGAACAGGTCGAGGTTTTCGGCGACGGTGAGGTCTTCGTACAGCCCAAAGCGCTGCGGCATGTAACCGATCGCGGGATGCGCCGCCGCGGCATCACGGGTCATGTCGTGGCCGAGCACTACCACACGCCCGGCCCGCGGCCGCAGCAACCCCGCCATCAGGCGCAGCAGCGTGGTCTTGCCGGCACCATCAGGCCCAACCAGGCAGGTGATCAGCCCAGGCTGGATTGCGGTGGTGATGCCGTCCAGCACCAGCTGGTCGCCGAACCCGTGGCGCAGTCCCTCGACAACAGCAAGCGGCGCGGTCACGGGGGCGCCGCTGCGACCGGCGCGAGGGCGATAGTCACCGGTTGGCCCTGACGGATCAGGCTGTCCGGATCGGTGATGCGGATGCGCACGCGATACACCAACTGCGTGCGCAGTTCCGGCGTCTCCACCGTCTTGGGCGTGAATTCCGCGGTCGGCGAAACATACCCGATCCGGCCATCATAGGCACGATCCGGCCGCGCATCGGTGAAGAGGCGCACGTGGGCGTCGGGCGCGACCCGGCCAAGCATGGTTTCCGGAACGAACGCGCGCACCCAGACCTCGCCGGTGATGGCCACGGAATACACCACCGACGTCGGCATCACCACGGTGCCCGGCTCGATCACCCGGGTCATCACCACGCCTTCGCTGGGCGCATGCAGAACGGTGTGCGCCAGATTGGTCTGCGCGAGCGAAAGCGTGGCCTCGGCCTCGCGCAGTTGTGCGCGGGCGATATCGATGTCTTCCGCCCGCGGCCCGTTCACCGCCTCGGCCAGCGCCGCCTCGCTCAGTGCGCGTTGGGCGTTCGCCGTGTCGAGCACGCGGCGGGCGTCGTCCACTGCCTGCTGAGGCGTGGCCTGGGTCAGGCCAAGCGCCTGTTGGCGACGCATGGTCACATCCGAATTGGCGACCATGGCACGGGCCGCTGCCACATTGGCGCGCGCCTGCAGAATATCCTCAGGCCTGCTGCCGTTGAGCAGGCGCGTCAAGCCGGCCTGTGCAGCATCGCGTCGTGCCTCGGCCAGACGCGTCGCACTTTGCCAGGTGGCCTCATCCAGCTTCGCGATGGCCTCGCCGGCATGCACGCCGTCGCCCTCGCGCTTGAGCATCTCGGTGACCGTGCCCTCACTGTTGAAGGCGAGATCCACCTGGCGGATCTCGACGTTGCCGAACAGCAGGCCTTCGGTGTCCCCGGTATTGAACCTTGCATGGACGAACCAGGCGATGCCGCCGAGAACAACCGCGCCCAGCGCCAGAATCGCAGTGCGCTTCAACGTGGCAGACTGCGGATATAGGCGATCAGATCGTCGATCTCAGGGCGGCTGAGGTATAAATCCGGCATCTGGCCATGCGGATGCTGCAAAAACGCGCGCAGAACGGAAGGCGGCATCGTGGGATTGCGCGCAATGGCGGCAAAGCTTGGAACCACGTCCGTCGTAAGCGTTTGGGCGGACACCTCGACGGAATGGCAGTTGCTGCACCAGGTTTGCGCCACCTGGCGCCCGGCCATCGGATCGCCCACGCCACTCTGCGCATGTCCCGTTGCGGGGACGGCGGCAAGTATCAAGGCTGCGATCAAGGCGGCGATATCACGACCCATCGGCTTGCGTTCCTTCGGCATCAACCCAGGACAGCAACAATGATAGCGCAAGTGGGCAGCGGCCGCCTTGATGCAGATCAACAGTGCGGAGCTGGCCGCCCGACAGATGCGCTGGATAATGATGCCGCTTCTCGGTGACACCCACCTTCTCCAACAGCGCCTCCGCCTCCAGGATCACGTCGGCGCGCGGCCGCTTCTGCACATGGATTGGCGCCTCGATCACATTCTCAAGCATCGTCTTGTGCGACCACAGGTTGCAGCTCTGGAACACCGTGGCGACAATGTTGCGAATGCCCTCGGTCTACGCGGCCTCGGCCTCGGCCGGCCGCCGGCGCCCCGAGCCAGGATGTCAGCGATGTCGGCGAACTGATCGCGCGCGACATCCTGTCCGGCGCGTTGGCGTCGGGCATGTGGCGGGCACGCTTCGATCTCGAAACCCGCTACGGCAGCGCGCCAGGCTTGCGGGTGCGCCACCGGGTCCAGGGCGGCAGCCCTGGCCGCGCGGCGCGCATCCGGCGCACGCCGGATCCTAGCCGAGCGCAGCGGCGGCCGGCAGCAATCCCCATGACCCCAGCGCCCCGCGCAGGCGGCTCGACTGCCGCTCGGTCAGCGGCCAGGCGCCGGGGGACCGCACATGGCCACAGTCCTGGCCGAGCATCTGCAGGGCGGCCTTGACGACCGACACATTGGTGCCGTTGCCCTCCTCGGCGCGCAATTCCTCGAACAGGTTCATGCGCCCGATCAGCGTCATCGCAGCCGGGTAGTCGCCGCGGTCGAGTGCCGCGTGGATCGCCATGGAGTGCTCCGGCCACACATTGATCAGGCCCGAGGTGAAACCGCGGGCTCCCACGGCGCACAGCGGCGGCGCCCAGGTTTCGGCAAGACCACCCACCCAGACAATCGCGGGGTCGGCGCGGCGGATGGCTTCTGCCAGACGCAGCGGCGTCGGCGCCGCCCATTTCACGCCGGCCACGGTGGGAATGCGACAAAGCGCCTCGATCGCATCAAGGCCGATGCCGTCGTTGCGCAGATACAGCATGATCGGCAGACCCTGTCCGGCCTCGGCGATGCGCTCCACATAGGCCACCACCCCGCGCGGCGACACGAACGGGTCGGGTGGCTGGTGCACCATCAGCGCCGACGCGCCGGCGGCAACCGACGCCTTGGTCAGCGCCACCGCGTCGCCGAGGCTGCGGCCGATGCCGGCGAGCAGCGGCGCGCGGCCGTCGATCATGCGGGCGACCTCGTGCACCATCGTCTCCGCCTCGGCCGTGGTCAGGCCGTAGAATTCGCCGGTATTGCCGTTGGCGACGAGAATATGCACCCCGGCCGCGATCGCCCGATCAATGATCGGCTGCAGCCGGGTGGGTGCGAGCGTGTCGTCAGTGTCGAACGGAGTGACCAAAATGCCGGAAATTCCGGGCAACGCGGCCCGAAAACGGGCTTCCTGAGGGGGAATGGGGATCTCCTGAAGATGATATCGCTGCCACCAGTGACCGAATAGGGAAAGCCAAAGCCGGTCAGTAGATGGCCGGCTCGCCCACGGGTGCGCCATAGTCGGTGCGCAGGAAATCGAAGTCGCAGCCTTCGTTCGCCTGCTGGATGTGTTCGCTGAACATCAGGCCATACCCACGTTCATATCGCTTCGCAGGCGCCACCCAGGCCGCGCGACGCTCGGCGAGTTCGGCATCGCTCACCTCCATGCGGATGCTGCGGGCATCGACGTCGAGCGTGATGATATCGCCGGTCCGCAGCAGCGCGAGCGGCCCGCCGATCCAGCTTTCCGGGCTGACATGCAGCACGCAGGCGCCATAGGAGGTGCCGGACATGCGGGCATCCGACAGGCGCAGCATGTCGCGATGGCCTTCCTTCAGCAGCTTCTTGGGCATCGGCAACATGCCCCATTCCGGCATGCCCGGCCCACCCTGCGGCCCCGCGTTGCGCAGCACCAACACGTGGTCGACGGTGATGTCCCAATTCTCGTTGTCGACGGCCTTCTTCAGGCTCGGATAGTCGTCGAACACCATGGCCGGGCCGGAGTGCTTGAGGAACTTCTGGTCCATGGCAGCCGGTTTGATCACGCAGCCATCGGGGGCCAGGTTGCCGTACAGCACCGCAAGCGACCCTTCGCCATAGATCGGGTTGGACAGCGGGCGGATCACGTCGTCGTTGTAAATGCGCGCGCCCTCGATCACCTCGCCCAGCGTCTGGCCGGACACGGTGATGCAATCCAGGTGCAGATGCTCGCGGATGTTGTTCATCAGCCCCAGGATACCGCCGGCATAGTAAAAATCCTCCATCAGGTATTTGGAACCGGACGGGCGAACATTGCCGATCACCGGCACCTTGCGGCTGTAGCGCTCGAAATCGTCGAGCCCGATGTCCTGGCCGGCGCGGCGCGCCATGGCGATCAGGTGGATGATGGCATTGGTGGAACAGCCCATCGCCATGGCCACGGCGATCGCGTTCTCGAACGATTTGCGACTTTGGATCAGGCTCGGCCGCAAATCTTCCCACACCATGCTGACGATACGGCGACCGCTTTCGGAAGCCAGGCGGATATGGCCCGAGTCGGCGGCCGGCATCGAGGATCCACCCGGCAGCACCATGCCCACCGCCTCGGCGATCGCCGTCATCGTGCTGGCGGTGCCCATGGTCATGCAGGTGCCGTAGCTGCGGGCAATGCCCGCTTCAACGCCGAGCCAGTCCTTTTCGGTGATCGTGCCGGCGCGCAGCTCGTCCCAGTATTTCCAGCTGTCGCTGCCGCTGCCCAGCGTCTTGCCGCCCCAGTTGCCGCGCAGCATGGGCCCGGCCGGCAGGAAGATGGTCGGAATATCCATGCTGGTGGCACCGAGCAGCAAGCCCGGCGTGGTCTTGTCGCAGCCGCCCATTACCACGGCGCCGTCCACCGGATGGCTGCGCAGCAGCTCCTCGGTCTCCATGGCCAGCATGTTGCGGTACATCATGGTGGTCGGCTTGACGAAGCTCTCCGACACCGACAACGCCGGCAGCTCCACCGGAAACCCGCCCGCCATCAGAACGCCGCGCTTGACGTCTTCCACCCGCGTTTTGAAGTGGCTGTGGCAGGGCTGCAGGTCGGACCATGTGTTGATGATCGCGATGATGGGGCGGCCGGTCCATTCCTCCGGCGAATAGCCCATCTGCATGGCGCGCGATCGATGGCCGAAGCTGCGCAGATCGGCGGGGCCGAACCAGCGGGCGGAACGAAGGTCGGCGGGCTGGGGCGGTTTTGCGGGGCGAGGGGCAGAGGTCATGCAGGCTTTCCCAATCACTGGCCGGCGGCAGGGATGATGCTCCGGAACGCTCCATTGTCGCCCCAGCGCGGCGATACGTCGATCCCAGACCGGCTGGCCTGTGCTCATCCCGTGTTGCATGCTGGCGTGGCGGCATCGGCAACACCCGTCACCGCCGCCAACAGTGCTGGAGAAACACCGCATGAGCCGCCTTGTCTTCGTCCTCAACGGGCCAAACCTGAACCTGCTCGGCAAGCGCCAGCCGCATATCTACGGGCATGAAACGCTGGTCGATGTGGAACGGGAGTGCCTGGCGCTGGCGGCCGAGCTCGGCCTCGAACTGCGGTTTCACCAGTCCAACCGGGAATACGAGATCATCGACTGGATCCACGAGGCCCGCGAAATCGCCGGCGGCATTGTGATCAACCCGGCCGCCTTCACCCACAGCTCGGTCGCGATCCTCGATGCGCTGAACGCCTTCGATGCGCCGGTCATCGAGGTGCATATCTCCAACGTCCACAAACGCGAGGAATTCCGCCACCATTCCTTCGTCTCCGGTCGTGCCGATGGGGTGATCGCCGGTTTCGGCACGCAGGGCTACCTGCTCGGCCTGCGCCGGCTCGCGAGGCTGATCGACGACGCGGCGCAGGCTGCATGACGCAGCCGCGCCCGATCCGCCTCGCGGTCATGGGGGCCGGCATGATCGGGCGCCGCCACATCGCCCAGGTGCTGGCCTGCGCCCAGGCCTCGCTGGCGGCGATCGTCGACCTCGCACCGCGCGCGGATCTGCCGGGAACCGCCGGTGTGCCGTGGTACTCCAATCTCGCCGCGATGCTGGCCGCCGACCGGCCGGACGGCGTGCTGGTCGCAACGCCGAACCGGCTGCATGTCGAGAACGGCCTCGCCTGTATTGCAGCCGGCCTGCCCGCCCTGATCGAAAAGCCGATCGCGGAAGACATCGCCGGCGCCGAGAAACTCGTATCCGCCGCCGAGCAGGCCAGCGTGCCATTGCTGGTCGGCCATCACAGACGTCACAATCCGCTCGTTCAGCAGGCCCGGCAGGTCATCGAATCCGGCAGGCTGGGGCGCATTGTCGCCGTCCACACCACCTGCTGGTTCTATAAACCCGACGCCTATTTCGATGTCGCCTGGCGCCGCGAGAAGGGCGCAGGCCCGGTGATCGTGAACATGATCCATGATGTGGACCTGCTGCGCTTCCTCTGCGGCGAGGTGCTCAGCGTCCAGGCTGTCGAAACCAATGCCACGCGCGGCCATGCCGTCGAGGATACCGCCGCCGTGCTGCTGCGTTTCGCCAGCGGCGCGCTCGGCACCATCACCGTCTCCGATACTGTCGTGGCGCCCTGGAGCTGGGAGTTTACCTCCGGCGAAAACCCCGCCTACACCCACACCCCGGAAATCTGCACCATGATCGGCGGCACCCGAGGCTCGCTGACCATCCCCAGGCTCGACCTGTGGCACCACCCCACGAAGCCTGACTGGTGGGAGCCATTGGTGCGCGAGCCCATGGCGGTGGAGCCCCAGGATCCGCTGGCGCTGCAGATAGCCAATTTCTGCGCGGTCATCGCAGGCCAGGCGCAGCCCGTGGTCTCCGGCCGCGAGGGACTCAACACCCTGAAGGTGATGGCCGCAATCAAGCAGGCCGCCGCCTCAGGCCACGTGGTCGCCGTGGCCTAGAGCGGGATGACGTCCCGTCGGCGGCGTCACCGCGCTCTGGTTGGGTGGAAAGCTCGACAGCCCGACCCGCATGGCATTTCGCCATCATTTGGACCACCATGGACTTCGTCGTCCCATGGATCAGCCCCAGCATGACCGCAGCCTTCCGCCACAGCGTCTCGCGTGCCCCCACATCGATTGCCACCGTCTCGCTCAGCGGCTCCCTGCAGGAGAAGCTCGAGGCTGCGGCCAATATCGGCTTCGACGGCGTGGAGATCTTCGAGAACGACCTGCTGACCTTCGACGGCTCGCCCGCCGAGGTACGCCGCATGGCCGAGGATTACGGCCTCGCCATCATGATCTTCCAGCCGTTTCGTGATTTCGAGGCAATGCCCGACCCCCAGCGCGCCCGCAACCTCGACCGCGCGGAACGCAAGTTCGACGTCATGCAAGCGCTCGGCACCGACCTCGTCCTGGTCTGCAGCAACACGGCCGCCGCAGCGATCGACGATCCGTCTCGCGCCGCCGCCGACTTGCGTGAGATGGCCGAACGCGCCGCCGTCCGCGGCCTTCGGGTCGGCTACGAGGCGCTGGCCTGGGGGCGCCACACCAATCGATGGCGACAGGCCTGGCAGATCGTCCAACAGGCCGATCACCCCGCCCTCGGCCTCATCGTCGACAGCTTTCACACCCTCAGCCTCGGCGACGATCCCGCCGGCATCGCCGAAATTCCCGGCGAGCGCATCTTCTTCGTCCAACTCGCCGACGCCCCTCGCCTCAGCCTCGACGTGCTGTCCTGGAGCCGGCATTTCCGCAACTTCCCCGGCCAGGGCCAGCTCGACATCGCCAGTTTCCTGCGCCCGGTGCTGGCCAGCGGCTACCAGGGACCGTTGTCGCTGGAGATCTTCAACGACGATTTCCGCGCCACCCCCTCCCGCCTGACCGCGCGCGACGGGCTGCGCTCGCTGGTGCTGGCACAGGCCGAGATCGGCGCCATTGCACTGCCACAGCCCCCGGTGTTCGACGGGGTCGAGTTCGTGGAATTCGCCGTGGACGAGCCAGCCCGCCAGGCGCTGGCCGCCGTCATAACCGCGCTCGGCTTCCGCCAGATCGGCCGGCATCGTTCCAAGGCGGTGTCGCTCTACCGCCAGGGGCGTATCCATCTCGTGCTGAACGCCGAACAGGATGCGGCGGCTGCCGAACATTTCCTGCTGCACGGAACCTCCGTCTGCGCCGTCGCCCTGCGCGTCGACGATGCCGCCCGCGCTTTGGCCCGGGCGCGGGCTCTGCTGTGCCCGGACTGGCAGGAACGCACCGGCGCCGGCGAGCGGCAGATCTCAGCACTGCGCGCGCCGGACGGCACCCTGATCTATCTGGTCGAACCCTCGATCACCGGGCGCAGCATCTTCGAGGACGATTTCATCCTCGACGATGCCGAGGAGACTTCCGACAATCTGCTCGAGACCGACCACATCGCCCAGGCGCTACCGAGCGGACGCATGGACAGCTACGTGCTGTTCTACCGCGCCATCTTTGGCTTCGAGGCGCAGGCCACCTTCGAACTGCCAGACCCTTACGGCCTGGTCCGCAGCCGCGCCATGGTCAGCGCCGACGGCAGCGTGCGCCTGCCGCTCAATATCTCCGAAAGCCGCGAGACCGCCACCGGCCGTTTCGTCTCAGCCTTCGCCGGCGCCGGCGTGCAGCACATCGCCTTCGCCACCAACGACATCCGCACCACCGCCCGCGACCTCGCCGAAGCCGGCTGCCGCCTGCTGCCGATCCCGCCCAACTACTACGACGACCTCGCCGCCCGCCACGGGCTCGACGATGGGTTCCTCGCCGAACTGCAGGAGCTCGACCTGCTCTACGACGCCGACGAGTGCGGCACCTTCATCCACGGCTTCACCGAGACCTTCGATGACCGGTTCTTCTTCGAAATCGTCGAGCGAAACGGCTACCAGCAGTTCGGCGCCGTCAATGCCTCGGTCCGCATGGCCGTGCAGGCGCAACGCCGCGAAGCACCGCGCCTGGGGACGAAACTCCTGCTGTGACCCAGCCGATTGACATGAATTAACCGTTTTGTTCATAAGGCCGCCAAGCCATTGAAAAGGGTTTGGAAACAGCATGCCGACCACCGACTCGCAGACGATCCTCGTTGGCCTGATCGGCACCGGCATCTCAGCTTCCCTCACCCCCGCCATGCATGAGCGCGAAGCCACCGCCCAGGGCCTGCGCGAAGTCTACCAGCTGATTGATCTCGCAAAGCTCGGCCTGGGTGTCGAAGCGCTGCCCGACCTGCTCGACAGTGCCGAACGCCTGGGTTTCACCGGGCTCAACATCACCCATCCCTGCAAACAGGCGGTGATCCCGCTGCTGTCCGAGCTGTCGCCACACGCCAGGGCGGTCGGTGCCGTCAACACGGTGATCTTTCGCAACGGAAAGCGTCTCGGCGACAACACGGACTGGTTCGGTTTTGCCGAAAGCTTGCGTGTCGGCCTGCCGGATGTGCCACGAAGCCGCGTCGTCCAGCTCGGCGCCGGCGGGGCAGGGGGGGCTGTCGCCTATGCAGCGCTCAGCCTCGGCGTGGAACGACTGAGCCTGTTCGACATCGACTCCGACCGCGCCAGCGCCACAGCCGCGGCCCTGAACGACCAGCTCGGTGCAACCCGCGTCACCGTCGGCGTCGATCTTGAAGGCGACATGGCCGCGGCAGACGGGCTGATCAACACATCGCCGATCGGCATGGCCAAATACCCGGGAACACCCTTGCCGATCGCGTTGCTGCATCGACGCCTTTGGGTGGCCGAAATCATCTATTTCCCGTTGGAAACAGAACTGCTGCGCGCCGCCAGGGCACTCGGCTGCCGCACGCTCGACGGCTCCGGCATGGCGGTGTTTCAGGCGGTCGAAGCCTTCCGTCTTTTCACCGGCCGCACCGCCGCCGTCGGAAGAATGCGCGACCACTTCGCAGAGCTCACCGCTGCCGGCTGAATGCCCAACAGCTTCGGCGTAACATCGCTCAACATTTTGGCAAGCTGCAGCCTGGCTTTTGTCGTCGATATGCGTAGAGCCGTGACATCGTAGAGGGGGGCGGGAACAGCTCAGCTTTCTGTCTCTGCTCGGAAATTTCAGCATTGAGATGATGGGTGGGCTGTGTCCGAGGTTTGGGAGTCCGATCGCTTTTTGGATCAGCGAACGCACGGCTTAGGGCACGCGAGCATGCAGGCCGGTCAGGCGTGACAATCGGGTTATGACAGCGGCGCGGGTGGCGATCGGGCCCTGCTGAGAATTTTCCATCACCTGTCGCATTGTTGTTGACATGCTGTGTGGAGCGGACGTAGAAACCGCCTCCCGATGACGAGCGGGGCCGCAAGAACCGGCCACTTGCTTGAAGTTACGGACCGTTCATTGACAAGTAAATCTGGAATGGAAGGGATACGTTGGCGGCGCTCCATGTTTCATTTTGCGTAAG
>JANXSM010000086.1 GCA_025352665.1 Rhodospirillales bacterium | reverse complement strand
GCATCGATCGTCTCCGCCCGCAGTTCCTGGGCCAGTTCCGCCAGCTGCTCGGTCGACAGATTGCGCAGATCGGCCGGCACACGAACACGATCGAGCAGCGGCGTCTTCGGCCGGGTGACGGGGACGACGGGAGCGTTCATGATCCGGGCCTAACTCCGACGTGCGACGACATAGGTGGCAAGCTTGCGCAAATGCTCGGCTTTCTCGCCGAAACTGTCCAGATGATGCGCCGCCTGGGCCGACAGCGCATCCGCCTGCGCACGCGCGCGATCGACGCCGAGGATCGAAACCAGCGTCGCCTTGCCGGCCGCGGCATCCTTGCCGGTCGCCTTGCCGGTCTCTTCAGCGGTGCCTTCGACATCGAGCAGATCGTCGGCGATCTGAAACGCAGCCCCGAGGTCGCGCCCGTAGAACGCCAGCAGATGCCGCTGCGTATGGGTCGCACGCCCAAGAATGGCGCCTGCTTCGACGCTGTACTGAATGAGCCGCCCGGTTTTGAGCGCCTGCAACCGCCCCACCTCGTCGGCGGTCAGCTGGCGCCCCTCGGCCGCAATATCGATCATCTGGCCACCGACCATCCCGCGCGCGCCAGACGCCAGCCCGAGCGCCAACACCAGTTCGCACCGCGCTTCGGCGCTGTCATGGGTGTCCTGCTCCGCCAGGATCTCGAAAGCCCGTGTCAGCAGCGCGTCGCCGGCGAGAATCGCAGTCGCTTCGTCGAACTGCTTGTGCGTGCTCGGCTTGCCGCGGCGCATGTCGTCGTCGTCCATGGCGGGCAGGTCGTCGTGCACCAGCGAATAGGCGTGCAGCATCTCGACGCTCGCGGCCACGCGGGCGGCGCAGCGACGATCGACGCCGAACAGGCCGGCCGACTCCATCACCAGAAACGCGCGCATGCGCTTGCCGCCGCCCAGCACCGCATAGCGCATCGCCTCGACCACCCGCGCTTCGGCGCCTTCCGGCATCGGCAGCAGATCATCCAACGCGTGCTCGACCTCGGCAGCTGTTCCGGCAAGGGCTTCGGCGAGGTTCGCTGGGGGTTTCTCAAGCATAGGGTCTACTCCACCGGACGCAGGCTGAGGGTGCCGTCAGCCGCGGCGACGATGGCCTGCACTCGCGCGTCGGCCTCCGCCAGCTTGGCTTCGCAATGCGCGCGCAGGGCCGCACCGCGCTCATAGGCACCGATGGCATCCTCCAGCTTCTGCTGGCCACCTTCCAGCCCTTTGACGATGCGTTCGAGCTCGGCCAGCGCGTCCTCGAAGGACATGGCGGCCACGTCGGGCGGGGATTGCGGGCGGGCGGACATGCGAAAATTTCCTGCTCAGGGCGCGTGGTGGTAGCCGGACTCAGCCAGAACGCCAACCCCTACGCCTCCATCAACGCCCGAACATGGGCTGCGGCACTCGCCGCCAGCGCGTCCAGATCATAGCCGCCCTCAAGCACCGAGACGAGCCGGCCGCCACCATGGGCGCGGGCCAATGTCATGAGCTCACCGGTCAGCCAGGCGAAATCCACCGTCTCCAACTGCAGCTGCGCCAGCGGATCCGCCTTGTGGGCGTCGAACCCGGCGGAGACGATGATGAGGTCAGGCGCCCAGGCATCCAGGGCGGGGATGATGGTCTCGGCCCAGGCCCTACGGAAACTCGCACTGCCGCTGCCCGGCGCCAATGGCACATTGAGGATGTTGCCCACCCCATGCTCGGAGGCATCGCCGGTGCCGGGAAAACACGGAAACTGATGCGTCGAGCCGTAAAACAGCGTCGGATCGGCGGCGAACACGTCCTGCGTGCCGTTGCCGTGATGCACGTCGAAATCCACCACCGCGACCCGGGCCAGGCCCCAGCGCGTTTGCGCGTGACGGGCTGCGATCGCAGCGGTGGCGAAAAAGCAGAACCCCATCGCCCGCCCGCGCTCGGCATGGTGGCCGGGCGGGCGAACCGCGGCGAAGGCCGTGCGCGCCCAGCCCTCCATCACCGCATCGACTGCCATGATCGCACCGCCCACCGCCCGCAACGCTGCCTCCACACTGCCGTTGCTCATCACCGTATCTGCATCGAGCTCGAAACTCTCGCCCGGCTCCGGCCGCAGCGCCACGATCGAACGGATGTAGGCGCGCGGATGCACAAGGGCGATCTGGTCCTCGGTCGCCAGCGGCGCCTGCTCACGGATCAGTGACAGGAACTCCTCGCCCTCCAGGGCCCGCAACACGAAACGGAGCCGGTCGGCGCATTCCGGGTGCCAGGGACCGGTGTCATGCCCAAGGCAGGCCGGATGAGTGATGAGGGCAACCGACACGCTATTTCTTTCGGATGACGAAGCTGAACACGCCCGTCTCCTCGCTCCACGCCAAAAGCGCATGGCCGGTCTCGCGGCAAAACGCCTGCACATCGGCCACAGCCGCCCGATCGGTGGCGAGCACGCGCAGCCGTTCGCCGGAAGCCAGGCTGCGCAGCGCCTTGTTGGCTCGCAACACGGGCAGCGGGCAGTTCATGCCCTTTACGTCCAGGACGGTCTCGCTCATAGGCGCAATGTGGAACGGCAGCAGCGGTTGAGCAAGCCGCACGGCCCGGGCAGGATGATGCGCATGGAACAGTATGACTTCCGTATCGGGATCGATCTCGGCGGCACAAAGATCGAAGCCGCCGCACTCGATGCGTCCGGCCAACTGGTGATGCGCGAGCGGATCGTAACGCCCACCGGCTATCCGGCCGCCCTGCAGGCGATCGCGAACCTGGTCCACGGGATCGAGCAGCGCCTTGGCGGCCGCGGCAGCGTGGGTGTCGGCATCCCCGGCGTCATCAGCGCCACAACCGGGCTGGTGAAGAACGCCAACTCCATCGCACTCAACGGCCAGCCTTTCGATGCGGACCTGTCCGCCACCCTGGACCGACGCGTGCGCATGGCCAACGACGCCAACTGCTTCGCGCTGAGCGAAGCCTCCGACGGCGCGGGCGCCGGCGCATCCGTGGTGTTCGGCGTCATCATCGGCACCGGCTGCGGCGGCGGCGTGGTGGTGAACGGCGCCATCGTGCCGGGGCTGAACCGGGTCGCCGGCGAATGGGGCCACATCCCGCTTCCCTGGCCCAACGCGCAGGAAACCCCCGGCCCCGCCTGCTGGTGCGGCAAGCATGGCTGCATGGAAACCTGGGTCGCCGGCCCCAGCCTGGCCGTCGACTGCGACGGCCCCGGCGCCCGCGACACCGCAGCCCTGCCAACTCGCGCCGCATCCGGCGAGGTCCAGGCAGGCGCTGCACTCGACCGCCATGTCGACCGCATGGCCCGCGGCCTCGCCGTCATCGTCAATATCCTGGACCCGGACGTGATCGTGCTGGGTGGCGGCCTGTCCAACATGGACCATCTCTATGTGGAACTGCCCGAGCGGATACGACGCTATGTGTTCTCGGATTTCGTGCAGACGCCTATCGTGAAGAATCGCCACGGCGACTCCTCGGGCGTGCGGGGCGCGGCCTGGTTATGGCCACCCCCGGGATGATCCCGGGGCTGTGCCGCGACTGTTGCGGCGTAGCGGGCGAGGCGTCCACCTGCCCCGCCTGTGGCAGCAGGTGCATCGTTCGCCATCCACAGCTGTTCGAACTCGCCATCGCCCATATCGACTGCGACGCCTTCTACGCCTCGGTCGAAAAGCGCGACCGGCCGGAACTCGCCTCCCGCCCGGTCATCGTCGGCGGCGGCCATCGGGGCGTGGTCACCGCAGCCTGCTACGTCGCCCGCATCTACGGCGTGCGGTCGGCGATGCCGATGTTCAAGGCGCTCGCCGCCTGCCCCGACGCGGTGGTGATCAGGCCCGACTTCGCCAAATACAGCGCCGCCTCCCACCATATCCGCGCCCTCATGGCAGGCCTCTCGCCCTTGGTGCAGCCCCTATCGATCGACGAAGCCGTGGTCGACATGTCCGGCACCGAAGCGATGCACGGCGCCCCGCCCGCCGCCGTGCTGGCCCGCTTCGCCCTCACGGTCGAACGCGAGGTCGGTGTCACCGTCTCTATCGGCCTCGCCACCAACCGCCTCATGAGCAAAATCGCCGCCGGGCGCGACAAACCTCGCGGCTTTTCCGTGGTGGGCTCGGAGGCTGCGGCCATGCTCGCCCCGCAACCGATCCGCCTGCTGCCCGGCGTGGGGCCGGTGCAGGAAAAGAAGCTGGCCGCCCGCGGTCTCACAAGGCTCGGCCAACTTCAGGCGCTCAGCGAAACGGAAGCCCGCCGCCTGCTCGGCGCCGACGGTCCCGCACTCTGCGCCCGCGCCCGCGGCGAGGATCGCCGCCCGGTCGATCCCTCCCGTGAGACCAAATCGGTCAGCGCCGAGACCACCTTCGACCATGACCTCAGCACGCTGGCCGAGTTAGAGGTCCCACTCTGGCGGCTGTGCGAAAAACTCGCCCGCCGCCTGCGCGAGGCCGAGCTCTCAGCCGGTGGCGTCGTGCTGAAGCTGAAAACCGCCAACTTCGCCAACCGCACCCGCAATCACCGCCTGGCCTCGCCGACCTGCCTGCCGGACCGGCTGTTCGCCGCCGGCCGCCTCATGCTCGCACGCGAGGCGGATGGCACGCCGTTCCGCCTGATCGGCGTCGGCGCCAATCCGCTGGCAGCCCTGGCCGACGCCGATCAGCCGGACCTGGCCGATCCCGACACCGGCCGCGCCGTCGCCACCCAACAGGCGATCGACGCACTCAGGGCGAAATTTGGCGCAACCTCGATCGTGCGAGGCCGCGGATTCAACAACCCGGCTTCAAAGGCGTGAAAATGTCTAGTTTTCCGCCCATGACGAAATCGCCGAAATCCATCGAAAGCTCGTCCGCCACGCCATTCGCCCAGTAGCGCATCGCCACCTCGTATTCCGAGGTGGTGCTGGTGCTCCCCCGCTCGAAGAAGGCGATGCGAACCCGTCCGCTCGGCATCGCGCCCAGCGCCTCGATTGGCTGCGCAGGCTTGCTCGCCCAGGGCGCGATAACGATGGTGCTGTCCTGCGCGCCGGTCGCCGAAGTTCCGTCGAACAGCGGCACGGCCACGAACTTCTTCCCAGCCTCTGCCGAGCGCAGGATCAGTTCTGTATGCGCCGTCGGGAACAAGGTGCCCACCGGCAGATCCTTCGTGGTGGCGTCGGGCAAGGTATAGGTTGCGTGGCCGGGCCCGCCGGCCTTGTCGAGACTTGCCTCGCCCGCAACTTCGCTGGTGGTCGACTGATCGGTCGTCTGGTTGGTGCGAAACCGCAGTTTCAGGCCGTCCTTGCTCTCCCAGGTGGTGTAGTCGGACGTCATGTCGATGTCCTGCCCATCGCGATTGGTCAGCAGCATCTGCAGATGCTGGCGCACCGCCCAACCGTCGCAAGCATCGATCACCTCATAGGACATCGTGCCGGTGCCGGAGGTCACGTCCCCGCCACGGGTATTCTCCAACGACAATTTGTACTGGGCGCGATGGGCCGCGAGCGGAACGGTATCGGCGGCTCTGGCCTGTGGGTGGCCTGCCAGCAGCACGGCGGCAAACAGGATCACGGTGGACAATCGGCGCATTCGGTAAACTCCGGCGGATCTATCGGACATAGGGGCAGGGCCGGCCTATTGCCAGTTTCATCGTGGGGCCAAGCGCCCGGCCGTAACTTTGCCACCCAAGCGCGGTTCGCCGGCAGAGATTGAACGAGGATCGAACCCATGAGGATGCAGGTGTCGCGCCGCGGTCTCGTCGGCACTGCAGCCCTCGCTCCCATCGGGGCTGCGCCCACCGCGGAAGCGGCCGCCCCCGCCGGCTGCGCCCGCCCCGTCAGAGCATGGCCAGTGACTGTGCCGCGACAGGCGGCGCGTAGGCCGCGTCGATCTCGGCGAAATCCGCTGCTTCCAGCGCGAGGCGCGCGGCCGCGGCGTTTTGCTCCACATGCGCGATATCGGCCGCCTTCGGAATGACCATCATCCCCGGATTGCGCAACGCCCATGCCAGCGCCACCTGCGCTGAGGTCACACCGTGCCGTGCCGCCACCGACTGCAGCGCCCTGGCGCGCAGCAGCCGCCCACCTTGGCCCACTGGCGAATAGGCCATCACCGGCATGCCTTGGGCAGCGCACCACGGCAGCAGATCGAACTCCACGCCGCGATGCTCGGGATTGTAGAGGATCTGGTTGGCGGCGCAGTGGGCACCGTGGCGCGTGGCCGCCAGATCGGCCATGTCGCGCATGTTGAAGTTGGAAACGCCCCACGCGCCGATCTTGCCGGCGCGCTGCAGCGCCTCGAACCCATCGACCGTTTCGAACAGATCGACGTCGCCGCGCCAATGCAGCAGATAAAGATCGATACGAGTCGCCTGCAGCCGCCTGAGGCTGCGCTCGCACGCCGCCACCACGCCACTGCGCGTGGCGTTGTGCGGATAGACCTTCGACACCAGGAACACCCGATCGCGCAGCCCTGCCATCGCTTCGCCCACCACCTGTTCGGCACGACCATCGGCATACATCTCCGCCGTGTCGATCAATGTCAGCCCAAGTTCGACGCCATGGCGCAGGGCCGCGACCTCCCGCGTTCGGTTGGCCGCCGTCTCGCCCATATGCCAGGTTCCCTGGCCGATCACCGGAACCTCTCCGCCACCCGGAAATTGAATTGAGTGCATGGGTCTTCTCCTTTCTTCTAAGGGAACAGGTTTCCTCCGGACGAGGCCACCCCATCTCATTGAAGCTGCAAGGTCACATCCGCATGGTTGATCCCACCCTCAACGCCGCACCGGCCTGGCCCGATCCACGGTCGGACGAAATCCTCGACATCATCTCTCGCGAGACCGGGGTGACGCTGGACAAGCTGCGGGCTGACGCGACGATCGAGGAACTCGGCATCGCCTCGCTCGATCTCACCCAGGCGGTGTTCGAGCTGGAAACCCATTTCAACGTCGAAATACCGGTGCTGGCGGACCGCCCGGCCGGCGCGGGTGCGGAGTTCACGACCATCGGTCAACTGGTCGGCCATGTGATCAAGACGATCGAGAGCAGCCACGCGCTGGCCGCCCAGGCGCCTGCTTGACCCGCAAACCCGGCGGCCGCCGCGTCGCCATCACCGGCCTGGGCGCCGTAACCTGCCTGGGTCCGGACGTTCCTTCCCTGGCGCGCGCGCTGGTGGAGGCGCGCTGCGGCATTGCACCGATCAGCACGATCCCCACAAATCGGCTCACGGTTCGGCATGCGGCCGAGATCCGCTACGATGTCACGCAGGGCTTCGACCGCCGGCAGCTCCTGATGCTCGACCGGGCCTCGCAATTCGCCCTGATCGCCGCGTCCGAAGCACTGCAGGACTGCAATCTCGCCGCCCACGACCGCACCCGCTGTGGCGTCATCCTGGGTGCCACCGTCGGCCACACCACGCTCGACGAAGCCTACCAAGCGCTCTACGCCGAGGACGCGGCCCGCCTGCCGCCGTTCACCGTGCCGCGCGGCATGACCAGTGCAGCGGCGAGCCATGTGTCGATGGCGCACGGGCTGACCGGCCCAAGCTTTGCCACCGCATCGGCCTGTGCGTCGGCCAGCCACGCGATCGGCCTTGCCTGCCAGATGATCCGCGCAGGCCAGCTCGACCTCGCCGTCGCCGGCGGCACCGACGCGTCGATCTGTCTCGGCATCATGAAGGCGTGGGACGCATTGCGGGTGCTGAGCCCGGACGGCTGCCGACCGTTCTCAGCCGATCGCAACGGCCTGGTGCTCGGCGAAGGTGCGGGGCTGCTGGTGCTGGAGGACTGGGAGATCGCAACCGCCCGCGGTGCCACGATCCACGCCGAGTTGCTCGGCTTCGGCATGGGCGCCGACGCCGGCGACATCACCGCCCCCTCGGCCGAAGGCGCTGCCCGCGCCATGCGCGCAGCCCTGGCGGACGCGGGCCTGCCGCCCAGCGAGATCCACTACGTCAACGCCCACGGCACCGCCACCCGCCTCAACGATCGCACGGAGGTTGCAGCCCTCGCCCAGGTCTTCGGCGCCCATTTGGAGAAACTTCCGGTCTCCTCCAGCAAATCCCAGCATGGCCACTGCCTGTCAGCCGGCGGCGGGATCGAGGCTGTCGTGACCGTCCTGGCGCTTCGCTCGGGCCTGTTGCCCGCCACCATCGGCTACACCGCAGAGGACCCGGCCTGCCGGATCGACTGCGTGCCGAACCAGCCGCGACGTGCCAACCCCACGGCGGCGCTGTCCAACTCCTTCGCGTTCGGCGGCCTCAACGCCGTGCTCGCCTTCGGGGTCGCGGCATGACCGCCTTCATCAACCGCATCGGAACCGCACTCCCCGCGCACGACATCCACGCGGCGTTCCTGGCATTTGCCACGGAAAGCCTGACGGATCCCAAAAGCCGCAGCGTGTTCCAACGTATGGCGGTCCGCTCCGGCATCGGCCACCGCTTCTCCCACATGCGGCCCGGTGACATCGCGGCCGGCGAAGTCGATGCGGACGGCTTCTATCGCCGCGGCGACTTCCCCACCACCGCCACCCGCATGCGCGCCTACGAAACCCACGCGCTTGATCTCGCGATCGCCGCGGTGATCCAGCTCGGCCCGATCGCTCTCGACACCATCACCCATATCATCGTCGCCTCCTGCACCGGGTTCAGCGCGCCCGGATTGGACTTGCAATTGGCCGAACGGCTCGGTCTGCGCGCCGAAATCGGCCATATGATCGTGGGCTTCATGGGGTGTGCAGCCGCCGTGCCCGCCCTGCGCGCAGCGGATGCTTTAGTGCGCGCCGACCCAACCGCCCATGTGCTGGTGGTCAATGTCGAACTCTGCAGCCTGCATCTCCGTGAGACCGAGGAGGTCGAGACTGCGCTGACCTTCCTGCTGTTCGGCGACGGCGCCACCGCCGCCCTGGTCAGCGCCGATCCCACCGGCATCGCGCTCGGCGCATTCCGCAGCGTCATCATCCCCGACAGTGCCAATCTGATCACCTGGGCGATCGGCGACCATGGCTTCGAGATGTTCCTCTCCGGCCGGGTGCCCGGTCGCATCGCCGACGCCCTGCGTTCCGGCGCGGGCGGCCTGCTGGGCAATGATCCCGTCGAAAGCTTCGATCTCTGGGCCGTCCACGCCGGCGGCCGCACGGTGCTTGACGCGGTCGAGATCGGCCTCGGTCTGGCCCCGGGCCTTCTGGCCCCATCACGAAACATTCTGCAGAACCGAGGCAACATGTCCTCGGCCACGCTGATGTTCGTGCTCGAGTCGATGATGGCCCAGGGCAATCGCGGCCGCGGTATGGCATTGGCTTTCGGCCCGGGCATGGTTGCCGAAAGTTTCCGTTTCAGCATCGCCGCGTGATGGACCTGTCGCACCGCCACGACCTCGAGGAGGAGATGGACGGGCCCGACGTTCCCCCAGCAGAATACGCCGCTGCCCTGCGCGACCTGTCGCGGGTCAATGTGGTCACCCGCACCCACGCGCCGATCCTGGCCTGGCTGCGCAGCGCCACGAAGGAATGGCCCCACGGCCACGAGCTGCGCCTGCTCGACGTCGCCAGCGGCCACGGCGACCTGCTGCGCGCCACCCACCGCTGGGCCACACGCCGCGGCTTCGTGCCGGTTCTAACCGGCATCGATCTCAACCCATCCTCTGCAATCGTCGCCGCCGCGGCGACACCCGACGACATGCGGATCACCTGGCAGACCGGCGATGTCTTCGACCACCGGCCGATCCCGCCGCCGAATTTCATCGTCAGCTCGCAATTCGCCCACCACCTGACCGACACCCAGCTGGTCGATTTTCTGCTCTGGTTGGAACGCCACGCCACCAAAGGCTGGCTGATCGCGGACCTGCATCGCCATGTCATCCCCTATTACGGATTCCGCGTTCTGTGCCGCATCGCCTTCTGGCACAGCATCGTACGAACCGACGGCACGATCTCCATCGCCCGCAGCCTGACCCCCTCAGAATGGCGCGCCTTGCTGGATCGTGCCGGGCTCACGGCCGAGGTGCGCTGGCACCCGCTGTTCCGCCTTACCATCGCACGCCTCAAATGAGCATCGTCATCGCAGGCGGCGGCCTCGCCGGCGCTGCCACCGCGTGCCTGCTGGCCCGCGCCGGCCGCGACGTGACGGTCATCGAACGAAGCACCGGCCCGCATCACAAGATCTGCGGCGAATTCCTCAGCATCGAGGCGCAGAACTACCTGTCGCAACTCGGCCTGGAGCCCGCATCGCTCGGCGGCCACACGATCGACCGCCTACGCATTGTGCGCGGAGAAACCTCGATCCTCACGAAACTGCCGTTTCGCGGTTTCGGCCTCACGCGATACCGCCTGGACGAAGCGCTGCTGGCACACGCGGCCACCTGCGGGGCCACGATCCGCCGCGGCGAAACCGTCACCGACGTCGAGGGCGTCACCTTTCTTGCCACGGGCAAACACGATCTGCGCCCGTCCCGGCGCGAACTGGTTGAACCACCGGAGGAACTGGTCGGCTTCAAAATGTATTTCAAGCTCAGCGCGGCGCAGCAGGCAGCACTTGCTGGTACGGTAGAGGTCATCTTGTTCGAAGGCGGCTACGGCGGGTTGCAGATGGTGGAGGACAATCAGGCCAATCTGTGCCTGCTGGTCCACCGCGCCCGCCTCGCAGAAGCCGGGGGTACGTGGCATGCGCTGCTATCAAAACTCCTTGAAGCTTCTTCGCATCTGAAAATTCGCCTGACGGATGCTCAGCCTTTGCTGGACCGTCCGCTCACCATCGCCCGTGTGCCCTACGGCCATGTGCACCGACCCAAAGCCGGCGAAACACTGTTTCGGCTCGGCGACCAGGCTTGCGTCATTCCATCCTTCTCCGGCGACGGTATGGCACTCTCAATGCACAGCGCGGCCTTGGCCTCGCGCCTCTATCTCGAAGGCCGCAGTGCCGAACACTACCATCGCGCACTGGCGCGCGACGTCAGTGGCCCCATTAACCGCGCGATGCTGCTCTACCGGCTCGGCGGCAAAGACCCTGGTCAATCCTGGATCCTTCGCGCAACCAGCCTGTTGCCGTCGCTGCTGCGCGTGGCTGCCCGTTACACCCGCGTGCCCCATCACGCTTTGCTTTCAGCCTGAAGGACCCAGCGCATGCGCCCATTCGGTCTTGCGGCGGCCCTGCTGCTCGCGCTCTCGCCAGCCTTGCACGCCACGGACCTTGCAAGCCCCGTGGGAGACTGGCGCACGTTTGATGATCACACAGGCCACGAACGCAGCCTGGTGCGCATCAGCGAGGAGAACGGGGCACTCGTCGCCCATTTGCTGTCCACCACCGATCCGGCGGACGGCACGCGCATCTGCGACAAATGCGACGGCGACCGCCGGGACCAGCCCGTCATCGGGCTGGAATTCATGCGCGGCATGCGCGCCGACGGCGACAAATGGGACGGTGGACGGCTGCTCGACCCCGAGACCGGTTCCGTCTATCGCGGCGAAATGCATCTCGAGGACAACGGCCGCAAGCTGGTGCTGCGCGGCTATATCGGCATGCCGATGTTCGGCCGCTCGCAGACCTGGCTCAGGGCTGGCTAACGCGAGCTTTCCATAGGTTCCAAGGACGATCCACCTGCCCCTCGGTCTGCGCACCCGCGGCTGCCTCGCCCTCGCTGAGGAAAACCACAGGCCCCAGCTTCATCGCATCCATCTGTAACTTGGCGTTTATTTCGGTATAGACCGCCCGATAGACAGCCAGACGCAACGTGGGCGCCACCACGGTCGAGCCATGGCCACGCATCAGCACCACAGACTGATCTCCCAGCGCCTCGGCCAGATGCCGGCCCACCTCGCGGCTGGTGACCAGCAGGCTGGTGGCATCCCCGGCGCAGGTTCGAATGTCGAAGTTCGGCGCTCCCATACCGAGAAATCCGCACATGTGGCAGATCGCCCGCAGCTTCACCGTCGGCACCACGGAGAACGGCACCACGGATTGCGAATGGCTGTGGACGACAGAATTCACGTCAGGTCGCAGCCGGTAGATCTCGGCGTGGATAAACCGCTCCAGATACATGCCGCGTCCGGCGGCATTGACCGGATTGCTGTCGATGTCGAATTCCAGGATGTCATCCGCCGTCACCTGGCCGGGCGCCATGTTGCGGGCGAGCAGGAAGCGCTGCGGATTGCCCGGATGGCGCAGGCTGACATGGCCGAACGCATCCACCACGCCCTGGTCGAACAGGATGCGGTTGGCGATGGCGATCTCTTCCAGCAACGCCCGGTCGGTCGGCGTCGGGGTGCCAACGTCCGCGACACTTGCGGGTTTGGAAGCGCTTGTGCTCATATCGACATTCCTTTGATTTCACACGCCATCCCAGGCGAATTGCCGCAGCCGTGCCGCCATCGCCGCACTTTGGTCCGCGGAGGCCGCGGTGGCCACTCCCACGCCGAGATAGCGTGCAGCGATCTCCGGTGAATGCAGCAAATCCGACGCAGCACCCGACAAGGTCACCCGACCGTTCTCGATGACATAGGCCCTGTCGGCGATCGACAGCGCCGCGCGGGCGTTCTGCTCGGCCAGCAACACCGAAAGCCCCCGGGCCCGCAGCCCCGCGATCAGCGTGAAGATTTCGCTGACCAGCAACGGCGACAATCCCAGCGAGGGCTCGTCGAGAATGAGCAAACGCGGCCGCGACATCAGCCCCCGGCCGATGGCCAGCATCTGCTGCTGCCCGCCGGAGAAATTACCCGCAACAGACTCCATGCGCTCGCGCAGCACGGGGAACAGGTCGCAGACCCAATCGAGCTGTTCCGCATCCGCACCCCTGGGCGTTCCCAGCGCCAGGTTCTCCGCCACCGTCATACCGGCAAAGATCTGCCGCCCCTCCGGCACATGGGCGATGCCCAGCTTCAGCCGCGCCGCGGTGGTGAGCCGGTCGATCCGCTTGCCCTCGAAATAGATCTCACCTGTCAGCGGCGACAACAAACCCGACACAGTCTTGGCAAGCGTCGACTTGCCGGCGCCATTGGCCCCGATCAGCGTCACGATCTCCCCGGCTCCGACACCGAGCCCGATACCATGCAGCACGGCATCGGATCCGTAGCCTGCCGAGATGTCCCGCAGCTCCAGCATCATACCGGCTCCTCACCGAGATAGGCTGCGATGACACGTGGATTGACCTGAATCTCCGAAGGCGGTCCGGCCGCAATCAAGCCGCCCGCTTCCACCACCACCACATGGTCGGCGATGGTCATCACCAGAGACATGTTGTGCTCGACCACCATGACCGTCACCCCGCAGGCCCGCACCGCCCGCAACAGCGAGGCCAGTTCAGCGGTTTCGGTGTCGTTCAACCCCGCCGCCGGCTCGTCGAGCAGCAGCAGCCGCGGCTGCGCCATCAGGGCGCGGATGACTTCCAGCAGCTTCTGCGCCCCCATCGGCAAGTCGGTCGCCGAGCGCTCGGCTTGATCGGCCAGACCCACCAGGTCCAGCAGCGCCAGCGCCTGCGTCGCCAGCCGCCGCTCCTCGGCCCGCGCGCCCGGCAGCCACATCATGTTTTCGAACAACCCATGGCCCAGCAACCGGTGCCGCCCACACAGCACGTTCTCCAGCACCGTCATGCCCGGGAACACCCGCGCCGTCTGGAAGGTCCGTATCAGCCCCATCTTGGCGATCCGCCCAGGCGACAGCCCCGCCAGGGAAATCCCGTTGAATTCCACAACGCCGCTGTCTGGCGCAAAAAGATTGGTGATCAGGTTGAACAGCGTGGTCTTGCCCGCCCCGTTCGGCCCGATCAGCGCGGTCAGCGAGTGCTCGGCCACATCGAACGACACGTCGTTGGTGGCCAGCAGGCCGCCAAACCGCTTGCTGAGGTTTTGCACCCGCAGCGCGCTCATCGCCGCAGCACCCGGGTCAAGGCCCCGAACATCCCCTGGGGCAGATACAGCGAACATCCCGCCAGCAAGACGCCACTGGCCAATGTCTTGTACAGCGCCAGCGGCTGAAACGCGGTCGGCAACACCGTCAACAAGGCCGAGCCCAGCAGCGGCCCGAGCAACGTGCCCTCGCCGCCGATCACCAGCATGGAGACGAGTTCCAGCGAACGCGGCGTGCCCACCATGTCTGGCGACAAAAAATGGAACTGGAATGCATACAGCGAGCCGGCAAGCGAGGCCAACACAGCGGAAATGGCAAACGCCGCCATCTTGCAGCCGACCACGTTCACGCCCAGTGCGGCGGCCGCCAGTGGATCGGTGCGGATCGCCTGCAGTGCCCTCCCAAAACCCGACCGCATCGCCCCCGCCATGGCCACCAGCACCAGCACAACGACGCCAAGCACAAGATAATACATGCGCAGCGGCGTATCGAAGGCAAAGCCGAACAGATCGAAGTCGCCAATCCCAACCAGCCCGGAGGGACCGCCGGTAATATCGTCGAATCCAATCGCACAGCTGTCGATCAAAAGCCCAAAGGCCAATGTCGCCAGCGCCATGTACAACCCGCGAAGCCGCAGCGTCACGCCGGCCAGGATCATTGCGCAGACAAGCGAAATTCCAATCCCGGCCAGAATCGCCAGTACCGGCGGCCAATCATGCGCGGTCGTGAAATAGCCCGCAGCATAGCCGCCGATGGCCATGAATCCGGCCTGCCCCAGGCTGATCTGCCCGCCATAACCCATCAGCACATCGAGGCCGATCAATGTGATGAACAGAATGAGCGTGATGATCAGCGCACCCAGCAACCCGGCATCGAGCACCCAGGGCAACACCAAACCTGCAACCAGCAAAACGAACGCACCGATCCAGGCCGTCCGCGCGGAAAGCCGCGTGACATGTGTCCAAACCCGCGCCTCATCGCGCACATCCTGTCTGCGCCCGGCAGCCCCACGGATCAGCCCGCTCGGCCGCCAGATCAGCACGATCAGCAGCAGGCCCAGCGCCAGCGCATTGCTGAACAACGACGACACATAGGCCGTCGCCAACTGTCCCACGAGCCCCAGCAGCAATCCACCCGCGATGGCGCCGGGAAACGAGGCGATGCCGCCGATTGCCACCGCAACGAAACCCGAAATCGTCAGAAGCCGCCCGGTGTCGAACTGCAGCGAAATCGCCGGGCCAACCACCACGCCGGCCACGGCACCGATCGCCCCGGCGAGCACAAAGCTGAACAGCTGCATGCGGGCCACATCCACGCCCACCAACCGGGCCGCCGTGGGGTTCTCGGCACATGCCCGCAACGACTGGCCAAGCCGCGTGCGCGCCAGCATATACCAAAGACCGACGATGATCACGAAGGTGACACCCATCACCCAGATCCCCTGCGTCGGCAGCAGCAATCCCGCAACCGCGATCGGCCGCTCGCCCGAGAACGGCGGCAGCGCATAGGGCTGGCTGCCCCACACCACCAGCACCAGCCCTTCGAACAGGGTCAGCAAACCCGCCGACATCATCAGCATGTTGCTGTTGGTCAGCCGTGAAAGCCCAGGCACGAAGGTAACCCGCCCAACCAGCGCCGCGAAGGCGGAGGTGACCAGAACCGCCCCCAACGCAGCCAGTGCCGGCGGCAGGCCAAGCCTGCTCTGCATGGAAAACCCCAACAGCGCACCGAGCGTGCAGAACCCGCCCTGCGCCAGGTTGATCACACCGGTTACGCGATAGACCAGTGAAAAACCCATCGCCAGCAGGGCAAAGATGCTGCCCTGCATGATGCCGCCGACGACGATCTGAATCAGTTCGGTCATACGACGCGGTCTACTTCAACGGAACGCCGCGCGGCTCGCTCACCGGCACCCAGGCATGCGAGGCCGGAACCCACCGCGTCACCACCGCCTCGCTCTCATTGAGCCCACGCTGCGGCTCATCCACGAAATCGTAACGACCCTTGATGCCGACGAACCCCTGGGTCGATGCCAGCTTTTCGCGCAGCTGGGCCGCCGTCGCATCCGGCCCCAGCTTCTGCAACGCATCGAGCACCAGCAACGCCGGATCCCACGCGTAGGTCGAGGCGGAGTCAGGCGCCACGTTGATCGGCTTGTAGGCGGCAAAGAACGCCGCCTGCGCGTCAGCCATCGGCTGGGGCAGGCTGTGGCCGGCGGCCGCACCCATCCACTGCGATGCCGGAATGAACAGCGTCTTTGGCAGGAAGGCCGCGTATTGGTCCATCTGCGCATACGTCATGTTGCCGTCAGTCGTGGCCACCGGAATATCCATGCCGGCATCGCTGATCGCCTTGAACACAGTGCCGATCGGCGCCCCCGTCGCCCAGGCAATCAACGCCTGCGGGCCCGCGCCCTTGATGCGCTGGATCTGTGCGGACACGCTGACATCGCCCGGGTTGAACCGCGCGTCGCCGGTCACCACCATGTCCTTGTTTTCAGGCAACGCCAGAATTTCACGGATGTTGCGCTCGGCATCCTGGCCCGAAGCATCGGTGCTGGTGAGCAGGGCGACCTTGGTCAGCCCCGTCATCCGATAGTAGCGAATGATCGCGGAAGCCAGGTCGCGCGTCGAGACCGAGGCGGTGAACACGTAGCTGCCAGCGGCTGGATGAATGCCCGGCGAGAAACAATACATCACCGGTCCGTTCTTCATCAGCGGCGCCATGGCGTTGCACATGCCCACCTGGCCGGAGCCGAGAATGACCGGCGGCTTGCCGGCGATCAGTCCGGTCGCCAGCTGCACCGCCGTCTGCGGGCTCGACTGATCGTCATGGAATTCGAAATGAACTGGCAACGTCTTGATCGCGCCCGAGGTGATCGCCGCCTCCAGCCGCTGCAGCGCCTGCTGCTCGGCCAGGCCCAGGAACGAGGTGGCCCCGGTCAGCGGAATGATCACGTCGATCTTGCGCGGCGCCTGCGCGGAGGCATGCACCGCAGCCAGCATCCCGCACACCGCAAGCCCCGCCAGAATTGCTTTTTTCATGTTTCCCCAATCCGGAACGAACCCGGCCCTGTCGCTGTCCTGCCTGCGCACCCTTGTCCACCCGCAACCGGATCGGCAAGGAGGGTTTTGTGCGCCAGACGCACCGGACGCAAGTGGCGCGCCCATCTTGTCGGTTCACCGAGCATCTTGCATCGCGCCTAATTTAACGACATGACGCTATCGCTGGTAGCCAAGGATCGCGACAAGATGGATCAGCCGGAGGTCACCCAAGGGATCGGCGCCGCGATGCGTCGGGTTGAGGATCCGCGGCTGTTGCGCGGCGCCGGGCGCTACGTCGCCGACCTCGCCATACCTGGGCTGGCGCATCTCGTGGTGGTCCGTTCACCCCATGCCGCAGCCGACATCGCAGCGATCGACACCACTGCCGCACGCCAGGCGCCAGGCGTGCTGGCCGTACTCACGGGCGCCGACCAGGCCGCCCACTGCATCGG
Organism: Rhodospirillales bacterium; assembly: GCA_025352665.1. Lineage (GTDB taxonomy): Bacteria > Pseudomonadota > Alphaproteobacteria > Acetobacterales > Acetobacteraceae > CAIQQQ01. Next base: position 8,844 of record JANXSM010000086.1, on the reverse strand, counting down.
TCAGTTGCACACCAGCGTCGCCCGCAACCGGCGCGACGGCAGCCCGATGCCGCGCCCGCCGTATTTCCCGCTGGCGAAAAACTCCGTGCATTTCGTGGGTGACGCCGTGGCGATCGTCGTAGCCGACACGCTCGCCCAGGCGCAGGACGCGGCCGAGCTGGTCGAAGTCGACTACCGCACACATCCCGCCGTCACTTCAGCCACCGCAGCCCTTGAACCCGGCGCCCCGGCCGTCTGGCCAGACCTCGCCCCCGACAACCTCTGTTTCGTCTTCGAACTCGGCCCCCGCGCCACGGTCGACGCCGCCTTCGCAAGAGCCTCCCACGTCACGCGCCTGCCGTTTCGCATCACCCGTGTGTCCGCCAACCCCCTGGAAACCCGCAACGCCGTTGGCACCTACGACCCATACGAGGATCGCTACACGCTGCATTCCGGCGTCCAGGCGCCTCACAAGATCCGCAGCGACCTCGCCGAGAACACGCTGGGCATTCCCGCCGCCCGGCTGCGCGTGATTTCGCCCGACATGGGCGGCGGCTTCGGCATGAAGGGCAGCCCCTACCCTGAACATGTTCTGGTGCTTTGGGCTGCCCGCGTCACCGGCCGACCCGTGCGCTGGCTGGCCAGTCGCTCGGAGGCCTTCCTGTCCGACTATCACGCCCGCGACAACGACAGCATCGTCGAGCTGGCACTGGATGCCGACGGCATTTTCCAGGCACTGCGCATTCGCACGACCGCCAATCTCGGCGCCTATCTCGCCTTCAACACGCCCCACTCGCCCACCAACAATCTCGGCGGCCTCGCCGGCATGTACCGCACGCCCGCCATCCATGCAGAAGTGCTCGGCGCCTTCACCCACACCCAGCCGACCGCCCCCTACCGCGGCGCCGGCCGGCCCGAGGCCACCTATGCGATCGAACGGGTGATCGATGTCGCCGCCAGCGAGCTCGGGCTCGACCGGGTCGACATCCGCCGACGCAACCTGATCACCCCCGCCCAGATGCCCTTCAGGACCGGCCTCGTCTTCACCTATGACTGTGGCGACTTCCCCCGCAGCATGGACATCGCCCTGCAGGCCGCCGACTGGAGCGGCTATGCCAAGCGGGCCGCAGCCTCCAAAGCCCGCGGCAGGCTGCGCGGCCGCGGCATCGCCAACGCCATCGAAATCGCCGGCGGCCCGCCGCGTATGCCCAACGAGGAAGGCGCAGAAATCCGCTTCGACACCTCAGGCGATGCCACCCTGCTGCTCGGCTCCCACAACCACGGCCAGGGCCACGAAACCACGTTCCGCCAGATCGCCCATTCGCTGCTCGGCCTCGACCCGAAGCGCATACGGGTGGTGGCGGGCGATACCGACATGATCAACCACGGCCGCGGCACCTTCGGCTCGCGCTCGGTGGTGGCGATCGGCACCTGCCTCACCCGGGGTGCGGAAAAGATCATCGCCCGCGGTCGCCAGATCGCAGCCCACATGCTCGAAGCCGCCGAGGCCGACATCGAATTTGAAGCGGGCGCCTTCACCGTCGCCGGCACAGATCGCTCCGTTCGCATCGAGACGGTGGCTCGCACCAGCTTCGAGCCCGCCAAGCTGCCCCGCGGCAGCGAGCTCGGCCTCGGCGCCCAGGTGATCATGACCGCCGACGACGCGACCTACCCCAACGGCACCCATGTCTGCGAGGTCGAGATCGACCCCGACACCGGCGTGGTCGAAGTCGTCAGCTATGTCGTGGCCGACGACGTCGGCACCGTCGTCAACCCGCTGCTGGTCAAGGGCCAGATCCATGGCGGCGTCGCCCAGGGCCTCGGCCAGGCGCTGGCCGAACAGATCCTCTACGACAGCGACGGCCAGATGGTGACCGGCTCCTTCATGGACTACGTGATACCCAGAGCCTCCGATCTCCCGCCGCTTCCGGTGCACAGCAACCCAGTGCCCACAAGCAACAACCCGATCGGCGCCAAGGGTGCGGGAGAAGCCGGCGCGGTCGGCGCACTCGCGGTTGTGATGTCAGCCGTGGCCGATGCGCTGGGCGTGGCGCATATCGACATGCCCGCCAGTCCGGAACGCGTCTGGCAGGCACTACAGAAAGCCCCAACCAACAAAGTGCGGCCGTAAGGTCGAAAGAACCGGGAGAAACACAATGAAACGCCGCTCTGTGATTGCCGGCCTCGCCGCAGCCGCCACCGTCCCACATCTTGCCGCAGCCCAAACCCCGCCGCTCAAGATCCGTTTCGGCTGGGCCATCACCCCTGCGCAGTTCCTGCCGATCATTTTCGAAAATACATCGATCCTGAAGCATTACGGCAAGTCCTACACAACCGAGGCCTATTATTTCAAAGGCTCCGCCCCGCAGATCACAGCCCTCGCCGCAGGCGAACTCGACTTCGCAGCGCTCGCCTTCTCCTCCTTCGGCCTCGCCATCCAGAACGCCCATATGAACGACATCCGCGTCGTCGCCGATCTTTACCAGGACGGCGTGCCCGGCTTCTATTCCAGCCAATACGTGGTGCGCGCCGACAGCGACATCCACAAAGTCGAAGACCTCAAGGGCAAGACCATCGCCACCAACGGCCTCGGCGGCGCCATCGACATGGCGATGCGCAAGATGCTCCGCACCCACGGCCTGGAAGACAAGCGCGACTATAAGGTGATCGAGGTCGATTTTCCCAACATGCCCGCGATGCTCAGCGAACAGAAGGTCGACATGGCCGGAATGGTCGCACCGTTCTCGCTGACCGAGCTGAAGGCCGGCCGCGTGCGCACGCTGTTCACCATCAAGGATTCGATGGGCGTCGCCCAAACCACGCTGCTTGCGGCGCGCGCGCCCAAACCACGCTGCTTGCGGCGCGCGCGCCCAATATCGCCAAGAACCGCGCAACCTTCGTCGATTTCTTCGAAGACGTGCAAATCGGCACACGCTGGCTGCTGAACCCCGCCAACCGGCCCGCCGCCCTGGCGCTGGTCTCACGCGTTACCAAGCAGCCGGAGAGCGTGTTCGCCGACTGGGTGTTCACCGGCGATGATTATTACCACGACCCCGACGCCAAGCCGAACCTCGAGGCGCTGCAATCCAATCTCTCGGTGCAGAAGGAGCTCGGTTTCCTCAAGTCCGAGATCGACCTAAGCAAGTTCGCCGATCTGTCGATGATCGAGGAGGCGGCGAAGCGCGGCAGATGAGCCAAATCGTCTTCGACGCTGTGCGCCACGGCTACCGCACCAAGGGGCGGGCGGAGATGGTAGCGCTGTCGGACGTGAACCTCACCGTCGAGCAAGGCGAATTCGTCTCCCTGCTCGGCCCGTCCGGCTGCGGCAAGTCGACCCTGCTGTATCTGCTCGGCGGCTTCGTGCCGCTGCAATCCGGCCGCATCCTGATGGAGGGCAAACCGGTCACCGGCCCAGGCCCCGACCGCGGCGTGGTATTCCAGAACTTCGCTTTGTTTCCCTGGAAGACCGTGCGCCAGAACATCGCCTACGGGCTCGAACGCCAGGGTCTCACGGCGCAGGCCCGCACCGAACGCGTGCAGCAATTCATCGATATGGTGCAGCTGCGCGGCTTCGAGGACAGTTTCCCCTCGCAGCTTTCCGGCGGCATGCGCCAACGCGTCGCCATCGCCCGCACCCTCGCGGTCGACCCGCGCGTGCTGCTGATGGACGAGCCGTTCGGAGCCCTCGACGCGCAGACACGCGAAATCATGCATGAAGAGCTGCTGGCGATCATGCGACGCACGCCGATGACCACGATCTTCGTCACGCACGACGTGCGCGAGGCCGTCTATCTGTCCGACCGCGTCGCCGTGATGTCCTCGCGGCCCGGCCGCATCAAGGAAGTTGTCACCATTGACCTCGGCCCGCGGACCGGTCCCGATATCATGAAATCAGCGAAGTTCAACGAATACGTCGAGTATCTCTGGTCGCAGGTCAAGACCGACGCCGTGAAGGCGATGCAGTGAGGCTCATCGACTTCCTCATCCGCTGGTCGCCACTCGCCATCCTCGCCCTGGCCTGGGAGGCAGCACCCAGGCTGGGCCTGATAAACCCGCAATCCCTGCCGCCTCTGTCCGTCGTCGCTGTGTCACTCTGGCAACTCGCCGCCTCCGGCGATCTGCTGACCAACGGGCTGCAATCGCTGTGGCGCCTGGTCGCAGGCCTCGGCCTCGCCATCCTGATCGGCGTGCCGCTCGGCGCCGCGATGGCCAGCAATCGCATCGTCAATGTCATCGTGGCCCCGATCGCCCGCGCACTCTACCCGATGCCAAAGTCAGCCCTGATCCCCGTGCTGCTGCTGTGGCTCGGTCTCGGCAACGCCTCCAAGATCACCTTGATCTTCCTCGGCTGCCTGCTGCCGGTGTTGATGAGCGCCTACAACGGGGTGCGCGGCGTCGAGCCGGTGATGCTGTGGTCTGCCCGCAGCTTCGGCCGCGGCCCCCTTTCGGTGCTGTTCGGTGTGGCCGTTCCCGCCGCGATGCCGGAGCTTCTGGCCGGCATCCGCTCCGCCCTCGCCCTTTCCTTCGTGCTGCTGGTGAGTTCGGAATTCCTGATGGCGCGCGACGGGCTCGGTTACCTCATCTCCTTCCTCGGCGACGGCGGAGCCTATGCGCCGATGTTCGCCGCCGTCATCGTCGTTTCCAGCCTGGGGTTCGCGGCAGACCGACTGTTCCTGGGCCTCATGCGCCGGATGCTCGCATGGCGCGGCTGATCTCCTTTTTCGAAGCCACGGGTTCGCTATTTGCCATTCTGCTGCTGTGGTACCTGGCCACCAGATACGGCACGCTCTCCGAATTCCTGCTGCCATCGCCCGCCTCCGTGCTGGCCCGCATCGCCGACGACACAGCCAGCGGCGACCTGCCGACCAGCCTGTTGCTGACCTTGCGCACAGCGGGACTGGGTTTCGCGATCGCAGCCCTGGCCGGCACCACGCTCGGCATCGCCATGGCGCGCATCCGCCTGGTGCACTGGTTCTTCGATCCGCTGATCTCGCTGGGTTTCCCCATGCCCAAGATTGCCTTCCTGCCGGTGTTCCTGCTCTGGCTCGGCCCCACCGCCGCCTCGCAGATCACCATCGTCGCGGTTTCGGCGATCTTCCCGGTGGTGGTCGCAGCGTTCTCCGGCGCCGAGGGTGTGGAGAAAACCCAACTCTGGTCCGCCCGCAGCCTCGGTGCCAGCCGTCACGGGCTGTTGTGGCAGATCGTGCTGCCCGCCATCACCCCGCAACTGTTCACCGGGCTGCAGATCGCCCTACCGGTGGCGTTGGTCACCACGATCGTCGCTGAAATGCTGACCGGCAGCGACGGCATCGGCGGCATCATGCTCGGCGCCATGCGCTTTGCCGACAGCGCCGGCGTGTTCGCCTACATCATCGTGATCGCCATTGCCGGCACATTGGTTTTCCGCGGAATGGAACGGCTGCGTGCACGTTTGTTGCGCTGGCATCCCGAACAATCGCATTAACATAACATTAACAAATAGAAATTATTAAGGCTTTCCTCTAGCCGAGAGGAGTTACTTTGAAATGAAGCGCGTCACGGATCGATCACATTACCGCAAGCATCGGTCGGCGCGGCGGCGATATGGCCCACCAGCGGCACGATCTTGAGCGCTGCCGAGCCGATCCGGCACGGCGCTGCGGCGAGCCCACAACCGGCCAGCCCAAGTACTGCGATCAGGACCGTCAGTCGGAACATTCGGATCATCGTCGCTCGTTTCCCATTTCAATAATGCACGGCCGTGCAAACATAGTTGTAGCGTACGGAACGCCGCGAACAGCGGTCGGTCCCGGCCAGCCGCGGCAACATGCCGCGGGCGGCGCAGAAATTGGCGGCGAGATCCTCGGCATCCTGAAACTCCGCCTCCACCGTGTCGCGACAGATCGAGACCTGGTCCGCCGTCTGATAATCGATGCGCAATGGCTTGGCCGCACAGCCGGACAGCATAACAACACCCACGCACAGATAGGTTCGCAGCATCGGTGTTTCACCTGACCAGCCGGCCGGCAATCTCGGCCAAATGGAACCAGCCGGCAAGTTCATCCGGGCAGACCGTGCTGCCCCAGCCACGCCGCGTAATCGGCATAGGCCGCGTCTGGATCAAATCGCGGTGACCAGCCGGTCGCGCGCAGACGTGCGATGTCCATGCGCCCACGTGGCCGGGTCTCGGTCAGCGGGATGGTCACCTCGGCAGGGTCGGCCGACTGGCGCCAGGAGAACGCGGGGTAGGCTGCCGCCAGCCGATCCGCCCAGCGTGTCATCACAACACCCCAGTTCCGGCCCGAGCACAGGTTGAACACCCGTGTCGGCGGATCGACCAGATCCAGCACATGCAGCAGCCCGGCGGCGGCGTCACGGCTGTAGATCCAGGCGTAGTCGGGCAAGTCGGCCGGCAACACCGCGGCCTGCCCGGCCAGCGCCGCGCGGGCCAGCGCCCAGTGCGGCGTCAGCAGGTCACGCAGCCCGGTGTCGCGCTCCCATGGCCCGAACAGCGAACCGATGCGCGCCACCACCACATCCAGGCCCCATAGCGAGGCCAGGCGCTGCGCGCTGCGATCGGCCGCATATTTGGTCACGCCATAAAGGCTGGTCGGCCGACACGGGGTGGTTTCCTCATCGAGCAAGGCATGATCCCAGAAGCTTTCGCCATACACGGCGCCCGACGCCGGTGCCACGATGCGACGCACGCCCGCGTCCCGCGCCGCCTGCAATTGCCCGATCAGCCCGAGCAGATTCACCTCGATGACCGTCGCGGGATCACGCGCCTCGCGCGCGGCCCCCGAGGTGATGGCGGCAAACGGAAACAGCTGCTCCACGCGATGGGCGCGCATGGTAGAAATCAGGCCCGCAGTGTCTCTGACATCGCCAACCACCTCCACCATTACCCCGGGCAGTCCGGCAAATGCGGACCGCGCCGCGGCCGGCACCGCATCCGGCGCCACCACCACCACCTGCTCGCCCCGCGCCAGCAGCGCCTCGACCAGATTGAGCCCCACGAACCCCGTGCCGCCCGTGACCATCACCGCCATGCGCGACCTTCTCCCGATGTATCAACTTACCCCCGACCAGCCCTGCCTCGCACCAGCCGCCGGCCCTCGCTCCACTGCCAGGCCAAAAGCCCCGGCAGCCCCACCGAGAGCTCGCGCACTCGCTTGACCATCGACAGCGCGATCGCCGTGTCGGGCCCGATCTGGAACAGCGAGCAGACCAGGATGAAACCGGTCTCCTGCACCCCCAGCGCCCCTGGCACCACAAACCCAGCACTGCGAGCGGCCATGCCCAGGCTTTCGATCACCAACGCCTGCCCCAGGCCGACTGGCACCTGCATGGTGGTCAAGACCAGCCACACCTCGAACGTGCCCAGCGCCCAGGCCAGCATGTGGACCGAGAACGCCTGCACCAACGCCCGCCGATTGGCCTGTAGCCGCATCAACTCCTCATGCAGGCCCCGCAGCGCATCCATCGACAGTTTGGGAAACACCCGCTGCAACTGCCCGGCCATGCCTTCGATCAGCCGCATCAGCCCAGCGCGCTGGGCCGCCACGAACCCTGCCAGCGCCAGGCCCATGGTGATCATGCCGCCCTCAACCCATGGACGCCACGAGGTGTCGGAGCTGATCGTGGCCAATACCGCAATGCCGACCATGGTCCACGCGAACTGCGTCAATGCCTCGATGGTGAGGTCGAGAGTGGTCCCCGCAGCTGAAACCGGGGCTGGCACGCCGCGTTGCGTCAGCATGCGGATGCCCACAAGGTTGCCACCCATCTGTGCGACGGGAAGCAGCGAATTCACCGCCTCACGGATCCAGCGCAGCCGGAAATACACGATCATCCGCGGCAGCCGGCGCCCGACCGCAATGCGCCAGGCGATCGCCGACAGATAGAGTTGCACCAGATGCAGCACGAGCGTCACCGGAATCGCCCAGCCGGCCTCAAGCACCTCATGGCCGATCGCCTGGCCGCCGAACCACGCCACGAGCGCGATCAGCGCACCGCCGCCCAGAGCGATAGCCAGCAGGCCAAGTTTCATCGGTGCGTCGATACGATCATGGAGGCGCCGGTTTAGGCCCCGCGCGCCCGCCGCTGTCAACCGCGCATGCCACGCCGTCCGTCGCCGGCATTGATTTGCAGCAGCACCTGCCCGAAAGATGTGCCCCGTTCCGCCTGGAGAGAGTATGTCCGTCCTACGCCTGCATAACGTCGCGACCCGCTCACGCGAGGATTTCGTCCCGATCGATCCGGCCCACGTCCGCATGTACGTGTGCGGCCCAACGGTGTACGACCTCGCCCACGTCGGCAACGCACGCCCAGTGGTGGTGTTCGACGTGCTGGCCCGGCTGCTCCGCGCGCTGTATCCGCGGGTCACCTATGTCCGCAACATCACCGACGTGGACGACAAGATCAACGCCCGCGCCGCTGCCAGCGGCGAGCCGATCGCCTCGGTCACCCAGCGCACGCTGGCCGATTTCCATGCCGACATGGCAGCCCTCGGTACCCTGCCGCCGGACATAGAGCCGCGCGCTACCGCCCATATCGCCGAAATGACCCTGATCATCGAGCGATTGATCGCCTCCGGCCACGCCTATGCCGCCGAGGGCAATGTGCTGTTCGCGGTGCCGAGCTATGCCGATTACGGCAAATTCTCCGGCCGCGACCCCGATGAGCTGCTGGCCGGCGCCCGCGTGGAGATCGCGCCCTACAAGCGAGACGCCGGGGATTTCGTGCTGTGGAAACCCTCGCCCGACGACCTGCCCGGCTGGGACAGCCCCTGGGGCCGCGGCCGCCCGGGCTGGCACATCGAATGCTCCGCCATGTCCTGGCGCCATCTCGGCGAAAACTTCGACATCCACGGCGGCGGCAACGACC
>JANXSM010000141.1 GCA_025352665.1 Rhodospirillales bacterium | reverse complement strand
GGCGCCGACTCCACCGGGCGCCTCGCCGCAGCCATCGGGTCCATGCGGGCCGGCGACGTGCTGCTGACCCTCACCCCCGCGCTCACCGCGGCATCGATCGATGACCTGATCAGCATTGCCGGCGAACTCACGGCCCTCGGCGCCAGCCTTCGCGTGCAAAAGATCGCCGGAAACCAGGCCCTCGACACCGGCACGCCGGCCGGCGCCATGCTGCTGAGCGCGCTCGGCCTGCTGGCCGCGTTCAACCCGCCCAAAACATCGCAGTCGCGTGCACCGGCCTTCGGCCTTGCCGGCTCCCAACCATTGCACGAGGATTTCGCCCCCCGCCGCTCACGCGGGCGCCCACCCACTGCATCCCTCCAGGTCACCGAGATCACACGCATGCGAGAAGCCGGAATGCGCGCAACCGACATCGCCGATCGCCTCAAGATCTGCCGTGCGTCCGTCTATCGCGTCCTGAACATGGCCACAGCCGCCACGCCCCTCGCGAAGCCGGCCGCCAGTGACGCCCAGTCAATCAAAACCCCACAATATTAAGGCAATCAGCCCATCCGGACCGCCTGAGTGGACGACGGAGCGGAACCCGATGCGTGCAGTCGAGACTCCGAACCCAGCGACACTCTCAGGAGCGCGAGGCGCTGGCGAAACGGCCCACGATGCGAGCCGAAAGTCCATCGGCGGGCCCCGCCTCACGGCCGGCACGCATCTGCGTGGCATCCGTCCCCTGGCCCTGGCTCAGGATGCGATAGACTGACGCCCGACCAATTCCAAGACACGCCGCGATCTCCACGGCGCGAAGCCCCTGCGCGCGAAGGCGGGCGACCTCATTGGCATGATTGCCAGCTGTCACCGGCCGGCCACGTGACCTCGGCTCATCCGGCCGCGCGGCCGAACCCGCGAAAGCACCCGCCGGAGAGGCCACCGGGCGCGCGGCAGCACCGGGAAGGGAGGGCAGAACAGTCATCACGGCCAGCGCGCTCAGGATGGCGCGACCCTCTGTGCTCGCAGTGTCAAGCGGCAACCCACCAGCCAGTTCCAACAGCCGAAGCGAGGCGCCCTTGGCCTCCAGCTCGGCATGGATCGCAAGCAGACCGGCGATCGAATCCGTAAGCGTGGTGACGGTGGGGCTCACGAGAACCTGGCCAGCGCCAATTTCGGCAAAAGCAGCAACCAGCTGCGGCCGGTCGCTGCCCAGCGCCTTCACGTCGATATAAAGGCTACGCACTCCGCACGAAATCAATGCGTTGTGTGGTGCCGAAAGCCCACCCGCAAGCTGCTCCGGAGCCAGACTGAGATAGCCAATCAACATATCATCCATACCGGAACTGCAGGTTGCGAATCGAAGGACCCCGGCCGACGCCCAACTGGCGCCCACAAATATGCGATCTGGACCGTATGTCAATCGCAACATCGTCCAAAATGCAACGGATTCACTGTTCAATGTTTCTGTTACAATAACGTTTCGTTAACGAACACGTCGGAGATATTGTCGTCGAGAGACAAGACTTCCACTGAATTTGGATTGCCGGCATCAAAGTCAGATATCCGTCGAAAGTAGCTTTCGATTTGGCATCAAAAGGATGTCTTTAAAATTTATCGAATATTAAGGATATTTTTAGAGGACGAGATACTTCACTTGGATAGTGACGTGACTTCTGTTTTCATGCCAAAAAGAGGCTAGCCGATAAATTTAGTGTGAGCCGATCTCAAGAATTTGCTAGAACGACACAGACACGCCTTCCGCCGGAAGCACGAGCGCGGAAAAATTCCGCCAATTGGAACCGCTTCTGGCCACCGCGTGCGGAAACAAAAGATGACACGTCCCAGCCACAACCCGCCTGATGAAGAAAAACCTGGACTTGAAGAACTCGCCCATACCGTGCGCGGCGTGGCACAGTTGCTTGGAAGCATGTCGCAGGCCGCCAACACGCCCGCCGATCTTCGGGTCGGGCTTGAACTGCTGTCGCGCATGCTCGGCAAAACCGCCAACAACGCCGACAGCCTGATCGAGGACGTGGGGATCAATCTCAACGCGCATCTGGGTATCACCACCTCCGATCTCGCGATGATGGATTTCGCCCCGCTTGTCCCGCAATACCGCCGCCAGCCCGCCACCCAGGACAGCTGGCTCACCCGCGCGCAGGTTGAGTTCACGCTCTGGGGCGCGGTCGAAACCATCCTCAGCCAGGACGACGCCACTCTCGAACGCCGGTTCAACGGCGATGCCGACGGCAACCTGGCTCTGGTCGCACCACTCGAAGACCTGCGGGCCCGCTCGCAGGAAGAAAACAAGCTCCTGGAAGCCACCCTCTTGCGCTTGGCCGTCGTAGTCGCTCGTTGGGAACAATCCGGCCAAACATAGATCACGACAGCGTCGCCTACCGGCACGCGCCTATGTCGGAGGGGAGGCGCTTGCGCGACCCATCTTACGGGATTTACCCGTCACCAGATGATGGCCTTGGTACAGGTTCAGGTTGCGCCTGCCGCGAAACGCAAAAGGCCCGGCACACCTGCCGGGCCCCCGATCTGCGAAGCAACCTTGCTTCAGGTCATCGCCAGCACATGGCCCGCCAGGGTCTCACCGGCCTGGACATGGTTGGCAACAAAACCGAAATTGGTCGATCCACCGGCCTCGACCGCGCCGTTCCAGCCTGCGTTCGCAATCATATAAACGCTGCCGACATGAGACGTGATCGTGGCGTTCCAAATGTTGGTGATCACCTCGGTTGTATCCAACTCAACCTGCCACCCCTTGGACGCCGCGCCGCCGGTATTGCCCACATCCACCGACGCCAGCAGACCTCCGCCCCAATCGTTTGAAACCCCCACCTTGACCACACCGACGGGCGTCGCTGTCGGACCCGGGACAGGTGTGGGCGTCGGCGTCGGAACTGGAACCGGGGCCGGCGTCGGCGTTGGAACCGGTGTGGGCGCAGGCGTGGGCACCGGAACCGGCGCCGCAACGGTGGCACTCACCTGATCCGTTGACACCGTCGCACCGCTCACGCCGGTGATCTCAAGGAAGAAGACGCTCGACGCCTTGATATCGGCCGGCGCCAGCAGATGCACCGAAACCTTGGCAAAGCTCGATCCGGCATGGATCACCACATCCTCGGACAGCGTGTCGTAATCGTGGCCTGACGTCGCGGTGCCATCCGCCGTCTGCACGTGCAAGGTCACGTCATGTGTCGTCACCGCCGACAGCTTGAGCGTGAAGGTGGCGTCGCTCACGCCGGATGTCGTGGGTTTCCACCAGGCGCCATCGATCGCCGTCAGCTTGGCTTGGTTTGCGGTCTTCCAATCGTCGAGCAGGATGCCGAACCCGTCCGAATTCGGGTTCCACGCCCACCACGCCCAGCTGAACGGAGCCTGGGTCACCACGGCGCCAGCCGTATTGCCCGCCACCGCATTGCCGTCGAGATAGTCCTTCAACGTCGCAAGCCATTGCTGGTCGCTCTGCGTGGCCAGATCCGTGCCGAACTCGCCAACCCAGACCGGCGCCAGGTTCTGCTGCTCGATATAGCCCCAGTCCTTGGTCCAGATCGCGGCCAGGTTGGCGGGGTAGCTGGGATCGTTGAAATAACCGGCGCCGGTGATCGAGCCGGGATAGTCATGCGCCGAATAAACCAGCTTGTCGGGCGTGCCCAGCACCACGGGGTGATCGGCCACGCCCATCAGGTTCTCGCCCCAGGGCGTCTCCTTGCCCTGATAGAACTCGGTGCCTTCCACGATGATCAGCGCATCCGGGTTCACCGCCTGGATGGCATTGCCCGTCTTGGTCGCCGCCATCTGCCAGTCCGTCGCCACATTGCCGTCGCCCCAGGTCGACGGTCCCCGCGGCTCGTTGGCGAGATCGAACCCGATCACGGTGGAATTTCCGGCATAATGCGCGGCCAGCTTCACCCAGTCGGACACGAAGGCATCCTGGCCATAGGTGCTGTCATACCAAAGCCCGTTGCTCGACAGCCAGCCATAGGCCGAGCTCGTGTGATGATCGAGGATCATCTTCAGCCCAAGATCGGAGGCCTCGGCCACGATGGCGTCCAGCAACTGAAGCGGCGTCATGCCCTTCAATTCGGGATTGATCGTGTAGTCGATCAGTTGCGGCATGCTGTCGGTGGCGAAGGTCTGGTCGCTGAGCGTGAACCGGATCGCATTGAACCCCAGGCTCACCATCTGCTTCATTGTGTCCTTGTAGTTGACCGCCCACAGCCCGTCGGGTGCGAAGATTGACTCCATCCCGAACCAGTTGACGGCGTTGATCACCACCTGGTTGCCATGGCCGTCGACGATCTTTGCCCCGTCGGTGGACAGGAACCCGCTCGGCAGCAACGTCCCCGGGCCAGAAGCGGTGGTGGTGCCGCCGCCTGCCGTCACGGTGATGTCAGACGACGTCACCACCGGAACAGGCGCGGGCACCGGCGTCGGAGCCGGGGTCGGCACCGGGCCCGGCGTGGGTGCTGGTGTTGGTGTTGGTGTCGGTGTCGGTGTCGGTGTCGGTGTCGGTGTTGGCGGAGGCGTCGGAACCGGGCTCAGCGTCGGCCCGTCGACAACGCCGGCCGACGTCAACGAAATCCCATCCAGCACCACATGGGTGGGCGCCAGGCTGCCATCACCCGTCGCGGCAAAGCCCAGATTGGCCGGATTGCCGGCAGTGACCGCGCCGTTATAGTCCACGTTGGCAAGCACGTAATGGCTGCCCACATGGCTCGTGATCGTGGCCCCCCACACCTGGGTGATGTTGGCCAACAGGTCGAACGACAAGCTCCAGCTTCGCAGCGCGCCCGATGTGCTCTCGCTGATCGTGACGTCAGCCACGTAGGCCGAACCATAGTCGGCGCGATCCGTGAACGACATCGCAAGGCCATCGGCCACTGCGGCATTGGCATAGGTCTGCTTGCCGGTATCGGCCAGCGGCGTGGTGCCCGCCACCACGTTGGTCGGGGCGAGGCTACCGTCGCCAGTGGCCACGATGCCGAAATGCGCCGGCAGCGAAGCGGTCACGGTCGTGTCATAGCCGCCATTTGCCAGAACGTAATGCGTCCCGACATGGCTCACCACCACCGCGCCCCATACCTGCGTGATATCGGCCGCGAAGTCGAACGATAGCGTCCACCCCGCAAGCACCGTCGTGTCGGACACCGACAGCGTCATATCCGCCACGTATCCCGAACCCCAATCCGTCCGGTCATTGAACGACAATGCCAGCGGGCTGGTCGAGGAACTGAGATAGGTGTGCGGTTTGGTCACGAAAGGCTCCCCGACTAATGCAAAGTTAACACTGGCTTCGTATTGCCTGAACTTAACGCTCGCAATAACTTAATATTGCTCTAAAAATGATTTTTTAATCGAGCGCATATTATGAAATGTTCGATAAAGTGATGTCCAATAAACAATTATATTGCGACACGCGCATCACCTGAAAATCGGCCGTCAACACGCTGTGGATGAATTTTCCGACAGCCGCCGCATCCATTGGTTTTGCCGGCCCATACGTCATATGCAGGGGCAGCCAAACCACCACACGGAGCGCGGATGGAATCGATCTACTGGGTGATGGCGTGGGCCTGTCACCGCAAATGCAGGCACTGCTACGAAAGCCGGTTCCGCCCCTATGTCCGCGACGAACTCGAAGCCGTCATCGTGCAGGCAGAAACCAACACGCGCCTGGTGTTGCAGAACCTGCCCGAGAGCATGGTGTATCTCGACACCGACGATACCACTCCCGAGGGTCGCCCCACGCCCAAGACCGGCCGTGTGATCCTGTCCGGCGGCGAAAGCCTGCTCGAAGGCGTGCGCCAGCGCGTCACCTA
>JANXSM010000134.1 GCA_025352665.1 Rhodospirillales bacterium | reverse complement strand
CTAGGGCCTGTTGAGATTCATCGTGAGTTGATCAGTGCGGAGCCGAGATAGATCATGGCTGCGAAGCTGCTGTCGGTTTTGCAGCTTCGCATTGCCACTCTCTTGAATTCCTTCAGCTTGCAAAAGAAGTTCTCGATGAGGTGCCTCCATTTGTAGATCTCGCGGTCGACGCCCAACGGGGCTGTGCGGTTTACCTTTTGCGAGATGACGATCTTGGCTCCGCGCTTGTGCAGCTCGGCGATAATCCAATTTGCGTCGAATGCCTTGTCTGCGATCAGGCCGTGGAACTCAACGCCCTTGATAAGTGGTGCCACGCCAATGGTGTCATAGCGTTGGCCCGGCAGCAGGGTGATCCGCACGAGATTTCCCAAGGCATCGGTGAGGGCCAGGATTTTGGTCGTCAGACCGCCACGAGACTTGCCGATAGCCTGGCTTTGAGTCCCCCTTTTGCGCCTTGGCCATGGCGATGGACCCGGACAATCGTCGCATCGACCATCGCGTATTCCATGTCGGGCTCATCTGACACCGCATCGAACATGCGCTTGAACACGTCTGCCTTCACCCAATCGCGGAAGCGCTTGAAAACCGTATTCCATTTACCGAATGACGCCGGGAGGTCGCGCCAGGGACTGCCAGTTCGCGCGATCCACAAAACCGCCTCGGTGAATAGCCGACAATCACCGCCAGTCCGTCCTGGGTCAGTCGGCTTGCCAAGACAGAAGGGATGCATCTTCTCCCACTGAGCGTTCGTAAGACTGAAACGATCCATGCCAAACTCCTTTTGGAGTTTGAATCACAATCGCCGTGGTCAAGGGAATCCCCTAATTCTCAACAGGCCCTAATTCGTTGTTTTATCGATCATGTTCATGCGCTCGGGTTAAGCAACCCAAACGCATCACGCTCTACTCTTGTTTTATCGATCATGTTTATGCGTTCGGGTTAATCAACCCAAACGCATCATAATCTAGAGCCTGATGATTTTGAGTAGACAAAATCATCAGGCTCTAACTTGTTGTTTTGTCGATCATGTTAATGCGTTTGGGTGAACGACCCAAACGCATCAAGATCGGCTTGCTTAGGCGAGTTCTTTGGCAAGGACGGGTTTGAAGGCTTCCGTGGCCTTTCTCATTTCTGTGGCGGCATCAGCGCCGCTGATGATGTTGGTGAGCGCCACGCCGATGGTGTCGCGGAACTCCGTGACGGCGACGATCTCCGGCAGGCCGGAGCGGGCGATCGGCAGGCACGCCAAGGCGGCGTCGAACCACTCCTTCGGGAAGATGCTGTTCTTGATGAGATCGGCATTCTTGTAGCTGCTGGCGCGCGCGGGAGTGCCCGAGCCGGTGCGGAGCAGCTCGTTCATCATCGTCTTGCCGGTGGCCCATTGCACGTAATACCAGGCCGGGCCCTGCTTCTTGCTGCCGGTGGCAACGCCGAGGCCATCGATGAACGTGGCGGAATGCTGGGCTTTCGGGCCGCGCGGCACTGGGGCAAAGCCGGCCGATTCAGCCACCTTGCTTTTCGTTTTGTCGATCAGCGGAGCGGAGAAGCCGATGCCGTCGATCCACATGGCCGCGCGCGCCTGGCTGAACGTGGTCTGGCTTTCGTTCCAGTTGAAGCCGATCGAGCCAGGCGGCGCCGTCTCGCGCATCAGCTTGCCGTAATACTCCGCCGCCGCGACCGCCGCCGGCGTGTCGGTGAGCAGCGACTTGCCATCGGCCGAGATCGTCTCCTGATCCCAGCCCAGCAGCATCGAGGTATAGGGCGGCAGGTTGGCGTTCTTGAGGCCGCGGCCGACATAGCCGTAGACGCCCTTTTTCGCATCGGTGAGCGCCTTGGCCGTCTCGAACAGCTCGTCCAGCGTTTTGGGGAAGGACAGCCCGCGTTCGGCGAACATCGCCTTGTTGTAGAAGGTGAGCCACAGATCCTGCTTGATGGGGATCGAGTGCATCGTGCCGTCAGACGCTGTGGCGGCGTGCACGCCGGGGCCGCCGAAATCGGCGAAGTCGTAGTCGGGGCTGGTCAGGTCGGCGTTGGCGATCATGGGCCTAAGATCGGCCATCCAGCGGCCTTTTTCGATCAGCTTCTTCTGGACGTGCAAGGCCACGTGGCAGACGTCGAAGCTGGGACGGCCGGACGCGAATTCGATGGCGACCTTCGGGCGCTGTTGCTGCTCGGGGATCTGTTCGGAGCCGACCTTGATGCCGGTCAGCTCGACGAACTCCTTCTCATGCGCCTGCAAAAGGTCGGCCAGCGGCGATTTCACGAGATTGACCTCGATCGACTGGCCCTTGAACTGCTTCCAGTCGAACTTCGATTGCGCATTGGCGCGGCTGACGATCGCGGGTGCTGCGATCAGGGCTGCGGACGCGCGCAGCAGGTAGCGGCGGTCTAACATGGACATTTCTCCCCGTACGGGCCTCTGGCGGGCCGATACGAGGAGTTTAGCCGCGTTTCCGGCTCGGTTGGTAGAGGATTGACCCTACTTTCCCGCAGCCCGTTTCTTGCGTGGCACGATGGGCGACTGGGCGCGCTCGCCCTGATCGGTCAGGCGACCCGGGGTTTCCCCGAGATTTTCCTCCAGGATCGCTTCATCGACCGGCAACGGGTCGAGCGGCCGGTCCTCGCCTGGCGGCACAGGGTTGGGCGTGAGGCCGGGCGCGCGGCCACTTTCCATGCCGATGAGCTCGCGTGCGCGTTCCCAGAACTCCACATCCTGGCCATGGGGCTGGCCGTCCTGCTCCCACAGGCGATGGGCGCGTTCGCGGATGCGCTGTTCGTAGGCGGGCGTGCCGATGTCGTAGAAGCCGGAATCATTGTCGCTCATGACGTATCCGTTCGAGATGTATCTGTCTCTAACGCGGGATCGCGCCTGGGGTTCGTCTCATCCGAGCAACGCGGCGTATTCGGCGATGACGAGATGACGACGGACCTTGTGGGAGACCGTCAAAAGCCCGTTTTCCGGCGTGAACGGCGGCACGACGGCGTGACGGCGGATACGGTCTGTGGTGGCGAGCTGGGCGTTCACCGCCTTCACGGCCTGTGCGGCCGCGGCGTCTGTGGCGCCATCGCTGAGGACGAGCAGGGCGGAGAGGCCGGACTTGCCCTCGCCGCTGACGACGGCCTGGGCGATGGCGGGCTGGGCCGTCAGCAAGCCTTCGATGCGGGCGGGGGAGATCTTCTCGCCGCCGGACAGCACGATGATGTCTTTCTTGCGATCCGTGATGCGCAAGCAGCCATCGGGGTCGATCACGCCGATGTCTCCGGTGTGCAGCCAGCCGCCTTCGAGCGCGCGGGACGACTCCTGTGGCAGGCCCCAATAGCCTTCCATCAGCAGCGCGCCTTGCACGAGGATCTCGCCGTCGTCGGCGATGCGCAGGTCCACGCCCTGCAACGGCGGGCCCACGGTGTCGACGCGGTGGCTGCCCGGGCGCATGGCTGAGATGACGGGGCCGGCCTCGGTTTGGCCGTAGCCCTGGATCACCTGCAGGCCGAGCGCCTGGAAGAAGCG
>JANXSM010000088.1 GCA_025352665.1 Rhodospirillales bacterium | reverse complement strand
CGCTTCAATGAACGGGGTGCAGGGGCTTGCCCCTGCTGGGTGCAGGGCAAGGCCCTGCTCGGGCCGAAGGCCATCCGGCGCAGCCGGACACCCAGGTCTCAGCGGGTTTGCAGCTCGAGCAGCGGGAAGGCGCTGTGGATGGAGGCGGGGCCGATGGGCTCGGCGGCGCGGAGGTAGCTGGCGTCCAAGCCTGCGAAGCTGGTGAGGCCGAGCAGGCCGAGGGTTTCGCAGATCTCGATGTCGAGCAGTTCGATCACGCGTGCGATGCCTTCGGCGCCGGCGGCGGCGAAGCCGTAGAGGTAGAGGCGGCCGAGGCCGATAAGGTCGGCGCCGAGCGCGCGGGCTTTCACCACGTCGCTGCCGCGGCTGAAGCCGCCGTCGACGATCACCTGGGCGCGCCCGGCGATCGCGGTCACGATCTCGGGCAGCACGTCCATCGCGCCGACACCGTGGTCGAGCTGGCGGCCGCCGTGGTTGCTGACCCAGATGCCTTCCACGCCCATGGCGCAGGCGGTCGACGCGTCCTCGGCGGTGGCGATGCCCTTCAGGATCAGCTTCACGTCGTGCACATCCTTGAAGCGGCGGATGTTGTCCCAGCTCAGCGCCGCCTGGTAGTCCATGCCGCCGGAGCGGGCACGCCAGGGTTTGGTGAACCGGTTCGACAGGTCGCGCTCCCGCCGGCTGTAGATGGCGCTGTCGACGGTGATGCAGAACGCGTCGTAGCCGGCATCGACGGCCCGACGCACATGCTCGTCGACGAAGGCGTCGTCGCCGCGCACATAAAGCTGAAAGATCTTCGGCCCGGACGCGGCGGCGGCAACGTCCTCCAGCCGCAAATCGGTCACCGAGCTGAGGCAGAATGGCACCCCAGCCAGACCCGCCCCCCGCGCGACGGTGGCACCCCCGCCGACGCCGAGCTGGTCGAGCCCGCCAACCGGGGCGAGCAGCACGGGCAGCCGCACGCTCCGGCCGAAGCACAGGCCGCTCGGGTCGATGGAGGAAACATCACGCAGCACCCGCGGGCGGAAACCGATACGGTCCAGCGCCATGCGGTTGCGGATCATCGTGGTCTCCGTTCCGGTGGCGCCAACCACGTAGTCCCACAGGTTCCGGTTGAGCGCCTGCCGGGCGGCCGCGACGATTTCGTGCAAAGTGTGGAAGCGATCCTGGACGCTGGCGCTCATGCCTCTGGTTTCCTCGGCCCCGTTTGCGTCATTCTGGCCCAGGCCCGTAACTCGCGCTAGGATCGGCGCCAAACAGGGAGGCCAATCATGAATGCCACCGATCCGAAGGCGGTCCGCGCCACAACGGTCGCCGCGACCATCGATCGCATCCGCGCCATCGAGGCGGCCCAGGGCGTCACCCGCGCGTCGCTCGACGCGATCAGCCAGGAGATGCTGGCGCTCGCGAAACACGAGCATCTGTTTCCGTCAGCCGAGTTCCTGCCCCCGCCGGATGGCCAGAAAGGCGCCCAGCGCTATCTGCTGCAGGAGGACGACGACCACCGCTTCGCCCTGTATCTGAACGCCTTGAACCCGGGCAACGAAACCAAGCCGCACGACCACACCACCTGGGCCGTGGTGGCCTCCGTCGAGGGCCAGGAGCTCAACAAGGTCTATCGCCGCCGGCCGGGCGGGCTGGACGTGGACCATCAGGTGATGGTCGAGCCCGGCACCGCCATCGCGCTGATGCCGGACGATATCCACTCCATCAGCACCCCGGGCGAGCAACCCACGCGCCACCTGCACATGTACGGCCTGGCGCTCGAGGTGCTCGACCGCCGCATGGGCTACGACATGGCGACCGGGGCTGCGATTCCGTACAACAAAAACTTCATGAAGCCCACCGCAACGCCCGCGTCCTGATGCGCCACATCGACGCGGCCACCCTGCGGGCCTGGCTGGACGACGGCCAGGAGCTCGCCATCCTCGATGCGCGCGAGGAGGGCGAGTTCGGCACCGCCCATCTGTTCTGGGCGGTGCCCTGCCCGCTGTCGCGCGCCGAAATGCGCGCCCCCAAGCTGCTCCCCAGGCGCTCCGTGCGCATCGTGTGCGTCGATGACGGGCGCGGCCTCGCGGAAAAACTCGCCCTTGTGCTGGCCCGGCTCGGCTGCAGCAACCTGCATGTGCTGGATGGCGGCACCAAGGCCTGGGCGGCCGCGGGCCACGTGCTGTTTTCCGGCGTGCATGTGCCGTCCAAGGCGTTCGGCGAGTGGGTGGAGCACCATTACGGCACCGAGAGCGTCGACCCGCCGGAGCTTGCGGCCTGGATCGCCGAGGGCCGCGACATGGTGGTGCTCGACAGCCGGACCACCGAGGAATTCCGGCGCATGTCGATTCCATCGGGCGTTTCCGTGCCCGGCGGCGAGCTCGCCTACCGGATCGGCGATCTGGCACCGAACCCCGAAACGCTGGTGGTGATCAACTGCGCCGGCCGCACCCGCTCGATCATGGGGGCCGAAAGCCTGCGCCAGGCCGGCATTCCCAACAGGGTTGTGGCGCTGCGCAACGGCACGATGGGCTGGGAGCTGGCCGGGCTGGAATGCGCCCACGACAGCACCGAGCGCTTCGCACCTGGTCGCCCCGCCACGGCCGATCTGGCCGCCCGCCGCGCCGCCGATTTCGCGAGCCGCTCCGGTGTGAAGCTGATCGACGCCACAACCCTGGCCGAGATGGAGGCCGACCCCGATCGCACGCTGTATGTGCTCGACGTGCGCGACCGCGCCGAATTCGCCGCCAACCACCGCGCCGGCAGCGCCCATGCGCCCGGCGGCCAACTGGTGCAGGCGACCGACGGATGGATCGCGGCCCGCAACGCCCGCATCGTGCTGATCGACGACGACGGCGTGCGCGCCCGCATGTCCGCCGCCTGGCTGCGCCAGATGGGCCACCGCGAGGTAATGGTGGCCGAAGGCGCCCTGCCCTGGCCGATCACGCCTTCCGAACTCGCCGCGAGCGCTGCGGTGGTGATCGACCTCACCAGCAGTCTGAGCTTCCGCGAGGGCCACATCCCCGGCGCGATCTGGGGCATCCGCCGCCGGCTCGACGCCTTGGCCGAGACGCTGCGAACCGCTGATCTCGTGGTGCTGACCTCTCCCGATGGCGCACTGGCGAGCCTGGCGCTGGCCGAGGCGCAGGCGCTCACCCAGGCGCCCGTGCGCCTGCTGGTCGGCGGCACCGCGGGCTGGCGCAAGGCGGGCCTCGCGCTGGAGAGCGATCGGCTGGTGCCACCGGACGAGGCCTGTGTCGACGTCTATCTGCGCCCCTACGATCGCAACACGGGAGTCGAGGCCGCGATGAACGCCTATCTCGAATGGGAGGTCGATCTCGTCCACGAAATCATCCGCGACGGCACCGCCCGCTTCGGAGTCGGTCCCGGCTGATCAATGCGGCCTGAGCCAGGCGAGCAAGGCTGCGAAGTTGTGGATGAACGAGACCAGGGTGCAGCTTCCCGCTAGGAGCCTGTCTGAGTAATCATGGCCGTCCTGCCCCTGCCCCCTGCCCCGCTCGGGACGACAGCCGTCGTTCGAGGCGCTGGTGGCCTCGGTCACCCGCGACGTTCGCCCCCGCACGGTGCTGGACGACTGGCTGACCCAGGGGCTGGTGACGCTGGACGATGACGCTGGACGATGACGGGCGCATCCTGCTCGACAGTGACAATTTCCTGCCGCAGCAGGGGCGCGAGGCACAGCTGTTCTTCTTCGCCCGCAACCTGCACGACCACGCCGCCGCCGCCGCGGCGTCCGCCAACGTGCTGGCAGCAGGCACACCACCGTTTCTCGACCGCAGCGTGCACTACGACCGGCTGAGCCCGGCAGCGGCGGCACACAGCTGATCGAAACCGGCCGCGCTGCCGCGCAGGCCATGCTGGTCGACGTGAACCGCAAGGCGCTCGCCATCGCCGAAGCCGACGACGCAGTGCGCGCGGCGAGTCCGGAGCCGGGCCCAACCCGTCGCGTCAATCTCGGCGTGTTCCTCTATGTCGAGGACGAGACCGATTGCCCCAGGCTGATGGCAGCACTGGCGGCACGCGCGGCACAGCCCTGGCGCTCGCGCTACTGCTGGCCTCCTGCGCCGCACCGGCGCCCGAGCCGGCCGCGCAACCGGTGGCAGCGGTGGCTCCGGTCTGTCGCATCGGTCCCAATGGCGGCCCTGTTGTGGCAGACCGGGGCATCGGCGGAAGCAGCGCCACACCCGCCGACCTCAGGGCCGGCCAGCTCGCAGCGATCGAAGCCGGCGGCGGCGCGCAAAGCCTGCAGGCCCAAAGCATCCAGGTGCATCACGAGGTGTCCGGCCCGGTCGAGGCGATGGCGCCGGGCGGTGTCCTGATCGTGGCCGGCCAGCGCGTCGCCCTCTCCGAACAGACCTGGCGCACAAGCCCGGCCGGCGTCGGCGACTGGGTGCAGGTCAGCGGGCTGCGCCGCACCGACGGCGTGATCGCCGCAACCCGGATCGATCCGTTCAAACCCAGCCGGGCCACGTTGCACGGCATGCTGCTGTTCGAGGCCAACCACCTGCGCATCGGCACGCTCGAAATCCGCCCGCTCACAGGTTTGCGGCTGGTGCCGGGCGAAAGCGTCGTCATCAGCGGACGCTACGGCGACGGCGTGCTTTATGCCGACAATGCCGCCCCCGACCGGCTGGCAATCGACCCCGCAGGCTATTTCGGACCGCGCGTGGGCGTGCTGGTGCTGGAGGGTTATGTGCTGGCGGGCGACGGCACCCTGCGACTGGGCGGCCTGTCGACTCCGCTGCGCCCGGGTTTCGGCCCCGTCACGCCCGGTCGGGCGGTGGTGGAATTCGCCCGCCAGCCGGACGGCTCGCTGGAGGCGCGATCGCTGCGGGCACCCGCAAGCTTAGCGCCGACCCCGCAGCACAGGCTGGAGCCGGCGCCGATACCCAATCACGCCATCAGCGGTCCCGGCCGCGGCGAGTCACCAACCGGCCCCCGCGGCACTCCCGCCGCGGGCAGTCGCACCCGACCAGACCGGGGCAATTCCGGTTTCCTGCGCCCGCGTCAATGAACCGGGGTCCTGCTGCGCCGGATCGGCCTTCTCCTACACGTCGAAGAACACCGTCTCCGTGTCGCCCTGCAGGCAGATGTCGAGCGACCATACGCCGGGGGTGGTTTGCGTGGCGATCAGCGTCTCGCGTCGCGCGGGGTCCTCGATCAGGTTCAGCACCGGGTCGGTCTCGTGGCCGTCGTCGCCCTTGAAATAGATCCGCGTTGCCAGGCCCTTGGTGAGGCCGCGTGCCAGGATCGTCACCGCCACATGCGGCGCCTGTTGGGCGTTGCCGAGACCGGGGACGGGGCCGGGCTTGATGGTCTTGATGCTGAACCTGCCTTGCGCATCGGTGCCGGCGCGGCCGAAGCCGTCGAATGTGTCCGACACCGGGGGGCTCGCCTGCCAAATCTCGACGCAGGCGTCGGTCACTAGATCGCCGGCGCCATCGGTGATGCGGCCTTCGATGCGGATGACCTCACCGGTGGCGCCGAAGCGGGTCATGTCGGCCCAGGTCGGGTCGCGCAGCAGGTGCCAGTATGGCCCGATCGTCTGGCTGGAAACGGCGATCGCCATGTCAGTGGCTCCCTGCATGGGCTTCTTCGATCGGTGTGGCGCCACGGCCACGCAGCACGATGTCGAAGCGGTAGCCGAGCGCCCATTCCGGCTCGGTGAGGTTGATGTCGAACAAGGCGATCAGCCGCTTCCGCGCGGCTTCGTCGGGCACCATGTTGTAGATCGGGTCGAGCGCCATCAGCGGGTCGCCCTCGAAATACATCTGGGTGATGATGCGGCTGGCAAAGCCCGCGCCGAACAGCGAGTAGTGGATGTGGTTGGGCCGCCAGGCGTTGTGGTGGTTGCGCCACGGATAAGCGCCGGGCTTGATCGAGGTGTAGCGATACTTGCCCTCGGCATCGGTGAACACCCGGCCGGCGCCATGGAAATGCGGGTCCAGCGGCGCGTCGTGCTGGTCGCCTTCGTGGTGGTAGCGGCCGGTGGAATTGGCCTGCCACAACTCGATCATCGTGTTCGGCACGGGACGGCCGTCCTCGTCGGTCACCCGGCCTTCCACGATGATGCGCTGGCCCTGCGCCTCGCCGCTGGCGACCTTGGACAGGTCGATGACGCTGGGATAGCGGCTTCGGGCGAATTGCGGGCCGGTCGTCTCGGTGATGCTGTGCGGGATCTTGAGCAGCTTCTGGTCCGGATGGCGGAACTTCGTGCTGCCGTAGATCGCGGCGTCATATTCGGGCTGGGTCTGCGCCACATAGGGCCGAAACGGAACAGGGTCGCTCATGCATCCATCTCCTTGAAGGTTTCCTTGGCGATCCGCACCGCACCGTTGGCGGCGGGAATGCCGGCGTAGACAGCCACCTGCATCAGCATCTCGGCGATATCGTCGGGCGTGGCGCCGGTGTTGCGGCTGGCGCGGATGTGCAGCGTGAATTCCTCGTGGTGGCCGAGCGCTGCCATCATCGCAAGCGTCAGCAGGCTGCGCGTGCGCCGGTCAAGACCCGGCCGGGTCCACACGCTGCCCCAGGCCGTGCGTGTGATGAAATGCTGGAAGGCGCGGTCGAAATCGGTGATCCCCGCGGTCGCCCGCTCCACATGGGCGGCCCCCAGCACCTGGCGGCGCACCACCATGCCAGCCTCGTAATAATCGTCGATCGGCGGCGCCAGGAAATGCCCGATGGCTTCGCTGACCGCGTCGGGCACTTCCACCGTGGGGATATGCGCAGCTCCCTTGAGGATGATCAGCGAGGCGCCGGCAATGGCCGCCGCCATCGCCTCGGCGCTGGCCACGGGGGTCGCCTCGTCCTGATCGCCGACCAGCACCAGCGTCGGCACGTTCAGCCGGCTGGTCTGGGCGGTGAGATCGGCCGCCGCGATCGCCTCGGCGGCCGCGGCATAACCTTCGGGGTCAGTGCGCAGCAGCATGGCGCGCAGGCCGCGGGCCTCGGGGGTGTTCAGGAATGGCGCCGTCACCCAGCGCGCCATCACGGCATCCGCGATCGCCGTCATGCCCTGGCTGCGCACGGTCGCGGCCCGCGCAAGCCAGCCGTCCGGCGGCGGGATCGCCATGGCGGTGTCGCACAGGATCAGCGAAGCCACGCGATCGGGCGCCTGGGCCGCGAGCGACTGGGCGATCATCCCGCCGATGGAAAGCCCGGCGACATGCGCCTTGCCGATTTTCAGGGCGTCGAGCACCGCCAGCATGTCGCGCGCGAGCACCGCGATATCGCCGGGGCCCTGAGTCACGGTGGTCAGCCCATGCCCGCGCAGATCCGGGCGAATGACCAGAAACCCGGCCGACAGCGCAGTCGCCTGCGCGTCCCACACATGCAGGCTGGTGCCCAGCGAATGGATCAGCAGCAGCGGCGGCGCACCGGGCGGGCCGCTGATCTGGACATGAATATCCAGCTCGTTCGCGCGAATGAACATCGTGTTTCCCCTTGACCGGAAGTTCGCACCCGAAACCGGGTCCGGCCATGACACCGGCCATGATTATCTGGTGTTTTTTGAGCCCGCGGGCTCAGGCCAGCAAGTCGCGAGCCTTGCCAGCCACGATCGCAGCGGTGTCGCCCGGCTTGTAGATGGCGGAGCCAATGCCAAAACCCGCCGCCCCCGCCTCGCGCCACGCCGCCATGTTGCCGGGCGCGATGCCGCCCACGGGAAGGATCGCAAGCTCCGGCGGCAGCACGGCGCGGATGGCGCGCAGCACGGCGGGGCTCGCGGCTTCGGCGGGAAACAGCTTCAGCGCATCGGCCCCCGCCGCAATCAGCGCAAAGGCCTCGGTGGGGGTGGCGAAACCGGGACACGCCAGCATCCCCAGCGACTTCGCCGCCCTCACCACGTCCACAGCCGCATGCGGCGTCACGATCAGCCTGCCGCCGACATCGGCGATCTGCTGCACCTGGGCCGGCGTCATCACCGTGCCGGCGCCGATCAGCAGCCGCTCGCCACAGCGTTTCACCAGGCGAGCGATGCTGTCGAGCGGATCGGGCGAGTTCAGCGGCACCTCGATGATGGCGATGCCCGCCTGCTCCAGCGCGTCGCCGATCGCCTCAACCTCGTCGGGCCGCACGCCACGCAGGATGGCCACCAGCGGGCAGCGGCGCAGATAATGTTTCAGGTCCATGCGATGCTCTCTCCAATCCGGGCAAGTCCGGCGGCGGCACAGTCGGCCGGGCCGATCGCAGCGATCCCGCCGCACAGGCCGATCGCCCGCGCATAGAGCGCACACAGCGCCGGCGCTCCAAGCAAGGTGACGTGATCGCCCGGTTGCAGCGCCGCGCGGATCTCATGGCCGATCAGCAGGCCAGACAGATAGGACGCGCTGGCGCTGTCGTGCAGTTGCCCGAAGAGCCCCAGGCTGCGCACGCCGAACAGATGATGCAGCAGATGGCCAGGGCTGTCGGAACGCGCCAACCCCTCGTCGAACGCCGCCTCGACCGGCGGGCCGTCCACCATCATACGCCCAAGGATCGTGCCGGAGCGTATGGCGGCGAACGCCTCGCCGCTGAGATAGGTCTCGAACCCCGTGATCCGCCCGTCCGCCACGCGCACCCATTTGGCGTGGCTGCCTGGCAGACACACCAGCCCCTCGGCGCCGGCACCGATGATCTGCGTCTCCTCGCCGCGCATCACTTCCGGCGTGCCGGAGGCATCCTGGGCTGACAGACCTGGCACAATGAAGATTTGAGCATCTTCGAACGGCACCGCGCAGACGGAGGCTGCAATTTCGGCAGCACCCGCGGGGCACGGACAATACGGCGCCTCGATCCAGCCCTGCCGGCTGCCGACCATGCCGGACATCAGCACGCGGGTTTCACCCCCGGCCAGCCAGGCGCCGACCGCCTCGCGCAGAGTTGCCGGGAACCCGCCTTGCGACACGTTGAGAATGCCCATCGATGTTTCGACCCGGGCGATCGCCTGCCCGTCTGCCCCCAGGCGAAACGCGCGAAAGCTGCTGGTGCCCCAATCTATTGCAATCATGCCAGCTCCTGTGCTCGGCCGGCCCACGGGACATCCAGCAGCGACACATGCGCGGCCACCACCTGCCAGCCTTCCGGCAGGCGCACCCAGGTTTGCATCTGCCGCCCGGTCTTGCCGCTGCTGGTCTTGCGGGTCAGCGTGCTGGCGGTGGCGAGATCACGCCCAAAGGTGGTGATGACGGTACCGCCGAGCTCGCGGGCAAGGTCCCCATTGGGCCGTCCGGTGCGAAAGCCGCGGATCTCGTCAATGCCGAACAGGTTCTCGCCCAGGCCGTAGCGGATGGTGTGGGGGCTGGCCCAGAACAGCTCGTCGAGCACGGCGGTGTCGTTGCCCACCAGCGCCTGCTCGTAGCGGTCGAACGCGGCGCCAACCTCGGCCACGATGTCGGGCAGGTTGATATCCATCAGACAAACCCCGGAGCGACTGGGGCGGCACAGATACCGGCCCGTTCCAGGTGGGCTGCCGCCTGAAACAGCTTCGCCTCGGCCCAAGGTGCTGCGATCAGCTGTACGCCGGCCGGCAGCGAGCCGTGGGCATTCTGCACCGGCGCTGCGATCACCGGCAGGCCGATAAAGCTGATCGGCTGGGTATACACGCCAAAACTCGGCCGCAGCGGCACGGTCTGGCCGTCCGCCTCCAACAGGTCCTGGCCGATCAATGTGGCGGGCGAAGGCGTGGCCGGGGCCACCAGAATGTCCCAGTCCTCGAACAGGGCGGCGACCTTGGCGCGATATTGGCTGCGCAGCCGCTGGGCGTGGATCACCCATTGCGCCGGCACCAACATACCCGCCAATAGCCTATCCCGCGTCAACGGCTCGAAGTCATCGGGGCGAGTGCGCAGATCCGCCGCGTGCTGGTTGGCCCCCTCGGCCGCCGTGATCAGAAACGCGGCGGCCCGGCCCGCCGCCGCATCCTCGATGGCCACACGCGCCGTGGCCCCCAGCGCCTCCGCCACCCGATCGGTCGCCTGCTGCACCGCCGCCACGCCGTGCCGCTCGAAATGCCCGCCCAACCGCGCCACGCGCAACCCTGCCAGACCGAAGCCGAGCCGGTCCATCACCCGGTCCTCGCCCCGCCAATGTTGGCCGGGATCTTCCTCGTCCTCGCCTTGCATCGCCTCATACGCCAAGGCGAGATCGACCACCGAGCGCGCGAACGGCCCGACATGATCAAGGCTCGGCACAAACATCACGCCTCCCGTCCGCGACAGCCGCCCATAGGTCGGCTTGAGCCCCCAGACGCCATTGAGACCGGCGGGCACGCGGATCGACCCGTTGGTGTCGGTGCCCAAAGTGATCGGCACCAACCCCGCCGCCACCGCCGCCCCGGAGCCGCCAGAGGAGCCACCGGTAATCCGTGCCAGGTCATGCGGATTGCGACAGGGACCATAATGCGTGTTCTCGGTGGTGAAGCCATAAGCGTATTCGTCCATGTTGAGGCAGCCGACGCAGATCGCCCCTGCCGCCTGCAACCCGGCCACGCCGAACGCATCAACCGCGGCCGGCGCCCGCCGCCGCTCGATGATGCTGCCCGCCAGCGTCACCACGCCCAACACGTCGAACAGGTTCTTGACCGCGAACGGCACACCAGCCAGCGGCCCGACCGTCTCGCCGCGAGAAATCGCCGCATCGAGCCCATCAGCCTGCGCCAGCGCCCGCTCGGACACCATTTCGGTGAACGCGTTGACCGCCGGGTTGTGGGCTTCGACGCGGGCCAAAGCCGCCTCCACCGCCTGCCGGGCAGACAGCGTGCCGGCCTTGATCCGCCCCGCGATCTCGCTCGCGGACAGCGTGTGCAGGCTCATGGTTCGAACACCGGTGCCGGCACCGCGTGGTCATCGATTGCAAAGTTCAATGCGGGCGTCGCCACCCGGATGACCAGGGCGAAGGCCTCCGCCAATTCGGCCAACCGGGCCTGGGGCAAATTCAGCCCGACCGCGGGGCAGGCGGCAGTGACATAGGCCAAGGCGTCGAAACGCTCCGGATCGATCATGGGGGTGCTCCTGTCAGGCGAAAGCTGCGGCGTCGAACCCATCTGGCAGCACGCCGGTCGAGCGGATCATGTCGTAGGAACCCCGCGCCAAATATCTGCCGCTGCCAGGCTCGGCTTGCACGCGGCCATCACGCATCACCACTTCGCCACGGCGAATGGTGGCAACCGGCCAGCCCGTCACCTCCAGCCCCTCGTATGGCGTGTAGTCGATCGCATGCTGCATATGGCTGTTGTCGAGCACGGTCTTCTTCGCCGGGTCCCACAGCACCAAATCAGCGTCGAACCCAGGTGCGATGCTGCCCTTGCTCTGCAAGCCGAACAGTTTCGCCGGGTTGCCTGCAATCAGCCGAGCGAACTGCGGCAGATCGATCCGCCCCTTGGCGACACCCTCGCTGAAGATGATTGGCAGCCGCGCCGCCAGCCCCGGCACGCCGTTGGGAATATCGCGGAAATTCGCAGCGCTGCCGCTCGCTCGCTTGCCCCGGCTGCCGTCGTAACACCAACCGGAATGATCCGAGCTGATCACATCCAGCGTGCCGCGGCGGATGTCCTCCCACAACGCCTGCTGATCGGGCGCATGGCGCGGTGCCGGCGAGCACATGAACTTCGCCCCCTCGAACCCGGGACGATCCATATGCTCGGCGGTCAGCACGAAATACTGCGGGCAGGTCTCGCCCCACACCTTCAGGCCGCGATGCCGCGCCTGGGCGATCTCTGCGGCCACTTCGCTGCACGAAACATGAAAGATCTGAATTGGCTGGTCGACCATCTCGGCCAACGCGATGGCGCGAGACGTCGCTTCTCGTTCGATCATCCGCGGACGCGACCAGGCATGGTATTTCGGCGCCGTGTGGCCGGCGGCCAGCAACGCCTCGGTCCGCCAGCCGATTGCCGCATAGTTCTCGCAATGCACCGTCACCAGCGCCCCGGCTCGCCGCGCCGCCGCCAGCACCCGGATATACCCGCGATCGTCCAGCGCCAGCGCGTCATAGGTCAGAAACACCTTGAGGCTGCGCACCCCGGCCGCCACCACTTCCGGAATCTGCTGCCAGATCACCTCATCCGAGGCATCGGTGATGATCTGGTGAAACCCATAATCCACCATCCCCCGCGCCGCCCGCCGGCGATACTCCGCCAGCGGCTCCAGAATGCCGCAGCCCTTGAACTGCGTGGAAAACGTCACGACCGAGGTGGTGCCGCCGGCAAAACAGCTGGTGGACCCAGTCGTCCAGCTCTCCTCATCGGCGCCACCGCCTTCCTGCAACTGCTCGATATGGCAATGTGTATCGACGCCGCCGGGCAACACCAGCAACCCGCCGGCATCTATGGCCTGTGCGCCCTGCAGGTTCAGCCCGATCGCTGCGATCTTCCCGCCGGACACGCCCACATCGGCACGGAACACGTCCGTCCCCGTCACCACCGTGCCGCCGCGCACCACCAGATCGAAACCGTCCATCCTCACCTCGCTCGAATGCATCGCCAGAGTGGAACGAGCCCGCCGAGCGTGCAACCGTCAGGCGGCCAGCAGTGCCTTCAGCCTGCGAACCGCGGAACCCGGCGTGCTCAGCACCGGTTTACCGGTCGCCTGCTCTACCGCATGGGCGGCGCGCGCCAGGCTGAACTGTGCCAGCGCGATCACATCCACGTCGTCAAGAGTCCGCGCGGCTTCAGCGACCAGCCGGTCATGGGCAGGCCCGTTGCCGGCGTTCAGTGCCGCCATCGCCGCTTCCACCAGCACAGTCTGAACCGGCCTGCCGAATTCCGCTGGCAGGGTCGCCAGAGTGGGCGCGAAGCTTGCCACGAGACCAACGCGGGCATACGGCTCGGCTTCCGATATCATCGCCTCGTTCGGCTTCAACACCGGCATCGGCGCCAGCTCCTCCGCACAGGCCGCGATGCAAGGCCCGAAGGCGGAGCAGGTGAACAGGATGGCGTCCGCCCCGGTGTCGGCGGCGTAATGGGCGAGATCGAGGAACCGCCGCTTCATATCATCCAGGCTGGCCCCTGCGGCGAGATCGGCCGACAGGCTGTCGTCCAGCAGGTTCATCAGCAGCACCTCAGGCCATGTGCCCGCGAACTCCGCCATGATCGGGTCAATCGACAGCCGAAGCGCGTGGATCAGGGCTATTCGCATCAGGGGCAGCGCACCAGCGGCTCCGGAAAGTCGCGGCAGCCGGGAAAGCTGATCTCGTTCTCGCCGCGCCGCTGCACATGCAGCACATCGGGGTTCTCGCAGCCAAACCCCACCTGCGGCGGCGGCGGCTGGCGGCCGAGCAGGCCGGCGTCGAGTGCCCCGAGCGCGCTGGCGCCTGGCATGAAGTGGAACTCGGTGCCCGCCGGCGTGCTGCGCGCCGTCTCCACGCCACGCTGCGTATAGCTCGACTCGATCAGCGAAGCCCGCAGCACCACGTCGCGCGTGAAGATCACGGTCGGCTGCGCACGGCACATTTCCGCCGTCATGCTGGACGAGACTGGGAACAACCCGCCGGTCCAGGAACCGAACAGCCAGGCATGTGGCGGGGCGGCCGGCTGCGAGGCGGCGCGTTCGACAGCGCCGGGGATGGCCAGCACGGCAATGATAAGGCAAAAAGCGACCCGACGCATGCGACCCCCGACTGTCATTGACGTTGCACCATACAAGCCCACCGACAAAGGACATAGCCCATGCTCCACCGCCTTTACGCCCGCGTGCTGGCCCTGGCGGCCTCGAGACGGGCGCCCTGGTGGCTGGCCGCGATCGCATTCGCGGAGAGCAGCTTCTTTCCCATTCCGCCGGACGTTCTGCTGATCCCGATGGCACTGGCCCAGCCGCGCCGCGCCTGGCGCTATGCTGCGATCTGCACCACCGCAAGCGTGCTCGGCGGCATGCTCGGCTACGCGATCGGTTACGCCCTGTTCGACTACGTCGCGCTGCCGATCCTGAACTTCTACCACTACCAGGACAGTTTCGAGCAGTTCCGCCAACGCTTCGCCGAGAACGGCGTTTACATCATCCTCATCAAGGGCCTGCTGCCGATCCCGTTCAAAATCGTCACCATCGCCTCCGGCCTCACCGCCGTGAACTTCCCAGCCTTCATCGCCGCCTGCATCGTCACCCGCGGCGCGCGCTTCTTCCTGTTCGCCGGCCTCATCCGCCGTTTCGGCGACCCGGTGCGCGACTTCATCGAACGCAGGCTGACCCTGGTCACCAGCATCACCGCCGCCAGCATCGTGCTCGGCTTCGTCGCCATCCGCTATGTCTGAGCCGCTGCCCGCCGACATCGTGGCGGGTCGGCGGGACACGCTGCTGGGCCAGTTGATCCCGCACGGCTTCCGCCTGTGACCCCACGCATCTACCTCGCCGGCGGCCGCGTGTTCGCCGACGACGATCTGTTCACAGCCTTCAACCAGGCGGCGGCGGAGCTGGCCCGGCTGCTCCTAGAGCCTGATGGCTTCTGGTAGGCGAAGCGATCAGGCACTAGCTTTTGTTTTAACGAGCAATTTTATCGTGGGGTTGGTTCAACCTCGGGCGATATTGCTCTGAGGCGTTGCCGAAAAGGCAACGGCTCCATCGAAATTAAGCGCTATTTCGCATCGCCGCCGCATGCAATGCTGCCATACCCTCAGACATGGCCGGAGCATTCAATGCCAAATTTCCCCGCCGTCTCGCGCCGTACTTTAATCACCGCCGCCGCAGCATCCGGGGCTGTGCTGTCAATCTCCCGCCATGCCTCGGCTGCCGAGGCCGTCGAGATGCAACTCGGCTGGATCGGCGGCGGCAACCAGCTCGGCGAGATCGTGGCCCAGCAGCTGGGCTATTACGGCGAGGAAGGGCTCGACCTGAAGATCATTCCGGGTGGGCCCAGCAACGACGGTATCGCAGGCGTCGCCTCCGGCCGCAGCGCGGTGGGCCAGGTTTCCTCTAGCCCGTCGCTCATGCTGGCGGCCTCGCAGGATCTGCCGATCAAGTGCTTCGCCGTCTCCGCCCAGAAACACCCGTATGCGTTCTTCTCGCTGCCGAAGAACCCGGTGCACAAACCCGCCGACTTCCGCGGCAAGAAGGTCGGCATCCAGGCCACCGGCGTGGTGCTGCTGCGCGCGCTGCTCAAGAAGAACGACATCGACCCGAAAGACGTGCAGATCGTCACCATCGGCTCGGAAATGATGCCGATCATGACCGGCCAGGTGGACGTGGTGACCGGCTGGCTCACCAACACCACGGCGCTGAAGGTGCTGGGCCCGGATGTGGTGGCGCTGCGGCTGTGGGACGCCGGTGTGCAGCTCTACGCCAACCCCTATTACGCCATGCCCGAGACGATCGAGACGAAAACCGCCCTGCTCGCCCGCTTCCTGCGCGCCAGCGCCCGCGGCTGGGGCTACGCCTATGCCAACCGCGACCAGGCAGTCGCCCTTCTGGTCAAAACCTACCCGAACCTGGTCGCCGCCGACGAGCGCGCCGCCGCCAACATCATGCTCGACCATGCGTTCGACGCCAGCACCAAGGCCTCAGGCTACGGCACGATGGACCCGGCGGTGTGGCAGGCGCAGATCGACCTCTACGCCGGCCTCGGCCAGTTCACCAAGCGCGTGCCCAAGCTCGACGAGGTGATGTCGCTCGCCGTGCTGAAGGCAACCTCCGGCAACCGGCCCCAGATCGGCTGATGACGCCTGCGATCGATCTGCGGGGTGTCTCGGTCCGGTTCATGAGCGATCGGGCCGAGGTGACGGCGTTGGAGGACGTGTCCTTCACCCTTGAGGCCGGCAGCTTCCTGTCGCTGCTCGGCCCCTCCGGCTGCGGCAAATCCACGCTGTTGCGTCTGGTCGCCGATATCGTGGCCCCCAGCGCCGGCACCGTGCGCGTGCTCGGCCATGCGCCCGACATCGCCCGCCGCCAGCGTGAAATCGGCTTTGTGTTCCAGGATGCGTCGCTGCTGCCGTGGTGCAACGTGATCGACAACGTGCGCCTGCCGCTGCAGGTCGGCGGCCAGCTGCGCGGCGTGAAGCCGCGCCATTCCGCCGAGGAACTGCTCGCCCTGGTCGGTCTCGCAGGCTGGGAAAAGGCCTTGCCGCACGAATTGTCCGGCGGCATGCGCCAACGCGTCTCGATCGCCCGCGCGCTGCTGGTCGGGCCGAAAATTTTGCTGATGGACGAACCGTTCGGCGCACTTGACGAAATCACCCGCGACCGCCTGAATGACGAGCTGCTGCGGGTGTGGCGCGAAACCCAGACAACCATCCTGTTCGTCACCCACTCGATCCATGAAGCAGCCTATCTCGGCCAAAAGGTGCTGATGCTCGCCGCCCGCCCCGGCCGGGTGCGCGAACTGGTAACGATCGACCTGCCCGAGCCGCGAGCGCTGGCCGTGCGCGACACCCAGGCATTCGGCGCAATCGCAGCACGCTTGCGCGCCGTGCTGGAGACCTGCTGATGGCAAGCGGTATCGGCCTCGCCAAGATCTCGCTCGCGCAAAGCGAAACGCCGGACCGCCGCGCCAAGTGGCTTGCCGCCCGCAGGCGCGCCGCCTGGGCGCGCTTCGGATTGCCGCTGGTGGGTGCAGCAACCTTGCTCATCCTGTGGTGGGCGGTGATCTACCTCTTCAAGGTAAAGCCGTTCATCGCCCCCGCACCCGAAGTGGTGGCGCAGACGCTGATCGCCAAGTTCGATGTGCTGGCCAGCAATCTTTTGCCCACCGCCATCGAGGCCGTCTGCGGCTTTCTGGTCGGCAACATCGCAGCCATTGTGATCGCCACCCTGTTCGTGCATCGCAAGATGCTGGAACTCGCCTTCTTCCCGCTGGTGGTGCTGTTCAACTCCGTGCCCGTGGTGGCCAAGGCGCCCATCCTGGTGCTGCTGCTCGGCAACGGCATGGCGCCCAAGATCGCGATCGCCGCGGTGGTGTGCTTCTTCCCCACGCTGGTCAACATGGTGCGCGGGCTCGAAGCGGTCAGCCCGCAATCGATGGAGCTGATGCATGTGCTCTCGGCCAGCCGCTGGGAGATCTTCATCAGGCTGCGACTGCCAACTTCGGTGCCCTATCTGTTTTCCGCCCTCAAGATCGCCGCCTCCACCGCCGTGGTCGGCGCCATCGTCGGCGAATGGATCGGCTCGCAGGAGGGCATCGGCGCCCTCATCATCCAGGCGACCTACAATTTCGACAGCGCGCTGCTGTACGCCACCGTTGTGTGCGGATCGGTGTTCTCCGTTGCCTTCTTCCTGGCCGTGCGCCTGGCCGAGCGCCTGTGCGTGCGCTGGATTCCCAAAGGAGCCTGAAATGTCCGATCAACTCTACGCCGAGCCTGGCCGCGACCTGGCCGTGGCCACGCGCGCCGATGTCGTGGTGGTCGGCGGTGGCCCCGCCGGTTTCAGCGCCGCCGTCGCCGCGGCCCGCCAGGGGGCCAAGGTGTGCCTGGTGGAGCGCTATCCCTATCTCGGCGGCCTCGCCTCCGGCGGCATGGTGCTGGTGCTCGACGACATGTGCGCGGGCTCTGAAATCACCGTGCGCGGCATCTGCGGGGAACTCGTCGAACGCATGCGCGCGCGCGGCCACGCCGTGTATCCACCCGAAGGCGAACGCGGGCACGACCCGGCGATGTTTCGCAAATGGTCGCGCTGGGGCCTGTTCGATTTCAACACCCGCACCAAACCGCACCCGATCTGCTACGCCGTTGCCTTCGACCCCGACGGCTGGAAACGCGCCAGCGACGACATGGTGGCCGAAGCCGGCATCGAACTGCGCCTGCATTCATTGTTCGCCGGCAGCATCGTCAAGGATGGCCGCACCGTCGGTGTGATCACCGAAAGCAAGGCCGGCCGCCAGGCCATCATGGGCGACATCGTCATCGACACCACCGGCGATCTCGACGTCGCAGCCTCCGCCGGCGCCCGTTTCTCCGAAGGCGCCTACATGGTCACCACCGTGTTCCGCCTCGGCGGCGTCAACACGGACGAAGCCGAGCGCTTCCAGTTCGAGGAGCCTGCGCGCCACGCCGTCCTCGACCTCGAAGCCCGCCGTGTCATCGGCGGCTCGTGGGACTATTGGTGGCTGAAAACCCCGCTGCCAGGGATCGTCTGGTGCAACTGCCCGCACATGACCGGGCTGGACGGCATGAAGGTCGAGGATCTCACGCGCGCCGAATTCGAAGGCCGTAAACGCAT
The DNA here is from genome assembly GCA_025352665.1 of Rhodospirillales bacterium. Classification (GTDB taxonomy): domain Bacteria; phylum Pseudomonadota; class Alphaproteobacteria; order Acetobacterales; family Acetobacteraceae; genus CAIQQQ01. Next base: position 21,298 of record JANXSM010000088.1, on the reverse strand, counting down.
CCACGCCATGGTCGACCACGTCCGCGCCAAGCTGCCAGGTTTTGCCGATTGCTACGTGGTGGACGTGGCACCCCAGACCGGCGTGCGCCAGACCCGCATGCTCGAAGGCGAATACGTCGTGACCAAACCCGATATCACCGAGCGCGTGCATTTCCCCGACAGCATCGCCCGCGGCCGCGACTACTACACACCCTATCGCGCCCTGCTGCCGGTGGGCGTCGATCAGCTGCTGGTCGCCGGCCGCCACTACTCGGCCACCCCCCAGGCGCAGAAGATCTCGCGTGAGATACCGCCCTGCATGGCCATGGGGGAAGCGGCCGGGATCGCCGCCGCCATGGCGCTCTCCGCTGGCACCACCGTTCGCAACGTCGATGTCGCAGCCTTGCAGAAACGCCTGCGCGACCAGGGCGCCGACCCCGGCGACAAGGCCCCGGTATGGGCGGAGGCTGCGGAATGAACGTCATCACCAAGCCTATGGCAGACCAGATGCAGCCGCTCTCCGGCATCAGGATCGTCGACTTCACCCAGGTGATGATGGGCCCCTGCGCCACCCAGATGCTGGGCGACTACGGCGCCGACGTCATCAAGATAGAACGCATCGGCGCCGGCGACCTGTCGCGCTGGTCGATCGGCGACGACCCCGCCGGCCCGCAGAACCCGGTGTTCTCCAGCCTCAACCGCAACAAGCGCAGCATCGCCCTCGATCTGAAGTCGGCCGACGGGATCGCGGTGGTTCACCGCCTGCTGGAAACCGCCGATGTCATCGTCAACAACTTCCGCGCCGGCGTGATGGAGCGCATGGGACTTGGCTACGAGGCACTGCACGCACGCTATCCGCGCCTGATCTATGCCGAGGGCACCGGCTACGGCATCACCGGCCCCTACGCCCACAAGGGCGGCCAGGACATCCTGGCCCAGGCGCTGTCCGGCGTGATGGCGCGCAAATGCGATCCTTCCGATCCGCTCACCATCTATCCGACCTCGCTGGCCGACTATTCGGCCGGCATGCATCTCGTGCAGGGCATGCTGCTGGCACTGCTACATCGGGAAAGAACCGCACAGGGGCAGCGGGTTTCGGTTTCACTGTATGACTCGATGCTGGCCATGCAGATGCAGGAGGCCGCGATGTCGATGATGCGCGGCATCGATTTCTCCTGGGGCGCCTTGCCGCACAATGGCGCGTTCAAAACCACCGACGGCGCGCTCGTCGTGGTCGGCGCATTCAAGGACAACCCGCTGCGCGAGATTTCGCTGGCCATTGGCCTCGATGATCTCTCCGCCGATCCGCGCTTCTGCACCTTCGCCCTCAGCATGCAGAACCGAACCACCCTGCACGACATCCTGCGCACGCATTTCGCGACCGATACCACCGCGCACTGGATCGCAGCCCTCGAAACGCGAGACCTGCTCTGCGCCCCCGTCCGCAGCCTGGCCGAAGCACTCGCCGATCCGCAGACCGCCATCAACGGCATGCTGCTGAGCGCGCCCCAGGATAGCGGCGACGAATTGGGCGTCATCGGCTCGCCCGTGCATCTGTCGGGCGCCGCCTTCGCGCTGCGCATGAACCCGCCGAAGGTCGGCGCCGACGGCGCCGATATCCTGGCCGAACTCGGCTACGACGAGGCCCACGTCCACTCGATGCGCGCGGGCGGCGTGCTCGCGTGATCCACTACGCCGTCGAAGGCCACGTCGCCCGCGTCACCATCGATCGGCCAGACGTGCTGAACGCACTGGATGCACCATCGACTCAGGCGCTGGAAGCGATCTGGCAGCGCATCGAGACCGATCGCGACATCCGCGCCGTGGTGCTCACCGGCGTCGGCGCCCGCGCGTTCTGCGCCGGCGCCGACATGAAGGGCGGTAGCGGTCGCTCCGGCCTGGAATACTGGGCGCACAGCACGCCAGGCGGTTTCGGCGCATTGTCCCTGCGCACCACGCTCGACGTGCCCGTCATCGCTCGCGTCAACGGCCATGCGCTTGGCGGCGGGCTCGAGATGATGCTCGGCTGCGACATCGCGGTGGCCAGCGACCACGCCAGTTTTGGCCTGCCAGAAGCCCGCGTCGGAAGGTTGCCGCTCGATGGCGGCATGGTGCTGCTGCAACGCCAGATCGGTTTCCGCCCGGCCATGGCCATGATGCTCACCGGCCGACGCATCAAGGCGCCCGAAGCCCTGGCCTGCGGCCTCGTCAACGAAGTCGTCCCCCCAGCCGAGCTCGACGCCGCCGTCGACCGCTGGCTGGCCGAGCTGCTCGCCTGCGCCCCACTGTCCCTGCGTGCCATCAAGCAGACCGTGCGACGCACCGCCCAACTCGCCGCCGCCGACGCCCAGGCCTTGCGCCTGCCCGCCGTGGTCGAATGCCTCGCCTCCGCCGACGCGAACGAAGGTGTCGCAGCCTTCGTCGAAAAGCGGCCGCCGGTCTGGACCGGACGCTGATTGCACGCAGCCGCCCTCCTCTATCTGCGTGAGGTCGTCCGCGCCGGATCGATCCGCAAGGCGGCGCAATCGCTGCATGTGGCGGCCTCGGCGGTCAACCGGCAGATCCTGAAACTCGAAGCCGAGCTCAAGATCCGTCTGTTCGACCGACTGCCGGACGGTATGCGCCTCACCCCCAGCGGCGAGATCCTGCTGCGCCACGTGCGCACCACCCTGCACGGCTATGAGCAGGCGGTCGCCGAGATCGATTCGCTGCGCGGCATCCGCTCCGGTCACGTACGCATCGCAACCCTCGACAGCCTGCTTCTGGAAATGCTGCCCGACGTGCTCGAACGGGTCGCCAACAGCTTCGCCGCGGTGACGTTTTCCGTGGTCGCGGCCTCGCCCATCGATGTCAACCGGCAGTTGCAGGCGGGCGAAGCCGACCTCGGCCTCACCTTCGTCGCTCCCTTCGGGCCGGCCCTGCAACTGATCGCCAGCGCCGCCGCCCCGGTGGGCGCGATCATGGCGGCAAGCCACCCGTTGGCCACGCGATGCCTGCTGAGCTTCGATGATCTTCTGCCTTATCCAGCCTTGATCCAACAGGGCGACCTGCCCTCGCGCGCCTTCGTCAGCGATGAATTCGCAGCCTTCCGCGCGGCTGCACAGGTGCGCTTCGCCTCCAACGACATCGACTTCATCAAGCGCATGCTGCGCGCGGGTCTCGGCGTCGGCTTCTACACGCGCCTGGCCTTCCGCCAGGAGATCGCAACGGGCGAAATGGCCTGGGTGCCGCTTGCCTCGCAACGGCTCATGGACCAGCGCGTCGGCCTCTACGTGCCGACCATGCGCACCCTCTCACCCGCCTGCAACGCGCTGGTGCGCGTGCTCGCTGAAAGCCTGGCCACGCTATGACCTTGTTCGCCGATGCCCAGATCCTCCACGAGGGAAAGTTCCGCAAGGGCAGCCTGCGGGTCCGCGACGGCAAGATCGCCGAGCTGATCTGGAACGAAACGCAGCCGCATGACGGCGAGATCATCCCGGCCGAGAATTGCTGGCTCATCCCCGGCATGATCGACGCCCACGCCCACGGCTACGCAACCATCCTGCGCGGTACTGAGAACAATCTGCCGCTCGAGCTATGGGCCCTGTACACCACGCTGTATGGCCAGGCGCTTGACGCCCGGGCGATGCGGGTGTCGATCCTCCTGGGCGCCGCCGAGCGCCTGCGTTGCGGCATCACCGGCACGGTCGACCACACGCCGCAGGTGCATCTCGCCGAAGCAGCGCTTGCGGCCCATGAACAGTCTGGCCTGCGGGTCGGCTACGCGCCGTTCCTGCAGGACATCAGCGATTATGTGTTGATGGGCCTCGAACTTCCGCAAACCCTCGGCGCCTGGGCGCGCGGCCCGAAGCCGTTGGATGATGCGTTCGAAGGCCGCTTCGCCGAGATCGTCACCGCCGCCCGCACAGGCTCGGGCCGCGTGCGCCCGCTGCTCGGCCCAAACGCACCGCAGCGCTGCTCGCCTGATGCCTGGGCCATGTGGCGCCGGCTGCGCGACCGGCACGACGTGCCCGTCCACACGCATCTTCTGGAAACCCGTGCCCAGGCGCTGGTGGGCCAGAGGAAATGGCGTGGCGGCACGGTTGCCGAAATGCATCGCCAGGGCCTGCTCGACAGCCGACTGTCCGTCGCCCACGGCGTGTGGCCGACCCTGTGCGAACGCAAGCTGCTGGCCCGCGAAAGGGTCACGGTGGTGCACAACCCCGCCAGCAACATGATGCTCGGCAGCGGCATCCTGCCTTACGCCAGCTACCGGGAACTCGGCGTGGCCATGGCGCTGGGCAGCGACAGCGCCAACACCGGCGGCCGGCACGATCTGTTCGAGATCATGCGCCTCGCCAGCATGCTGCACCGAGCACCCGGCAGCGATCCGTCCTGCTGGCCGCAGGGTGCTGACCTGCTCGACATGGCCACTCACAATGGCGCACATGTACTCGGCCTCGGGTGCGAAACCGGCCGTATCGCGGTCGGTCGCGCTGCAGATCTCGTCCTGGTGCGGCGTGCCACCGCCTCCACCACCCTGATGGAGGAAACGTCCGACAGTTTCGTGCTGCACGCGAGCGAGGGAGCCATCGCCGGTGTGATGATCGCGGGCAACTGGGCGCTGCGGGAGGGCACGATTCAGGCCTTCGACGAGACCGCCGTGATCGCCGAAGCGCGAGACGTGCACGCGGAAATCCGGCAACGGCTGCACACCAGCCCGCAGACCGTGCGAGACTCGCTGCCGGGCCTGGCCAACGGCCTGGCCCGCTTTCTGGAGGAGACCGACTGATTCAGATGCTGCCCGCGCGCGCCGAACCGGTCCGGCTCAACCCCGCAGAGTCCGCCCTGACCGTGGTGGGCATGCAGAACGCCTATGCCTCGCCGGGCGGCTATCTCGATCTCGCCGACTTCAGCATCGAGGGGGCCGCCACCGTGATCACGCAAATCCAGGCGGCGATCGCAGCCGCGCGCGAAGCCGGCATCCAGATCGTGTTCCTCCAGAACGGCTGGGACCCTGCCTACACCGAGGCCGGCGGCCCCGGTTCGCCCAACTGGCATAAGTCCAACGCGCTCAAAACAATGCGCGCCCACCCGTAGCTCGAAGGCAGCCAGCTCGCCCGCAGCGGCTGGGACTATGCGCTGGTCGACGCCCTCAAGCCGCAGCCGGGCGACATCGTCATCGGCAAAACCCGTTACAATGCCTTCTACAACACCAATCTCGACAGCATGCTGCGGAGCCGCGGCATCCGCACGCTGGTGTTCACGGGCATCGCCACCAACGTCTGCGTGGAATCCACCCTGCGGGGCGGGTTCCCCCTTGAATATTTCGGCATCGTGCTGGCCGACGCCACCCCCCAGGCCGGCCCTGCCGAAATCCAGGCGGCGTCGCTCTACAACATCGAGGCCTTTTCGGCTGGGTCTCAACCGCTGCCGATTTCTGTGGCGCCGTCCGCAAGACGGACATCACATCCAGGAGCACGGCTGCGATATCACCGAGCCGCGCCTGTTCAACCGGGCGGTCGCCGCATTCTTCAGCCGAGGCTGAGTTCCTGCTCGACGACCTTGATCCACCAGGCGACGCCGAGCGGGATAATTTCGTCATTGAAATCATATTTCGGCGTGTGCACGGAATGAAAGCTGCCGTCGTCGGCAACACCGTTGCCGATGAAGATGAACGAGCCGGGCTTGGCCTCAAGCATGAAGGCGAAATCCTCACCGCCGGTGATGGCGCCGGCATTGGTGTTCACGTCCGCCTCACCCACCAACGCCTGGGCGGCCGCGGCCGCAACGACGGTCTGCTCGGGGTGATTGACCAAAGGTGTGGTGCCCCACTCGATCGAGAATTCCGCCGAGGCCCCATGCATGGCAGCCATAGCCTGCGCCAGTTCGCCCATGCGGCGGCCGATGATCTCCTGCGTTGCCGGGGTGAAGCAGCGCGCGGTGCCGCCGATGGCAAGCTCTGACGGCATCACGTTCAGCGATTGTGACGCTCCCCCTGCGATGTGGCCGACGGAGATGACGGCCGTTTCCAGCGGCGGCACGTTGCGGCCGACGATCGTTTGAAGCCCCAGCACAAAATGCGCCTGCACCACCGAAAGATCGGCGGCCAGATGCGGCGAGGCGCCGCCATGGCCGCCATTGCCGCGGAACACCACATTCCAGCGTGAGGTGCCGGCCAGGAACGGGCCGGTGCGAATGGCGAATTTGCCGACCGGAATGCCCGGCATGTTGTGCATGCCGTAAATGGCATCGACCGGAAAACGCTCCATCAGCCCGTCGGCTAGCATCTTCTTGGCACCACCCCTGCCCTCCTCCGCCGGCTGAAAGATGAGCTGCACCGTGCCGCTGAAATCGCGGTGCTCGGCCAGGTGGCGAGCGGCGCCGAGCAGCATCGTCGTGTGCCCGTCATGGCCGCAGGCATGCATGGTGCCGTGCGTGGTCGACGCGTGGGCGGCCCCGGTCTGTTCGACAATGGCCAAGGCGTCCATGTCCGCACGCAGGCCGATCGCGCGCTGGCCCGGCAACCTTCCCCTGATGGTGCCGACCACACCGGTGCCGCCAACGCCCTCGGTCACTTCAATGCCCCATTCACGCAGCTTGGCCGCCACCAGGGCCGCGGTGCGAACCTCCTCCAGCCCCATTTCGGGATGGGCATGAATGTCGCGCCGGATTGCGGTGAGTGCGCGATGGTGCGGCAGGATCTGAGACATCAAAGTGGCGGACATGCGGCTCTCGCGAACTGGGTGATGCCAGAGCCTGCGCGCGGCACAGAGACAGCGCAACCGCCTGTGCGCCAGTGATATGCATTATCGGGGCAACTCTGCCCGGCCTGCCTCGTTCCGATCGCAGGATCCTGGAGTGGATGAAGCATGGCCGATACCGAGACGGACGATGTCGAATGGCTGGTGGAGCGCTCGATGCTGCACATCGCCCGGCTGCGCGCGCGTAAATATTCGGGCCAGGGGCGGATGTGGCAGCGACCTTTCGCCGAAGCTCGGCCGCGGGCCGCGGCAGGCATTGCCTCGGTCTGGATGACCACCTACCCACCCTCACTGATCACCGGGCCCGACCAGTCAGTGCTGGCGTCGTTGGGACAGCAGGATCTGTGGCGCGCCCTGTCCTCCATCGGGGTACAAGGCATCCACACCGGCCCGATAAAACGTGCCGGCGGCCTGCGCGGACAAAACTTCACCCCCACCATCGATGGCAATTTCGACCGTATCGGTCTGGACATCGACCCCAAGTTCGGCACGCAGGACGAATACATCGCCATGACCCGGATGGCGGCCGCGTTCAACGCGGTTGTGATCGACGACGTGGTGCCCGCCCATACCGGCAAAGGGCCAGACTTCCGCCTCGCCGAAATGGCTTTCGAGGATTATCCGGGCATCTACCACATGGTGGAGATCCGGCCGGAGGACTGGGAGCTGCTGCCCGCCCTGCGGGAAGGCCATGACGCGGCCAATTTGGCACCTGGCACCGTCGAGACGCTGGCCAACAAGAACTACATCGTCGGCGCCTTGCAGCGCGTGATCTTCTTTGAACCCGGGGTAAAGGAGACCGACTGGAGCGCCACGGGCCCGATCCGAGGCGTCGATGGCGTGATGCGCCGCTGGGTGTATCTGCATTACTTCAAGGAAGGCCAACCCTCGCTCAACTGGCTCGATCCCACCTTCGCGGCCCAGCAGATGATCATCGGCGATGCCCTACATTCGCTCGACGTGCTCGGAGCCGCGGGGCTGCGGCTTGATGCCAACGGCTTCCTGGGCGTGGAACGGCGCGGCAGCGGCGTCGCCTGGTCGGAGAGCCACCCACTGTCGATGGTGGGCAACCAGCTGCTGGCAGGCATGATCCGCAAGGCAGGCGGGTTCAGCTTTCAGGAACTCAACCTCACGGTCGATGACATCGCCGCCATGTCGCGCGGAGGGGCAGACCTGTCCTACGATTTCATCAGCCGCCCGGCCTACCAGCATGCCATTCTCACCGGCGATACCGAGTTCCTGCGCCTGATGCTGAACATGGTGCATGAATACGGCATCGATCCCGCAAGCCTCGTCCACGCGCTGCAGAACCACGACGAGCTGACCCTGGAACTCGTGCATTTCTGGACGCTGCACGCCAACGACATCTACACCTTCCAAGGCCAAACCTGGCAGGGCCGCCTGTTGCGCAGCCATATCCGTGAGACGATGTATGCCAAACTAACCGGCGAGAACGCTCCGTACAATTTGCGCTTTGTCACCAATGGCGTCGCTTGCACCACCGTCAGCATCATCACGGCGGCACTCGGGATCAGCGATCTCGACGCCATCACCGACGAACAAAAGGCACTCATTCAGAGAATCCATCTGCTCCTGGCCATGTTCAACAGCTTCCAGCCAGGCGTGTTCGCCCTCTCCGGTTGGGATCTGGTGGGGGCCTTGCCACTGCCGCCGGACGCTGTGGTGCACATGATGAGCGACGGCGACTCACGCTGGATCTCACGTGGCGCCTACGACCTGACCAACTCCAGCCCAGACAGCACCATGTCCTCCGAAGGTCTGCCGCGGGCGCGCATGCTCTACGGCTCCCTGGCGGAGCAGCTGCAGCAGCCGGACAGCTTCGCGACGAAGCTCAAGCAGCTTCTGTCGGTGCGCCAGGCGTACGGGCTCGCGCTGGCCCGGCAGATCGCGATCCCCGCCGTGCAGTCGCCCGGCCTGCTCGCGATGGTGCATGAACTGCCCGACACGCGCGGCACGCAGATCACCTTGCTGAACTTCAGTGCCAACCCGATCAGCGAGGTGCTGCACCTGCCCAAGGTCGCCCCCGGCCCGCTCGTCGACATGCTCGGGGAGGCCGTGATCGGCGACTTCACCGAAACGGGAGATCTAACAATAGAACTGCAACCTTACGAAGGTGCATCGTGGCGCATCGTCAGCCTGGTGCGGCCATGACACGCGACCCATACCGAGGAGGATGAGGCAGACCTGCTGCTGACGCAGATCGCCCTTGGCGGTGCGACCGCCAAGGGCCGAGCCAAGCCCGGCGGCGATCTCGGCTCTTAAAGCGTGATGACGTCGCCAATCAGACGTCATCACGCTCTAGCGGTTGGCCGTGGTCCCGCTCAAGGTTGAGAGCAGCGCTGCCACTTCATCCGGACGCCAGCCCATCGTCGCCTCGCCAACCGCAATCTCGGCGTAGCAGCGGTCGGGCAAGGCAGCCTCAAGAACCCGCCCGAACAGCCAGAAGCCGCGCCGACGCGCGACATCATGCGCGGCAGCGGTCAGCGCTGCGGCGCACACCGGGAAATGCACCTGAAACGAATTGCCATGCGGCACCGCCGGATTGGCCGCCAGACCGACGCCCACGAGCGCCTGCGCGATGGCACAGGCGTGCCTGTGATAGTCGCCCATGCGCGGCAGATATTCGGCAAGCCCGTCCAACGCCGTCACAATAAACGGGAACGCCACCGCGAGGTCGCCCCCATAGCGGTTCCGCCACGGCCGGGCCGCCTGGATGAACGCCTCGGGCCCGGCCAGCACGCAGCCGCCAAGGCCACCGAGCCCTTTGTAGAACGAAACATAGATCGTGTTGGACAACGCCGCTATTTCAGCCAGCGACCGGCCATACCACGGCGCCACTTCCCAGATACGCGCGCCGTCGATGTGAAACGGCGTGCCCCGGTCGCGCGCCCAGGTCGAAAGTGCAACCAGATCCTTCCAGACAGGCGCCTGAAAGGCCGCGCGACGCAGCGGCAGTTCCACGGTCACGGCTGCCAGCGGCTCGGCCACCGCCTGGAGGTCCTGCAATGTGAACGGGCGATGATCGAGGCCAATGCGCACGGGCAACAGCCCTGCGAGGCGATCGAGCGCGTCCTGCTCATCGATGGCCAGGTGGCTTTGGGGATGCAGCGCCACCGCGCGTTTCCCGGTGTTGGCGGCATGAACCAGCAAGGCTGCCTGCTGCGCCGTGATGCCCTTGGGGAACCACAGGGCGGCGGGTTTGCCCAGCAGGTCGGCAACCCGGCTTTCCAGCAGGGCGATCGCAGGGCCATCGCTGTATTCGTCGAGCGCCAGGCCCAGATACGGCGATGCCGCCAGGCGTTCCGTCCAAGCCCGTGCGGTGCTGCGGCCGTGGCCGGACAGAAAGCGATGGCAGCCGGCCCGCAAGGCCGCGCGGTCGCCCAGGGTATCGCTGCCAATGGTTTCGAAGCCGTTGTGAATTTTCATAACGATATCCTAAACCCGTCGGGGCCAGTCTGGAAGACGACGCCAGTGACCGACCTAGAGCGGGATGACGTCTGATAGGCGACGTAATCCCGTTCTAGCCTTTTGTTTTATCGCATGATTCAGACCTTTCGGTGATCCCACCTTCGGTCATCACGTTCTATCCCAGCATCGGATGCTATATTTGGTGCGCCCATGTTCGCCAACGGCCACGCGGATCGCGGCCCTGATCGCCCAGCTGTGCGATGCCACCTTCGCCAATCGGGCGATGCGGCTTTCGGTGGCGCGGGCGGGCCCTGCAACCGCGGGATAGCTTATCTTCGCCGCCAACCTGTCCAGGCGATCGGGGCCATCTCCGTGGCCTATGCGCGCGAGCATCGCGAGATCTTTTCCCCTATATTGCATCTGTTCGCCACGATGCGCGAGATTGGAGCCGCGATCGCGTATGAGGTCGGCGCCTTCGGCTGATCCGCATGATGGGCATAGGTTTACCGGGAGGCCGACATTGAACGGAGAACGCGCCTCGCTGGACCAAGCGATCACTTGGCTCGACCGGCTGTCCTTCCCGATCGCCACCACCAATGTCCCGCCGAGCCGGGCGGTCGGCCGCGCGCTGCTGATGGAGTTGCGTGCCGGCCATGCGCTGCCGCCGAATGATCGGGCCACGCTCGACGGTTTCGCCCTGCGCGCCGAAGACACCGAAGGCGCCGGTCCCTACAACCCGCAGCCGGTCGCAGCCATCCCGGTGGCATCCGGCGACACGATGCCGCCTGGCACGGACGCGGTGCTGGCGGCGGATCTGCTGGAACACGGCTGCGCGCTGGAGGCGGCGGCGGTCGGCGAAGGCGTGGCCCGCGCGGCAAGCCAGCTGAAGCGCGGCGCGCTGATCTTCCCCGCCGGGCACCGGCTGCGCCCGCAGGACGTGGCGCTGCTCAGCGAGCTCGAGGTCGGCACGGTGGTGGTGCGCTACGGCCTGGCCGTGCATGTCGATATCGATCCCCGGCTCGACGGCCTCGCGCAGGCGTTGCTGTCGCGCGACCTTTGCGAAACCAAACCCGCCAGCCAGGCGGACGTGATCTTAACCACCCGCCCAACCACGGCCGACAGCTGGGAAATCCAAGGTCTGGCGCTGCGCCCCGCTGGCGAGGCGGTGTGCTTCGGTCGGCGGCGCAAGCGGCTGGTGCTGCGGCTGCCGCGGGACTGGCTGGGGTTCACCCTGACCTATGAGCTGCTGGCGGCGCGGCTGATCCGCGGCCATGCCGGCTTCGGATTGCTGCCGGAGGCCCCGGCGGTGAAGCTGCTCGGCAAGATCGTCTCCGCCATCGGGCTGACCGACGTCGTGCTGGTGCGCCTGTCCGAAGCCGGCGCCACGCCGCTGCCGGGGGTGGAGACCGGCGGGGCGGCAGCGCTGTCGCGGGCCGATGGCTACGTACTCGTGCCCGCAACGCGGGAGGGGTTTGCGGCCGGCGATCTGGTCACGGTGCACGCGTTCGCGGCATAGACCTGCGATGATCGATCTTGCGGCTTTGCTCCAGGCGGCGCGCCAGGAACAGTTTCTCGACGTGGTCTCACGCGATGTGGCGGCGGCACGGTTCAATGCCGCCCTGCGGCTGCAGCCGTTGGGGGCGGAGATGGTGGGATTGCTGGATAGCCTGGGCCGCGTCCTGGCGCAGGATCTGGTGGCCCCGGTGGACGCCCCCGGCTTCGATCGCGCCAGCGTGGACGGGTTTGCCGTGCGCGCCCAGGATTGCGCCGGCGCGACCGAGCAGGCACCGGTGCGGCTGCGTCTCAACCCGGAGATCCTCACGCCCGGGATCCAGCCGATGCGCGAGGTTACCCAGGGCTGGGCCACGCCGATCGCCACCGGCGGCATGGTGCCGCGCGGCGCCGATGCGGTGGTGATGGTCGAGCAGACCGAGGCGTTCGAGGATGCGGATGGACTGGCCGTCGACATCCATCGCCCGCCCACAGCCGGCGCCTTCGTGGCGGCCGCGGCCTCCGACATCGCCAGCGGCGAAACGCTGCTGCGCACCGGCTGCGTGCTGGGGGCCCGCGAAATCGCCATGCTCGCAGCCGTCGGCCTGGCTGCGGTTCCGGTGTGGCGGCGGCCGCTTGTGGCGATTTTTTCGACCGGCGACGAGATCGTGGCCCCGGGTGAGCCGATCCGGCCCGGGCAGGTGTATGACAGCAACGCAGCCGCACTCGCCGCCTCGGTGATCGAGCTCGGCGGCCGGCCGGTGATGCTCGGTATCGTCGCCGACGATCCCGCAGCCTTGCAGGCGATGCTCGATCGCGCGTTAGCCGAGGGAGACATGGTGCTGCTGTCGGGCGGCACTTCCAAAGGGGCGGGCGATTTCGCGGCCCGCGTGGTGGCCGGGCTGCGCGATCCCGGGGTTCTCGTGCACGGCGTGGCGCTCAAGCCCGGCAAGCCGGTGTGCCTGGCGGTAACCGCAGGCAAGCCGGTGGCGATCCTGCCGGGATTTCCGACCTCGGCGATCATGACGTTTCACGAATTCATCGCCCCCGTCATCCGTGCCTTCGCCGGGCGCGATCCGGCACGGGCGGAAACGGTCTCGGCCGCGCTTTCGGTGCGCGTGGCATCGGAGCGGGGGCGGATGGAATATGTGCTGGTGTCGCTGGCCTATGGCGCCGACGGCGGGCTTGTGGCCTACCCCGCCGGCAAGGGCTCCGGCGCGGTCACCGCCTTCGCAGCGTCCGACGGGTTCTTCGCCGTGGAGCCGCTGGTCGAGAGTGTGGCGGCTGGCAGCACCGTTGCCGTGCAGCTGATCGACGCCGGGCGGCAGCCGGCGGATCTGGCGATCATCGGCAGCCATTGTGTGGGGCTGGACCTGCTGGTGAGCCTGTTGGCCCGTGAGGGAATCACGAGCCGGGTGCTTGCGGTCGGCAGCCACGGCGGCCTTGCGGCGGCGCGACGCGGCGAATGCGACATCGCCCCGATACACCTGATGGACGGCGAAAGCGGGATTTACAATCAGCCGTTCCTCTCACCGGGTTTGACGCTGGTCCCCGGCTACGTGCGCATGCAGGGGCTGGTGTTCCGGCCCGGTGACGAACGGTTCAACGGCAGCGTGGCGGAGGCGATGGCGCGGGTGCTCGCCGACCCCGATTGCGTCATGGCCAACCGCAACGCCGGCAGCGGCACACGCATCCTGATCGACCGCCTGCTCGCCGGCGCGCGTCCCCCTGGCTACAGCGCGCAGGCAAAATCGCACAACGGGGTAGCCGCGGCCGTGGCGCAGGGCCGGGCGGATTGGGGTGTTGCGATCGCGACGGTTGCTGCCCGGTCCGGGCTCGGCTTCCTGCAGCTGCAGGCGGAACACTATGACTTCGTGGTGCCCGACAGTCGCTGCGACCGCCCGGCAGTGGTACGTTTCCGCGCTTTGCTCGCAGCACCCGAGACCCGTGCGGCGCTGGCAGCGATCGGTTTTCCCGCGACTCCGCAGAAAGCTTGAATCCGGGCAAGAACCCGTGCACCCTACATATCTCAACAACCGAAAGGAGGTGATCCAGTGTCTCATTGTCTCATGGCCAGGATAACTGGCTTGACCTGGGTTCCCGCGTCGGCTTGCCTTCCTTCAAGCGCGAGTGCGGCTGCCGTCTAAGACAGGTCAGCCTTTCTGATCCGCCTGACAATGCGAGGGTCCCGGTGCACCGGGGCCCTCTTTGTTTTTTGGCGCTAAACCAGGATGATTTCTGATTGGCGAAATCGCCCCGGTTTCGCTCTTCGTTTTATCGCGTGATTTAGCCTCTTCGGTGATTCAACCTTCGGTCATCACGCTCGAGCGCCGGCCCGGCAGCCGGCCGGGCCGGCCGAACAGCCAGCCCTGGCCGTATTGCACGCCAAGGTCGCGCATGATCTTCATCTGCTCCTCGGTCTCGATCATTTCAGCGACGACCTTGGCGCCGGCGTTGGTCGCCATTGTGATCATCGAGCCGACCAGGCTGCGCTCGCGCGCACTGGTGCAGGCGCTGCGCACGTAAGCGCCGTCCAGCTTCACAAAGTCCACGCGAAACGCCCGCAGATAGCGGAATGCCGAGGCGCCGGCGCCGAAATCGTCCAGACAGACCGGCACGCCGATGGTACGCAGCTGTTCCATCGTGACAGCGGCGGCTTCGAGGTCGCGGATTTCGACCGTTTCGGTGAGCTCGATCATCAGCCGCCGGTTCGCCAGGATGTCGCCCTCGGCCGCGAGTTCCGCAAACCGTGCCATCATGCGCTTGCGATAGGCCGGGTTCTGGAAGGTCAGGCCGGACATGTTGATGGCAACCGAGGCCGCCTTGGTCTCCTGCAGCGCCAGAATGGCGGTTTCCAGCACCGCCCAGTCCAGCTCCTCCGTCATCCCCACCGCTTCCACGAAGGTGACGAATTCCTGGGTGTTGCGCATAGGCAGGCGGGCGTTGGGATTGGGCCGCAGCAGCGCCTCGTAATGGCTGGTGCAGCGGTCCTGCAGGCGGGCGATCGGTTGGTAGAGCAGGCTGAAGCGGCGTCGACTCAGCGCTTCCTGCACCGCAACCGCCTGCTGGCCGGCGGTTGCCACGATGCCGGCAAGGCCGGCGCGCCCGCCCGCCGCATCCGCGGCCTTCTGGCCACCTTCCGCGAACCGGTCGAGTGCATAGCGCAGCGCACGGGCCGCCTGCGGCCCTGACAGCCCGCCGGCTTCGAGCTGCAATACCGATCCGCCCAGACCTGCGGCTACCGCGGCGGGGTTGCCGCGCAGGATGGTCTTCAACCGGCCCATCATGCCGTCGAGATCGATACCGTTGGGCGCCAGCACGCCATATTTGCCGTCGTCCAACGTGCCGGCGGTGCCGCCGGGCGCGCTGTCCACCATCGCCTGGTTCAAGTCCGCTTCCAGCTCGCGCCGCCCGACCGGTGACAGGGTTTCGCGAATACGGTCCCAGCCGGTGACCTCCACCAGGCCGAGATTGCTGGGGGCCGAACCGCGCAGGGCCGCTTCGGCGATGCGGGCGAAGCTGCGCTTGTCGGCCAGCGGGCCAATCTGGCTGGCCGTGGCATCCGCCTCCGTCGGCAGCGGGCCGATGGTGAAATGCAGCCGCGGCGGGCGGCCGTTGACATCGAGCATGAGGGCGCCGACCGAAACCTGGGTGCTGGCACGGTCGGCCAGGCGCAGCACAACCGGGGCGATCCGCCCGCTGTGGCGCGCCATGGCGAGCGCGACCTCCAGCGTCTCGTGATCGGAGGGGGCGAACAGGCTGGTGATGGAACGGCCGATGGTCTGCTCCGCCTCAATGCCGAGGCGGGAGCGGAACGCGCCGGCGGCGAAGCCGATGATGCCGTCGAGATCCGCTTCGACGAGCATGTCGGCGGCGGCGAAAGCAAAGGCGAGATAGCGATCCGCGCCGCTCTCGCCAGCTCGCGCCGACGGCGTCGAAACGGACAGCCCGGCCGAGTCTGGCATGCGCAACCCCTGATGATGGGCAGAGCATGCCGGGCGCAGGTTAATCCAGGGTGAACGCGAACAGCATATCAGGCCAAGGCAGCCTCACCGTCCAGCGATGCAGCGACCGCGTGAACAACGGCTGCGATGCGCACGGCGGTCTGCACCTGCTCGACCGATAGTCCGTCCTGACGGACCACCTTCTCATGGCTTTCCATGCACATGCCGCAGCCGTTGATGGCCGAGACGGCACGCGACCAGAGTTCGAAATCGACCCTCTCCACGCCGGAGCGCGCTATGATGTTCATGCGCAGCCTGGCCGACAGTTGCGAATAGTCGCCGCCGACCAGATGGGTAAAGCGATATTAAATGTTGTTCATGCCCATGATGGAGGCGGCGGCCTTGGCGACAGTGAGCGCCTCGGAAATCATTTTGGGGCGAATTCGGCGACGATGTTGCGGATCACCATGGCGTTGCGCGAGGCCAACGCGCTCGCCACGAACGTGCCGGCGAACTGCTGCGGCGGCAGGGTCGGATCCACCGCCAGCGAAGCCAGGTTCAGCTTCTGGTCGCGAGCGTATTCGGGCAGAGCTCATTCTTCAACGTTTCAATGGACATCGGGTCTCTCCGAAGGATAAGGGCCGGAACCACACGGTTCCGGCCCTCGTTCAGCAATCGGTTGCTTAGAGCGTGATGACCGAAGGTGGAATTACGCGATAAAACAGAGAGCTAGAGCGGGCTAAAGTCGCCGAGCAGACGCCATCACGCTCTATTCGGCTGCCTCGGCCAGCTTCACGGTCAGCGCCGCGCGGACGCCAGCGGCATAGGCGGGGTGAACACGGGCGAAATGGCCAAGCTGGCGTTCGATGATCGCCTCCGGCACGCCGTCCATGGAAGCTGCCACGTTGTGATAGAGGCGGCCACGCTGGTCCTCGTCGAACAAAGCGAACATGGCGGTGACCTGGCCGTAGTCGTCGTTACCGACGTGGTGATCGTAGGCGGCGGCGTCGCCCTCCAACCGCAGCGGCGGCTCGTGCTGACCGGACTGGGTAGGCCCGCCGAACGAATTGGGCTCGTAATAGGCATCGGTGCCCACCGGGCTGTCCATGCGCATGGCGCCGTCGGCGTGGTAAGTATGCACCGGCACGTGCGGCCGGTTCACCGGCAGCTGCTCGTAATGCGTGCCGACCCGGTAGCGATGCGCGTCGGCATAGGCGAAGATGCGCGCCTGCAGCATCTTGTCGGGCGAGAAGCCGATGCCGGGCACGATGTTGGACGGCGAGAAGGCGGCCTGCTCGATCTCGGCAAAATAATGCGCGGGATTGCGGTTGAGCTCGAGAATGCCGACCTCGATGAGCGGGAAGTCGCCATGCGGCCAGACCTTGGTGAGATCGAACGGGTTGAAGGCCGCAGTGTTCGCCTGCGCTTCCGTCATCACCTGAATGCAGAAGCGCCATTTCGGGAAGTCACCAGTCTCGATCGCGTCGTACAGATCGCGCTGGGCACTCTCGCGGTCATGGGCGACCACCTGCGCGGCCTCGCCGTTGGTCCAATGGCGGTGGCCCTGCATCACCTTGAAGTGGAATTTCACCCACACCCGCTCGTTCGCGGCATTGATCATGGAATAGGTGTGGCTGCCGTAGCCGTTCATGTGGCGCATGCTGGTGGGCAGGCCACGGTCGCTGAACAGCGTCGTCACCTGGTGCAGGCTTTCGGGCGACAGCGACCAGAAATCCCACATTGCGGTGGGCGAGCGCAGGTTGGTGCGCGGGTGGCGCTTCTGGGTGCGGATGAAATCGGGGAATTTCAGCGGGTCGCGGACGAAGAATACCGGGGTGTTGTTGCCCACCATGTCCCAGTTGCCGCCGTCAGTGTAGAATTTCAGCGCGAAGCCGCGCACGTCGCGCTCGGCATCGGCCGCACCGCGCTCGCCGGCCACGGTGGAGAAGCGGGCGAGCACCGGCGTCTGCTTGCCGATGCCGGCGAACACCGCGGCCTTGCTGTAACGGCTGATGTCCTGGGTGACGGTGAAGCTGCCATAGGCGCCGACGCCCTTGGCATGCACCACGCGTTCCGGAATACGCTCGCGGTTCTGATGGGCGAGCTTTTCCAGCAGGTGGTAATCCTGCGCCAGAAGGGGCCCGCGCGGTCCCGCGGTCTGGCTGTTCTGGTTGTCGGGAACCGCAGCGCCTGCGGTTGTGGTCAGCGTGCTCATAGCGATTGTCCTTGCCTTGCTAAAGCGGACACTGCATTTGCTTTCGACCATGCGCCAATTGATAATTTTTACCGTGTACGATCGGCTCAATCGATGACCCCGTTGCCCACTCCGCAGCAGCTTCGTTACCTGCTGGCGTTGGCGGAACACCAACATTTCGGCCGCGCCGCGGATGCCTGTGCGGTCACCCAATCGACCCTGTCGGCCGGGCTGCTGGCGCTGGAGCGGCAGATGGATGCGCGGCTGCTCGACCGCGAGGGGGCGAAGCGAGTGGCCTTCACAGCCCTCGGCCGGGAGATGGTCGACCGGGCGCGCGTCGCGGTCTCGGCGCTGGAGGCGATGGTGGAGGCGGCCGACGCGGACCGCGCGCCGCTGTCCGGGCGGCTGCGGCTTGGCGTGATCCCGACCGTGGGCCCGTTTCTGCTGCCACGCATGATGCCCGCGCTGCGCCAGGCGTTCCCCCTGCTGCGGCTGTATCTGCGGGAGGACACCACGGAGAACCTGGTCGAAGGGCTGACAGCCGGGCGGATCGACGTGGCGCTGCTGGCCATTCCCTGCGCCTGCCGTGGGGCGGAGGTGATGCCGGTGCTGCGCGATGACTTTATCGCAGCTCTGCCGGCCGGCCATAAACTTGCCGAGCGCGCGAGTATCCCGGTCACGGCACTGGCCAGCGAGCGGCTGCTGCTGCTCGAGGACGGCCACTGCCTGCGCGATCAGGCGCTGTCTGCCTGCGGCTTCGCGTTCGGCGACCGGCCGGACGATCCGTTGCAGGATTTCGCCGCAACCAGCCTGCACACGCTGGTGCAGATGGTCGCCGGTGGCCTCGGCGTCACGTTGCTGCCGCGAATTGCGGTGGAGGCGGGCGTGACACACGGGACCGACGTGGTGCTCCGGCCGCTGAGCCAGCAGGGAGCCAGCCGTATGCTGGGCCTGGCCTGGCGCCCCAACACACCCAAGGCCGCCGACTATCGCGCGGTGGCGGCCACCATTTCGGCAGCCGTTGGCGGCGTGCACCAGGCAGGATAGCGGCGGAACCGGCCATCTTTTTCCACGTTTCCTGCCCATGGAACCGATCGCCACCGTCGTGCTGGGACAAACCGAAGCCCCGCCGCGGCGTTTCGCAGTCGTTTTCAACCCGGCCGCCGGCACGCTGCTGGGCCGCGGGGACGTGGAGGCGGCATTGACCGCAGCCTTCGCGGAACACGGCCTGATCGCCGAACTGATCCCGCCTGAGGCCGGAACCTTGGCCGAACGGTTCACGCGGGCGCGCGACAGCGGCGCCGATGCGGTGGTGGCGGTCGGCGGCGATGGCAGCGTGGGCTGTGCCGCCACTCTGCTGGTGGACAGCGCCATGCCCCTCGCCATTCTGCCCTCCGGCACGATGAACCTTCTGGCCAAGGACCTCGCCATTCCGGTCGGCGACCTCGCCCAGGCGGTCAAGGCGCTGGTGACCGCCGTGCCGCGGGCGATCGACGTCGGCGAGGTCAACGGCCATGTGTTCCTGTGTGGCTCCATGCTCGGGCTGCCCACCCGCATCGGCCATCACCGCGAGGCCGGCCGCGGGGCTGCGGTGTGGAACGCGTGGCCGAAGCTTCTGCGCGGCGTGCTGCGGGTGCTGGCCCGCCAGCGCGCGATGCGGCTGACGCTGGTGATGGACGGCCAACCGCGGCGGGTGCGGGTGCCGGCGCTGAACGTCACCGTCAACGCGCTCAGCGATGCGGCCGGCCACCATTTCGGCCGCCTGACGCTCGATGGCGGCCAGTTGGCCGTGTATCTGATCACCCACATGCGGCTGTGGGACGTGCTGCGAATCGGGCTGCGCGTGCTGTTCGGCCATTGGCGGGAGGATCCGGCGGTGGAGGAGGTGCTGGCGGGCGAACTGGTGCTGCGCGGCTCTCGCCCGGCGATGCGGGTGATGAACGACGGCGAGGCGATGCTGCTGGACATGCCGCTGCATTACCGCATCCGTCCCGGCGCGTTGATCGTGCTGGCGCCGGCGTGACGCGCATCGCCCATCTGACCGACCTGCATTTCGGCGCCGAGGACACGGCGGTGGTGGAGGCGCTGGTGGCCGAGATCAACGCCGACCCGCCCGACCTGGTGGCAATCAGCGGCGATCTCACGCAAGGCGGCCACTACACCGAATTTCGCGCCGCCCGCGTGTTCATGGATCGGTTGGCCGCCCCCTGGCTGGCAGTGCCAGGCAATCACGACATCACACCGTACAATCTGGTGGAGCGCTTCACCGACCCCTATCGCCGCTGGCGTCGCACGATCGGCCTGCGCACCGAGCCCGACTGGCAGAACGACAGCGTGGCCGTGCTCGGCCTCAACACCGCGCGACGTGGCGGATTGTATCTCGACTGGTCGCGAGGCCGGTTCACCAGCCGCCGGCTGCACGGCCTTGAGCGGCGGCTTGACGGTATCGCCGACGGGATCATCCGCGTGGTCGTGGCGCATCACCCGCTGATGCCGCCGCCGTCGGCGCCGGAGACCCGGGTCGCCGGCGGTTCCGCGCCGGCGCTGGCAGCCCTGCGGCGGCACGACGTGGCGCTGGTGCTGGCAGGGCACCTGCATCGCGGCTTCGCGCGGTTGTCGAGTGCCAGCGGCGAGCCGCCGTTGGTTCTGCAGGGCGGCACCGCAACCTCTGTTCGGCTGCGTGGCGAACCGAACAGCTACAACCGTGTCACCATTTCGGCCGCGGGCGAGATCACGGTCGAACCGCGCACCTGGGATGGCCGAAGCTGGACCACCCGCCCCTCGCCCCTGCCGACGCCGCGGCGCTGGGGATGACGGCGCATCGCCGGTTCGGCGATGTCGTTGGCGTGACATTGGAACAGACGTCAGTGGCCAACACTTATTCTGTAGCGTCGGCAACCACATATCAGCCGTCCACCAAGGAGAGTGCGCAATGAAGATCAAACGGAATGGTTCGGCGGCCTGGCAGGGCGGCATCAAGGACGGCCACGGCAACATCACCACCGAAAGCGGCGCGCTCAGCGCCTATCCCTATGGTTTCGCCAGCCGCTTCGAAGGCCTGAAAGGCAGCAACCCCGAGGAACTGCTCGGCGCAGCGCACGCCGCCTGCTTCACTATGGCCCTGTCGCTCATCCTGGGCGAGGCCAAGCTGGTCGCCGACAGCCTGGAGACCACCGCCGACGTAACCCTGGAAAAACTCGACGACGGCTTCGCCATCACAGGCATCCACCTCACCCTCACCGGTAAAGTGCCAGGCACCGACCAGGCGACGTTCCAGTCCCTCGCCGACAAAGCCAAAGTCGGCTGCCCCGTCTCCAAACTGTTCAAAACCGAAATCACCCTCACCGCCACCCTCGCCGTCTGACCCGCGGGCTGCTGGTCCGGCTCCGCCGGAATGGCCTTCGGCCCGACCAGGGCTCTGCCCTGAACCCGCCAGAGGCGGAGCCTCTGGACGCCATTCGTTCAAGGTATGTCTCTGCGTGATGAGGGGGGCATACCCGCGGGTCCTTCGACTCGCG
>JANXSM010000060.1 GCA_025352665.1 Rhodospirillales bacterium | reverse complement strand
CAGGCGGGCGCCGGACCGCGGAAACATCACGGTGCGTCCGGCCGGCCCGTGGGCCTTGATCTGCTCCAGCATGGAATCGCCCGACATCGCACAAAATTCCTCTTTCGGCGGCTACCAGGCCAGGATAGCTATTTCAGGGCATAAAAATACCCGACCAGCGAAAAGGTCGAGACAGGGAGATGTGCATGAAAATCGCCATCATCGGCGCTGGCAGCGTCGGCTTCACCCGCAAACTCGTGCGCGACCTCCTCAAGGTCGCGGCGCTGCAAGACTGTGCCATCGCCCTGCATGACATCAATCCCGTCAATCTCGACATGGTCGCGCAGATCATCAGCAAGGACATCACGGCGAACCACCTGCCGACGCGCCTCTCGACGCATGCTGTCCGGCGCGAGGCGATCCAAGATGCCAACTACGTCATCTGCTGCGTTCGCATCGGCGGCCTGCCGGCGTTTGCCACTGATATTGAGATCCCGCTGACCTACGGCGTCGACCAATGCGTGGGCGACACAATCTGCGCCGGTGGCATTATGTACGGCCAGCGCTCGATCCCGGCGATCCTCGACTTCTGCCGCGACATCCGAGAGGTTGCGGCTCCCGGCGCCTGGTTCCTGAACTACGCCAACCCCATGGCGATGAACACCTGGGCCGCGATCGACCATGGCGGCGTGGCGAACACCATCGGACTTTGTCACGGCGTGCAGAATGGCTGGCGGCAGATCGCCGATGTCCTGGGTGCCGAGCGGCCGGAGGATGTCGAATACATTTGCACCGGCATCAACCACCAGACCTGGTACACGGATATCCGCTTCCAGGGCCGCAAGGTGTCGCCGCAGGAACTGGCCGACGCTTTTGCGCGCCACCCCATCCACAGCCAGACGGAAAAGGTCCGGATCGACGTGTTGCGTCGGTTCGGCGCGTATTCCACCGAAAGCAACGGCCATCTCAGCGAATACCTGCCCTGGTACCGCAAGCGTCCGGACGAGATCAATCGCTGGATCGACCTGTCCAATTGGATAAACGGCGAAACCGGCGGTTATCTTCGGGTCTGCACCGAACGCCGTGACTGGTTCGAGACGGACTTTCCCCGCTGGCTCGCTGAAGCAGGCGCACCGCTGTCCGAATACGCCCGCACCGACGAACATTGCAGCCATATCGTCGAGGCGTTAGAAACCGGACGTGTCTATCGAGGCCATTTCAACGTCAAGAACAATGGCCTGATCACGAATCTGCCCACTGACTGCATTGTCGAAACGACGGGCTTCGTGGACCGTTTCGGTCTGAATATGGTGGCGGGCCAGAAATTGCCGCTCGGCTGTGCCGCGACCTGCACGACGTCGGTCAGCGTGCAGCGCATGGCGGTGCAGGCGGCGGTCACGGGCGATGTCGATCTGCTGAAGCTAGCCGTGCTGCACGATCCGCTGGTGGGTGCGGTCTGCAACCCAGACGAGGTCTGGCAGATGGTGGACGAGATGCTCGTCGCGTGTGCCGAATGGTTGCCGCAATATGCAGATGCCGTACCGAAAGCGCGGGAGCGCCTCTCCCGTGGCAGGGTGGCAACGCGAGCATGGTCAGGTGCGGCGCGCCTTCCAGTACGCGGGGTCGAGGAGTTGCGGGCCTCCGGATCGGACAAGGTCCTGCAGGCCGAAAAGATCGTGTCAGCAAGCCAGACGGACTGAATCCGACCGGCTAGTTGAGCCATCGTTTGCAAGCCGGCCAGCAAGAGCCGGTGTGAAGCTTCCAGCCAAAGGGACAAATCCAATGACCAGGATCCTGGCTCTCGCGGTCGCGGCACTCCTCGCCCCGGCCGCGACCTTCGCCCAAACGCCGCCCCAGCTGCCAGCGCTGCAAGGGCCAATCCCGCTCCCACCGGCCCGTTCGCTGGCCACGGCGCAGATCAAGCGCGTGCCCTATGACAGCCTCATGCACTTCAAGGCGCTGCCCGCCTATCACGAGCCCGATTGGGTGACGGCGCTGGTCAAGGCGGGTAAGCTGCCGCCTGTCGACCAGCGCCTGCCAAAACAGCCGATGGTCGAGGATATGGCGCAGACCCCCAACGGTCCGGGTGTTTATGGGGGCACCTTGCGCCATGTCAGTGGCGGACGGCCGCAAGGCTGGAACTGGCCCGCCGGCCAAAGCATGGGCACGGCCACTCTCGACGAAATGGAACAGGAATGCCTCGCCACCACCGGGCCGATGTGGCAGCTCACGCAGGATCGCATCGAACCGCTGCCGGACCTTGCAACCAGTTGGGAATGGTCCGAGGACGGCCACCAATTGACCATGCATCTTTTGCAGGGCGCCAAGTGGTCGGACGGTCAGCCGTTCGGGGCCGACGACGTCATGTTCTTCTGGAACGATAATGTTAGCGACCCGAATGTGCCCGCGCGGGTGCAACCCGGGGCGTTCGGCGGCGGCACGAAGCTCGACAAGATCGACGACGCCACGATCAGGTGGACCTTCCCGGAGGTTCGCCCCGTCGCCAATCTTTACAAGATGGGCTTTGGCGGCATCTGTCCGGGGCCGGCGCATATTCTCAAACCGCTGCACCCCCGCTACAACAAGGCGGCTACCTACGACAGCTACGCCCGCGCTCTTGGCCCGGACACGCTGCCCTGGGTGACGATGGGCGCCTGGGCTGTCACCGACTATAGACCCAACCAGATTATTGTCCTGCGCCGCAACCCGTACTTCTGGAAGGTGGATGAGCGCGGCTACCAACTTCCGTATCTGGACGAAGTACAGTTCAAGCTGTCAACCTGGGCCGATCGCACCATCCAGACGGTCGCGGGGAACGCGGACTACGACAACCTCGAAAACCCATCGCTCTACCTCGAGACGATCCGCAAGAGTCAGGACCCGGGCTTCCCCAACAAGATCTATTGGGGCCCACGCAGCTACGACTGGCATATCGACCTCAATCTTTCCACGGTCTGCGGCGTCGACAGTCCGCGCGACCAGGCGATCCGCGATTTGAACCGTAAAGTGGAATTCCGCCGCGCCATCACCCAGGCGATGGATCGCGAAGCCATGGGCCAGTCGTTGGTGCGCGGGCCATTCACATCGCCGTTTCCAGGTGGGATCCACAAGGAGAACGACATTTCGAGTGCCAATTTCGAGGTGTATTATCCCTACAGCCCGACCACGTCGAAGACGCTACTGTCGCAGATCGGATTCACAGAACGTGGCAGTGACGGCTATCTGCGCTGGCCGTCCGGCACCGGTCTCGCCGGCCAGCCGCTGGAGGTGGTGCTGACCTACGGCAACCAGCGCCCGACGGATCCCGCCTTGGCCGACAGCGCCATCGCCATGCTGCGCGAGATCGGGGTAAAGGTAGTCTCCAACCAGGTGCCGCTGAACGTCAACGCCGTGCGCGATAGCTGCAAGTGGGACTGGATCCTCGATCGCGGGCTACCGCCGTGGCAGGAGCCGATCATCAGCCTCGAGTTCTTAGCACCGCTGTCGCGCAACGTGCCGCAATGGCACCAGGGCACGCAGGACAAGCCGCAGGACCTTCTCCCCTTCGAGCCCAAGCTGATCGAGCTGGTGAAGGCCATACGCGTCGAGGGTGACACTTCGAAGCGGATCGCGCTGTTCGCTGAATACAACAGAATGTTTACGGAAAACGTCTATAACGTCGGCCTGATCACCGCGGCCGGTGCGATCGTCGTCAGCAAACGACTGCAGAACATACCGCCCGGCACGCCCGTGCTGGCCTATCAGTGGGGTGAAGTGGGCGTGATGCGCGAGCGCCTCTGGTCGAAAACGGAGGAACAGTCGCCGGAACTGCTACCGGGTAAACTGGCTGGCGTGAACTAGAGCGTGATGACCGAAGGTGGAATCACCGAAAGGTCTGAATCACGCGATAAACACAGAGCTAGAGCGGGATTACGTCGCCTATCAGACGTCATCCCGCTCTATAGAAATATCGCCTGAGGTTGCACCAACCGCGCGATAAAATTGCTCGATAAAACAGAATGCTAGAGCTTGACCGCTGCGCCTGCCTGGAGCGATCAGGCGCTAGGGATCGGCACAGCATCGCAGAGGGAGCTACGATGGTCGCCTACCTCACCCGTCGCCTGGGGTTCGCCATCACCCTGCTTTTCATGGTCAGCATGATCTGCTTCGTGCTGATCCATACGCCACAGGGCGACTACGCCAGCCAGGCCAAGTCGGTGGCCATGTCGCAGATGGGCATGGGGGAGGAGCAGGCCGAGCAATACGCCCAGCGGCTGCGGGCGCGTCTTGGCCTCAACCAGACTTTGCTGATGCAATACACGGTCTGGGTTAAAAACATGCTGCTGCATGCCGATTTCGGCCAGTCCTTCGTCTATAACAAGCCGGTGGCGGAGGTGATCGGCCAGCGTCTGCCCTATACCCTGGGCATCGCCATCGTCTGCCATGTCCTGGCGACAGGTATCGGCGTCGGCCTCGGCATCTTTGCCGCCATGCACCAGCACCGCATCGGCGACACCGCCGCCTCCGTGCTGGCGTTCCTCGGCATGACCATCCCGCGCTTCCTGTTGGCCCTGGTCATTCTCTACTGGCTCGCCTTCGTTGTCGGCTCCAGTAGCATCGGATCGCTGAACGCCCCTTCCTACATCATGCAGTCCTGGTCGCCCGGCAAGCTCTGGGACCTGATACGCCATGTTTGGCCGGTGATCCTCGTCGCGACCTTCGGTGGCCTCGCCTACAACATGCGTATCATGCGGTCCAACCTGCTGGATGTGATGCACCAGCCTTATATCGAGGCGGCTCGGGCAAAAGGTCTGTCACGCACCGCGGTGGTGCTGAAGCACGCGGTGCCGAATGCCCTTCACCCATTGATCATGCACCAAGGCGTCATCATGCCCTACATGATCTCCGGTGAGTTGGAAGTGGCGCTCGTGCTGTCCATCCCCACCATCGGGCCGCTGATGTTCGACAGTCTCAACCAGCAGGATGTCTTCGTCACCTCTACCATCTTGTTGCTGCTGTCCGTCATTCTGGTCATCGGCAATTTGCTGGCTGACCTGGCCCTGGTCCTGCTCGATCCCAGAATTCGGGTGACTGCATGAGCGACAGTCTCCCTGTGTCGTCGGACCTGGCAGGTGAGGCGCCTGGGGACACTTATGTCGCACCGGCCTTTCGGTCCGAGACCTACAGCGCTCTCGTCCGCCGCCGGTTTCGCCGAAGCAAAGCCGGCCTTACCGGAGCAATTCTGGTGGGGCTCGTGTTGCTGTCGGCCATCTTCGCCGACACGCTGTCACCCTACTCCCCCGGCGCCCGCGACACCGCGAACCAAAATTCCCCGCCACAGCGGCTGCATATCGACGCAGCTGGGCTCTACGCCCTACCGCTTGCGGTCGCTCTCGACCCTGTGACCTTTGAGCCGAAATTCGCGGCCGATGAAACTCGCCGTTGCAGCCTACGGCCCTTCGCGCGCGGCTGGTCCTATAGCTTCTTCGGGGCAAATTTGGATCGTCATCTGTTTGTGGTCGACGAAGCCTGTCCGGCGCACCTGTTCGGCACCGACGGGCTCGGGCGCGACATGCTGAGCCGTATTCTCGTTGGCAGTCGCCTGACCCTGGCAATGGCGGGGCTTGTGGTGTTCACCAGCGTCATGATCGGCGCGACCATTGGCCTGGTCTCAGGATTTTATGGCGGCCTGGTTGACGATCTACTGCAACGAGTGACGGAACTCGTACTGGCCTTGCCGGAACTGCCGCTCTACCTTGCTCTGGTCGCAGTCATTCCCCGCAACCTGCCACCGATGACGGTCTTCATCGTGTTGGCTGCCATATTGTCGCTCCTGCGATGGGCATCTTTAGCGCGCGAAGTGCGTGGCAAGACGCTGGCTCTGCGCGGCGCCGATTATGTGCGCGCGGCGGAGGCGGTCGGCGCCGGCGTGCCGCGGATCATCCTCCGCCATGTGCTGCCCAACGTGTTGAGCCATGTGGTCGTGGTGATCACCCTGATGGTGCCGGCCATCGTTCTGGCCGAAAGCTTCCTCAGCTTCCTCGGCATCGGCGT
This sequence comes from Rhodospirillales bacterium, assembly GCA_025352665.1. Lineage (GTDB taxonomy): Bacteria > Pseudomonadota > Alphaproteobacteria > Acetobacterales > Acetobacteraceae > CAIQQQ01. The sequence continues at coordinate 113,658 of JANXSM010000060.1, read as the reverse complement.
CCAGCCACCGCTGGTCAGTTGGGGCCTGCTGCTGAACGCCGGCAAGGATTTGCAGAATCTTGGATCGTATCCCTGGATGCTCCTTCCGGTTGGCGCCATTTTCGTCACCGTGCTCGGCTTCAACATGCTCGGCGACGGGCTGCGCGATGCGATCGATCCGCATGGCGACTGACATTCCCTTGCTCAGCGTCACCGACCTGTCAGTGACCTTCCGCCTCGATCGCGGTATCATCGAGGCGGTGCGTGGTATCAGCTTCGACCTGCGTGCCGGCGAAACCTTGGGCCTTGTGGGCGAAAGCGGCTCTGGCAAGTCGGTGACGGCGCGCAGTATCATGCAGTTGCTGCCGGCAACCGCGCGGATCGCGCCAGGCGCCAGCATCCGCTTCAACGGCGCGCGGCTGGACCAGATGAAGGATCGCGACCTGCAGCGTTTGCGTGGCAATCGGCTCAGCATGATCTTCCAGGAGCCGATGATGAGCCTGAATCCGATCTACAAGATCGGAACCCAGATTGCCGAAACCCTGCGCCTGCACAAGGGGCTCGGCAAACGGGACGCTTTGGACCGCGCGCGGGCGCTACTGGAGGAAGTCCGCATCCCAGACCCTGCGGAAAGACTTGAACAGTATCCGCATCAGCTATCTGGCGGCCAGCGCCAGCGGGTCATGATCGCCATGGCCATTGCCAACAACCCCAATCTGCTGGTGGCCGACGAGCCGACGACGGCGCTCGACGTGACGGTGCAGGCCGAGATCCTCGCCCTGCTGCGCAGCCTGCAGGAGCGCCACGGCATGGCGATTCTGCTGATCACGCACGACCTTGGGGTGGTGCGACGGATCTGCGATCGGGTGTGCGTCATGCGGCACGGGCAGTTGGTCGAGACGGGAAACACAAAGACTGTCTTTGCCGCAGCAGAGCATCCCTACACGCGCATGCTTATTGCCTCGGTGCCGCAGGGGCGGCCGGCTCCAGTGCCGGAAGCGGCCCCTCCCTTGTTGTCGTGCGAGAATGTCGAGGTTGGCTTCTTGCTCGGCCGGCATCGTGTTCTAAAGGCGGTCGACAAGGTCAGTCTGACACTGCGCCGCGGCGAGACGCTCGGCGTCGTCGGCGAGAGCGGCTCGGGCAAATCAACCCTGGCACGTGCGCTGCTGCGCCTTGGCCGGATCGATCGCGGGACCGTCACGTTCGGCGGCGTGCGCATCGAGGGGTTGGGGCGAAAGGCGATGCGACCGTTCCGCCCGCGCATGCAGGTGGTATTCCAAGATCCGTTTGCGTCTCTCAATCCGCGCCTGTCCGTAAGGCAATTGATCGAGGAGGGATTGATCGTGAACCGTCTCGGCAGCGGCTCCCGAGAGCGCCTTGGCATGATGGAACGGGCCCTTGCCGATGTTGGTATGCCCGATACCGCACTGCTTCGATTTCCACATGAGTTTTCAGGCGGCCAACGGCAACGCATCGCAATCGCACGCGCTCTTGTGCTCGACCCGGAGTTCGTGCTGCTGGATGAACCGACATCAGCTCTTGATCTGTCAGTGCAAGCCCAGATCGTCGAACTTTTGCGAAGCCTGCAGTCGCGTCGGGGACTTGGCTATATTTTTATCAGCCACGACTTAAAAGTTGTCCGGTCCCTATGCCACGAAATTATAATCATGCGTAACGGTATTGTTGTTGAACAAGGACCGTGCGAAGAAATTATGCGTGATCCGAAACAAGATTACACGCGACGGCTAATGGCATCAGCATTTTTGTGAATTGCAAGAAACTTCGGGCGGATTCAAGTTTCGTAGCGAACACCCCCGGCTGAGATTTCATTTAAGCTGGCCAGGGCGGTAAGCAAATTGGCGAACTGCTCATTCGGTGTTGCATAGCCGAGCGTCTTTCGCGGACGGTCGTTAAGGCTGGCTGCCACCCGGTCGAGGTCCTGCTGGCCCCAGGCATCCGAGGATGTCCGCTTCGGGAAATACTTACGAAGCAATCCGTTGGTATTCTCGTTGGAGCCACGCTGCCGGGGAGAATGTTGATCTGCGAAGAAGATGCGCATGCCGGTTGCCTGCGCCATGCTCTGCTGGTTCGCCATGTCCTTGCCTTGGTCGTAGGTCAGCGTCTTGCGCAACGGGGCTGCAATGGCATTCAAGGCACCCGCAACGGCGCTGGCGGCAACATCGGCCTTGCGTGTTGGCATCCGCACTAGCACGACCAGGCGGGTGGTGCGCTCCACCAGCGAGCCGCTCGCGGTCGCCCCATGGGCGCCGAGGTCCAGATTGCCCTCTCAATGGGCCGGCACCAGGCGATCTTCGATCTCCTCTGGCCTATTTTTGATGTTTGCCATGCCGACCAGCTTACCGCGGCGTTCGCGGTCCTGGGGTTTGCGGCCTCGTGTCGGCCTGTCCTGACGGAGGAACGAGATCACTCACGGCGCAGTTCGCCGCGCGGGATGGCGTAAATCGCGGCGTCGATCGCCTCGTGTGACACCAGAAGACCAGACTCCTGTCCGATACTGCCCTCAATCCGCTTCCGCCGCCCCGAGATCTGCTCGGGCGACCATCCCAACCGCAACAGCCGGGCGATCTCGCCAAACAAAGCGCCATCGCGGACCAGGCGCGGCTTGCGGCCAGATCGAAGTCGGCTGGCCGCGGCTTGGAACTGCGCCGCCTGGGCCAAATATCGATCCACGCCGCCGTGCCGGCTGATCTGATCCGAAATCGTCTCCGGCGCTCAACAAAGTGATAAGACTATCGCCCGGATGCCCCAACCATCCCGAAGACGGATCTCTATCATCGTGCTGTCAACGACCGTCAGTCTGCGCCTCGGAACTGTCATGCAACCATCCTGAACTATCAGGATAGCCGGGGAGGTTCGCTACCAAGCTTGAATCCACCCATCCTACGCGCACACAAGCTGCCGAAGGCATCGCACAAGGTTGTTTCCGTAGTTCGCGCAAGGGACATGCGCCGTTATGACTGTGCAGGTGATCGTATTGCGAATCCCTCGCAGACAATCTCGCTACCAATTAGTGGCTTTTGTCAGACGATGCGATTCATGCCTTGACCTGGATACTCGTCGGGTCTAACGGGCAGACGTCATCTGGGAAATGCCCGTCCGCCGGACGCGTCATCCTATTCGACCCCGGGAAACCGGGTATCCGCAACAGACGTAGGGATCCCATGCAACCGCGATCTAGCAGTCAGTCCACCGACGGCTCCAGTAGACGCTTCCCGTTTGCCGTGAGCTCGCCGATGGCCTGGTCCGTCGCCCGGGACGCGCATGTGACCGCCGAGGTTTCAGCCACAAGCTGAGCTGCGTCGGCCAGGCGCCCCGGGTTTGAGCAACCAGCTTGAACCATGGAGGCGCCAGATGGCCGCCTTTTTCCCTGCCGTGTGTTCCAGGTCCGCCCGGAGCCGCCTTGATTTATTGACTGCCGTTGCCGCAATCGAGCTGACCGTGCGGTCCGTTCACGCGCCACGTGGCGTTCGCCCTAGACTTATCGCAGTCTGGACGATCGGCGGTGGTGGTCAGATCGGTATCGTGCGCCGGGCTGGCCGGCGGCGGTGCGCAAAATATGACGCATGCCAAACCGCCTTTGACACATCCTTCATGTGTCAACCTCAAGGCGGGTTGGTATTAGACGTCGAGGCCCCGCCTCACCCTCCCGGCTAACCTCTCTCAGCCCAACGCTGTGGCGACCGTCCTACCTGGGTGGTTGCCCAAACGCATGCGAACGCCCCCCCCTTCAAGCCGGACATACTGCCATGACCGATACCGCCCCTGCCGCCGCCAGCGTGGCCGTTCTCGACTCCTCTCACATTGGCGACATAAATGGTGCCCTCGGCACCATCCGCCTTGGCGACGAAAGCCCTCGTAAAGGCTGGCGTGCGCGCCTCATGACTCTGCTCGCGATCATCGGCCCGGGCCTGATCGTGATGGTCGGCGACAACGACGCCGGGGCGTTTGCGACGTACACCCAGGCGGGCCAGAACTACGGGACGTCTCTGCTGTGGACGCTGCTGCTGCTGGTGCCGGTGCTTTATGTCAACCAGGAGATGGTGCTTCGCCTTGGTGCAGTGACAGGGGTCGGGCATGCGCGCCTGATCCTCGAGCGCTTCGGCAAGTTCTGGGGTGCCTTCAGTGTGATCGACCTGTTCATCCTGAACGGCCTGACGATCGTTACCGAGTTTATCGGCATCAGCCTCGCACTCGACTATCTCGGCGTGTCCAAGATAGGCGGCGTGGCGGTGGCCGCCGTGCTGACGATGGCGGCTGCGAGCACTGGCAACTTTCGCCGCTTCGAACGCTTCGCGCTGATACTTTGCCTGGGCAGCCTGTTGCTGGTGCCGATCTTGCTGGCCGCGCATGTCCCTGCTGGACAGATCGCGCATGACTTGCTGATCCCGGGCCTTCCCACCGGCAAGCTTTCGGACATCTTGCTGCTGATCATAGGCATCGTCGGTACGACGGTTGCGCCGTGGCAGCTGTTTTTCCAACAGAGCTATGTCATCGACAAGCGGATCACGCCGCGTTTTATGGGCTACGAGAAAGCTGATCTTTGGATCGGCATCGTTTTGGTGATCGTCGGTGCCATCGCGATGATGGTGTTCTGCGCAGCAGCGTTCGACGGCACGCCGGAAGCGGGCAACTTTACCGACGCCGGCGGCGTGGCAGCGGGCCTGGCGAAACACGTCAGCCCTATCATGGGCACGCTGTTTGCGATCGCACTGATCGATGCGGCCGTTATCGGGGCGGCAGCGGTGTCGCTGGCAACCGCTTACGCGATCGGCGACGTGCTGTCACTCAAGCACTCCCTGCACCGCAAGCCGACCGACGCCAAAGGCTTCTACGTCGTCTATTGCGGCTTGATCACCCTCGCGGCGGCCGTCGTGCTCATTCCGGGCTCCCCGCTCGGGCTGATCACGCTCGCCGTCCAGACCCTGGCAGGGGTGCTGCTTCCCAGCGCCACGGTTTTCCTGCTGCTGCTCTGCAACGACCAGGCTGTGCTGGGGCCGTGGGTCAACGGCAAGTGGCTCAATCTGTTCACGGGGGCCGTCATCGCCGTCCTGGTGACGCTGTCGATCGTGCTGACCGCTTCGGTGCTCTATCCCGACATCGACGGTGGGCAGATCCTTTGGATCCTCGGCATCGGTTCGCTCATGGCGCTGGGCGCCTTCACAGTGACCGTGCTGATGCGGCGGGGAAAGGGTGCGGCAGCGGGAAATGCGCCGACGGCATCATCCAGGCTGACAAAGCCTGCGTGGCGGATGCCGCCACTGCACACGCTTGCGCCCTCGCAGCTCACCCTCTCGAAACGGATCTGGATGCTTGTGTTGCGCGGCTACCTCGTGGTGGCCGTCGGCATGGTCCTGGTCCGCGTGGTCCAGCTGGCGATCGGATAGCGAGGCGGATCATGGCGTTCTTGCATAGTACATATGAAAAGATCGTAGCCCGGGCAAAGGATATTCGCCGCGCGGATGCAACGGTTGCGGCGATGGTCTGGTGCCGCGGCGATATCCTGCTGGCGTGGTCGGCGCGCGCGCGGGACGAGGACAGGTGAGTGGTCCGATGGTCGCCGTGGAGCTTGCGGGACATGTGGTCTTGCTGCTCTGGGGTATGCGAACGGTTCAGCGCGGCGTCGAACGGGCGTTCGGGTCGGACCTGCGGCGCGTGCTCGGGCGCGCGCTGCGCAACCGTCTTGTGGCAGTCGGAGCAGGCGCGGGCGTGACCATGCTGCTCCAGAGCAGCACGGCCACCGCGATGATGGTGACCTCGTTCGCGGCCAGAGGAGCCGTCGATCTCATTCCCGCCATGGCCGTGATGCTCGGCGCCAACGTCGGCACGGCGCTGATCGTGAAGGCATTGTCGTTCGACGCCTCTTGGCTGTCGCCTTTGCTCATGCTGGTGGGCTACATCGCGCAGAAACGCGCCCCAAAAGGGCGTATGAGGGAGCTCGGTCGCGTTGCGATCGGGCTTGGTCTCGTGCTGCTTGCCCTGCATTTGCTCGTCGAGACGTTGCAGCCGTCGGGATCCGCGCAGGCGCCTTCCGCCATCATAACTGCTTTGCTGCATGATTCGGCCAGCCACGACCTTCTGTCTGCCCTCATCTCCGATCCGATCGTCGATGTCCTGCTTGCCGCGGTGGTGACTTTTGCCGCCCACTCCAGTGTCGCCGTCATCCTTCTTCTCGCAAGCGCTGCGGCCAGCACCGACGTTTTGACGCCGATGGCTGCCGCGGCCTTCATTCTCGGGGCAAATGTCGGAGGCGCGTTGCCGCCACTCGTTGAGACGAGCGGGGCGAACCCGGCGAACCGCCGCCTGCCTGCGGGCAATCTGCTGGTGCGCGGCTGCGGGTGCCTGCTGGTGCTATCGTTCATCGGCCCGCTGAGCGCGCTGGTGTGGAGCCGCTATCCCGATCCTAGAACGGCGGTCGTTACCTTCCATCTGGTGTTCAACCTGGCGCTGGCGGTCTGCTCGATCGGCCTTCTCGGCCCCTTACGGAATCTGCTCGTTAGAATCTTCCCGGAGAAGGTGAAGGCTGCAGCGGATGTGGGGCATCCGATCTTTCTCGATCCTGAGGTCCAGGACACACCGTATCTCGCGCTGTCCAACGCGGCGCGGGAGATCCTGCGAATGGGCGACCTCGTGGAGGCATTGCTGCGCTTGCTTCCGACAGGGCTTGCACAGCGGGAGAAGGCTTCTGCCGACCAGGCGCGGGTTCTCGGACGGGAGCTCGACATGCTCCATGCCGCGGTGAAGAGCTATATGGCGTCCATCGAACGATCGGGTCTGACCGAACGTGACGTCGAGCGCCTGGCCGACCTGCTGGAGTTTGCCGTCAACCTTGGCCATGCCGGGGATACCGTGGAGCGGCGCCTCGTTCTGGCCGCTGCCGGGGTGGACGGAACCATGGGCGGTATCGAACGTGAAGCAGTTCTTGGCATTCACGCGAGGGTTTTGGCGAATCTGCGGCTGGCGCTCTCGACGATGATGACGGAAGACGAACGATCGGCTCGCCAGCTGCTCGATGCAAAGCGATCCATCAATGAGGCGGAACGCACGGCCTCGCGGGAACATCTCACGCGGCTTGGCCGAAGCGACGGCGAGGCCCTGGTGGCGAGCGGCTCGTTCCTGTCGACGATGCGCGACCTGAAGCTTGTCAACTCGCATCTCGCAAGCATCGGATACGCCGTCCTCGAACCTCGGGAGCGGCTGCCAACAAAAGCCCCAACCGAGCCGCTCGAAGGCTCTCTCGGCTAACAACATCGGCCTCTGACCTTACCTGTGACCCAACCGGCTGGAGATCGACATGAACGCAATCACGAAATCGGCTTCCGCCTGGGGCCGCCGGAAACGGCACATGGACGACCTGTCTGACCCTGAGCTCCTCGCGCTGGCGATCAGCAACGAGGAAGAAGCGACCCGTGCCTACATGAAATTTGCCGAGCAACTTCGCAGCGAATACCCCGACAGTGCGCGCATGTTCACGGACATGGCGGTTGAAGAAACCGAGCATCGGCACAGCCTTATCGCGCTGTTCACCCGCAAGTTCGGCGAGACCATTCCTGCGATCCGCGCCGAGGATGTGCGCGGGATGTTGCAGGAGCGGCCCACAGGATTGCTCAAGCCAATGGGTGTGGAAGGCATGCGCCAGCAGGCACGCCAAATGGAGGCGAACGCCAGCCGCTTCTATCACCAGGCTGCCAGCCGGACTCTTGACGCGACAATCCGCAACCTGTTCGGGGATCTCGCCATAGCCGAGGCAGCCCACGAGAACACGGCGGACGAGATTGACGAAAGCACGCCGCCAACCGAAGGCCGTGTGAAGGAGACCGATGACGCCAAACGCCGGTTCATCCTGCAGATCATCCAGCCCGGTCTCGTGGGCCTGATGGATGGTTCGGTGTCGACCCTGGCGCCGGTGTTCGCGGCGGCCTTCGCCACCCACTCATCGTGGAACGCCTTCCTGGTCGGTCTTGCGGCATCCCTCGGAGCGGGGATCTCCATGGGTTTCGCCGAAGCGTTGGCTGACGACGGCAAATTGTCTGGACGAGGCACGCCTTATCTACGGGGACTGGTGTGTGGGCTGATGACGATCGCCGGCGGTATCGGCCATACGCTCCCCTACCTCATTGCGGACTTCTGGACCGCAACTGCAGTTGCTGCGGTAGTTGTTGTGATTGAACTCCTGACGATTGCCTGGATCCAATGGAGATACATGGACACTCCTCCTGTTTCGGCAGTTGCCAAGGTTATGCTTGGAGGTGCGCTTGTGCTTGCAGCGGGCATTCTCATTGGAAGCAGTTGAGCAGAGGGAAGGCGGTCCGCGCCATGTCGCTCACTCGACGCGAGTTCGGGCGCTAAAATTCTGCAGTAGCAATTGTCGTGGGCGACGACTGGGATGTTGCAAGCAGCACTGTCTCAAATGAGCCTCACGGGTTGAGATCGTCGCGTTCATCATCGAAGCTGGCAGGCTGCCGCTGAGCCGGGGAGCCGGCATCCCAATCGGCGCCTACGACAACCAGGAGCTGCTCGCCTACTCGGGGCGGGGTTGCTGGCGAAGCTGTCACACGCTCCTTGTTATTGGATTCTGGAGCGGTGCTACTCCAATCGCGTCCAAACGGCGTTCGCCTGGCTCCCGGCGACGGCTGCCTCAATGAAACGCATGCCGCGAACACTCGCGGTGGTATCGGGCACCAGCCGGGCGGCGGTCTCAGGCTCCCGGCTCCTCCTGCGACCATTCCAGGCCCGCCCTCGCGCCGTAAACGCGCAGCCGCAAGGCATTGCCCCGGCCTGCCGCCACCTGCGAGCACCAAAGCGCGCCGCCTTCGAAGCGCAGCATCATGTGGGCATGGGCGGCGGCGCGATAACCATTCCCGGAAGCCCACGCGGCCATGCCGGCCAGGCTGTTGAACGGGGCTGCATCGCCTGCGAACTGGGCGAGAAAGATCGCCGGCCCCTTGATCGTCTTCATGCGAACAGCAGGCCCGCCTCGGCCTCCTCCAACGCGGGCGGCCGGTCGATCGCCATTTCGACATCGCAGGCGACGCCGGTCTCGGCTGCGGTCAGGATGGCGAACATCGCCTCCAGCACATGCAGCGCCAAACGACCGGACGAACGATGCGGCGTGCCGTGCTGCAGGCTGCGCGCCATTTCCGCAAGACCCAGACAGCGATAGTTCGCCTGGTCCGGCCGCGACGCAGGCCAGGACGGCGAGCGCCAATTGGGCTTGCCGAAGGCCAACGAAGCCGAGTCCGCGGTCTGCCAATCCCCCGCCTGCTCGGTAAACTCCACGATGCCGCCGAAGAAGTTCGGATCCGGCACCCGCAGCGAGCCCTCGGTACCATAAAGCTCGATGCCGGGATGGCTGTGCCGATGAACATCCCAGCTCATCGCCAGGCTGACCTGTGCGCCGCAGGTGAATTGCAGCAGCGCCGTCACCGTCGTCGGTGTCTCCACCTTGATGCGCTCGCCGGTGCGCGGCCCCGGGGCGGTGATGATCCGCTCCGCATAGCCGATCGAGCCCTGCGCCTGCACGCGGGCGATCGGGCCGAGCAGATTGACCAATGCGCCGAGATAATAGGGGCCGAGATCCAGGATCGGACCGCCGCCCGGCTTGAAGAAGAATTCCGGATCGGGATGCCAATGCTCCATCCCACGTGACATCAGAAACGCCGAGCCCGCCACGATCCGCCCAACCCGGCCGTCATCGATCATCTGTCGCGCAAGCCTGCCACCCGCACCCAGAAACGTGTCGGGCGCGCAGCCCAGCAGCAGGCCGCGCTGCTCCGCTTCGGCCACCAGCCGCCGACCGTCCGCCACATTGGTACACAGCGGCTTTTCGGAGAACACATGCTTGCCCGCGGTAAGCGCTGCATGGCTCACGGCGAAATGTGCGTTCGGCACAGTCAGGTTGAGGATCATGTCGATATCGGGCGAGGCCAGCATGGCATCGACCGTCATCGGCTCGGTGCCGTGGGCGGCCGCCTGCGCCCGCGCCGCATCGGGGCGCATGTCGGCACAGCCGCGCAGTGAAAGCCCTGCAAACAACGGCATGTTCTTCATATAGACGCCGGAGATCACGCCGGCACCGATGATGCCCACGCCGAGCGGGCGCGTTGAAGCGGCCGTTACCATGAGCGAACGGTCTCCAAGGCGCGGGCGGCGAAGCGTGCATCGTCGTTCGGATTGTCGTGTTCCAGCACCCAGGTGGTCGCAGGTGTCGCGCGCATCACCGGCAGCAGCGTCGCCCAGTCGATGGTGCCGTGACCAGGATCGGCCCAGCCGTCCTCGTCCAGGCACGTGCCCGCCGGTGCGAGGTCTTTCACGTGAAAGCTCACCACCCGATCGCCGTAGCGGCGGATCAGGGCTGCCGGGTCCTGGCCGCCGCGCAGGATCCAGGCGATGTCGACCTGCCACAGCACGTCCGAGTCCTCGCCCAGAATCCACTCGATCGGCAGCGATCCATCGGGCAGCGGCGCCATTTCGAAGGCGTGGTTGTGCCATCCGAAGCGGATGCCTTGGTCCTTCAGACGGCGTGCGTAATCGGACAGTTCGCGCCCGACCTTCTGCCAGCCTTCGCGATCCTGTTCGCGCTCGTCCGCCGGCACCGCTGGCATGAACGCCGTGGCCACGCCCAGCTTGCGCAGCTTGGGCGCCACGCTGTCGAAGGCGTCGCGCCAGGTTGGCGCGCCGACATGGCAGGTTGGCGCATCGAGCCCGTTCGCTGCCAACGCCTCTGCGAGCGCATCGACATCGGCCAACAATCCACCGAACGGCTCGACATGGCGGACACCGATCCCGGCCAGCATCGTCGCCTGTCGCGACAGGTCGGGAAAGTTGCGGGACGAGTAAAGCTGATAGGAAATTGCCGGCGTGCTCATGGATGTCTCCTGGCTGATCGGTTGCGTCAAATCCGTAGCCCGGAGGCTGCGTCGAACAGGTTGAAACGGCTCGCCGGCAACATCACCGGCAGCCGGTCGCCGAGGGAGAGCGGGGTTTCCGCTGGCAGGCGCATCGCCAGCGAAACGGTGCCGAGGCGCACCCAGGCCAGCAGATCGCTGCCCATCGGCTCGACCAGTTCCAAAGGCGCCTCGATCGCCTCCGGATGGCCCGGCGCCAGCGTGATATGCTCCGGGCGAATGCCAAGATCGACGGGTCGTCCCGCCGCCATTTCGCCCAGCGCCTGGTAGCCGTCGAGCGAAAGGTCGAGACCATCCGCCTTGAACCGTCGTCCCTCAACGAGGTGGCCTGCGATGAAGCCCATCGCTGGACAGCCCACGAAAGTTGCGACGAAGCGACTGACCGGTCGCGTATAAATCTCGGTCGGCGTGCCAAGCTGCTGAATACGCCGATCGCGCATCACAGCAATTCGGTCGGCCAATGTCAGCGCCTCGATCTGATCGTGGGTGACAAAGATCATGGTGGCGCCCAGGCGCACATGCAGCCGCTTGATTTCGGTGCGCAACTCGGTCCGCAGCTGGGCATCGAGATTGGACAGCGGCTCGTCGAACAAGCACACCGCCGCCTCGCGCACCAGTGCCCGCCCGATCGCCACGCGCTGGCGCTGGCCGCCCGACAGTTCCGCGGGCTTGCGGTCCAGCAGATCCTCGATCCGCAGCATGGCGGCGGCTTCGCGCACCCGACGCTGAATTTCAGCCCGCGCGATCCCCGCCACCTGCAACCCGAATGACATGTTGCCCCGCACCGTCATGCGCGGATACAGCGTGTAGGACTGGAACACCATGGCGATGCCGCGATCCTTCGGCTCCTTCCAGGTGACATTGCGCCCGCCGACCCAGATCTCTCCGGCATCCACTTCCGTCAGTCCCGCCACTGCGTTCAGCAAGGTGGACTTGCCGCAGCCGGATGGTCCCAGCAGCACGAGGAATTCCGACTGGGCGACCTCGAGATCCAACCGATCAAGAACCCGGAACGATCCATAGGCGATCTCCACGCCACGCAATGAAACCGCGCCCGGCCTCACCAAACCATGCGGAACCGGCAGCTCGTGCTGCATGTCCATTATCCCTTGACCGCGCCAGCGGCGATGCCACGCACGAACCACCGCCCGGAGATGAAATAGATGCACAACGGCACCAAGGCAGTGAGCATCGTTGCCGCCATGTCGACGTTGTAGAGCCGCTCACCCTGGCTGGAGGCGACGATGTTGTTAAGCTGCACGGTCATCGGCAGGTTGCGGCACCCGGTGAACACCAGGCCCAGCAGAAAGTCGTTCCAGATTCCAGTCACCTGCAGGATCATCGCAACCACGGCAATGGGCACCGCCATCGGCAGCATGATCTGCAGAAAGATGCGCCAGAAGCCGGCGCCGTCCACCCGTGCCGCCTTGAACAACTCCATCGGCAGGGCTGCGAAATGGTTGCGGAACAGCAGTGTCATGGTCGGCAGACCGAAGATCGTGTGCACCAGCACGATGCCCAGCAGGGAATTGCCGACGCCTGCCATGGCGAACAGCCGCACCAGCGGATAGATAAAAACCTGATAAGGCATGAACGCCACGATCATCAGCGCCGCGAACAACGTCTTGGCGCCCCGCGCGCGCCAGAACGACAGCGTGTAGCCGGTCACGGCTCCCACCGCGATCGAGGCGGCGACACTGGGCACCAGGATGCGCACCGAATTCCAGAAGCCGGTCTGAATGCCGTTGCAGGAAAGCCCGGTGCAAGCCTGCGACGACGCCCGCACCCACGCATCGAGATTGTGTGCTGACGGCCACGAGAGGATGCTGCCGCTACGGATCTCCGGCATCGTTTTGAGCGAGGTCACCATCATCACATACAGCGGCGTCAGAAAGAACAGCGCCGAAATCGGCAGGAATGCATAAAGACCGATCCGGCCTGTGGTCAGGCGTGCCGGGCGCCGGCCGCTCGGCTGCACCGTGGCGTTCATGCCATCCCAGCCTGGCGGCTGCGCCGCGTCTGCCAATAGAACCAGGGTGCGACCACCATCGCAACCGTTGCCAGCATGGTGGTGGCAGCGGCGGCGGCGGCGGCGGCGAGGCCGATATTGCCGCGGTCGAACAGATAATCCATCACGAACTTCGCCGGCAGCTCGGAGGCGATGCCAGGCCCGCCATTGGTCGTGGCGACCGAAAGATCATAGAGTCTGACAACACTCGTCGCGAGCAGCACGAACGCGGTGGCGAAACTGCCCCGCAGCATGGGGGCCACGATAAACACAAGCGTGCGCCAGGTGGAAATGCCGTCGACACGCGCCGCATTCCAGATCTCCCTGTCAATACCACGCAAGCCGGCCAGCATGATCGCCATCACCAGCCCGGAGGCGTGCCAGACTGCGGTCAGAACCAGGGTGAAGATCACCCGGTCCGGCCGGATCAGCCAGTCGAAATGCGCTCCGGTCAGGCCGATGTCATGCAGCAGCTTCTCGATGCCTAGCGTGGGGTCCAGCAGCCAGCGCCAGGCGAGGCCGATGACGATGAAGGACATCGAGAACGGGTAGAGGAACACTGAGCGCAGCAGGCTTTCCGCCCGCACCCGTTGGTCGATCAAAGCCGCCAGAATGAAGCCCAGCACCAGGCTTGCCGCCAGAAACAGCACGCCAAACAAAGCAAGATTGACAACCGACACCTGCCAGCGCCCGTTGTCGATCAGCGTCGCATACTGGCGCAGCCCGACGAAATTGTTGTTGGGCAACATGCGCGAGGCGGTGAGGGACATCCACACCGTCCGGGGCGTGGCGCTGCAACAGACCACCAGTGCAATCAGCTGCGCCGGCCAGCGAGAGCCCCGTTGCCTGCGCACCCTGGGCCCACGGCGCACCGCCGTATGAGTTGGTGGCTGGGACAGCGCTCGACCCATCAGGGCTGTCTGACTGCCGCCACAACCTTGGAGATGAAATTATCCGTGCTCATAGACGGGTCGTTCCCGCATTGACTGATCAAGTCTTCCACCGCACCGGTGATGGCCGGCGGCGACAGTAACTCGTTCGCCGGCGCCTGTGCCGATTTGTCCAGCAACCACTCATGCGTTTTGCGGGCGCACACATCGAGCGAAGCAACATCGCCATCCTGACGCACTGGGATCGAGCCCTTCTTGGCGGAGAAGGCGACTTGGTTCGCAGGGTCGGTCATCACATGCTGCAGCAGTGCCTGCGCCTTCAGCGTTTCGGAGGATTTCGTGTGTGAGAAGGCAAAAACGTCGCCGCCGATCCGATAGGCAGTGCCGTGGTCGGACAGCACAGCACCGCCGAACTCCTTGCCCGCATTCTGGCCGGCATTGGTGAACTCGCCCTTGGCCCAATCGCCCATCACCTGCATGCCCCCCTTGCCCTGGATCAACAGCGCCGTGGCAACGTTCCAGTTGCGGCGGCTGCTGCCGGATCGACATAGTTGTACAGCCGGCGATAGGTTTCAGCCGCCTTGCGAAACACCGGCCCCTTGACGAAGCCGGTATCGAGCTTGCCCCAGAAGCGGGTGAAACCCTTAGCCCCAGCCTGGCCGCTGAGCACGGCGTTGAACAGCCCGCACTCCCAGTTCTTCTGCCCGCTGAAGGCAAGCGGGATCAGGCCAGCGGCCTTCAGTTTGTCCAGTGCCGGGAACACGTCGTCCCAGTTGGTAGGGCTTTGCGCCCCGGGCTTGGCCAGGGCGGCGTTGGAGAAGAACATCCAGTTCTGGCCATGAATGTCGACTGGCACCGCGTGGGCGTGGCCATCGCGCGTTACAGCGGCCAGGATTGCCGGCGGCATCACCGCCTGCCAGTTCTCGGCCTTGGCCAGGGCATCGACGTTGGACAGCAGATCGTTCTCAACAAGGTCATCGAACTGCTTGCCGGTGTTGAACTGCATCGCAGCCGGCTACGTCCAGCCGACGCTCTCCACCTTCCTGCAGCCGCGCTTCGCACTCGGCCAACAAAGTGCGGCACTGCTGGTGCGCGCGATGGCCGGCGAGCGCATCTCACAAGCCGAGGCGCATGTCCGGCTGGACGCCGTGCTGCTCGCTCGCGCCAGCACCGGCCGCGTGCCGGTGCTGCGCGCGGCCCGGCGTCAGATCGCATCAGCGAAGTGACAGGCGGCAAAATGATCCGGCTTCACCTCGCGCAGCGGCGGCACGAGTTCGCTGCAAACGTCCTGAGCCAGCCAGCAGCGGGTGCGAAACGGGCAACCCGAGGGTGGGTTTATCGGGCTCGGCACATCGCCCTGCAGAATGATCCGTGCCCGCCCGCTCGCCCGCTCGTTGCCGGGAATGGCTGACAGCAGGGCCTGGGTGTAGGGCATGCGGGGATCGTCGTACAACGCCTCAGCGCTCGCCAGCTCCACAATCCGGCCCAGATACATCACGCCCACGCGGTCGCTGATATATTCTACGACCGACAGATCATGTGCGATGAACAGATAGGTCAACCCGAACTCGGACTGCAGATCCTTCAGCAGGTTCAGCACCTGCGACTGCACGGACAGATCCAGGGCCGAGACAGGCTCGTCGGCCAGTACGAATTTCGGGCGCAGCGCCAGCGCGCGGGCAATGCCGATGCGTTGGCGTTGGCCGCCGCTGAACTCATGGGAGTAGCGGTCCAGATGCTCCCGCCGCAGACCGACCACATCGATCAACTCAGCCACCCGCGCATCGCGTTCGTCACGGCGCATCTCGCCCTGCACCACCAGCCCCTCGGCGATCAGGTCGCGCACCTTCATGCGGGGATCGAGCGAGCCGTGCGGGTCCTGAAATATCGCCTGCATGTTGCGACGCACCTGCTTCAGCCGCCCGGCCGGCATCTTCAGCACGTCCTCACCCTCGAAGATCACCTGGCCGGACTGCGGCTGTTCCAGGCGCAGGATCGAACGGCCCAGCGTGGTCTTGCCACAGCCTGATTCACCGACCAGCCCGAGCGTCTCGCCGCGTTTGATGGTGAAGGACACATCATCGACCGCCTTCACCCACTCGCGCCCGCCCCCCAGCACGCCGCCTCCGGTCGGGTACCAGGTGCGCAGGTTCCGCAGCTCCAGCAGCACATCGTCGGCGGTCTGCACCTCGCTCACACTGTTGCCCATCCTCAATACAGCCAGCACGCGACGCTGCGGCCGTCGCCGGGATTGCGCAGACCCGGGTCGGTTACGCACACATTCATCGCCTGCCCGCAGCGGGGGCGGAACGGGCATCCCGCAGGCATGCGCAACGGGTTCGGCACCGCGCCGCCGATCGCTGCCAGCCGCTGGCCGCGGACCGCGCGCGTGGGCATCGATGCCAGCAGGCCCTGGGTGTACGGATGCTTCGGGTCCGCCGTCACCTGCGCCACGCTGCCGCGCTCCATGATGCGGCCGCCGTACATCACCACAACCTGTTCGCACAGCTCGGTCACCACGCCGATGTCATGGGTGATCAGCAGCACCGCCGTGTTCACCCGGTGACGCAGTTCGCGCACGAGGTCGAGGATCTGCGCCTGGATGGTCACGTCCAGAGCCGTGGTCGGCTCGTCCAGGATCAACAGCTGCGGCTCATTGGCCAGCGCCATGGCAATCGTCACGCGCTGGCGCATGCCGCCGCTGAGCTTATGCGGATATTCGTCGAACCGCCGCTCAGGTGCTGGAATGCCGACCAGGCGAAACAGCTCGACCACCCGCTCTCGCACCGCCTTGCGGTCGAGATCCTGATGCGCCAGCAGCGCCTCCGCCACTTGCGTGCCCACAGTATAGACCGGGTTCAGCGCCGTCATCGGGTCCTGGAATACCAGACAGATCTGGTTGCCGCGAATGCCGCGGATTTCCCGCTCGCTCAGCCCCACCATGTCCCGCCCGCGGAACAGGATGCGGCCGGACGCGACGAAGCCGGGCGGCTCGATCAACCGCATGATCGACAGCGAGGTCACGGTCTTGCCCGAGCCGCTTTCGCCCACGATGCCGAGGCTGCCGCCGGCGGGCACGTCGAAGCTGATCCCGTCCACCGCCTTCACCACACCCGCGCGGGTGTGAAAATGCGTGTGCAGGTCTTGCACCTCGAGCAGCATGGCCCCGCCGGTGGCACCTCCGTCGGCCATTAGGCCACCCGTTTCCGGATCTGACCGCCTTGCATCACCAGGCGTATGTCGCCCATGCGGGCGAGATCGTCGAGCGGATTGCCGGCGACGGCGATGACATCGGCGATCATGCCTTTCTTCAACGTGCCGACCTGGTCCTCGATGCCCAGTACACGGGCTGCGAGCCCGGTGCCGGCGGTGATCGCCTCCAGCGCCGTGCAGCCGCCCTGCTGCATCAGCTCGAATTCCAGCGGCAGGCCCTCGATGGTGGTGAAGCGCCAGCCGGCGTCGGTGCCCGCGACCCAGGTCACGCCGGCCTCGCGCATCTTGCGGAACTGCGTGATATTCTCATCGAACATGCGAAGCCAACGATCGAGCGTCGCCTGCTCCACGGGATTGCGATGTTCGATCGCCCGCATCGCCTTCAAGGTAAACCCGCCCACCGCGAGTGTGCTGGTGACGGGAATGCCGGCCCGCGCCACCTTGTCCGCCGTCGCCGGCACATACTGCTGTGCGCCTGCCTTGTTGACGATGAAACCACCGTGCTCGATCCCGTCGAACCCGGCATCCACCACCCAGTCGGTGGACTGGGCGCACAGGCAATGGGCGGTGATCTTGCGGCCGTGCCGATGCGCCTCGTCGACCAGTGCCGCAAGCTCGCGCGGGCTGTACGATGGCAGCCACGACATAGTGCCCACCGTGCCGCCGCCGCTCGCCATCACCTTGATGAATTCGGCACCGAGCTTGATCATTTCACGAACCTTGAGGCGCAGCCCGTCCTCGCCATCCGCCTCGCCGCCAAAATACCAGGTGTGCCCACCGGTGATGGTGATGGGCTGGCCACAGGCGAGAATACGGGCCCCATGGCCGTGGCCAAGCTCCAACGCCCGCCGGGCATCGAATACGGTGCGACGCGCGCCGCCGACATCGCGCACCGTGGTGATCCCGGCTTCCAGCGCCCGGGCGGCGGAAAAGGCGGTGGTGGCCACCAGCACGCCATCGGTCTCGCGGGCGCAAACCTCCAGCGTGCTGCCGTCGCCGGGCAGATTGAGGTGAACATGCGTGTCGATCATGCCCGGCAGCAGGGTGCAGCCGGTGAGATCGATCGTCTCGGTGCCGGGGGGAACGCGCCCCTCCGGCAGCTTTCCTTCGAACACATCGGCGATCTTGCCTGCCTCGATGACCAGCACCGCAGCGCCGATCGGGGCCGCACCGGTGCCGTCGATCAGACGGTCCGCGTGGATAACTGTTGCCATGGTATTTGCTTTCCTTGACGCGCGGCTATTTCGACATCGACGCAGCGCCGAAGTATTCGAACCCACCGCCCGACCAGGTGACGCCGGTCAGCTTGCGCGTGGTCATCAGCAGGTCGACGTTCTCGCGGATCGGCATGATGACGGCTTCGTCCATCAGGATCTTCTGCGCCTTTGCATAGATCGTGAAACGCTTGGCGGGATCGCTCTCCTTCTGGCCCTGCAGGATCAGGTCGGACAGTTCAGGGTTGGTGTAGTGGCTCCAGTTGAAATACTGGTCGGGCAGAAACCACAGATGCAGCGCGTCTGAGTCCACCGCGATATACTGCAGCGCGGCCAAGGACATGTCGCCTTTGATGTTGGCGGCGAGCCAAGCCGGCGTGGCCATCTGGAACACGTTCGCGTCCATGCCGACCTTGCGCAGATACCCCTGCATGGCCTGGGCCAGCAACGGCGATTCAGCCGAGGTCGAAATAGCCGAAATCTTGATGGTCAGCGTCTTGCCGTCCTTCTCCCAAAACTCGCCGGGCTTGGTCCAGCCGGCGGCCTTCAGCGTCGCCTCGGCCTTGGCCGGATCATACGGATAGCTGTTTTCCAGAGAGGCATCGTAGTCGGGCATGCCCTTGACCAGCGGGGTGTTGCTGACCGCGAAGGCGCCGGCGGAAGCAAGCTGG
Organism: Rhodospirillales bacterium; assembly: GCA_025352665.1. Classification (GTDB taxonomy): domain Bacteria; phylum Pseudomonadota; class Alphaproteobacteria; order Acetobacterales; family Acetobacteraceae; genus CAIQQQ01. The sequence continues at coordinate 94,758 of JANXSM010000060.1, read as the reverse complement.
ATCACGCCCACCTTGTCGATCGCGTATTGGATCGCCTTGCGCACGGCAATGTCGTTGGTGGGAAAGCTGCCGGCATTGATCGGGGCGAAGATGCCCATGCCACTGATCGGCACAGGGATCGCGGTGTAGCGGTCCATCTTGCGCAAGGCGTTCCAGAACACCCCAGGCGTTTCCTGCATCACATCGGACTGGCCGGTCTGAAACTGGCTGACCCGCGCCTGCGCGGTTGAGACGATCTGCACCGTGATCTGGGCGATGTCGGGCGGCCCGATATGGCCGGTGGCGGCTGGTCCCCATTTATAGGCCTCGTTGCGCTTCAGCACGAGACTTTGGGTGGGCACGTAGCTCACGAAGGCAAACGGTCCGGTACCAATCGGGTGCAGGCCGAGATCCTTGCCATACTCCTGAATGGCTTTCGGCGACTGCATGCCAAGATAGGGCTCGCCTAGCTGCGCCAGCAAAGGCGCATAAGGCGCCGTGCACGTGAACTGCACCTGGTATTTCGAGATCGCCTTGGCAGACGCGCAATTGCCCATCAGGTTCAGCGAAATTTTGGACTGCGTGTCCTTGTTGGTGATGTAGTCGACATTGGCGACCACGGCGGCCGCGTCGAACGGCGTGCCGTCGTGGAAGGTCACATCGTCACGCAGTGTAAAGGTGTAGCTCAGCCCATCCGGCGACATTTCCCAGGATTTTGCCAAAAGCGGCGTGACCTTGAAATCGGGCGTGAGCCAGATCAGCGTGTCGAAGATATTCGCATCGATCGGGCCGACATTGCGGTTGCCGGTCGTGTGCGGGTTCAGCGTATCGAACGGTTGGCCCCAGCCGATGGTGATCTTGGCGTCAAGGTCGGGCGGAGCGGCCGCAGCCTGCTGGGCCACCAGCGCGAATGCGCCGGCGGCGAGGAACTGCTTGAGGGAATGGTGCATGGAAACCTCTTGATGTGCGTGGGATCCGCTAGAGCTTGATCGCTTCTGGTAGGCGAAGCGGTCAGGCTCTAGCCCTTTGTTTTGACGATTAATTTTATCGCGCGGCTGGCTCAACCTCGTGCGATATTGCTCTAGTGGCGGACGAGCGTGGGGTCGAGTTCGTCTCGCAGCCCGTCGCCGATCAGGTTCACCCCGATCACGAACATGGCGAGGAATATTCCGGGGAACACGGTGATCCACCAAGCCAGCGTGATGTAGTTCTGGCCGTCGTTGAGGATCACGCCCCATTCCGGCGTGGGCGGCTGCACGCCAAGGCCGATGAAGCCTAGGGCAGCGATCCAAAGTGCGGCCACGCCGAGCCAGGTGGTGGTCAGCACGATGATCCCCGGCGACACATTCGGCAGCACATGGCGCAGGATGATCCGCCACGAGCCGGAGCCAAGTGTCACCGCCGCGTCGACATAGGGCAGGTGGCGCACCTCCGTGGTGGCCCCTGCAACGAGACGTGCATAGACGGGAACCAGGATTATGGCGATGGCGATCACGCCGTTCACCAGTCCCGGCCCGAGCACCGCGGACACGGCGAGGGCAAGCAGAATGCCCGGAAACGCCAGGAGCAGATCAATCAGCCGCATGATCACGAAGCCCGTGATACCGCCGAAATAGCCGGCGATCAAACCCAACGTTGTGCCGAACACGCCGCCCAGGAACACGATGCAGATGCTGGCCAGGATCGTGGTACGACCGCCATAGACCACGCGCGACAGCAGATCGCGACCGAACGCGTCCGTGCCCATCAGGTGCTCGGCCGAGGGCGGCGCGAAGGTTGCCATCGGGTCCTGTGCGTTGAGGTCGACGGAACTCATGAGCATCGGCAAGGCGAACACCAGCACGGCCAGCACCAGGCAGATGAACAGGCCCGCGACCAGGCTGCGGTGGCGCAGCGCACGCCAAAGGGCACCATGCGCCGGCGGCAGCGCTGCATCATCGATGATGACGTCTACGGGTTTTGGAGCAGCCACAAGATCTGCCGCTGTGCGCATCGCCATGCCCCCTATTGATGCCCGATGCGCGGGTCGAGCACCGGATACAGCAGATCGACCGCGAGGTTCGACATTGCATAGATCACAGCGATGATGAGCACGACGGCCTGAACTATCAGATAATCCTTCGCCAGGATGCCTTGCACCAACAACCGCCCGATGCCCGGGCGCGAGAATACGCTCTCGATGATCACCGCGCCTGACAGCAGCTGCCCCACCTGGAGGCCGACGATGGTGAGGACCGGCAGCAGCGCGTTGCGCAGCACATGGCGGCGGAACACCTGCACCCGCGTGGTGCCCTTGGCGCGGGCGGTTATGACGTGTTTCTGCACCTGCGCCTGGATGATGCTGGAGCGGACGAACCGCGCGTTGAACCCGGCACTGCCAAGTCCGAGGGTGACGGCGGGGAGCACCAGGCCCTTGAGCGACGTACCGCCAACCACGTCGAACCACGGCAGTTCCACGGCGAACAACAGGATCAGCAGCAGGCCCAGCCAGAAACTGGGGATCGACATGAAAGCGAGAGCAATCCCCATCGCCGCCGTGTCCAGCGGCCGGTTGCGCCGCACGGCGGCCGCGATGCCGATCCCAGCACCCAGGATCAGGGACAGGGCAAGGCCTGCCACTGTCAGCTGCAGAGTGGCGGGGAAATTCGCCACCAGCAGCGATGCCACGGATTGCTGTTGGCCATAGGAGTAACCGAAGTCGCCGTGTGCGACGTTCCAAATCCATATGAAGTATTGAGAGTAGATTGGCTGATCGAGCCCAAGCTGCTGGTGCAGCCTGGCGACCAGATCGGCGTTCCCTGCGTCGGTCCCCAGCATGACGATGGCGGGATCGCCCGGGATGAAGCGGATAATAAGGAAAACCACAACCGTGATGCCGAAAGTCAGCGCTACGACCGCGGCCAGGCGTTTGAAAAGATAACCGCTCAACGCAGCCAACCAGCCGATGCGCTCACCGCCCGGTGCACAAAGGTAGGCAGCTGAATTCGGATCGGCCGATTCCCGCATTCATTTTGCAATTCCAACCCAAATAGTTGCTAGCCGTGAATGAGCAGAAACGTATTCGACGAATCACTGAGGCGCAACCCTTCGATGGCGCAATAGACATGGCCCCCACCTATAACGCCTGATTATATTCGGCTTTCAAAAATTCATATCTCGTGCCGCGAGGTGGCGTGATAAGGCAACGGATAACAACGAAAGTGGCCCGCATCCGGCAAGGTGTAGGCCGGGGGAAGCACAGTGACGATCTGGGATGAGCGGAAGGTCGATTGCCATCATCACGTCATCGATCCGGTACGGTTTTCCTACGCGCACGACACCGCCTATCGCCCTGCCGGCCAGGAGGTGGCGCCGGTTGAGCTGTTGCTACAGCTGTTCGACATCTTTGCGGTGCGATACGGCCTGCTCGTCGGCACCAATTCCGGCTATGGCACCGACAGTCGCATCATTCTTGACGCCATCCGGCGCAGTGCGGGCCGATTGAAGGGGATCGCCGTTGTGGCCAACGATATCGGCATCGAGGCGCTGGCCGAGCTCAAGGCCCAGGGCATCGTCGGCGTCGCTTTCAATCCTTCGGCCTGGGGTCTGGCGGCCTACCGCGATGCGCGCCCGCTGGTGGCAAAGCTCGTGGAGCTGGACCTGCTGCTGCAGATCCAAACCGAGCGCGACCAGCTGATAGAATTGATGGGTCTTCTGGGCCCGACGAAGGTAGGCCTGCTGATCGACCATTGCGCCCGACCCGTGGCCGGCCTCGGCCTGGACCAGCCGGGCTTCCAGCTTGCGTTGGCGCTCGGTCGCAGTGGCCAGGCCTGGGTCAAGCTCTCGGGCTACGCGAAATTTGCTGAAACGCTCTACCCGCATGCCGATGCCGAGCCCTATGTCGCAGCTCTCGTGGAAGCTTTCGGCCTAGATCGCTGCCTATGGGGGTCCGACTGGCCATATCTCAAGGCCGATTATCACGTCGACTACGCCATGATGCTGAAGCTGGTCCAGGCCTGGTTTCCAGACGCCGCCGACCGCGCCCGGCTCTGGTGGAACACGCCGTGCCGCCTGTTCGGCTTCGAAGCGGGTTCGCCATGACCGATCTGCTGCAGCTTCTGCTCTCCGGCGTTTCCACCGGCGCCTGCTATGCTCTCGCGGCTTTGGGTTTCACCCTGCTATGGCAGGCCTCCGGCACCATCAACTTCGCACTTGGCGAAATGGTCATGCTGCCCGCCTTTATGATGCTGTTCTTCCTCAACGTGGCATCGCTGCCGCTCGCGGTCGCCTTCCTGCTCACCCTGGTCGCATCCCTGCTCGTGCTCGGCGGCATGTTCAAGCTGCTGGTGGTCGATCCGCTGATCCGCCATGGCGTGATCCCGCTGGTGATCGCGACCCTGGGTCTGTCGATCGGCTTCAAGAACCTCACCCGTGTGGCCTACAGCGCGCAGGTGTTCACCTTTCCGTCGATCTTTCCCGATCGGCTGATCGACATTTTCGGCCTGCGTGTGACGGTGGCCGAAATCGGCACGGCGGTGCTGGCCTGTGGCGTGGCACTCGGTGTGCAGTTCTTTCTCAACCGCACCCTCACCGGGCGCGCGATGCAGGCGGTGGCGCAGAACCGCGATGCGGCAAGGGTGCTCGGCATCAACGCGAACCGGATGGTGATGTATGCGTTTCTGGTCAACGCGGCGCTGGCGGCATTGACGGCGCTGCTGGTGACACCGGTGTATCTTGCCAAGTTCGACATGGGCGACACGCTCGGCACCAAGGCGTTCTATGCCGCCATCATCGGTGGTTTCAACAACAGCCGCGGCGCCTTGCTGGGCGGCGTGCTGGTGGGTGTGCTGGAGAACCTGGTCGGCGCCTATATCTCGCCCAGCTACAAGGAGGGCGTGGCGCTGCTGCTGTTCCTGTTGGTGATCGTGTTCATGCCACAGGGCCTGCTCGGCAAACCCGAGGAGCGCCGCGTATGACCGGCCTTGGCAAAAGCTTGCGGTGGCCGGTTCTGATCCTCGCGATCATCGCACTCGCGGTGCTGCCGACATCGCTGAAAAGCTATGGCGTCTACATTCTTACGCTGTGGGCCGTATATGTCATCGCCGGCATGGGGCTCAATCTCACTGTGGGCTATGCGGGGCAGATCTCGCTGGGGCAGGCGGCCTTCCTGGGCATCGGCGCCTATACGGCCGGGCTTATGGCGAAACTCGGTTTTTCCTATCTGCTGATCGTGCCCGCCAGCGCCTCGATTTGTTTTCTCGTCGGTCTGGGGCTCGGCTTTCCGGCACTGCGGGTGCAGCACCACTATCTCGCCTTCGCGACGCTTGGCTTCAACATGCTCTGCTTCCTGGTGTTCCGGAACGAGGAATGGCTGACCGGCGGCACCTTCGGCATGAACGACATCGCCCGGCCGGTGCTGTTCGGCTGGCACTTCTCGCGGGCGGCCGATTTCTATCAGCTCACCTTTGGCATCACCGTCGTGCTCGCAGTGCTGATGGCGCTGCTGCTGCGCTCGCCGTGGGGGCGGGCGTTCGCAGCCCTGCGCGACAATCCGATCCGTGCCGAAAGTGTGGGCATCAGCACCACATTCTATACGTTGATGGCGTTTGCCATCGGGGCCGCCTACGCGGGCGTGGCGGGCGCGCTGTTCGCACCGCTGGTGGGGTTCATCGAACCGGCCTCGTTCACTGTCACGAATTCGCTGGCCATGCTGCTGATGGTGATCGTGGGCGGGCAGGGGCGTTTCTTCGGCCCTGCGCTGGGGGCCGTGATCGTGGTGCTGTTGCCGGAGTGGCTGCGCTTTGCCGCCGATTGGTATCTGGCCGTGTTCGGCTTCATGATCGTCGTGATGATGGTCTGGATGCCCGGCGGCCTGCTGTCGCTGGCAGACCGGTGGAAGCGGCCATGACGGGCCTGCTGGATGTGACCGACATTCATAAATCCTACGGCGCCATTCGCGCGGTGGACGGCGTGAGCTTCAACGTCGCGGCGGGGGAGATCCTGGGCGTGATCGGGCCCAACGGCAGCGGCAAGACCACGCTGTTCAACACCATCCTGGGCCAGGTGGCGCCAAGCTCGGGCAAAGTGCTGTTCGAGGGAGAAGACATCACCGGCCTGCCGCCGCTGCGCCTGGCACGCCGCGGCATTGGCCGCACGTTTCAAAGCCTGCAGGTGTTCGGCAAGCTCTCCGTGCGCGACAATCTGATCGCAGCCGGCCAGGAGTTTCTCGACACGCCGGCGCGGCGCCTGTTCAGCAAGCCGGACGCCGGGCTGGGCCAGCGCGCCGACGAAATGATCGCATTGTTCAAGCTCGGCCACGTCGCCAAGCTCGCCGCCGGCAGCCTGTCCTACGGCCAGCAGAAACTGGTCGACATCGCCATGGCCTTCATTCCGGCACCACGCCTGGTGCTGCTCGACGAGCCCTGCGCCGGCGTCAACCCCGCCCTCATCGAGGATTTGCTGGCACTGCTGCTGCAGCTGAACAGCCAGCAGGGCGGCAGCTTCATCGTCATCGAGCACAACATGGATTTCATCATGCGGTTATGCGGCCGGGTGATGTGCATGGCCCAAGGTGCCATCCTGGCGATCGGCCCGGGCGAGGCGATCAGGGCCAACCCTGCCGTTCTGGAGGCCTATCTTGGCGACTGACCTGATCCGCTTCGAGGGCGTTGTCGCGGGCTACGGCAGCCTGATGATCCTCAACGGGCTGAGTTTCGCAGCAGCGCGCGGCGAAATCACCCTGCTGATCGGGCCGAACGGCGCCGGCAAATCCACCGTGCTCAAGACCTTCTTCGGCCTGTTGGCCCCCCGCCAGGGCCGCATCCTGTTTGCGGGCGACCCGGTGGGCGGCATGCAGCCGGCCGACCTGCTACGGCGCGGCATCGTGTTCGTGCCGCAGGGCCGCAATCTGTTTCCATCGCTGACGCTGTGGGAGAACCTGGAACTCGGGGGCATCACCTTGAGCCGGGCGGAGCGACTGCCGCGGATGCGCGAAGTGCTCGATCGCTTCCCCCAACTTGGCGAGCGGCTGCATTCGGCCGCAGCCTCCCTGTCGGGCGGCGAGCAGAAGCAACTGGAAATTGCCCGCGCCCTGTTGCTGCGCCCTGCGGTGATCCTGATCGACGAGCCCTCCATCGGACTGTCGCCCAAGGTGAACCAGGGCGTGTTCCGTCTGCTGCGCGATCTCGCCGACAGCGGCACCTCCATTCTCATGGTGGAACAGAACGTGCGCAGCGCGCTGGCGGTGAGCGACCGTGTGCTTCTGCTGGAAGGCGGGCGGCTGGTGATGGATGGTCCAGCCGCAACATTCCTCAACGATCCTGACCTCAACCGCGTGTTTCTTGGCAGCGCTGCGAAGCCCGCGGCTGCCGTCCACCATGGAGAGGCGCCATGAAGCGCCCTCCAACAACATCTGGGAGATCGACCATGATCAAACGTCGCACCACACTCAAACTTGCCACCAGTGCCCTCGCCGTGCCCGCTTTGGGCATCACCGGCGCCCGTGCCGCCGACACGGTCAAGATGATCGACGATGTCGAGCTGTCCGGCCCGGGCGTCACCTCCGGTTCCATGTGGAAGAACGGCGTCGACATGGCGATCAAGGAGATCAACGCGGGCGGCGGTATCCTCGGCCGCCAGATCGAGGTCAGCCACCAGGACAATCAGAGCCAGGCGCAGATCGCCAAGGCCGTCGCCACCAAGGCGATCGACGACGAGCCCTATGTGATCCTGGGCCCGATCTTCTCGGGCGACGTGAACGTGTCGAGTGCGGTGGCGGAGACTGCCGAAACGCCGATGTTCATGGGGGGCGAGGCTGCCAACCTCACGCAGCAGGGCAAAAAATACCTGTTTCGTTCGTCTCTGAGCCAGTCTGCCGCGATGCCGAAAGTGGCCAACTACATGCAGAAGGTGGGCATCAAGTCGGTCGTCATCGTGTGGATCTCGAACGATTTCGGCAAGGGCGGCCACGACACCATGCTGAAGGAGCTCAACGCCCGCGGCATCAAGGTTCTGGCGGATATCCCGACCGAGCCGGGGCAGATGGATTACACCTCCGTCGTCGTGAATGCCGTCAAGGCGGGCGCCGATGCAATCTTCAGCTACAAGAACGAGGAGGAGAGCGCGCGCTTCCTGATCGCCCTGCGTAAATACGGCTACGACAAGCCGGTGATCGGCGAGACCGTGCTGGTCAGCCAGCGGGTGATCGAGCTTGCCGGCACCGCCGCCAATGGGGCTCGCGGCCATGTCGGCCTTACCGTCGATGCACCGAACCCGCTGGTGCTGGCCTTTGGCGCCAAGTTCAAGGCGATCTACGGTTATGCCAGCGACCATAACGGCATCAAAGGCTACACCTCGATCTATCTGATCAAGGCGGTCACCGAGAAACTCGGCAAATTCGACCGCAAGGCGCTGGCCGCGGCCATCCATGGCGGCAGCTTCTCGGCCAAGCAATATCCGGGGCTGCTGCTCGATGTCGCCTTCGATGCCGCCGGCGATCTCGACCGCGAGAGCTATCTTGTGGAAGTGCGCGATGGCAAGCAGGTGATCACCGAGACCCTGCCACCGCTGGGTAAGGTTTGAAGGAGAACGGCATGACCGAGACGCGAGAGTTCAAGGCGGCGGGATTGATCGGCTGGCCGGTGTTCCAGTCTCGGTCACCCAAACTGCACAGCTACTGGCTCGAAAAATACGGCATCCCCGGCGCCTACCTGCCCATGCCGGTAAAGCCCGGAAACGTCGAGGCCGCCTTGCGCGGCCTCGTCGCCCTCGGCTTCGCCGGCTGCAACGTCACCCTGCCGCACAAGGAGGACGCGGCCCGGCTGGTCGATCGCCTGGATCCCGCCGGCACGCGGATGGGCGCCATCAACCTGGTGGTGGTCGAAGCCGATGGCTCGCTGTCCGGCTACAACAAGGATGGTTATGGGTTCATCGAGAATTTAAAGGACGGCCAGTCCGCGTGGCGGGCCGATGCTGGGCCGATCACGGTGATCGGCGCCGGCGGCGGCGCACGCTCGGTGGTGGCGAGCCTGCTCGACGAAGGGGCGCAGGACATTCGCCTGGTCAACCGCACCCGCAGTCGTGCCGACGAACTGGCGGTGAAGTTCGGCGACAAGGTGCGGGTGCAGGACTGGGCGGACCGAAACGCGGCACTGGCCGGGGCGTCGCTGCTCGTCAACACCACCAACCAAGGCATGGTGGGCCAGCCGCCGCTCGACCTCGACTTGGAAGCCCTGCCGTCGCAGTCGCTGGTCTGCGACATCATCTACAATCCGCTGCAGACGAAGCTGCTGGCGGATGCCACGGCGCGCGGCAATCCAACCGTCAACGGGCTCGGCATGCTGCTGCACCAGGCGCGCCCGGCGTTTCAGGCCTGGTGGGGCGTGCTGCCGGAGATCACCCCAGACCTGCGCGCCGCCATCGAAGCGACCATCGTTTAGCCCAAGGGATCCCCGACGATGCCCCTCGACAAAATATCGGGTGCCCACCCGTCCTTCCATGCCGCCTGGGGCCCGACCGCCGGCGGCGAACGCACGATCGACAGCCGGCGTCCGTTCCTGGCGCATGGCGAACCAGGCCTGCCACGGCCGATCGTCTACGATGTCTCCGAACTGGCCCTGCGCCAGCGTGAGATGAACTTCGCCGCCAAGCGTCTGGCCGACATGGTCTTCGTCTTCGGGCTGGACTGGACCGACGCCGTCGCCCGGCTGCGATGGCGCGGCATTCCGGCCACCGGCGGGCTGGATGCGATGCCCAACCCCGCCCCCCGCCGCACCAGGCTGGAACAGGCGGCCGCATCCGGCGAAATCGCGATGACGCATGAAGTCGCCAGCCGCACGGTGCGAGTGACCTGGACCGACGCTGCGTTCGGCCCACCGGTCATCGGCGGTGCGGCGGCGCCGTTGGGCTGGGGCGGTATCGTCACCGGCACCGCACCGCCGGCAGCGTCCACCGCAACCCCGATCCCCAGAGCCGCCGCCTCGCAGCTGGCCTGGCCGCTGGGCTGCGACGTGGCGCCGCCGGCACCGGCCGATCCAGCGCTCGTCCAAGCGGTGGAGCGGTTCTTTGCAAGCTCCGCCGGCGTGTATGGCCTGCTGGTGGCCGTAGCCGACCGGATCCTGTTCGAGCGGTACGGCACCGGCGGCGCGCCCGACCGGGTGACACCGAGCTGGTCGATGAACAAATCCATGACCGGCACGTTGATCGGCCGGATGATCCATCTGGGCTGGCTCGAGAACGTCTACGCCCCGGCCCCCGCGCCGCTGTGGCAGGACCCGCGCGGCATCCACGCCAGCATCACGCTGGACGATCTGCTGCGCATGCGCTCCGGCCTCGCCATGGCCTGCCTCGGCCCAGACGGGGCCAGCCTCGGCTTCGAAGGATCCGCGGTGTATTTCGACGCGGCCGACGCGTTCGCAGCCGCCCAGGCCAACATCGTCGCCGTTCGCCCCGGCGCTGTGTTCCGCTACATCAACGCCGGCATCAACGTGCTGGCCGCCATCCTGCGCAACCGCATCGAACTTCGCGGACTTCCTTATCCCGCCACACTCTACGAGCTGCTGCCGGACTCCCTGGGCATGCACAGCTACCACATGTCAGGCGATCTCGCGGGCAATCTGGTTGGCTCCGGCGCGGCCTTCGCCACGCTGCGCGACTGGGCGAAGCTCGCGGTTCTGTATCTGCAGGACGGCGTGTGGAACGGCGAGCGCCTGCTGCCGCAAGGCTGGGTGGACTACGCCCTGGCCGCCGAACACGCCGGCACCAGCTATGCAGCAACGTTCTGGACCAATGCCGACCGCCGCTTCCCAGCCCTGCCGCCGGAGGCTGCATGGATGTCGGGTGCTTCCGACCAGCGGGTGTTCATCCTGCGCGGCGCCAACCGGATCGTCGCGGTCTCCAACGAGACCGATGCCGCCATGGATCTGACCGCACTGAACGACGTGCTGGCCGCCGTGCTCGCCGCCACCTGACCGGACACACATCATGCGCCTTGTCGTTCTCATCCTCGCCGGTCTGCTCGCCCAACATACAGCCCAGGCACGCGACCTGGTGGTCGCCCGCGGCACCGAGCAGGCCTCGATCGACCCGCATTTCAACGACGCCGGCAACGATGTCTCGACCGGCCAAAACATTTACGACCGCTTGGTCGAGATGGACGCGCAGCAGGTCGAGCGCCCTGGCCTCGCCATCTCCTGGCACGCGCTGGACCCGCTGCGGTGGGAGATCAAGCTGCGCACTGGCGTCACCTTCCACGACGGCTCGCCGTTCGGGCCGGAGGACGTGGTGTTCTCGCTCGACCGTCCCAACCATCTGATCGGCGCCGCTGCACCCTGGACGCGTTCGGTGGCCTCGGTCGCCAGCATCGACATCGTGGACAACGAAACCATCATCGTCCACACCAAGGAGCCGAAACCGCTCCTCATGAACGAGATCGGCGACGTGTTCATCGTCTCCAAGAAAGCCGCGACAGGCGCCACCACTGAGGATTTCAACAGCGGTCGTGCTGCCATCGGCACCGGCCCGTACCGTTTCGTATCCTGGCAGCGCGGCGACCGCGTCGAACTGCGCGGCTATCCGCAGCATTGGCGCGGAGCGCCCGAATTCGACCGGGTGACTCTGCGCTTCATTCCCAACACCTCGGCCCGGGTCGCAGCACTCCTGGCCGGATCGGTCGACGTGATCGATGGCATCCCGCCCAACGACGTGGCGACGGTGGCCACGCGCAAGGAGCTTCGTGTGTGGTCGGGGCTGACCAACCGGATCACCTTCCTCGCCATCGACAGCAGCCGTCCGGTCACCCCCTTCGCAACCGATCTCGACGGCGCACCGCTGCCCAGGAACCCGTTGGCGGATATACGGGTGCGCCGGGCCATCTCCCACATGATCAACCGGCCGGCGCTGGTCGATCGCATCGCCGGCGGGCAGGGCGTGGTTGCCGGCCAGATCGTGCCGCCGGGGCAGGGTGGCTACGCGCCAGACCTCGCACCCGACACGCTCGATCTCGACGCGGCCAAACGGCTGCTGGCGGAAGCGGGATATCCGAAAGGCTTCGGCCTCACCATCCAATCCTCCAACGATCGCTTCCCGGAGGACAGCGCGGTGCTGCAGGCCCTCGGCCAGATGCTCACACGCGGCGGCATCCACATGAACAGCATCGATTCGATGCCGTTCAACGTCATGATCGGCCAGGCGGCGCAGCAGAAGTTCAGCCTGTATCTGTGGGCGTACAACAGTGCTGCCCCCGATGCCTCGGAAGGCCTGAAGTCCCTGCTGGCGACACGCTCGACGGTAGCCGGCATGGGCGGATCCAACCGCACACAATATTCCAACCCAGTCTTCGACGCGCTGTTGGCCAAAGGCCTCGCCGAATTCGACGAAACCAAACGCAACGCCCTGTTCGCCGACGCCATCCGCTTCGCCGTCCGCGACGACATGGCGATGATCCCGCTGTATTGGCAAAAACACGCCTGGGGCACGAAAGCAGGCCTCACCTACGAAGCCAATGTGCAAGACGACAATGCCGTGCGCTTCGTGCATCTGGCGAAATAACCGCAAACACACCACACCGCCGCTGATAGATAATGAAGGATTCAGCGGCGGCGTGGTGTCAGTCATATTTTACCCGCGGCGACACTATCTGTGACGATATCGTAACGTTATAGACCAGCCGGAACCGCGACCTCACGCAGCAGTCAAAATCCGCGTTGTGTTCAATCGTCTGGTGGTATCCCAGCCAATGCCGGCAGACTGGCCGGCACTGCCAAACCAGCAACCCCGATGTGAGAAGCGTCGGGCTCACGCGGTTCGTCAGTTTCGTCGCAGTCTGCCGTGCTGGTCACCGAGTCCGAAATCATGGTCGCCGCTACCGTCGGCGTCGGCGTCGGCGCCGACGGTGGCGTCAGAAACCCGGTGTCCAGCCCCACCATCCGGCACAGCGGACGCAGCAGTCTGCCCATCTGCGGCGAGGCTGTGATCAGCGCCACCATCTCCGGATCCTCCAGTGCGACGCGCAACTGGCCGGAGAGAGCTGCAGCTTTGAAGGGCACCAGCCGACACAGCCAGGCATACCCGCGCGGCAACTCCGAGCGCGGCACAGCACCGCGTGCTGTGCCGCGACGACCGCCGCAGCCGTGTCCGACGCGTAACCGGCCCGCCTGGATCGCCGCCACCAGCGCCAGTACTCGCCGCTCGATCCGTCGCAGATGGTTCCAGACCAGCAAGATCAACGCCGCAGGCAGAGCATTCCCCGCACTCCGCGCTGCCACCACCTGGCACAGCGCATCGATCACACGCGAGAAGCGATCGGTTGCGGAAAGGGAGGGAGACAAATGCATGGACATAAAAAAGCACAAACAAAGAACAAATAGAATACGTAGTTTACCTTATGCGCCGGTTCCGCCAGATGTCCGGTCGCTTCGCAGCGCGCTGGGCGAGCAATGGGTGATCGAGATCGGCGCGCGCCGCCTGCAGCGAGGCGATGCCACGGAACCGCGCATCGGTGCATGCTTTGGGGGTGGCTGGTGGCTGACCCACGCGGTGTTTTCGTGCGGCAGGCGAATCTTTTCGGGCTTTGCCTTATGCTGATGCGAATGACGCCGGAGTATTCCCTTGAAGATGCCGTTGACCGCCTGGCTATTCCCGATCCTGTCGATCGCCTTCTTTGCGGCAGCCTCCGCGGTGGGCTTCGGGGCACCGTTCTTGCCCACACCTCTCGGCCTGGCCCTCGCCGTGATCATGGTGCCGGTGTTGTTCGGCACCGTGTTCGCAGCGGTGCACCACGCCGAGGTGATCGCGCATCGCACCGGCGAGCCCTATGGCACGTTGATCCTCACTGTGGCGGTGACGGTGATCGAAGTCACGCTGATCGCCTCCATTATGCTCACGGACGCCCGCGGCAGCCCCACGCTTGCGCGCGACACGGTGTTCGCCGTCATCATGATCGTGTGCAATGGCATGGTCGGCCTGTGTATTCTGGTCGGCGGTCTGCGGTTTCACGAACAGAGTTTCCGCGTCACCGGCGCCTCCGCCTACATCGCCGTGCTCGCCGTGCTGGCCACGTTGACGCTGATATTGCCCAACTACACGCTCGAGGCGCCGGGCCCGGCGTTCTCTTCAATCCAGCTCGGCTTCGTCGGCGTTATCACGCTGCTGCTCTATGGCGCGTTCCTCTACATCCAGACGATCCGTCACAAGGATCACTTCACCGCCAAAGGCGCCGAGGGTGCCGAGAGCGGGGCGGCGCATCTACCCTCGAACCGCGCAGTTGCCGCCAGCGCCGGGCTGCTGCTGGCAGCTCTGGTCGGCGTGGTGCTGCTGTCCAAAAAATTTGCCGCCGTGGTCGAAGTCGCGCGCGAGGCCGTGGGTGCTCCCGCCTCCGTCACCGGCCTCATTGTCGCCTTGCTGATCATGCTGCCAGAGTGCGTGGCTGCGGTGCAGGCGGCGCGGCGCGACCAGCTGCAGAAATCCATCAACCTCGCCCTTGGCTCATCTCTCGCCACCATCGGCATGACCTTCCCCGTGGTCGCCGTCGTGGCACTCACCCTCGACAAACAGCTCACGCTGGGTGTCACTGCCAGCGACACCATCTTGCTGATATTGACGCTGCTGGTGAGCACGCTGACCTTCGGCACCGGGCGCTCGAACGTGCTTTACGGCTTCATCCATCTGGTGATTTTCATAACGTTCCTGTTCCTGACCTTCCATCCATAAGCTAGAACCGAGATATCTTGAGGGGATGACCAGATGACCAAAGCAGCACGCGGCCGGCTTTTCTTTGCCAACCCCGGCCCGACCAACATTCCAGACAGCATTTTGCGTGCGGTGTCGCAGGGCACCGTGGATTTCATGAGTGCAGATTTCCTCAAACTCTACGACGCCTGCATGGACGGGCTGAAACGCGTGCTCAAAACCAAGCAGCATATTTTCTTCTACACCGCCTCGGGCCACGGCGCCTGGGAAGCCTCGCTGGTCAACGTGCTGTCACCCGGCGACACCATCCTGATCATCGAAACCGGGTATTTTTCCGAGAGCTGGGCACAGATGGCCGAAGCGCTCGGCATCAAGGTACAGACCTACCACGCCGACTGGCGCAAAGGCGCCGATATCGCAGGCCTCACGGCGGTGCTCGAAGCCGACACGGCGCATACCATCAAAGCCGTCGGCGCCGTGCACAATGAAACAGCCACCGGCATGGCCCTCCCCCTGCCAGACGTGCGCGCGGCCATTGACGCTGCCAAACATCCCGCACTGCTGATGGCCGACACCATCTCCTCGCTCGGCTGCTTTGATTTCGAAATGGACGCCTGGGGCATCGATATTGCCGTCGGCGGCAGCCAGAAGGGCCTGATGCTGCCCACCGGCATGAGTTTCACCGGCGTCTCCGACAAGGCACTCAAGGCCCACAAAACCTCGACCATGCCCAAGCACTACATGGACTGGTCGGCCATGATCGGCCGCCGCCACAAAAGCTTCATCGGCACCGTGCCCGTAAGCCTGTTCTACGGCCTCGCCGAGTCTCTCCGCCTGCTCAATGATGAAGGGCTCGACGAAGTGTTCGCCCGCCACCACCGTCTGGGCGAGGCCGTGCGCGCCGCGGTCAAGATCTGGTCTGGCAACAACGGACCCCAGCTTTTCTGCCTCAACCCCAGCCGCTACTCCGACAGTGTCACCGCCATCATGATGCCCGAAGGCACCAATGGCGACGCGCTGCGCGCCGTGTGCATGGAGCGTTTCAACGTCTCCCTCGGCGGCGGCCTCGGCCCGCTCTCAGGCAAGGTCTTCCGCATCGGCCACATGGGAGATCTGAATGAACCGATGATCCTGGGAACCCTGGCCTCAGTCGAAATGGCGCTCGAAATCGCCAATATCCCCCACACCAAAGGCGGCGTCGACGCCGCTATGGCGAGCCTGGCGATGGGCCAGTAAGGAAGGCGAGGGCTCTGCCCCTCGACCCCGCTAAGGGCGGAGCCCTTAGAACCCCCTCAGCACAAAGAGGCTAACGTCATGGGATCCAAGGGGCCGCTGCCCCTTGGCGGGGTCGAGGGGCAGAGCCCTCGCCTTTCTTGCTGGCTTACCGCTTAGCCGGCGTCGTCAACGCGCCGACGCCGGCGCCGCCGGCGCCGCCGATAAGGGCGCCGGCTCCGGCGCCGATGCCGGTGACGCTGCCTATGGCGGCCCCGCCGCCGGCGCCGATCAGGCCGCCGGTCAGGGCACGGGTTCCGTCGGTATGGCCGCAGGCGGCGGCCGAGAGTGCCACGAGGGCGAGCAGCGCGAATTTGGTCATGGGAAGCTCCTGTTACCTTTGCCACAACGCAGTGAGGGCAGGGCGGGTTGCAGGCCTGTTCAACGCTGGTTAGGGTCCTGCCTCATTCGACAAGGCTGATTGCCATGCCCGCCAAGCCGGTGTTCCGCGCCAAACCCAACGCTGTCGAAACCGTGTTTGGTCGCCGCAAGGCGGTGATCGGGGTCATCCATTTGCCCGCCCTGCCAGGCTCTCCCGACTACGATGGGGCGGACATGGAAGCGATCATCGCCACCGCCCTGGCGGAGGCGGAGCGGTATCGGGTGGGGCGCGTGGACGGTTTGATCGTGGAGAACCACGGCGACATTCCTTTCGCAAAACCAGGGCGTCTGGGTCCGGAAACGGCGGCCGGCATGGCGGTGATCACCCGCGCGGTGCGCATGGAGACGGGTCTGCCGACGGGCGTGAACGTGCTGGCCAACGGCGCCATCCAGGCCCTGGCAGTGGCCAAGGCCGCGGGGGCCGCGTTCGTCCGCGTCAACCAATGGGCCAATGCCTACGTGGCCAACGAGGGGTTCATCGAGGGCCCGGCTGGCGAGGCGATGCGCTACCGCGCCTGGCTGCACGCGCGCGGCGTGAAGGTGTTCGCCGACGTGCACGTGAAGCATGGCGCCCATGCCATCGTGGCGGACCGCGAGATCGGCGAAATGGCCCGCGATGCCGAGTTCTTCGATGCCGACGCTGCGATCGCGACCGGCCAGCGCACCGGCGATGCGGCAAGCCTGGACGAGCTGAAAACCATCGCCGACGGCACCTCGCTGCCGGTTCTGGTGGGCAGCGGCGTCACGCCGGACAACGTCGGCCCGATCCTTGCGATCGCAGATGCCGTGATCGTGGCGAGCTACCTCAAGCGCGACGGCGTCTGGTGGAACGAGGTGGACCCGGACCGCCTGGCAGTCTTCATGGCGGCGGTCGACAAGGCACGTTAGCGTGGAATGACGTCTGACAGGCGACGTCATCCCACTCTAACTCTTTGTTTTATCGCGGGATTCAGACCTTTCGGTGATACCACCTTCGGTCATCCCGCTCTAGCCGCGCTGATTATTGACAAAACCTGCCTCGCCCGTGAGGTCGATCTCCTCGTTGGGCAGGCGGTCAAGATGGTCCAGCCAATCGGGCTTCTGTGATGCGGCAAAGCTTGCGGTCGGCGGGATCGCCGTCGGATCATCGAGGCTGTTGAGGGTCACGTTTATATTGGGCCCACCGATTTCGTGATAGCTGAGCGGCGTGCCGCACTCCCGGCAGAACCCGCGTTCCACCAGGTTCGAGCTTTTGAACAGCTCAGGCAGGGTCGTCCAATGCACCGCAGCTTGCGGAAACCGCACGAAGGCCATGAACGGCCCGCCCGAGGCCTTCTGGCACATGCGGCAATAGCAAACGCGCAGGCTGGCCGGCCCATCGGCCTGATACCGCACCCGCCCACACTGGCATCCACCGGCAAAGCTCATCTAACGCTTCCGCGCCCGACGCATTGCACTTTCGATCAGAATGCCCAGCAGGCCCAGGAACAGCAGCACCGCCGGCACAAAGTCGGGCAGCCCAAGCCGGGGCAAGCCCACACCCGCGATCAGCACCCACACCAGAATGCTGACGGCAAACCCGACATCGTCCACGAACAGCCCGATGAACTCGTCCCAGATCGTACGCAACATCAGATCGCTCCCACCCGAGCCGGCGCCCGGCACAGCGACACGGCCACCAACGCGCCCACCAGAAAGCCCACCACAAGGCCCAGCAGTGACCAGTCGCTCCCCGGCCAGTCCAGCCCCGCACCCTCACCGATCCAGAACGTGCCAAAGGTGCTCAGCATCACGCCCACGGTGAATTTCAGCGTGTTCTCAGGAACGGTTGACACCGGCCTGTGCAACGCAAGCCCCAGCGCCACCACCACCAGCAGGGCCGCCAATGCGCCGATGCTGGCGGGAACCAGCAGCCCGCCGCCGGCAGCGCCCATGGCAACGACGATGAAGACCACCTCGATCCCCTCCACCATCGTGATGTTGAAGGCGGTCGACACCGCCATCCGGTCCCAGCCCCGGGTCACCCGGGCGGCGCCCTTGAGGATCGCGACCTCCTTGGCGAACAGCGCCTCCTCGTCGTGCAGCGGGATCACGCCGGCGGCGCGCAGAATGGCCTTGCGCAGCCAGCGCAGGCCAAACAGCAGCAGCAACGTGCCGACCACAAGCTGCACGATATCGAGCGGGATCCGCGTCAGCGCCGGCCCCAGCACGAGCACGATGACCAGCAACAGCAGCAAGGCAAGGCCGGTGCCGCCAAGCGCCCCGCGCCACCCCCGCGTGGCCCCGACGGCCAGCACCACCGTCAGCGCCTCGATGAACTCCACCATCGAGGCAAGAAAGGCGGCGAGCATGGTCGGGCCGCCATGTCCCCAGTCGATTGCAAACATCGATGCGTCTCTCCTGTCGTACGCGACGATAGACCGCGCCGCCGGCAACGTCACCCGCGGGACGGCCGCAACAGCTGGATCAGCGCCAAACTCGCCAGAAACGTCGCGACGATGCAGGCCAGCACCGCGGCAAACGCGTGGTTGTATTGCACCATGTCCGTCGACAGGCCCAGCACCGTAAAGAACACACCGCCGATGATCGGCACCGCCAGCGACGGGCCCAACTGAATGACGGTGTTCAACACACCCGAGGCCATGCCCGCATGCGTCGGCGCCATGTCCTGCAGCACGATGCGCAGCAACGAGGGAAACACCAGCCCGAGCCCGAGTCCTGCCACCGCCTGGCCGGTGAACATCACAACGCCCGGACCGCCACCGGTCAGCAGCAGCGCGACCACGCAGCCCTGGCCGAGAATACCCAGCCCGTAGCCCAGCATCGGCGCGCCGTTGCCAAATCTTGCTACCATGCGCGGCACCGACAGCGAGCCGAACAGAAAGCCGAACGCATTCGGCATCACCGCAAGGCCTGCGTGCAGCACGTCCCAATGCAGGCCGCTCTGCAGATACACGGCGAAGGAGAAGAAGAACGCGCTCGACGAATACACCATCATCGACAGGCCAAGCCCGACGCTGAAGGTGCGATTGGCGAACAGCCGCACGTCGAACAAAGGCTGGCCGCCACGCAGGGCCAGCCGGTATTCGATCAGCACGAACGCAGCAAGCGTCGGCGGCGAAGCGGCCAGGCACCACAGCGTCCATTGCGGCCAGCCGGCCTCGCGCCCGGCCACCAGCGGATAGACCAGCAGGGCCAGGCCCAGCGTCAGCACCAGCACGCCGGGAATGTCGAGCCGTACGCCCTGCGAGCGTGCCACCTTCGGCAACAGCCAGGCGGCCGCCGCAAGATCGAGCGCACCCACCGGCAGGTTGACCAGAAAGATCGTCTCCCAGGTCAGGCCGAACGGATGCAGGCTGATGAGCACGCCGCCCAGCAACTGGCCCACCACAATGCCGAAACCAGCGGTGGCGCCGTAATAGCCGAGCGCCCGGCTGCGCTCGGCGGCCGGGAACACCAGCGGAATGCTGGCCAGGATCTGCGGCGACATCAGCGCCGCCGCAATCCCCTGCAACAGCCGCCCGGCCAACAGCACATGGATCGACCAGGCCAGTCCGCAGGCGGCGGAGGCCAGCATGAAGCCGGCCATCCCCGTGATGAACATCGCCTTGCGCCCGAGCAGGTCGCCAAGCCGGCCGCCGGTGATCAACAGCACCGCAAAGGCCACGGCGTAGAGCGCGATGACCAACTGCAACTCCCCGCTGCTCGCGAACAGCCCGTCGCGGATCGCCGGCAGGGCGACGTTGACGATGGAGAAATCCACCGGCAGCAGGAACGCGCCAACCAGCAGCACCGCCAAAATCCGCCAACGGCGGGGATGGCCGCCGGCGAGCGCAGAAGGAAGTTCGGTCAAGCGTCTGGCCTCGCCGTTGTACCTTATCTTGGGCGCTAAACCGGCCACCGGCCAGCGCCGCGCGCCACCGGCTGGGTTTCCTGCGCCAGCTGTTGAACAACGCGGGCCGTGCCCTATGCTCCGGCGATGGACGCTTCCGCCCTGTCGCTCGAACGCAGCCTCGGCACCCAGATCCGCGCAACCCATCGCCTTTTGCAGCGCGCCCTGCAGGCCCGCGTCGAACAACACGGCGTCACCCTGGGCATGTGGTATTTCCTGCGCGTGCTGTGGGAGCAGGACGGCCTCACCCAAAGCGAACTGTCCCAGCGCGTCGGAACCATGGAGCCGACCACCCTGTCCGCCATCCGTGACATGGAGGCACGCGGCTTCGTTCGCCGCGTGCCCAGCGAAATCGACCGCCGCAAGATCAACATCTACCTGACCGACCGGGGCAGGGCGCTCCAGGCCCTGCTGCTGCCCTCAGCGGTCGACGTGGTATCCCGCGCCGCGCGCGGCCTGTCGGAGCGCGAGGTCACCATGCTGCTCAGCCTGCTCGGCTGTATCCAAAAGAACCTGCAGGACTAGCCCGGCTATCGGGCGGTGGCGGCGATGATCGCCAACAGGTCGGTTTCGGCGCTGGCCTGGCTCTGGTAGCGCGGCGCCGTGGTGACGAACGGGCGTGGGGCGTCGTGCGGGTGATAGATTTCAAGAAAGTATTTCTGCGTGGTGGGATCGAGCACGGGCTCGATTCGGATCAGCGGCATCACATGTCCTTTTCGCGATTGGGCAGGCCGACCTGGTGCTCCAGGACGATCTCGCGACCCTCCTGGCTCGACTGCAGCAACGCCAGGCAGATCTCGGTCGTGGCCATGCCCCAGCGTCCGTCATGCAGCGGGGGCACAGCATGGCGGACGGCCGCCACCAACTCGTCGATCACCTCGACACGCGGCACATCGGGAGCCGGCAGGGCGTCAAAGCCATGCTCATCGTCGCCGTAGATCTCGACCCCGCCCGGCGTCGGCCGCAGGTCGCCATGCTCGCATGAGACGATGACCAGGCCGAAATGATTGTGCCCAGGCGGCGGCGGCGCGTTTCGCATGTCGGCAGCCGACACATTGGTGCCGTAGGCTCGGCGGTTCTTGAGCGCCGTCTCCTCGGCGGGACCGAGCCCGCGGGTCTGCCTTCGCGCCTGCCCGTAGCCTGCCGCACTGCGCTGCTGGCCAAGTTCGCCGATCCAGCCCTGCAGCGCGTCGGTGTCGAAATGGCCGTGGCCGTTGTAGGTCAGCGCGGCGAACACGCCGTCCTCGAACATGAGTTGCGCGGCATAGGCGCCTTCGGTGCCGCGTCCCTTGTCCCACACGCCGCTCGAAGCCCGCAGGCTGCTGGCTCTGCTGCCGGCGAGCAGGCGCACGATCTCCACCTGGTGCGGCGCCTGGCTGAACAAGGCACCGCCGCCCAACGTGGTGTCCAGCTCCTCCGGCCGGCGCGGGCGATACAGATAGTCGGTGAAGTTCAGCGCGTTGATCATGCGCACGCGCCCGTAGGCGCCACTGTCGATCAGTTCGCGCGTGCGCAGATAGGGCCGGTCGAAACTATGGCTGTGACCGACGATGAGATGGATGCCGCCCGCGCGCGCGGCCTCGATCATCGCCTGGCACTCGGTGATGCTCAGCGCCATCGGCTTTTCCACCAGCACATGTTTGCCGTGCGCCGCTGCCAAACGCACGTGCTCGACGTGGAACTGGTGCGGTGTCGCAATATACACCACCTCCACCGCGGGATCGGCGCACATCGCCGCCATCGTTTCGTAGCCGAACGCGTCGAAATCGCGGGCGAAACACGCCCGCGCCTCGGGCCGGGGGTCGGCGGCGGCGACCAGCTGGACCCGCGGGTCGCGAACCAACGTCGGCAACATCAGCATGAACGCGCGGCCAAGGCCTGCAACGCCCATGCGCAGGGGGGGCGAACCGCTGCTCAAAGATCCAGCACCAGCAGGGGGGTTTTGGCACGCGAGACACAGATCATGATGGCGCTGCGGCGTTCGGCCGGCGTGAGCACGAGGTCGCGATGGTCCGGCTCGCCTTCCAGCACACCGGTGCGACAGGTGCCGCAGGTGCCGCTTTCGCAACTGCTCGGCACATGGCCGCCATGGGCGCGGAGCGTCTCCAGAATGGTGGTGCCCACCGGCACCTCCAGCACCGCACCGCTGCGGCCGAGCTGGATCGAAAATGGCGTGTCATCGGCGCGGGGGCGGACCAGGTCGGAGCCGAAATCCTCGAAATTTATCGCCGCTGCCGGCCAGTGCCCGCTCATGTCGCGCACCGCATCCATCAGCGGGCGCGGACCGCAGCAATAGACATGCGCCTTGGTCGGCGTCTCCAGCGCCGGCCACAGGTCGAAAGCGGCTTTTGGGTCGCCGTTGTCGTGATGCAGGGTGACATGGCCTGCAAACGGCGGCTCGGCGAGTTCCGCCAGGAAGGCGGTATGCCCCGCGCTGCGGGTCAGATAATACAGATGGAAGGGTTTGTCCCCGATGGCGCGGATCATCGACAGGATCGGCGTGATGCCGATGCCGCCGGCGATGAAGATGTAGGACGGCGCCGTCATCGACAGTTCGAACAGGTTGCGGGGCGGCGCCACCTCGATGCTGTCGCCAACCGTCACCCGATCGACCAGACCCACCGACCCGCCGCGGCCGAGCGCCTCACGCTTGACCGCAATGACGTAGCGGTGTCGCTCCCGCGGGTCGTTGCACAACGAGTAGTTGCGCATCGCCCCGCTCGGCACCTTCACCGCCACGTGCGATCCGGGGGTGAACGCCGGCAGATCATGCCCCTCGGGGCTGCGGAACTCGAGCAGACGAATGCCGTCCGCCGCCGCTTCGGCGCGCACGACCTGCAGGTGCTGCAGAACAACATCCGGTTCCATCGGCGCTGGCTCTCCTCATAAAACCTTAGTCGGCTAACTTTAACACGGCACTTGCTGCAATGCACAACGCCATCATCAGCAGACAATACTCGACATTCGAAGACGCTGTGCGTATATATTTACTTAGTCTTATAAGGGTTTCAACCCGGAGGTTCCAAGCCATGCTCACATCCGACGAGAACGCAACACTCTGCCTTGTCGAGGGCGATGCGCCGATGGGCCAGATGATGCGCCGCCACTGGGTGCCCGCGGTGCTGGCCGAGCAGGTCGCCGAGCCAGATGGCACCCCGGTGCGGGTAAGGCTGTTCGGCGAGGATCTGGTGGCCTTCCGCGACACCCAGGGCCACCTCGGCGTGCTCGGTGAATTCTGCGACCATCGCAAGGCCTCGCTCGCCTTCGGCCGCAACGAGGAATGCGGCCTGCGCTGCCTGTATCACGGCTGGAAGTTCGATGTAGACGGCAACGTCACCGAAATGCCGTCGGAGCCAAAGCAAAGCGGGTTTGCCGAAAAGCTGCGCCACAAGGCCTATCCAACGCGAGAGGCCGGAGGCTTCGTGTGGGC
Source organism: Rhodospirillales bacterium (assembly GCA_025352665.1). GTDB lineage: Bacteria > Pseudomonadota > Alphaproteobacteria > Acetobacterales > Acetobacteraceae > CAIQQQ01. Next base: position 71,161 of record JANXSM010000060.1, on the reverse strand, counting down.
CTACATGGGGCCCGCCGCCGAGATGCCGGCGTTCGAACCACCGCCCTGGGCGCCGACGCCAGAGGCCCGCGTCTCCATCATGCGCGTCGAACTGCCCTGCAACTGGGCGCAGGTGATGGAAGGCCAAATCGACAGCGCCCATAGTTCGAGCCTGCATTCGTCCGACATGCGCCCGGTTCGCAGCAGCACCGCCCAGGCGATGGACACGCACTGGACCCGGCCTTCGACTGACAAGAACCCGCGCATCCAGGTGCAGGTGACCAATTACGGCATGCGCTACGCGGCCATCCGCCGCCCGATCGTGAACGCGGCTGAGAACGACTACGTGCGCATCACCACCTTCGTCGCCCCGTTCACGGCGCTGATCCCGCCGAACAACTCCTACAACGTCGCCAGCGTCATCGTGCCGCGCGACAACACCAGCTGCTTTTTCCACTTCATCGCCTGGGGCACGGGCGACAGCGTGATCGGCCAGGACGCCTGGCGGAAGTTCTGCGTCATGCAGCCAGGCGTCGACCTCGATGCCGACTTCCGGCCCATCCTGCGCCACGCGTCCAACAACTACCTGCAGGACCGCGTCGCGATGAAGGCGGGCGACTTCACCGGCCTGCCCGGTATCCCCAACCAGGACATCGCGATGTGGGAATCGATGGGCCGCATCGCCGACCGCAGCTCCGAGCGGCTCGGCGCCTCCGATATTGCGGTGATTCAGTTCCGCCGCATCATGCTCGATGCCGTCGCGAAATTCGCAGAGGGCAGGGGGGTGATCGGCCAGCTCGCCCCGCATCTGCCGCAGGTCAGCCTGCGCTCCTACCAGGGCGTCGTCGCCAAAACCGAGAACTGGCGCCTGCTCGGCGCCGAGCCCGACGAGGCAGCCTACCTCAAGGGCATCGAGCCAGATGCGGCCGAGCAGGCGATGGCAGACGCCGCCTCCTGATCGACGTCAAAGGCCAAGCGATTAGGATCTAGAGCGTGATGACCGAAGGTGGAATCACCGGAAGGTCTGAATCACGCGCTAAAACACAGAGCTAGAGCGAGATGACGTCGCCTATCAGACGTCAAGCCGCTCTAGTCGGTGCGAGCCCGCTCGCGCAGTCGCCCAACCAGCCCGGTGGGAAAGAAATACACGATCACCACGAACAGCACGCCGAGCCAGAGCAGCCAGCGGTCCGGGTTGAACAGGCGCGGTAGGATGGGAATGCCGGTGAGCACGCCTGACAGCAGGGCCATTCCGGGCTGCAGGTAATATTGCGCCAAAACGATGATGATGGCGCCGAGCATCGGGCCATACAGCGTGCCCATGCCACCCACCACCGTCATCAGCAAGATGGAGTCGACCATGATCTCGAACGACATCGAGGCCGCCGGGCCGTTGTAGCGCAGCACGATGGCGAGCAGGGCACCGGCGAGGGTGGCCATCAGCGCGCCGATGACGCCGGCGAGCGTGCGGTGCAGCACGATGGAGAAGCCGAGCGCCTGGGCGCGGAACTCGTTTTCACGAATGGCCTGCAGCACGCGGCCGAACGGCGAATTCACGATGCGCAGCATCAGCAGGAACAGCACGGTCGCTGCTGCGAACACCAGGTAGTAGGTGATCACGCGCCCGTCGATGCGCACGCCGAACAATGGCTCTGCCAGCAAACGGAAGCCAGGCGACAGCATGCGCGGCAGCGAGAAGGTCAGCCCGTCCTCGCCACCGGTGAGATCGCGCAGCTGGGTGGCCACGATCAGTGCGAAGCTGGCGAAGGCCAGCGTCACCATCGAGAAGAACAAGGCGCGCAGCCGCAGGCTGATGAAACCGATCAGGGTCGCCAGCACCGCCGAGATCGCAAGGGCGCAGACCACACCGACACCGATGGCCAACCAGCCGACCTCCATCTGGTTGAGCGCGATGGCCACCCCGTAGGCGCCGATGCCGAAGAACATGGCGTGGGCGAAGGACACGATCCCGGTATAGCCAAGCACGATGTCGTAGCTGGCGGCGAGCACGATGAAGATGCAGATGCGCGCGGCGACGCCCAGCGCCTTGGTGCCGGGGAACAGGAACGGAGCTAGCGCCAGGCACACGAAGGCCGCAAGCAGCAGTGCTGCGAGGATGCGGCTGCGTGGGCGGTCGCCCGAGAGAATGTGATCCAGCATCAGCTTTTCACCAATGGGAACAGCCCGCGCGGCCGCCACAGCAAAATGACGACCATCAGCACGATGTTTGAGCCGAGCGCCAGCTTGGGGGCAAGGAAGCCCGAATAATTGGTCATCAGACCCACCAGGATCGCCGCCACGAAGGCGCCGCCGACCGAGCCCATGCCGCCCATGATGAGGATGATGAAAACCAGGATCATCATCTCGGGCCCGATCGCAGGTGTCACCAGCCCCTGGTAGATGCCCCACATCACGCCGCCGACGCCGGCCAGCGCGCAACCGACGATGAACACCGCGACGAACAGGCGTTTGACACGAAAGCCGAGCGCCTCGACCATTTCGATGTTCTCGACCCCGGCGCGCACCATCAACCCAAGCCGCGTGCGCGACAGCACCAGCTGCAGACAGACATAAACGGCAAGCCCCAAGGCCACCGCAACCAGGCGAAAAATCTCGATGCTGGCGCCCGCGATGACCACGCTGCCCTGCAAGGCCGCCGGTTTCGCGATCGGGATCGGGTTGGCCCCCCAAACCGCCACCAGCAGCTCCTGCGCCACGATGAGGCCACCGACCGTGATCAAAATCTGGCGCAGATGCGAACCATACACGCGGCGGATGATCACGACCTCGAAGATCCAGCCGCTGACGCCCGTGATCAGAATGGCAGCCGTCAGCGCCGCCGCCAGCACGGCCAGGGCCGCGGCCCATGAATGGCTTGCGACCATTTCGGGCATCGCGGCCACCACGTCGGTTGCGACATAGGCGCCAAGGCTGATGAAGGCGCCATGGGCGAAGGTGATCACGTCCATCAGACCAAACACCAGCGTGAGGCCCGAGGCCATCAGGAACAGCATCATTCCCATGGCGGCGCCGGCCACGGTCAGCGTGAGCCAGGTGGAGAAGCTCATGAACGGCAGCGCCGCCAGCAGGAACACCGGCAGCAGCAGTTGAGCAGGCCAGTCGCGTTTCATCGGCGGTGGATCATTGATGCGCCGCCAGGCTGAGGCCGAGCAGCCGGGTCTGCAGCTCCGTGTCGCGTGCCAGTGCCGCCATCGTGCCGGTATGCACCACGCGGCCATTGTCCATCACCGCGACATCGTCGCCGACCGACTGGGCCATGTGGAAATTCTGCTCGACCAGCAGGATGGTGGTGTCGCGCGCCTTCAGTTCGAGCAGGCAGGCGATCAGCTGGTCGATGACGGCGGGCGCCAGGCCCTTGGTCGGCTCGTCGATGATCATCAGGCGGCGGTTCTCCACGATGGCGCGGGCGACGGCGAGCATCTGCTTCTGGCCGCCCGACATCAGGCCGGCGCGGTCGTTCCACTTGGTCTTGAGGATGGGGAAGAAGCGGAACACATCGTCCAGCCGTGCCGCGTTGAACCGGGCCGTGGTCGCCGCGAGCTTCATGTTCTCGCCGACCGTGAGCTGCGAGAAGATGCCCATCGTTTCAGGCACGTAGGCGATGCCAAGGCGCGCAATATCCGGCGTGTCCAGGGTTCCGATCGGCGTGCCGTCAAACACGATGCTGCCGGCGCGCGGTTTCCACAGCCCCATGATGCTGCGCAGCGTGGTGGTTTTGCCCGCCCCGTTGCGGCCGAGCAGCATGGTGACCCGGCCGCGGCGGACGCTGAGATCGACGCCGTGCAGAATGTGGTACGAGCCGATATGCGTGACCACGCCTGAGAGTTTCAGCAATTCATCCATGCGCGGCGACGGGCCTTATGCCGAGATAGGCTTCCTGCACGATCGGCAGCGCCACCACCGTTTCAGGGTCGCCATCGGCCACCAGTGTTCCGTTGTGCAGCACGATGATACGATCGGCGAGGCGGCGCACCACCTCCATCTTGTGTTCCACCAGCAGGATGGTCTTGTCGCCCTGGCGGCGGATGTCGTCGATGAGATCGAGGATGACAGGCACTTCATCGACGCTCATGCCCGCAGTCGGTTCGTCGAACATGAAGATGTCGGGCTCCAGCGCCAGCATCAGACCTACTTCTAGCTTGCGCTGGTCGCCATGCGAAAGTGCTGCCGCATGGGTGCGCGCGCGCCCGCCGAGGGCCACCCGCTCGAGATAATGCTGAGCCTGGTCGATAAGGTCGCGGTGGCGAGACGCCATGGAGAACAGATCGACTCCCTCGCGGGCCCGCGCCTGCACGGCGAGACGGATGTTCTCCAGCACGGTCAGGTTCGGAAACAGGTTGGTGAGCTGAAACGCGCGGCCGATCCCCCGCCTGGTGCGCTTGTCGGGGCCGAGACGGGTGATGTCCTCTCCCTTGAACATCACAGCCCCACTGGTTGCGAGCAGTTGGCCCGAAATCAGGTTGAAATAGGTGGTTTTGCCCGCACCGTTCGGCCCGACGATGGCGGTCAGCGTTCCCGCCTCGAACGCGCAGCTGACGGCGTTGACGGCGACATGGCCGCCAAACCGCACCGTCAGTTGGCGCGTTTCGAGAACAGGCATCAGCGTTTGTTGGTGATGGGAATTTTCATGTCGGCGATGCCGATCTCGCGGGTCAGTTCCGGGACCGCCCAGGCGAGCTTGGGATCGACCTTGATCTTGAAGCCATACATGGACTGCAGCGCTTGGTGGTCTTCCTTGCGGAACATCATGGTGCCCTTGGGCGTGTCGAAGCTCATGCCTTCCATCGCCGCGATCAGCGTCTCGCTATCGGTTACACCGTTGGTTTTGGTGAGGGCTGTCACGACGGCGCCCGCGGCCGCAAAGCCGCCGGCGGTGAAGAAGTCGGGCGGCGCATTGAAGCGCCTGGTGTGCTCAGTCACCAGCCAGTCGTTGGCGGGGTTCTTGGGCAGGTCGTAATAATAATAGGTCGCCCCTTCCATGCCGGGGAAATCCTTGTAGGCGGCCATGGCAGGCAGGATGTTGCCGCCACTGGCGACCTCGATGCCGTAGCGCTCCGGGGCGAGCGACTTCAGCGCTGCCATCGGATTGCCGCCGGCCCAGATGACGAACAGGATCTTGCGGCCCTGCTGCTTGGACAGAGCGTCGAAGATACGCTGCACGGGGGCGGTGAAATCGGTCGTGGTCGGCGGTGCGTATTCCTCGTCGACGATCGTGGCACCGGTCCCCGCGAGCGCCTGCTTGAAGGCGGCCACACCGTCGCGCCCGAAGGCGTAGTCCTGCGCCAGGGTCGCCACCACGGTGCCGGGCTTGCCGATCGCCACCGCGTTGGAAATCGCGTCCTGCGAGGAGTTGCGGCCGGTGCGGAAGATGTAGCGGTTCCACTTGGCGCCGGTGATCTCGTTGGCGACCGCGGGCTCCACGATCAGCACCTTCTTGAACTCCTCGGCCACCGGCAGCATCGCCAGCGCCACGGCCGAGGAGGTGCCCCCCACGGCGATATCGGCGTCCAGATCGCCGAACACCTCGGACAGCACGTTGCGCCCCACGTCCGGCTTGGTCTGGCTGTCCTTCTCGATCAGTTCGATCTTGCGGCCAGCGACGGTCAGGCTTCCCTTGGTGAAATATTCCAGGCCGAGCTTGAAACCGGTGATGGTCTGCTTGGCATAGGCTTCGAGCGGGCCGGTGCTGTCGGCAATCAGCGCCACCTTTACAGGACCCGCCGCGTGCGCCGGAACGGCCAAGGCCAGGCCCATGGCAAACAATGGCGCCATCAGATACGCGCGTCTTTTCATTTTTGTTTCTCCCCTGTCTGCTTGTCGAGGAATTCGGCCACAATGTCGATCTGCGCGGCAACGTTCCGCCCAGGCGCGTGGTGACGTTGCCTGTCAGACGTCATAACGATCCAGAGCAATATCGCCTGAGGTTGAACCAACGATGCGATAAAATTACTCGTTAACACAACAGACTGGATCATGATCGTTTCACCTACCGGAAACGATCATGATCTAGTGCCCGTGGCCGCCCCAGCCGCCGCCATATCCGCCGCGATAGCCGCCATATCCACCGCGATAACCGCCATATCCGCCGCGGTAATAACCGCCGCCGGGGTAGACCGGCACAACCACCTCCGGGGCCACCGCAACGGTTCCGCCGTAATACCCGCCGCCATAATAGCCCCCGCTCCCGTAGTAACCGCCGGGATAGGCCACGCAGCCGGCCAGCAGGACGAGGCCGACCAGTGCTGCTGCGGAACGAATGAGCCGTTTGGGCATTCCAGACATCGTGGCGCTCCCGAGAATCCTTTGAATTCGCTATGTGGGTTCGAAGTGTGTCGGGATGACGGCGGCAAGAATGAAATCCTGTTCATCGAGCTGGGGCGTCTGGGTTTAGCCATGATTGGCGACCAGAATAGCCGCTGCTCCGCCGGGATGGCCGATTGAAGGATAGGGTGTGATGCGTCAGCACAAGGTTTCGTTTCGACTGACATCGGCCGTGGTCGCCGGCGCGCTGCTGGTGGGACAACCGTTGGTGGCAATGGCCCAGGGTGGCCCGCCGCCGCTGCCTGCCAATCCCACCGCCTCCGATCTGTCGGCGGGCGACCCTCCCGGTCGGGTCGGCCGGGTGGCGCGGCTGTCCGGCACCGTGTCGTTCCACACCGGCGACCAGGACGGCTGGGACGCGGCGACGCTGAACTACCCGGTAACCTCGGGCAACGCGTTCTGGACCCAGCCCGGCGCCTCGGCCGATATCGAGACCGGCGGTGCGCGGGTAAGCCTGAACCAGTCGACCGAGTTCGATCTCGAAACCCTGAACGACACCAGCCTGGTGGCCACCGTGCCGCAGGGCGAGGTGTATCTGCGGGTGACCAGCATGGCGCCCGGCGAGGTCACCAACATTCGCACGCCACGCGGCGAAGTGAGCATCACACGCCCCGGCCGCTACGCAATCGTTGCCGGCGACACCGGTTCGCCGACGGTGGTGACCGTGCAGTCAGGCTCCGTCCAGATCACCGGCCCCGGGCTGGCGCTCTCGGTGGGACCCGGGCAGTCCGCGAGGATCGATGGGGCGGACAGCTTCGCAGGACAGGTGATCCCGGCACGGAACGACCCTTTCATGGTGACACAGCTTGACCGCGATCAGCCCTCGCGGTTTTCCGGCCGCGGTGCACCGCCGCCGGTGGTGGAGCAGATGACCGGGTACGAGGCTGTCGAGGAGACCGGCAGTTGGGTGAACGCGCCCGACTACGGGCGCGTCTGGTATCCGCCGGTCGAGCCCGACTGGGTGCCGTATCGCCATGGCCGCTGGAGCTATGTCTCGCCCTGGGGGTGGACCTGGGTGGATGACGCGCCCTGGGGTTTCGCACCGTTTCACTACGGCCGCTGGGTGGAGATCGACGATCGTTGGGCCTGGACCCCGGTGGGCCCGCGGGCCGAGCCCGACTATCAGCCGATCTATGCGCCGGCGCTGGTAAGTTTTGTGGGGCTTGCCGTCGGTGTTGGCCTGGGCGTGGGGATCGGCGCCTCGGTGGGCTGGGTGCCGCTGGGCCCGCGCGAGGCGTATCGGCCGCCGTATCGCGTGTCGAACACCTATATCCGCAATGTCAACATCACCAACGTCACCAACGTGACGAATATCAACGAGATCAACAACAACCAACGCTTCGTCAACCAGCGCGGCGCCACAATGGCGCCGGCATCGGCGATGACGCAGTCGCAGGACGTGGCCCGTTTCGCGAGGCCGGTGCCACAGGCGCAGTTCGCGTCAGCCCGGCCGCTCGACCGCCCACCGGTGCAGCCGACGCTTGCCACCCGTGGGATAACGCCGGCGGTGGCGCGTTCGTTGAACCTGGCCCCGGCAGCCGGTGCGGGCGCTGCCTTGCCACAGCCGAACGCGCCGGGACCGGATCTGTCGGCGCGACGGCCCGGTGCCCCGCCGCCGCTACCAGGTGGTCGTCCCGGCGGGGTCACACCGGCTGCCTTGCCAGGCCGCGCCGGCCCACCCGCCACGGGCTTTCAGCCCGGCACACCCACCACGGGCTTTCAGCCCGGGGCAGCCCCCGGCGGCCAGCCCGGCCCGCAGCAGGGTTCCCGGCCGCAGCCAGGAGCCGGGTTTGGCCCGCCGGGCGGGCGCCCGGCCGTGGGCGGCTTGCCGCCGCTGGCATTGCCGGGCGCGCGCACCCAAGGATTTACAGCACCGCCAGGCTCAACGGCACCAGGGCCCGCCTTCGTGCCGCGCAGCGGCCAGCCGCGTCCTGGCACCCCTGCCGGCGCTCCTGGGGCCGCTCCTGCCGGCGCTCCCCCCCCCGGTGCTCCGGCTCGCGCACCTGTGACGCAGGAAGCGCCGAGGCCGCCGCAGCCAGTGGTACCCGGTGCGGCGGCCCCGCGACCCGGGGAGGTTCCGCGCCCGGCTGAGGCGCCCCGTGCTGCCGAGACACCCCGCCCCGCTGATGCTTCGAGAGCCGCGCCGCCGATCCAGGCGCCACGTCCCCCGCCGCCCGCCGCACCGCGGATCGAGGCACCGGCACTCCGGCCCACGCCGCCACTGGCGGTGCGGCCCGAGCCGCCGCAGGCGGTCCGCCCCGAGCCTCGCCCGGCGCCTCCGCCACAGATCGCCCAACCCGCGCCCCCGGCTCCACGTCCGGCGCCACCACCGCAGATCGTCCGGCCCGAGCCTCGCCCGGCGCCTCCGCCACAGATTGCCCAACCTGCGCCCCCGGCTCCACGTCCGGCGCCACCACCGCAGGTCGCCCGGCCGGAGCCGCGCCCAGCACCGCCACCGCAGATCGCCCGGCCCGAGCCGCGCCCGGCCCCGCCGCCGCCGCATCCCGCGGCGTCGCGGCCCGCCTGCCCACCGGGACGGCCGAATTGTTGAGGTTAAGCGCTGGCCAGTCGGCGCGCTGCGGCACAAACCTGGGCGGCGCGGTAGGGTTTGGCGATGTAGGTCTCGAACCGGTTGCCGTCCGGGTGCTGCCATTCGGGCCAGCCGCTGGTGAAGATGATGGGCACACCCGGCGCCTGCAGCCTGACGGCGGCGGCGAACCCCTGGCCGTCGAGCGGGCCCGCGAGCTGGAGGTCGGTCATCACGACATCGAAGGTTTCGCGGCCCAACAGCAGCAGCGCCTCCTCGCCATTGGCGGCGCTGGCAACGCGGAACCCTTCGTCCTGCATGGCCTGGCTGAGCAGGACCCGCACCAATTCCTGATCATCCACGATCAGTATTCTGATACTGTTTTTCACGGTCACGGGATGTATCGAAACGAATCGATCGCGACAAACCACGGTTGCGTGTGGAACTGAAAAGGAGCCTCGATGCGGTTCATGATGCTGGGAGTGGCCCTGGTGGCCGGTATGCCCGCTTTCGTGTGGGCCGCGACGCCGGCTGCCGCCGAAGCCAAGTCGGCCGCGGGTCCCGTGGTTCAGGCGGAGGGGCAGACCATCACGCAGCCCTGTGCGGAAGCGCCCGCCTCGGTCAGCGGCAATCGCAACAACGTGACCTTCACCGGTATCTGCAAGTCGCTCACTTTGCGTGGCGAGAGCAACCGGGTGAGTCTGTCGCTCGTCCCCGAGGCCGCGATCGACATAGAGGGCAGCGGCAACCAGGTGCACGTGGTGGCAGGCCGCGCCACGAAATTGCGCGTGGCCGGCAATCACACGATCATCTCGGCAGCCGCGGGTGCGGCACCGGCGTCCGACAGCGCGAAACTAACGGGCGACGACCAAAGCATCGAGCTCGATTGCACGGGCCGGCCGGTGGCCTTGGATGCCAACATGTCCCGCTACCGGCTGCGCGGCGGCTGCCAGTCCTTGACGGTGCGCGGCTACGGCAATCTGGTCGACGCGGAACTGGCGGCGGCGGCCCCGGTTCGCATCGAAGGCAACAGCAGCGTCGTCACCTATCGTCTCAAGGCGGCCGGGGCGCCGCCGAGCGTGACCGTGCTCGGCCAGGACAGCCTGGTCGAAGCAGACTCGCAGATCGGTCAGGGCGCGGTGCCGCTCGCACCGCCGGCCGGCATCACCCGCGTGGTGCAGCTGATGGCGGCATTGCAGGGGGAGGTGCTGGCCGACGGCACACAGGTGAGCCTGCCGGCCGCCCTGTTCGTCGGCGCCGCTCTGGCCGAGACGAGCGACGGGCGGATGTCCCAGCTGGCCGAGCTGATCGGCGCCATCCACCCAAGCGGCGTGCGGGTCAAGGCGGTCGATCCCGCGGACAGCAACATGGCGACAGGCCGGGCCGCGGCCGTGCTGGCCTCGCTCGGCAGCAAAGGCCAGGGCAAGCTTGTGGCGCAGTCGAGCACTGCGACAGGAACCACCGCCCTGGTGGATGTGATCATTTTGCGCTGATCGGGGTTACGCGATCTTCATGACCCATGCTGCGCCGCACGCTCGCAGCGCAGGGGGCCAAGGTGCTATGAGAAGTTCCATGCCCAAGATCCTCCTCGGCCTGTGTTTTTCCTGGCTTCTCGCGGCACCGCTGACCGGGGCCGAGGCGGCGGATCGTTCGGTTCTCGTGGTCAATTCCGGTGAGGCCTCGCTCAGTGTGATCGGTCTTGCCAGCCAGACCGAGACCGGCCGGATCCCGGTGCTGCGCGAGCCCCACCACGTGATGCTGACGCCGGACGGCAAGGATCTTCTGCTCGGCGACACGGCGGCCAACGAACTGCTGTTCCTCGACCCCTCCAGCTTCGCGATCCGCAAGCGCATCACCATGGCCGACCCGTATCAGCTTGGCTTCTCGCCAGACGGCAGGATGCTGGTCGTCACTGGCCTGGCCCGCGCACAGGTGGATGTCTACGAGGCCGGCACCTATCGGCTGCTGCATCGGTTTCCGCTGCAATCCATGCCCAGCCATATCGACTTCACGCCAGACAGCGGCACCGCCTTCGTCAGTCTGCAGGGCACTGGCAAGCTGGTGGCACTCGACCTGCGGGCCATGACGGTGAAGTGGGACGTCATCGTCGGCAAGGCACCGGCGGGCGTGATGTATCAGAACGGTCGTGTGCTGGTAGCCATCATGGGCGAGGACAACGTGGCCGTGGTGAACCCGGCCAACGGAGCCGTCGAGCGGCGCGTCCGCACCGGCCGCGGCGCGCACCAGCTGTTCCGCTCGCCGGATGGCAAGCTCATCTACGTCAACAACCGCGTCGACAGTTCGACCGTGACGCTGGATGCGACAAGCCTCGCACCCATCCACACCTATCCGATCCCGGGCGGGCCAGACGACCTGGTTTTCGCACCGGACGGACGGATCTGGTTCACGCTGCGCTTCGCCCGCCAGGTTGGCGTGCTCGATCCGCGCACGGGCAAGCTGGAGCTCATCGCCGTCGGCCGCTCGCCGCACGGTATTTTCCTGGGTCTGCCGGCAAGGCCCGTGTCGTGAACGTCACACTTCCCTTCGATCTCGTCGCCGGCTGGCTGCAGCAGCACGCCGTGCTGCCACTGCTATATGCGCTGGACCTGATGGACTGGGAGGAGATCAGCTTCGGCTGGTCGCTGTTCGCCGTGTATGGGCTGGCGCAGGTGATCATCGCCTATGCCATCTGCCTGCCGCTGGAGCGGTGGCGCCCGGTGGAGCGCTGGCCAGACCAGAAGGCGGTCAGCGTCGACATCGTATACACGCTGATCGCACGCGTCGGGCTGCTGCCACTGTTGACCTTCGTCGTGTTTACCCAGGTGCAATACGCGCTGAATGGCTGGCTCGCCGATCATAATCTTGTGGCGCCCACGCTGGAACGGTTGGTCCCGCAGCTGTTGGGGCAGCCGGTGCTGACCTTCCTGATCTACGCCATCATCCTGGATTTCGCGGAATATTGGCGCCACCGGCTCAGCCACATCTTCAACTGGTGGTACGCGTTGCACGCCCTGCATCACGCGCAACGGCAGATGACCTTCTGGTCCGACGATCGCAACCACTTGCTGGACGAGGTGATCGGGTTCGTCTGGTTCATGGCAGTGGCTTTGCTGATTGGCGTGCCGCCGATGCAGTTTCCGCTGCTGGTGCTGCTGCTGCGACTACTCGAGAGCCTGTCGCATGCCAATGTGCGGCTCAATTTCGGCTGGCTGGGCGAGCGGCTGCTGGTGTCGCCGCGGTTTCATCGCGCCCATCACGGCATGCTCGCGGCGGGAGTGCGCAGCGTGAACTATGGCGCCGTGCTGCCATGGTGGGATATGCTGTTCCACACTGCCGACTTCTCGGCCGACTATGCCCAGACCGGCGACCCGACCGCGGAGGAAGCGATGGCCACAGGATCCTATGCCGCCCAGCAATGGGCCGGTCTGCGCCGCCTCGTGCGAACGGTCGCACCATGATCCTGGGATTGACGGACCCGGCAAGCCTCGGCCTGTCCGCCGAACGGCTCGGCCGGCTCGATGCCTGGGGCAGGCGTCTGGTCGATGACGGCAAGCTCGCCGGCACACTGACACTGGTGGCCCGACGCGGTGAGGTGGCTTTCCTGTCGGTGCACGGCCACGCCGATATCGAGCGCAACGTGGCGCTGCGCGCCGACAGCGTGTTCCGCATCTATTCCATGACCAAGCCGATCACCAGCCTGGCGATCCTGATGCTGTATGAGGAAGGCCATTTCCTGCTCGATGAGCCGATCACGAAATTCTTGCCTGAATATCGCAACATGCGCGTCTATGTCGGTGGCTCCTCGACCCGGCCAGAGACGGTGCCAGCCAGGCGCGACATCACATTTCGCGACCTGCTGACGCATACCGCCGGCCTTACCTACGCTTTTGTGGACCAGCATCCGGTGGATGCGATGTACCGCGCGGCGGGACTGGACAAGTTCGGCACCGCCCGCTCACTGGCCGACGTGTCGGAACGGCTCGCGACCATGCCGCTGCTGTGCCAGCCCGGCACCGCCTGGAACTACTCCGTCGCCACCGATCTGCTCGGCCATCTCGTGGCGATGATTTCAGGCCAGAGCTTTGACAGCTTTATACAGGAGCGCATTCTCGCGCCGCTCGGCATGCACGACACCGGCTTCGTGCTGCGCCCTGACCAGGCCGATCGGTTCACCTCGGTCTACACGGCCCTGGCCGATGGCAGCCTCCGCGTGATCGACGACGCGCAGGACAGCCCTTTCGCAACACCGGGCCGCGTCGCCTCCGGGGGCGGCGGTCTGCTCAGCACGGCCGCCGATTACCTCCGCTTCTGCCAACTCATGCTCGGCCGCGGCACTCTGGGCGACGTGCGCCTGCTCGGCCGCAAAACGGTGGAGCTGATGGTGGCCGACCATGTCGGTGAAGCCATCATGGCGGATGGTCTCGGCCGATTGACCGGAACCCCCGCCCATGGGCGCGGCTTCGGCCTGGGCTTCGCAGTGACCCTGGATCCCGCCCGCGCGCAACTGGTCGGCAGCGCCGGCGAATACAACTGGTCAGGCGCTGCCAGCACAGCGTTCTTCATCGATCCCACCGAAGATCTCGCGGTCATCTTCATGACCCAGTTCATGCCCTCAAGCACCTACCCGCTGATCCAGCAGCTGCGCGTGATGACCTATCAGGCGCTGGTCTAGGGTTCCGGCTGCGCCGGATGCGCTCCGCGCGGCCAGGGCTTTGCCCTGGTCCGGCCGAAGGCCATCCGGCGCAGCCGGAACCTGGTTACACGAACTGACCGCGGAGGAAGCCAAGCGCGGGCAGGGGTTGCCAGCCCTTGGGCAGATCGGCCCGGCGTACCGGGGCCACCGAGTAGCGCGGTGCTGGCTGCTTGCTGGTGCGCAGGAAGCTGGCGTGGTCGCGCACCTGGGCTTCGCGCCAGGCGCGGTCGGCCAGGGCTGCGTCGCGGCTGGGGTAGAGTTCGGCGATGCGGTTGGTGCGACCGATGGTGGCCATCACGGCCCACATCGTGTCATCGCGTGTCGGCACGCGGGAGGTGAGGCTGACGATCTGGCTCATCCGGTCATCCGCAAGTTCACCTGTCTGTGTCTATGCCCGCCGCCTGGCAGTCCGCAACCGTCTTATGCCTGCATCAGCGCTGCGGCCTTGGGGGCGAAGTAGGTCAACACCCCGGCGCAGCCGGCGCGCTTGAACGCGAGCAAACTCTCCATCATCGCCTTATCGTGGTCCATCCAGCCGCGCTGCACGGCGGCCATGATCATCGAATACTCGCCCGACACCTGGTAGGCGAAGGTGGGCACGTGGAAGGTCTCGTGCACGCGGCGGATGATGTCGAGATAGGGCATGCCGGGCTTGACCATCACGGTGTCGGCACCTTCCAGCAGGTCCATCTCCACTTCGCGCAGGGCTTCGTCGCTGTTGGCGGGGTCCATCTGATAGGTTTTCTTGTCACCGCCCTTGAGCGCGCCGGAGGAGCCGACCGCATCGCGGAACGGGCCGTAGAAGGCGCTGGCGTATTTGGCGGCGTAGCTCATCAGGCTGGTGTGGATGAAGCCCTCCGCGTCGAGGGCCGCGCGGAGTGCCGCGATGCGGCCGTCCATCATGTCGGAGGGCGAAATCACGTCGATGCCCGCGCGGGCCTGGTTGAGCGCCTGGCGGCACAGGATGCCCAGGGTTTCGTCGTTGGCCACGTAGTTGTCGCGGATCACGCCGTCGTGCCCGTGGTCGGTGTAGGGGTCGAGAGCCACGTCGCCGAGCAGGCCGATATCGGGGAATTCGCGCTTGAGCAGGCGAGCGGCCTGGCAAATCAGATTGTCGGGGTTGGCCGATTCGCTGCCTTCGCGGTCCTTCAGCGCCGGCGGCGTGGCAGGGAACAGAGCGATGGCGGGAATGCCGAGTTTGGCCGCAGGTGCGACATGGGCCGCCAGGCGATCGATGCTGACTCGCTGCACACCGGGCATCGCATCGATGTCGGTGGTCTGGCCGTCGCCATCCATGACAAAGACCGGCCAGATCAGATCGTTCACGCTAAGGTGGGTCTCGGCGACCAGCCGGCGCGTCCAGGCATTGGCGCGGTTTCGGCGCAGGCGGGTGGTGGGAAAGCTGCCGACGGTCACTGGCTTGGCTCCTGGGATCGGCCGGCAGGATTGATCCGATGCCGTTGATGGTGCAAGCCTTTGCCAGCCGGTATCGCACGCCTGCACAAAGGCGCGCAGAACCTTCGCATGACCGGGATGTGCGACGCACCAATTCCCCAGCCGAGGCTGGGCGTGTTAGAGGACCGCATGAATCAGGATCTTCCCGCGCTGGCCCTGGGTGCCGACCACGGCGGTTTTCGTCTCAAGAACGTGCTGGTCGAATGGCTGCGCGCGCGCGGGCATACGGTGCTCGACATGGGCACCGATGGTCCCGGCAGCGTCGATTACCCCGACATCGCCCACCCGACCTGCCAGGCTGTGATCGACGGGCGGGTGCGGTTTGGCGTGCTGGTGTGTGGCACCGGGCTCGGCATGTCCTATGCCGCCAACCGCCATCCCGAAATCCGCTGCGCCATGGTCAGCGAGGCCACCTCGGCGCGACTCGCCCGCATGCACAACAACGCCAACATGCTCGCCCTCGGCGGGCGGATGATCGGCGAGGAAATGGCAATCGACATTCTCACGACGTTCCTTGCAACCGAATACGAGGGCGGCCGCCACGACCGCCGGATCGCCAAGATCTGAAGGACACGCCCATGAACGAGTTGTCGCCGGCCGCCTCCCTGCAGCGCTTCTTCACCGCTCCGCTTTCCGAGGCCGACCCGGAACTGGCCGCAGCCATCGGCCACGAGCTGGTGCGCCAGCAGGATGGCATCGAGCTGATCGCCAGCGAGAACATCGTCTCGGCTGCCGTGCTGGAGGCGCAGGGCTCGGTGCTGACCAACAAATACGCCGAAGGGTATCCGGGGCGGCGCTATTACGGTGGCTGCGTCTATGTCGATGTCGCCGAGCAGCTGGCGATCGACCGCGCGAAGCAGCTGTTCGAGTGCAGCTTCGCCAATGTGCAGCCGCATTCGGGCGCTAACGCCAACCAGGCGGTGTTCCTGGCGCTGCTAAAGCCGGGTGACACCATCCTGGGCATGAGCCTGGATGCCGGCGGCCACCTGACCCACGGTGCCGCGCCCAATCTATCGGGCAAGTGGTTCCGCCCGGTGCAGTACGGCGTCCGCGCCGAGGACGGGCTGCTGGATTACGAGCAGCTGGAGGCCCTGGCCAGGGCTGAGCGGCCGAAGCTGATCATCGCCGGCGGCTCCGCCTATTCGCGCGTGATCGACTTCGCCCGGATCCGTAAGGTGGCCGACGAGGTCGGTGCCCTCTTCATGGTCGACATGGCGCATTTCGCGGGGCTTGTGGCCGGCGGCATCTATCCGAGCCCGCTGCCGCATGCCCATGTGGTGACCACGACCACCCACAAAACACTGCGCGGCCCGCGCGGCGGCATGATCCTGTCCAACGACGAGGCGCTCGGCAAAAAGATCAACAGCGCGGTTTTCCCAGGCCTGCAGGGTGGCCCGCTGATGCATGTCATCGCCGCCAAGGCGGTGGCGTTCGGCGAAGCGCTGCGGCCGGAATTCCGCACCTACCAGAAGGCGGTGGCAGAGAACGCCCGCGTGCTGGCGGCGACACTGGTGGCGCAGGGTCTCCACATCGTCACCGGCGGCACCGACAGCCATCTGATGCTGGTCGATCTGCGGCCCAAGAACGTCACCGGCAAGGCGTCCGAGGCGTCGCTGGAACGGGCGCATATGACGGCGAACAAGAACGCCATTCCGTTCGATCCCGCCAAGCCCGCCATCACCTCCGGCATCCGCCTCGGCACCCCGGCCGCGACCACGCGTGGCTTTGGCGTGGCGGAGTTCGAGGAGATCGGCCGGATGATCGGCGAGGTGCTGGACGGGCTGTCGAAGTCCAACGACGGCACCAATTCGGCGGTCGAGGCTGCGGTCGGGGCGCGGGTGCAGGCGCTGTGCGCGCGCTTCCCGATCTACAGCCGCCCGATCTACAGCCAATAGACGCCGGATGCGCTGCCCGTTCTGTGGTCACGACGACACCCAGGTGAAGGACAGCCGTCCCACCGAGGACAGCTCCGCGATCCGGCGCAGGCGTTTCTGCTCGGCCTGCACCCAGCGGTTCTCCACCGTGGAGCGGGTGCAGCTGCGCGAAATCACCGTGGTGAAATCCGACGGGCGGCGAGTGCTGTTCGACCGCGACAAGCTCGCCCGCTCGGTGCGCATCGCTCTGCGCAAACGCCCGGTGGACGAGGAGCGGATGGAGCGCATCGTCAACGGCATCGTGCGCAAGCTCGAGGCGTCCGGCGAGGCGGATGTCGCGTCGAAGGCGATCGGCGAGCAGGTGATGGACACGCTGAAGGAAGTCGATGCCGTGGCCTACGTTCGTTTTGCTTCCGTCTATCGCAACTTCCGCGAGGCGAAGGACTTCGAGGCCTTCCTTGGCGAGTTGGGCGAACCCACATAGGCCGATGATGGACGATATCGAACATATGCGCGCCGCGCTGAGCCTGGCGCGTCGGGGCCTGGGCATGTGCTGGCCCAATCCCTCGGTCGGCTGCGTCGTGGTCAAGAACGGCCGCGTGGTCGGCCGCGCCGTGACAGCACCCGGCGGGCGGCCACATGCCGAACCACAGGCGCTCGCCATGGCCGGTGCCGAGGCTTTCGGTGCCACGGCCTATGTGACGCTCGAACCCTGCTGCCACCACGGCCGGACGCCGCCTTGCACAGACGCGTTGATCGCAGCCGGCGTGGCCCGCGTGGTGATCGCGGCGCGTGACTGCGACCCCCGGGTGAACGGTGCCGGGATCGACCGGTTGCGGGCGGCCGGGATCGTGGTCGAGGAAGGCCTGCTGGCCGGGGAAGCCGAGGATGTCGCCGCCGGTTTCATCAGCCGGATGCGCCGTGGCCGCCCGCTGGTCACTCTCAAGCTCGCCACCACGCTGGACGGGCGGATCGCGACCCGCAGCGGCGAGAGCCAGTGGATCACCGGCACAGCGGCCCGCCGCGTCGCCCATGCGCTGCGCGGCCGGCATGACGCTGTCGTGGTCGGCGTCGGCACGGTTCTGGCCGATGATCCTGAGCTGACCTGCCGGCTGCCCGGATACAAGCAGGTGCCGGACGTGAGGGTGGTGCTCGACAGCCATCTGCGCACGCCGCTGCTGGCCCGGCTGGTGGTCACCGCGCAGCAGACGCCGACCTGGATTATGCACGCGGTCGGCGCCGACGCGATACGCGCCGAAGCCTTGCGCAATGCCGGGGTGAGCCTTGTGGCCGTGCCACGCGGCGTGGTCGGCGTCGATCCCGCCGAGGCGCTCGCAGCCCTGGCCGCTCAGGGCATCACCCGGATTCTGGTCGAAGGTGGCGCGCAACTGGCAGCCTCCCTGCTGCGGGCCGATCTGGTGGACCGGATCGCCTGGTTCCATGCGCCGGCGGTGATGGGCGGCGACGCCTGGCCGGCAGCCCAGGCCTTCGGCGTCTCGCATCTGGCGGACATGCCACGCTTCGTGCGTTCCACTGCCACACCCGTTGGATCCGACATGCTCACCGAACTGCGAAGGGCTGCCTGATGTTCACCGGTATCGTCACGGGTCTTGGCACCATCCGCGCACTCAAGCCGCTGGGCGAGGGTTCGGACATGCGGCTGGAGATCGCCACGCCGTGGCAGGATACCGCGCGCATTCCGATCGGCGCCTCGATCGCCTGTTCCGGCTGCTGCCTGACCGCCGTGGCCCTGGGGCCGGACTGGTTCGCGGTCGACGCATCGGCAGAAACGCTCAGCAAGACCACGCTGGGCGAATGGAAGGTGGGCACTCGCGTCAACCTCGAGCGCCCGCTGAAGGTGGGCGACGAGCTTGGCGGCCATATCGTGGCAGGTCACGTCGACGGTGTCGGCGTTGTCGTGGCGGCGACGCCGGAGCATGGCTCCACGCGCTGGCGCTTCGAAGTCCCGCGCGAGCTCGCCCGCTTCATCGCCCCCAAGGGCAGCGTTGCCATCAACGGTGTGTCGCTCACCGTCAACGAGGTCGACGGCAACAGCTTCGGCGTCAACATCATCGCGCATACTTCGGAGGTGACCAATTTCGGCCAGCTCCAGGTCGGCGATCGCGTCAACATCGAGATCGACACGGTGGCGCGCTACGTCGCCCGCCTGACGGAGTATGCATGAACGAGATCACCACCCGTTCGCTGAGCCAGTATCTGGCCTCGGCCGAAGACCTGATCGCCGAGGCGCGGGCAGGGCGCATGTTCATTCTGGTGGACGACGAGGACCGCGAGAACGAGGGCGATCTCGTCATCCCCGCCCAGTTCGCAACCCCCGAGGCGGTGAACTTCATGATCCGCCATGCGCGCGGCCTGGTGTGCCTGACGCTCACGCGCCCGCGCGTGGAGCATCTGGGACTGCCGCTGATGAGCCAGGCCAACGGCTCGCGCCACCAGACGCCGTTCACCATCTCGATCGAGGCGCGCGAGGGTGTGTCCTCCGGCATCTCCCCGGCCGATCGGGCGCGCACCATAGCCGTTGCCATCAACCCCGAGATGGGCCGGCACGACATCGTAAGCCCGGGCCATGTGTTTCCGCTGATGGCGCGCGAAGGCGGCACCCTCGTGCGCGCCGGCCATACCGAGGCTTCGGTGGACATCGCGCGTCTGGCCGGGTTGATCCCGGCCGGCGTGATCTGCGAGATCATCCGCGACGACGGTGAAATGGCGCGGCTGCCCGATCTCGTCAGCTTCGCCCAGCACCACGGCCTGAAGCTTGGCACCATCGCCGATCTCATCGCCTATCGCAGGCGTTCCGAACGGCTGGTCCGCAAGGTGCAGGGCGGCACGATCCAGCACGCCGTGGGCGGCGAGTGGACGGTTGCGGTCTATGCTAACACGATCGACTACGCCGAGCATTTCGTGCTCATCAAGGGCGACGTCACCACACCCGGGCCGGTGCTGGCGCGCATGCACGCCGTCGACCTGATGGACGACATCGTCGGCGGCTCCACCGCCAACCGGCTGCACGCGGCGATGCGCATGATCGCCGACGAGGGTCGCGGGGTCGTGGTGATGCTGCGCGACACACGGCCAGACGGCCTGTCGCAGCGCGTGGCCCGCATGACGGCGCCAGACGTGCATCCCACGCTGTTGCGCGACTACGGCATTGGGGCGCAGATCCTGCTCGACCTCGGCGTGACCGAATTGGTACTGCTGTCCAACACCCACCGCACCATCGTCGGCATCGAGGGCTACGGCCTGACGGTGACCGGCCAAAGGGCCATCGAAGATGGCCCGTCTTGACGTACCAAAGGGCCATCGGAGATGGCCCGTCTTGACGTATCGGAAGGCTTTTAAAGAATGATTACTGCTGACGCTCCGCTGCCCACGGCGCCGCAGATGAAGGAGCCCATGCCGCATGTGCTCATCATCCGCGCACCTTACTATTTGGCCATCGCGGACG
The DNA here is from genome assembly GCA_025352665.1 of Rhodospirillales bacterium. Taxonomy (GTDB): domain Bacteria; phylum Pseudomonadota; class Alphaproteobacteria; order Acetobacterales; family Acetobacteraceae; genus CAIQQQ01. Next base: position 50,825 of record JANXSM010000060.1, on the reverse strand, counting down.
GGCTGCGCGATGGCGCTGTGCGCATTCTCGACGAGGCCGGCGCCACGCATGAGATGCTCGATGTCGCGGGCGCCCTAGAACTCGCCAGCGCTATCGAGCTGGCCGTGCGCAGCCCGCGCAGGTTCGACGCCTATGTGGCGCTCGGCTGCGTGGTGCGCGGCGACACCGACCATTACGACCATGTGTGCCGCGAGGCGATGGCCGGGTTGACCCATGTGGCGCTCAAGCATGGCGTCTGTGTCGGCAACGGTCTGCTCACGGTTCACTCCGAGCAGCAAGCGATCGACCGCTCCTCCGCAGATGGACACAACAAGGGGGCGGAGGCCGCCGTGGCTGCGCTGGTGCAACTGAACGCCGCACGTTTCCTGGGATCCGTCTGATGCCGTCTCCCAAGCCCCGCACGCGCACCGGCTCCCGCGTTGCCGCCGTACAGGCGCTGTTCCAGGCCGAGCAGGGCCCGACCAGCCCTGAGACGGTGATCGACGAGTTCATCCGTTACCGGCTTGGCCGAATGGGCGAGGATGAGGGATTCGAGGATGGCCGGGTGCCGGATGTGGATGTGAAGCTGTTTGCGCGTATCGTGCGCACCGCAACCGCCCAGCAGGACACGATCGACCCGCTGCTGGTGAACGCCCTGTCGGCGGACTGGCCGATCCATCGGTTGGACCCGGTGCTGCGCGCGCTGATGCGCGCCGGCGCCGCCGAGCTGTGGATGCAGGACGGCCCGCCCGCCAAGGTGGTCATCAACGAATATCTCGACGTCGCCCACGGCTTCTTCGAGGGTGACGAGCCGCGCATGGCCAACGGCGTGCTGGATAGGCTGGCCCATGAGCTGCGGCCGGCTGAGTTCCCGCCGGCCGTGGTGTGATCCCGGCTGAATTCTCGCTGATCGCCCGCCATTTCCGCCCCTTGGCGGGCGAGGGCTCCCTGGATCTTTCGGACGATGCCGCCGTCGTGACGCCGCCGGCGGGGCGCGAGCTGGTGATTTCCGCCGACGCCATGGTGCAGGGCGTGCATTTCCTGCCCGACGACCGCGCCGATCTGGTGGCGCGCAAGCTGATCCGCACCAATGTGTCCGATCTTGCGGCGATGGGGGCGGTGCCCTGGGCCTATCTGGTCACCGTCTCAACGCCACGGAGCACGGAGGATGCCTGGTTTGCGGGCTTTGCGGCTGGGCTTGCGATGGACCAGGCGGAATTCGGCCTGTCGCTGCTGGGCGGCGATACCACCTCGACACCGGGCCCGATCAGCCTGTCGTTGACGATCCTGGGCCATGTCGCACCTGGGATGGCGATCCGTCGCAACGGTGCGCGCGACGGCGATGGGATTTGGGTGAGTGGGACGATCGGCGATGGTGCGGTCGGGCTGCTGGCAGCGCTGGGCCAATTTCCCGATCCCGATGGCTTTCTGGCCGATCGCTACCGCCTGCCGCGGCCAAGGCTGGGCCTGGCGCGTTTCGGTCTCGTGCGAGCCTGCATGGATGTGTCGGACGGGCTGGTGCAGGACCTGGGCCATATCTGCCGCGCCAGTGGCGTGGCCGCCGCGTTGCAGGCCGACCTGGTGCCGCGCTCCCCGCAGGCAGCAGGGGCCGAGCTCGCCCTTTGCCTGTCCGGCGGTGACGATTACGAGCTGCTGGTAGCGGTCGCGTCCGACCAGGAAGCGGCATTCCAGGCCCATGCGGCCACGTTACGACTGGCAGTCACGCGTGTGGGGCAGTTCCACGCAGGAGAACCGCATGTCACCGTAAGGAACAAGGAGGGAAACTCAATCTCCCTCGCCCACACCGGCTGGAGCCATTTCTCATGAACCGCAACGTCTGGCTGCTGTTCTTCTGCCAGTCGTTGAACAACACCTCCACCATCGCCTTCGTCTCGATGTCGGCGTTGATCGGCCACGCAATCGCCGCCGACAAGTCGCTGGCGACGTTGCCCTATGCGCTGCAGATGCTCGCAACGATGTGCGCATCCATCCCGGCTGCGATGATCTTTACCCGGCTTGGCCGCAAGACGGGCTTTCTGCTCGGCGCACTCGCCAGTTTTGTCGGCACGGTGGTGTGCGGCATCGCGGTCTGGCGGGGCGATTTCACGCTGTTCTGCATCGGCTCGTTCGGCTGCGGCCTCGGCTTCGGGCTTGGCCAGCACTATCGGTTTGCCGCGGCCGAGGTCGCCCAGCCATTGCTGCGGCCGCGCGCCATCGCCCTCGTCATGGCGGGCGGCGTGCTGGCGGCGCTGGTGGGGCCAGAACTGGTGATCCGCACCAAGGAGATCGCCGGACCTTTGCTGTTCGTCGGCACATACGCCATTCTTGCGGTGCTGCCGCTGATTTCGATGGTGCTGCTCGTCATCACCGAACTGCCGCCGCCGCCGCCTTCAGTGACCTCGCCGACGCCGCTCGGCGTTATCATGGCGCGACCTGGGTTCGTGACAGCCGCCGTGGCCGGGCTGGTCGCCTACGGCTCGATGAACCTGATCATGACCTCGACTCCGTTGCAGATGATGTTCTGCGGGTTCGGGGTGAACGACAGCACGGGCGTGATCCGCGCCCACGCGCTGTTCATGTTCGCCCCCGGTTTCGTGACCGGCCGGGTCATCCAGCGCTACGGCACGCACCGGGTGATTCTGGCGGGCGGGCTGCTGACTCTGGGCTGCGTGGCGCTTTCGTTCACCGGCTCGACGCTTGCGACCTTCATGGGCGCGTTGATGGTGCTGGGGCTTGGCTGGAACCTGATGTTCGTCGGTGCCACCAACCTGCTGGCAACCGCGCATAGCAGTGCCGAGAAGATGCGCGCCCAGGGTGCCAACGACTTCATCGTGTTCGGCACAGTGGCGATCACCAGCTTCAGCTCCGGCGCCATTCACGAACATTATGGCTGGGAGAGCCTCAACCTGGCCGTTGTGCTGCCGATCTGCGTGGCGCTGGCCCTGGTCACCTGGCACAGGGTCCATGCCGCCCGCACGGTTTTGGCGTAGTCGCGGGCCGCAAGCTGCGGCCCGCACGGTTTTGGCATAGTTGCGGGCCGCAAGCTGTTGCCCGCGGGCTTTGGTTCGGCTACTTCGTGATCTGGCCGCGAATTTCGCCGCCTGGGTTCGTCGCCGTATGGACGTTGGCGTAGTATTTGCCGGCCATGAGGTCGGCGATCTGTGCGTCTGTCAGCGTGGCGGTGCCGGTCATCGGGCTGGCCGAGTTGGTGAGCGGCACGGCGACGCCCGCATTGACCCCAGGCGCTGCCGGCCCATGGATATGGGCGGCCGTGGCGGGGCCGGTCAGATCCGAGTAGGTGACGGTGTAGCGCAGCATCTTGGTGGTGGTGTCGAGCGAGAACATGCCTACGCCATGGCCCGCTGTGGTCTTGGGCGGCACTTCCGACGCGGTGTTCAGTGTGGCCTTGAAGTCGACGTTGGCAGCCATCGCGGTGCCAGACAGGGCGATGCTGGACAGGACGCTGCCGGTGAGCAGGACGGCGGCGAGCAGGGTGCGGGACATGATGTTCTCCTGGAATTATTGGCCGAAGCGGGTGGCGATCCGCATGTGGTCAACGGATCGGTGACTACAAGGAAATCGGCGGTGGCAATAGGCGCGGTTTGCGTCACTATCACAGCATGAACGTTCCACCCATCGGTCCGGTTGCCGACGAAACACCACGTCCCTTGCCTGCCCGCATCAAACTGCGCGGAACCCATGTCGAATTGGAGCCGCTGCATGTGCGCCACACCGGCGAACTGTGGCACGCGATGGCCGCCAGCGACGCGAGCTGGGCCTATCTCGGTTACGGCCCGTTCGCCTCGGAGCAGGATTTGCGCCGTTTCATCGGCGATTTCGCGACCACGCACGACCCAATGGCCTGGGCAGCGCGCCCCGTGGCCACCGGTGTCGTGACGGGCTGGCTGACGCTTATGGATATCCAGCCGAAACACGCCGCGATCGAACTCGGCCATATCTGGTTCGGGCCCGCCATGCAGCGCACCCGTGCGGCGACGGAGGCGATGTTCCTGCTGCTGCGCCTGGCCGCCGACGACCTCGGCTACCGCAGGCTGGTGTGGAAATGCAACGCGCTGAACGCCCCTTCGGTGCGGGCCGCGAAACGGCTCGGCTTCACCCACGAGGGCACGCTGCGCGCGCATCTGGTGGTCAAGGGCCATCTGCGCGACACAGCCTATTACTCGATCGTCGAAAGCGAGTGGCCAGCGCGGCGTGACCGCATTCTCGCCTGGCTCGACCCATCTAATTTCGCCCCGGATGGCACGGCGCTAACGTCGCTGTCTGGAGCACAATCGGCTGGAGCCTGATCGTTTCTGGTAGGCGAAGCGATCAGGTGAATATCGTGCGCGGATGATGCTCTGCGCGCTGTTCAACGGCGGTGCGGGCGTTCTCGAGCACGGCCACCAGTTCGCCGACGGAAACGCGGTCGCTTTCCATGACAAGGCGGATCATGGGGTCGGTCAGCATCGCTTCGAAGCTCAGGGCCTCAAAACGCTCGGTACGGCATTCGCAATGGTCGCCCATGGCAGAGGTCCTCCGGTTTGGCAGCCTCCATAGAAACAGGCCCACGATGGCGAACCTGTCTCATTAGGATTAAACAATAGTTACCGGGGTTCATGTCGGATTTACGGCAGCCTCAAAGGCTTCGAGACCGCGCAACAGTGATTCGCGATCGAGATCTTTTGTGATGAAGACCAGCCGGGAACTGGGCTTTTCGCCGGGCGGCCAGGCTTTTAGAAGCTGCGGGGGGTGAAACAAATGTTGAACCCCATGAATTGCCACAGGGCGCGATTGTCCGTCGAGATCAAGGATTCCCTTAACCCTCAGCAGGCTCTCGCCACGGGTGCCTATCAGCATCTCCAGCCACGTGCCGATGCCGATCCAGTGCAGCGGCTTGTCGAACTTCAGGCTGAACGCCCGGATATGCTTGTCGTGGCGATTGACGTCATGGTGATGGTGGTGGTCATCGAACGCGACGTCGCGCAGCCAGCCGGCCACATCAGGATTTTTGCCGGTTGCATCGAACAGTCCGGCGTCGAGGATGGCGGCGGGATCGATGCGGCCCTGGTCGGCCATGATGATGGGCGCCCCTGGGTTGAGCGCTGCGAGGCGTTTTTGCAGTTCGCCGGTGTCGGCGAGATCGGATTTGCTGATCACGATGCGGTCGGCCACCGCCACCTGGCGCAGCGCCTCCTCATGGGCGTCGATCTGCCCCATCGCGTGCACGGCGTCGACCACGGTTACGATGCCGTCGAGGCGATAGATCGTAGCGGCCAGCGGGTCGCCGAGCAGCGTTGCGATGATCGGGGTCGGGTCGGCCAGACCCGTGGTCTCCACGATCACCCGTGCGATCTCGCCCGCGGCGACGCGCGGGGCGAGCTTGGCCAGGGCACGCGACAGATCGCCGCGCACGGTGCAGCAAAGGCAGCCGGCGGCGAGCAGGATGGTGTCTCCGTCGACCGGCTCCATCAGCAGATGGTCGAGCCCGATCTCACCGAACTCGTTTACGAGAACAGCAGTTCTGGCCATTTCCGGCCGCTTCAGCAGAAGGTTCAGCAACGTCGTCTTGCCGGCGCCGAGAAAGCCGGTCAGCACGGTCAGCGGGATCGGGTCAGCCATAGAGCTCGGCCGGATCGACCTCGGGGGCTGCGATCTCCACCAGCGTATCGTCTCGCAGGGCGCGGAAGAAGCAGTTGTGCCGGCCAGTGTGGCAGGCAACGCCGGTCTGTTCGACCAGAACCAGCAGCGTGTCGCCGTCGCAGTCGACGCGCAGGTCGATGAGCCGCTGGGTCTGGCCGGAGCTTTCGCCCTTGCGCCACAGCCGGCCGCGGCTGCGGCTCCAGTAGCACACGCGCCCTGTCGAAAGCGTCTCGGCGACCGCGTCGCGGTTCATCCAGGCGAGCATCAGCACCTCGCCGGTATCATGCTGCTGGGCGATGGCCGCGACCAGCCCGTTGGCATCGAAGCTGATCGCATCGAGCATCTGGGTGATGTCGGGCATCAGTCGATCGCACCGCCGATGGTGTTGGAGTGAAGCACGTCCATCGCCTGGCGCAGATCGGCGATGAGGTCTTCCGGCGCTTCCAGCCCGATATGCAGGCGCACGATTTCGCCGCCGAACTGGCCGGTGCCCGCGGAGCGCACGACGCCCAGGCTGCCCGGCGGAACGGTGGTGCCGCTCGGCATCACCAGGCTTTCGAAGCCGCCCCAGCTGGCGCCGATGCCAAACAGTTCCAGCCGGTCGGCCATGGCGAACACCGCGTCCTGGCTGAAACCGGGTTTCATCACAATCGCGAACAGACTGCAGGCGCCGGTGAAGTCGCGCTTCCAGATGTCATGGCCGGGCGCTCCGGGCAGGGCAGGGTAAAGGATATGCGCCACCTCCGGCTGCCTTTGCAGCCAGGCCGCGACCTCGATCGTGGATTTTTCCTGGCGTGCCATGCGCACCGCCATCGTGCGCAGGCCGCGCAGCGCCAGCCAGCAATCGTCGGGGCTGGCGAACTGCCCCAGCGACAGTGTGGCCATGCGCACCGTTTCCCACTCCGCATCGTCGTTGACGGTGATGCTGCCGAGCATCACATCGGAATGGCCGACGGCATATTTGGTCAGCGCCTGGATCGACACGTCCACGCCGTGGGTGAATGGCTGGAAGTGGTGAATGCCCCAGGTGTTGTCCATCAGCACCTTGGCACCATGGGCGTGGGCGACCTCGGCCAGCGCCGGCACGTCCTGCACCTCGAACGTGTGGCTGCCGGGGCTTTCGAGATACAGCACCTTAGTGTTGGCCTGCAGCAGCGCGCGCAGGCCGGCGGCATTGATGCAGGGATCGTAGAAGGTGGTGGTGATGCCGAAGCCTGCCATCATGCCGTCGGCGAAGGTGCGCGCCGGGCCATAGACGCTGTCCGGCATCAGGCAGTGGTCGCCCGATTTGAGGTAGGCAAGCAGCGGCACGGTGACGGCGGCGAGGCCGGACGAGACGATCTGGCAGCGCGTGCCACCCTCGATTTCGGCGATCATGTCCTCGAGGGCGTAATGCGTGGGCCCTCCCATCACGCCATAGACGAGATACTGGTCGAGCCGATGATTGCCGGCAGCCTTGCGCCCGGCCATGTCGGGATACAGCACGGTGGAGCCACGATGCACGGCCGGGTTCACGAAGCCGTGGACATGCGTGCCGGCGCGGCCGGCGTGGGACAGGCGCGTGGTGTAGTCATGCTTCCGGGCGTCTTTGCCGTTGGCCGGCGGCTTCACGTCATCTGGCATCTCAGGTCTCCACAGGCGTGTCGGAGCGCGCGCCCCATTCGGTCCAGGAACCGTCGTAGACGGCGCCAAGCGGCAGGCCCGCCCGCGCCATGGCGAGCGTCAGCACGGTTGCGGTCACACCGCTGCCGCAGCTGGTGACCACGGGCTTCGACCCGTCGACGCCGAGCGCTGCCAGTTTGGCGCGCAGCTGGTCGGGCGGCAGCAGGGTCTGGTTCGCTGTCATGATATCGCCGATCGGCAGGTTGCGGGCGCCCGGAATATGGCCGCTGCGCATGCCTGGTCGGGGCTCGGCGACGGTGCCGTCGAACCGGCCGGCGGCACGCGCGTCGAGCATCAGTTCGGATTTATGGGTCAGGTTGTCAAGCATGTCGCCGATCCCTCGCAGCCGGGTGGCGCGCAGGTCGGGGCGGAAGATCACGGGTTTGGCGCGCGGCGGCACGCCGGCTTCCAGGCTGCGGCCCTCGGCCACCCATTTGGGCAGGCCGCCGTCCAGCACGGCCGCGCGGTCGTTTCCGAACAGCCCCATCATCCACCAGCCGCGGGCGGCCGAGAACAGGCCCTTCTGGTCGTAAAACACCACGCGCGTGGTGTTGGAAATGCCGAGTTCGCCAACCATGCGTGCGAAGCGGCCGGGGGCGGGCACCATGTGCGGCAGGTCGGTGTCGGTATCGGCGATGGCATCGATATCAAAAAACCCGGCGCCGGGTATATGCCCAGAAGCGAACTCCGCCTGCGCGTCGCGCGGCTCGGTCGGTAAATATTTGGTGCAGTCGAACACGCGGACCTCGCCGAGATTATCGGACAGCCATTCCGTCGAGACGAGAGGTTTCATGAGGCGAGTTCCACCGATATGCGCCGGTTCTGCCGGCCTTTGTTTTCGATCTTGACGATGCGCGCGGTGCCGATCTCGGACGTGCGCGCAACATGGGTGCCGCCGCAGGGCTGCAGGTCGACCGGGGCTTCGCCGGCCCCGATGCGCACCAGGCGCAGCCGGCCGGTGCCGCGCGGCGGCTTGACCGACAGGGTGCGCACAAGGGCGGGATTGGTGTCGAGCACCGACTCCTCCACCCATTCATGGCTGATCGCATGGTCGCCCTGGATCAGCGCGTTGAGGCTGGCCTCCAGCTTTTCGCGGGCAGGGGGCTCGGCCATGTCGAAGTCGAGGCGGGATTTCTCGGCGCCGATCTGCCCGCCGGTGACCGATACGCCCGGCAAGGCCGCGCACAACAGATGCAAGGCGGAGTGCATGCGCATGAGCTGATGCCGATAGGCCCAATCGATGGTGCCGGTGACGGTGGCACCGACCGGCGGCAGCGGGGCGCCCTCAGCCGGCACGTGCAGCACGGTCTCGCCCTCGCCCTTGGCCGCCTCGGTGACGGTGAGCTCGCCCCCGTCCCAGGACAATGTGCCGCGATCGCCGGGCTGGCCGCCGGATCTGGCGTAAAAGATCGTGCGGTCGAGCACGATCGCCACGGGGGAAGCGGACAGCACGGTCGCGGTCATGGCGCGTAGGGACGAATCATCCAGGAATAGTTTTTCGGTCATGTCGGTAGCATCGGCGCGCGGTTGGCTGAGATCAACCCGTACAGACGACAGTAGGGGGATGCCTGTTCAGCTGACTGGGTGTGCTGCAATGAGTTGTCGCACGCGCGCCGCGGCCGCGGCTCCCTTAAGCGCTTCACGCCACTGCGCCTCGGCCACACGCTGGTGAGCGGCGATCGCCTCGTCGGCGCCGGTGATCATGGCGACGCCGGAGGGAGAGGTGGGATTGCTGTCGATGCGGAACGGATTGACGGCGAGGGATGCGCGATCGCGCGCCCGCAGGATCTTGAAACCCCCGGTCGGCTCGGTGACCGGCAGCAGGCCGAACTGCAGGCCCATGGGTTCGGCTTCCATCAGGTTGGCGATGTTCTCCACCTCGGCGGCGGCGACCTGGCGGCACATGCGCCGGGCACGATCGGACAACGGCATGCCGGCGGCGATGCCGCCTTCAAGGAACTGCTGCAGGCGGGAGACCGGGATCATGCAGATGATGCCGGGGCGCCGCATGCCGTACATACGCTTGCGGGCGGCCATGATGCCCAGCACCTGCTCGGTGGTGGCTCGGATGGCGGCGCGGTCACCGCCCGATTGCTCGTTCGCCTCGTCGAACGCCTCGGCGAGGGCTGCGTCGAAACTGTCCGATGTGGTGAGGTAGCAGATCGGGCCATGCAGCTGCAGCAGCTGGTCGGCGGTTTCCTCCAGCTGGCGCATGCGCTCGAGATAGCCGATCGGGCGGTTGTAATATTCGACGCCGATGCCGAGCAGCGACAGAGGGGATATCTTGAGCAGCTCGGCCAGGCGCTTGATGGTGTCGAGCTTGATCACCTCGCCCTTTTCGTAGCGATACAGCGCCGCCCGCGAAACCCCCAGCCGCGCCGCGATCTCTTCCGCCCGGAGTCCGGACTCAAGTCGGTAAGCCCGCAACTGCTGGCCGATCTCCGTAAACCGCATTCAGTCCTCGCCTTTCCGTCACGCCGGGGGATTGCGCCCGGGGCACGCGCCCCTTGGGGCTGTCACACTGGTTTGCCGGTTGTTTTATAACTAGGTAATTTCCCGTTTCATGAGACGAACTTCGGGAAACAGCCCTATTATCGGGCAATGCGCCACTCTACGGTCAATGGCGTCGTTATTTCAACAATTTCCTCACACAAAGACACAAATCGCTGCTGTACCAAGTTGTGGCGTGTGAGAAATTGCCGGAAAATCCCACCGCACCGCCATCGCGCCGGTTCAGGCGGCGGTCGATTCCAGCTTGATTATGCCCAGTGCCGGCTTCGCCCAGGCGATCGAGGCCAGCGCAAGCGCGTCGATCGTATCGATAAGCAATACGCCCAGCGTGTGCGACGGGCCGGCCTGCAGCCCCAGCGGGATCTCGGTGCAACCCAGCACAACCGCTTTCGCACCACGGGCGGCCAAGCGCTGCGCCATCTCGGCCAGAGGCGCGTAGGCGGCAGCCACCCGGTTGGACTTGACCGCGAGGATGGCCGGCGACACCAGCTCGGCCATTTCCCGCTCGTCCGGCGTGATCACCTGCCAGCCGCGCGCCTCAAGCCGGTCCTGGTAGAGGCGCATCTCCAGGGTCGCCGCGGTGCCCATCACGCCGATGATGCCGGAGGGTGCGACCAGGGCGAGTTGGGCGGCCGCTGCATCGACGATATGAAGAATCGGCAGGCCGGTCCTTTCGGCCATGCGGTCGTACCACCCATGCGCGGTGTTGCAGGGAATGGCGATCGCTCCGCACCCGGCCGCGCGCAACCCGTCGATCCCGGCCATCAGCGCCGACAGCGGGTCTGGCCCGCCCTGGCGCGCACGGCCGCGATCGGGGATGCGCGGATCGGACCATAGCACGGCCGGGATATGCTCCTGGTCGGTTTCAGCGGGCGTCAGCAACGTGAGACGCAACATGAACTGCGCGCTGGCCAGCGGACCCATGCCGCCGAGCACGCCGAGGATTCGGTTTGTCATGGCGGGATAATGCCCGAGCGCGACAGGCGCGCCAACCTGTGGCAGGCAGGGGAGGTTTGCAGAAGGGGCCGTCATGGAGCGCATATTCGAGCTGCAGGGACATCGCGGCGCGCGCGGCCTGTTCGCCGAGAACACAAGTGAGGGGTTTAAGGCCACGCTCGCGCTGGGCGTTGACAGCATTGAACTCGACGTGGCCGTGACCGCCGACGATGTCGCCGTCGTCGTGCACGACCCGGTGCTGAACCCCGATCTGACCCGCGACCCGAACGGCTGGCTCGACGGTGTCGGCCCGCTGGTGCGAGACCTCAGCCTGGCGGAGTTGCGGCACTATGATGTCGGTCGCGCCCGGCCCGGCAGCCGTGTGGCGCAGACTTACGACCGCCAGCGTGGTTTCGACGGCGCGCGGATTCCCCGGTTGGAGGACGTGCTGCGCGACAGCACCGGCAGCGGCGTGCTGTTCGACGTGGAGCTCAAGACCGATCCGCGGCAGCCGGGGCGCACCGTGGCGCCGGAGCGCATGGCGGAACTGGTGCTGGCAGCCGCCATCGCCGCGGATGCGCGCGATCGGCTGGTCGTGCGCTCGTTCGACTGGCGCGGCCTGCGCCTTCTGCGCCGGATCGCTCCGGACCAGCCGCTGGCCTGGCTGACCGAGCGAGCCAACGCCGATACGCTCGCCACGGTGATGGCCGAGATCGAAGCAATGCCCAGGCCCACCCGAGCAAGTCTACCGACCTGGGCGCCCCAGGCCCATACACTGCAACAGGCCGAAATCCGCGCAGCGCAGGCGGCAGGGCTGCGCGTGGCGCCCTGGACGGTGAACGATGCCACTGACATGGCGCGCCTGATCGGCTGGGGAGTAGACGGGATCTGTACGGATTATCCCGATATTGCCCGCGCCGTGATGACGCAAGCTGGCATGGGCGTTCCAAAAGGGTGGGGTAAATTCACTTTCTTAAGCGTATAACGTGCTGGGAATTGGATCGGAAATCACTATGGATTGCTGTGGAAATGGCTTTGCCGATGTCGAGCTGGTCGCAGTCGAGCCGACCAAGGTCGGTCGCCGGCACATGCTGCGTGCCGCAGCCCCGGCGCTGGCAGCGCCGTTTGTGGCCGGGTCGGCGCAGGCGGCCGGGAAGGTTCTGCAACTGGGTTTCTGCAGCCAGCTGCTGTGTGCGCCGCCGTACGTGGTGGCCCAGGCCGGCGGGTTCTTCAAGGCCGAGGGGCTCGACGTCGAGATCGTCAATCTGCGCGGCAGTCCGGCAGTGATGCAGGCGCTGGTCGGCGGCGCCATCGATTACGGCGCCAGCACGTTCGACGACGTGCTGGTGGCGACGAGCCGGGGGCTTTCGGTGACACGCTTCCTGTCGACGGCGAAGCTGCCGTTGTTCGCCTTGGCGGTGGCGCCCAAGATGGCAAGCGAGATCAACGAGTTGAAGGATCTTGAAGGCCGCACCGTCGGCGTGGTGGCGCCGGGCAGCGCGTCTGAAGGCTGGTTGCGCGCCATGATGAAAAAAGCCGGCGCCGATGGCGCGAAGGTGCATTACGCCACGCTCGGGCCGAATATTCTCGAACCCTTGCGGCAGGGCCAGGTGGACGCAGCCTGGATCAACGAGCCTTCGCTGACCCTGGTGGTCCGCGCCGGTGGCAAGGCCTTGGTCAACTTCATGGAGACCGACGATGCCAACCGGCTGCTGGGTGGGCGCTACGAGTTCATGGGCGTCTCGGTGCGCAAGGCGGAGGCGGGACAGCGGCGCGACGAAATGGTCGCCCTCGGCCGTGCGCTGACCAAGGGTCTCGTCGAACTGCAGCGCATGACGCCGGCCGAGGCGGTGCGCGCGCTGCCGGCCCCGTTGCGGGCGGGGCTCGATATCCCGCTCACCGAGGAGGTGCTGGGCCGTTACCGCGCGGCGCTGTTCCCCCTCAACACGGTGATCGACCCCGCCGCCTGCGACCGGGTGGCGGAGACGCTGAAGTTCATCGGCCTGATCAAGCCGGAGATCACAGCCGAACAGGTTCTGGATCTGACGATCGCGACAGCCTGATGCTGGAGATCCAGGGCCTGTCGCTCGGCTATGGCGGGGCGGCGATCCTGCGCGGCGTCGATCTGTCGGTCGCGGCGGGGCAGATCGTGAGCCTGGTCGGGCCGTCCGGCTCCGGCAAGTCGAGCATCCTGCGCGCCGTCATGGGCCTGCAGCCAGCACTTGCGGGCACGATCACGGCTGGCGTGCCGCGCGACCAGATCGGCATCCTGTTCCAGGACGATGCGCTGCTGCCATGGCGCTCCGCGCGGGACAACGTGGCGTTGGGCCTGCGTGCGCGCGGCATCGATGCTGCAACCCGCGGCCGGACCGCCGACGCGTTTTTGGGCAAGATGGGCCTGGCCGGGCTCGAGGACCGGTTTCCCGGGCGCCTGTCCGGCGGCCAGCGCAAGCGGGTGGCGCTGGCGCAGGTCATGGCACTGGCGCCGCGGCTGATCCTGATGGACGAGCCGTTCGGCTCGCTCGACGCCATCGTGCGGCATCGGATCACGCAGGATCTGCTGGTGCAGGTGGAAGGGCAGGGGATCACGGTGCTGCTGGTCACGCATGATCTGGAGGAGGCGCTGGCCTTGTCCGATGCCGTGTATCTGCTCTCCTCGGGGCCGGACGCGCATATCGCAGCCTTCCACGCGATCGACCTGCCGCGGCCGCGCAATCTCGCAACGGTGCGCGCAGACCCGCGGTTCGGCCCGCTGCTGGCACGGCTATGGGCCGATCTGTCGGCGGTGGTGGCATGAGGCGGGTTCCCGACTGGACGATCCAGACCGTGGCGGTGGTGGGAGTGCTCGGGTTCTGGGAATGGGCGGCGCGGGCGGGGTTGGTCAGCCCGTTCTATGCGCCGGCGCCGAGTGCGATCGGCGCCACGCTGGTCGAGCTGTTCGCAGGCGGCGAGGTGTGGCCGCATATCGGCGCCACCTTTGGTGCTGCCATGATCGGCCTGGTGCTCGGCGTCGTGGTGGGCACGCTGCTGGCGGTGATGGCGGTGGCAACACGGCCGGCCGAGATCCTGCTGGCGCCCTTGATGGGCGCGCTGAACGCCGTGCCGCGCATCGTGCTGGCACCATTGCTGGTGATCTGGCTCGGCATCGGCATCGCGTCGAAGGCCGCGTTGGCGCTGCTGCTGGTGGCGGTGCTGATATTCTTCGCAGTGTTCTCGGCAGTCGGCGGGGTCGATCGCCGGCTGATCGAACGGGTGCGGACCCTGGGCGGCGGGCGGTGGCTGGTGCTGCGCGAGGTGTATCTGCCTTCGGTTGCGGCCCTCATGCTGTCGAGCCTTCGCGTGGCCGTGGGTTTCGCCTTCACCGGCGCCATCGTGGGCGAGTTCGTGGCATCCAGCCGTGGACTGGGATATTTGCTCAGCTTCGCGCAATCGACCTACAACACCGCCCTCAGCCTGGCGGTGGTGGCACTCATCATGGTGTTCGTGATGGCGCTGCTGGCTCTGGCCGGGCGGTTGGAACGGAGACTGACGCGATGGCGGTGAAGTTTCTCGTGGTGGCCGGGCTCTGCGTGGGCCTGTTGCCGCTGGCGGCGTGCAAGCCGAGCTACTCGCCCGACGCCTATGACAGCGGCGCGGTGCAGAAGGCAAATGCGGTGGATCAGGGTGTCATCGTCGGCGTGCGCGCCGTGGGGGTGACCAACGATGGCACGACCGGCGCCTTGACGGGGGCGGCCGCCGGCGGGATCGCGGGTTCCGCCTTGCCGGGCAGTGGCGCCACCCAGGCGCTGGGGGCGCTGGGCGGCGGGTTGATCGGCTCGCTGGTCGGCCGGTCCAGCGAGAAGATAACCGGTGCCACAACTGCGTACGAGTACATCGTGCGCAAATCCGACGACAAGCTGATCAGCGTGACCCAACAGGACGTGACGTCGCTGCCGATTGGCCAGCATGTTCTGGTGATCGCCGGCACCCAGGCGCGCATCGTGCCCGACTACACGGTCAATCTGCCGGAGCCGCCGAAGCCGGAGAAGATCGAGCCAGTGCCGACGCCGGCACCGATCGTGGTGAGTCCGATACCGCCGTTGCTCGAACCTGCGGTCGCCACGCGGCCTGCGGCTCCCGCTGCCACACCTGCGCCCACACCCGCTCCGGTGCCTACCCCGGGGCCCGCGCTCGCCCCCGCGCCGATGATCACGCCTGGTTAGGCTAGAGCAATATCGCCTGAGGTTGAACCAACCGTTCGATAAAATTGCTGGCTAAAACAAAAGGCTAGAGCCTGATCGATTCGCCTACCAGAAGCGATCAAGCTCTAGGCCTCGAGCAGACTGCCACCCCAGCCGGCCAGTAGCTCGACCCCGGGCTGGGTATGGGCGCCCAACAGCAGATCCGGCCGCAGCGCCTGCAGCAGGTCGGTCGGCGTGCGGGTGTCGGTCATCACCACGAGATCGACGCAGTCGAGGCCTGCGAGCTGGGCGGCGCGCACCGCTTCTGGCTGCACCAGGCCGGGGGCGTCGCATTCCAGCCCCACCACCAGCCGGTCGCACCGGTTGCGGGCGATGCGCAGGGCCGCGACATGGCTTTCGTTCAGTTGGTCGTAGGCGCCGAGCGCCAGGGCGGAGCGGGCGCCGTCGCGCCGCCAGGTTTCGAGCCGGGCTGCGGCTGATTCAAGGCTCATCACTTTGCGCAGCGCGCTGCCCTGCGGGCTGATCGCCGCCAGCAGGTCGCCCTCGCGTGCCACCGCCATGCCAGGCCGCCCCATGGCGACGCCCGCCGCGATATGGGCGATGCGCACCGCCAGCGACAGCTCCAGCCCAGCTGCAAGCCCCGCGCCGAGCGCCGCGATCGTGGTATCGCCAACACCTGACGGATCGATGAAATCGGCAGGTTCGAAAGCCAGATGCAACGCAGCTCCTTCCGCTACCAGGCTCAGCCCGTCATCGGTGCGGCTGACCAGGACAGCGCCAAATTGATGGGCATGGCGCAAGGCCGCGGCGGCCTCGGCGACCTGCTCGTCGGTGGTCAGGCGGTAACCCGCGATGCGTTCCAGCTCGCGTTGGGTCGGCAGGATCAGGTCGGCGCCTGCATAGCGGGAGAAATCGGTGTCGTGGATGTCGGCGATCACCGGGCGGCAGGCGGCGCGCGCGGCGGCGATCAGCAGCTGCGGCATGTTGCGCGACAGCACGCCCTTTCCGTAGTCGGACAGGATGGTCACCGAGGTCGCCGCCATCGCGTCGCGCACGATGCGCAGCAGCCGCTCGGCGAGCTTGGGGTGGATCGGCGAGACATCCTCGCGGTCGGTGCGCAGCAGCTGCTGGCCCTGCGACATCAGGCGGGTTTTCTGCGTGGTGGTGCGGCTGCCCTGCACCAGCAGCCACGGCTCCACGCCGGGCTGGCTGCCGATCAGTCCTGTGAGGTCGGAACCGGCCTGGTCGTCGCCGACCACGGAGACAAAGGCCACGGCCACGCCGAGGGCGCCGAGATTGCGCACCACGTTGCCGGCGCCCCCGGGCACCGCCACCTCGCGCTCGACGGCGAGCACCGGCACCGGCGCCTCTCGGCTGATGCGGGTAACGCTGCCATGAACGTAGCGATCGAGCATCGCATCGCCGACCACCAGCACGCTTGCATGCGACAGCCTGCGGACGGCCGCACTCAGCACCTCCGGCTCCGGGCCGGACCGGCCCCCCGGAACCTGGCCCGAGGCAGTCTGGTCCGATGGATGCTGGGCCGGGAAGATCTGGCGGGGGAAGCCTAAAGTTTCGTCCATGTCCTACCGCTAGCGCCGCTGATGGGGACGCGCAAGCTAGGACCCCGATTCATGGTTCCATAAGGGGTTGTACTGATACCACGTAGTAACTTTTCGGTAACGCCTCATCGCCATCCTGATTTTGCGGGTTTCCGGATTTTCGGGCCTGGATCGACGAGAAGGCTTCCCTGATCAGGGGCTTCTTTACCGAGAAGGACATGGCAGCAGGCATGAACGTCGCAGACTCCCGCCTGGTCGAGGCGCAGCTGGCGGCAAATGACCGGCAGTTGCTGGACGCGGCACAGCGCGCGTTGCGCCATCCGGCCGGCCGGATGGCTCTGGTGCTGCATTTCTCCCGCATGCCACCACCAGCGCCGCGGCCGCACCACCGCCGTATCGCCCGCGCATTGTTGATGGACACAGCCTCCCGCCACGACGGGCAGGTTTTTGTCCGCGCCTCCGGCGATCTCGTGCTGATCTGCCGCGGCGCCATCCCGGCCGCTTCGCCCGCGGCATCGCCTGGCGCGGCTGCATATGCGTTAACAGCGGCGCCACCGGGCATCGCTGCGGCCCAGCTGCGCGCCACGACCGCCGATCCGCAAGCCCTGCCGCAGATCCTGGCCCGCCTGCTGCGGGTCGACGCCGCCGATCCGCTGCGTATCGTGTCGCTGTGGCGCCTGGAGCAGGAGGGTGAGCAGCTGCTGCGCTACATCGCAATGCCCGCGCCGAGCTCCCCCAATGCCGGGGTCGAGGACGAGCCCGTGGAGCAGACCGGCCTGGTCGACGTGATCGGCTCGCTGGTCACGACATCGGCGATCAGCGACCTGATGCAGCGGCAGACCGCCATCATTCTGCCGGCCCCTGGCGCATCGCACAACGCGCTGGTGCCGATCTACTGCGAGGTCACATTCTCGATCGCAGCGCTGGAAGCGCGCATCACCATGGCGGGGCATGTCGCCACCGACCCGTTCCTGTTCCGCCACCTCGCCACACGTCTGGATGCGCGGATGCTTCAAATCCTGGGGGCCGCCTTAGGGCGTGGCGGACCGCTCGATGCGGCTGAACCGATGGCGGCTTCGCAGCCGCCTTCGGGTGGACCGGACAGCGCGCGGCGGCGCACCGCACTGCATGTCAACCTGACGTTGCCGGGAATTTTGTCGCAGGGCTACAGCCAGTTTGTCGCTGCCTCGCAGCGGCACGGGATACGGGTGGGCGTCGAGGTCAGTCTTATCGAGGCTGCAGCCGACCCGGCCAGCTTCGCCCGCGCAAGGGCGCGCATCGCCGAGGCCGGGCACTTCCTGGTGTTGGACGGCGTCTCCCACCTCGCCCTGCTGATCTCGCGGCCGGGCGGCTGGCAACCTGATCTGCTGAAGCTCGACTGGTCGCCGCGGCTGCCGGATCTGGCCGGCGAGGATGCGCGGCAGGTGGATGCCGCCATCCTCGAAATCGACCCTGATCGGATTGTGCTGCAGCGGGCAGAGACCGAGGCCGCCGTGCGATGGGGCCTGGCGCGCGGCATTCGCCGGTTCCAGGGTCGGCATGTGGATGCCATGCTGGGCGCTTCACGCATCGTGGCCTGTCCGCAGGCACCGGGCTGCACCCTGCGCCAATGCATCGAGCGTGCCGCTGCCACCGGAATTGCCGGACGGTCCGGCTGCGGCAATCACACCCTGCTTAACGCGGCGGCCCCGCCGCTCCACACGCCCCCGGCGGCCCCGCCGCTTCACATGCCCGCGGCGCATCAGCCTCTCTCCACCCCGCACTGCGAGCGGCCGGCGGAGCTCATGGCATGAACTCGGCCGTGAACCATGCGTCTGGGGCGACTTTGCGGCGGCGCGAGCCGCGGCCCGATGCGGCCGAAGCGGGGCAGCAGGAGACGTTGCGCCTGGCAGCACTGATCGCCGAATGCGTCACCGCAGGCATCGCCCGCCGCGCGTGCATCCTGCATTTGTCGCACCTGCCGCCGGACCGGCTGCGCCCGCATCATCTGCGGATGGCCAAATCCGCTTTGGAGCCGCTGGCCAACGCCGACCGCGCCCGGCTGTTCGAGCTGCCGACCACCGATATTGTCGTGGTCTGGCGCGGTGAGGCGGAAGCGGCGCTGAGCGCGAGCCGCACCGCCATCCTGCAGCTGTTCGACCAGGAGGAACGTTCACCGGCCGAGGCCCGGCAGTCGGCCCGCAGCCCGCTGTGGGAGAATCTGATCCTGCCGCAGGATGCCGGCCGTCTGCTGACGCTGACCGAGACCATCCTCAACCGGACGGAGCAGCTGCCGCTGCCGCCGCCGCCGGCACCGCCGCTCGACATCACCGCCCTGGCGACGTTTGAGGCACGGCTGAGCCGCGCCGATGTCGCCCGGTTCGCCCGCCGCCGCCAGATCTGTGCGCGGCTGCCGGACGGCAGCTTTCGGCTGAGGTGGGAGAAGCGCTACCTCTCGATTTCCGAACTGTCGGCAAGCCTTGACCCCGAGCACTCCGCGCGCGCCGACCCCTGGCTGTTTCGCAGGCTGACCCGCACGCTCGACCGGCGTATGCTGGCTTTACTGGCCGCTCAATCCGAACTCAACGGGGCGGGGCCGTTCGCGCTGAACCTCAACGTCAGCTCGGTGCTGTCGTCGGAGTTCCTCCGCTTTGACGAGGCGGTGCCGCAGATCCTGCGCGGCCAGGTGATGATCGATGTGCTGCCAGACGACCTGCTTGCCGATCCGGCCGCCTTCCTGTTTGCCCGCGACTTCGCCCAGGCGCGCGGCTATCGGATCACCTTGCGGAGCATGACAACCGATCTGCTGCCGGTGTTCTCGTTCAAACAGATCGGCGTCGACTTCATGAGGCTGCGCTGGTCAGCCGACCTCGCCACCCATAATCTTGGCGAATTGCGGGCGCATGCGGGCAGTCTCGTGCTGACTGACACGGACACGCCCCAGGCCTTGCTCTGGGGCGGCGCCAACGGGATCACCCTGTTTTCCGGCCGCGCCGTCGCCCAGGCTGGCGCCCGTCCGCTGCATGGCGGAATGATGTGAGAGGCTTGGCCTTAACCGCGCCGGGCAACTGTCATGACATAAACCCCCTTGGCGTCGATCGCGTGGCGGCCTAATCGCCTCAAATGAAGGCAATCACGGTCACGCGGCTCAGCAAGTCCTATGGTGAGACGATCGCGGTCGATGGGATCGACTTCGAGGTGGAGCGCGGCCGTACACTGGGCCTGCTTGGCGGCAACGGCGCGGGCAAAACCACCACCATCGCCATGTTGCTGGGGCTTTTGATCCCTACTTCCGGGCAGATCCGCATCCTCGGCCATGACATGGCGCGTGACCGGTTCGCCGCCCTGGCACGGATGAATTTCTCCTCGCCCTATGTCGCCCTGCCCCACCGGCTGACGGTGCGCGAGAACCTGCAGGTCTACGGCCATCTGTACAATGTGCGGCAAGTGGCGCGGCGGATCGCGGAACTGGCGGCCGAGCTGGACCTGGAGGCGTTGCTGGACCGGGCCGCGGGCGAGCTGTCGGCGGGCCAGAAGACCCGGGTCGCGCTGGCGAAATCGCTGATCAACCGGCCAGAGGTGCTGCTGCTGGACGAGCCGACCGCAAGTCTTGACCCCGACACCGGCGATCTCGTGCGCGGGTGGCTTGAGCGGTACCGAGACGAGACCGGCTGTACCATTCTGCTGGCCAGCCACAACATGGCCGAGGTCGAGCGGCTTTGCAGCGATGTGCTCATGCTCAAGAAGGGATGCATCGTCGATCGCGGCACGCCGGACGAACTGCTGGTGCGCTACGGCCGCGACGACCTGGAGCAGGTGTTCCTCGATATCGCCCGCGACCGCGCGCATCCGCAGACCCAGGGCGCAAAATGAGCGGGTTTTCTGCCTCTGCCCGCCGTATCTGGGGGATGATGTTCCGCCATCTGGCGCTGTTCCGCAGGTCCTGGCCGCGGCTGGTCGAACTGATGTACTGGCCGGTCCTGCAGATGTGCATCTGGGGGTTTACGGCGAGTTTCCTGGCCACGCGCACCGGCTCGCCAGCAGCTCTTGCCGGCGGTGCGCTGATCGGGGGCGTGCTGCTGTGGGAGGTTTCGCTGCGCAGCCAGATGGGCATGTCGATCACCTTTCTGGAGGAGATCTGGTCGCGCAATCTGGGCCATGTGTTCGTAAGCCCGCTACGGCCGGGCGAGCTGGTGGCAGCGCTGATCTGCATGTCGTTCCTGCGCATGATGGCAGGCGTTATCCCCGCCGCCCTGCTGGCCTGGGCGCTTTATGCGTTCAACATGTTCGCCCTGGGGCCGGTGCTGGTGCTGTTCTTCCTCAATCTCATGATCCTGGGCTGGTCGGTGGCGCTCGCCGTGGTCAGCCTGATCCTGCGCCATGGGGCCGGTGCGGAGGCGCTGGCGTGGTCGGTGTTGTTCGGCATCACGCCCTTTGCGGCGGTGTTCTACCCTGTCTCGGCGCTGCCCGCGGTGGTGCGCCCGATCGCTTTCATCGTGCCGGCCAGTCACGTGTTCGAAGGCATGCGCGCGGCACTGCTGACGGGCGTTATCGACTGGGGCGAACTTGGTTGGGCCTTTGCGCTGAACGTGGTTTGGCTGATCGCGGCCGCCTGGTTATTCCGGCGGCAATTCCAGGTGGCCCGCACCCGCGGGGCGCTGCTGTCTATCGGAGAGTGACCCCATGACCGCCTTCTGGCTGATCCGCCACGCCCTTGTCGAGGAGAACGCGCGCGCCGTGCTGTATGGCACCATGGACGTGGAGCTATGCCCGCATACGCTGCAATCCCAGGTGCCGACCTATCAGCTGCTGGCACGCACGCTGCCGCGGCCGGCGCACTGGGTGACCACGCCGCTGTCGCGCACCATTCGCACCGCCGAGGCCATCCGCCGCGCCGGCTACGATGCGGCGATCGAAGACGCGGGTGAGCCGCTGCCGGTCGCGACGATCGAGCCTGATCTCAGCGAACAGCATCTTGGCGACTGGCAGGGCCTGCCGCATGCCGATCTGCCGCAGCACCTGCAGTCGCCCGCGCATCCATTCTGGCCGCTCGCTGGCGACGAACGGCCGCCGGGCGGCGAAAGCATGGCCGAGGTCATCGCCCGCGTCGGGCCCGCGTTGGAGCGGCTGGCGGTTACGCATGACGGCGAGGACGTCGTGATCGTGAGCCACGGTGGCGCCATCCGGGCGGCGGTGGCGCATGCGCTCGGGATCGCAGCCGACAACGCGCTGCATCTGTCGGTTCAGAACCTTTCGCTCACCCGGATGGAACGATTGGCCGGCGGATGGCGTGTGGTGTGTGTCAACACCATGCCCTTGGGGTGAGCTGCTTGCTCGGTCACGATGCAAAATGCCAAACAAGGCTTGGTCCGATCTGGAGAGTTGTATGAAACGCTTCCTCGCCACCAAGCTGATGGCCCTGACGCTGCTGCTCGCCGCCTGCGCCCAGCCGTCGCCGGCCGACCAGCAGACGCTGGTGGACCGGGCGACGCTCACGGTTCAGGAGATGTTCAGCGGCGACCAGGCGTCTGACGCGCGCAGCCTGCTGCAGCGCGCGAAAGGCATTCTGGTCTGTCCGCAGGTGTTCAAGGCGGGCTTCATCCTGGGCGGCCAGGGCGGCGGCTGCGTGATGGCCGGGCGCAGCGCCGATGGCTGGAGCAACCCCGCGTTCTATTCGCTGGGCAGCGGCAGCATCGGGTTCCAGATCGGGGTGCAGGACGCCGAGATCGTGTTCATCGTGCTAACCGACAAGGGGCTGCAGGCGCTGCTCGACAGCCAGTTCAAGATCGGCGGCGATGCCTCGGTGGCGGTGGCGGCGTACGGCGCCGGCATCCAGGGCGCGACGACGGCAGCGTTGCGGGCGGATATCGTGGCTTTCGCCAAGACGCGCGGCCTGTTCGCCGGCATTTCGCTGGACGGCAGCCTGATCAGCACCAAAAGCGACTGGAACCAGGCTTACTACGGCAAGCCGATGGCCGCCCAACAGCTGGTGATATCGCATGACGGCACCAATCCGGGAGCCGCCCCGCTGCGCGAGATGCTGGCGCGGTACTCCGGCGGCTAAAGCTTGATGACCGAAGGTGGAATCACCGAAAGGTCTGAATCACGCGATAAAACAAAGAGCTAGGGTGGGATGATGTTGCATATCAGACGCCATCCCGCTCTAGAAGTACGTTGTGAGGTTGGTGAGCCAGTCGGGCGAGGCGGTCACGAGGGCGGTTTCCAGCACACGGTCGAAGCCGGACAGGATCAGCACTGAGACGGTGAGCGCCCCGCCGCCCAGGATCAGCTTACCTGTCCTGGCCCCCTGCATCATGCGCCCCCGCCAGCGTTGCAGCACCTGGCGGGACAGCGCGCCGACCACGAGCAGCGGCACCGCCGTGCCGACGCCGAATGCGATCATCACGGCTGCGACGCCCAGAAGATCACGTCCCTGGGCGGCCAGGACCGAGGCCGCTCCCAGGGTTGGTCCGACGCAGGGGCTCCAGACCGCGCCGAGCAGCACGCCCAGCAGAAACTGGCCAGACCAGCCTTGCGGTGTGAAGCGTCCGATCAGCTGACTGCCGGCGTTGCTGATCCCGCCGGCAGCGACAGCAAACCGTGTCTGCAGCAGCGTGCTCAGGAGCACTATGCCGAGCAGGCCAAGCAGCACCGCGGAGAAAGTGCGGAACCAGTCGCCATCCAGCCCGATCGCGAAGCCGATGGTGGCCACGAACAGGCCGACGGCAACGAATGACGCCACTACCCCCGCCGCGAGCGCCACCACGGCGAAGCGATGCGCGGTCGCGGCCGAGCTGAACACCATGGGCAGCAATGGCAGCACGCAGGGCGACAGGATGGAAAGTACGCCTGCAACGAAGCCGAAGCCGATGCTGGCCCAGGACGCGATCATTCTCAGCGATGCCAGGCGGTCAGGAGTGCGATTTTTCGAGCAGCGCGCGGATCGAGGCGGCGTTTGTGTCACCCACCGAACGCCCCTTTTCGGCGGCGCCCGTGAACACGATCAACGTGCTCTGCATCCGCACGCCCAGGGCCGACCAATCCGCCTTCTGTGTATCGAAATCGAGTTTGAGGATCTGCAAGTCGGCGAAAGCCGGGTCCTCCTTGAGCTTGGCGAGGATCGGCCGCTGCTGCGCACAGGTCGGGCACCAGCTGGCATCCACCTCGATCAGGATCGGCTTGCCCTGGGACTGGGCTGCAACGAAGCCGTCATGGGTGAAGGGTGCCTCGGTCGCGGCGTGGGCGGTCGCAAGCGAGCAGGCGAGCAACGCGACCGCGACAGCGGAACGACGAAGCAGCGATACGAGACGCATGATGATTCTCCAAAAACGGGCGCCAAATTGTCTCTCTGCGCGGGGGCAGCACCCCGTCGTCTCGGGCGCCGCGCAAACGTTACATCGCAACCGTCAGAGACCGAGCAGCTTTCTGGCCGCCGTGATCACACGATAGGCCTCGCTCCATAGCTCGTATTGTTCCAGCCCATCGAAATCGGCCCAGAGCACCTCGGTGATGTCGCCGCCGGCGCGGGCCGTGTCGCCCTGCCAGCGGGCGGCGTAGTCGATGATCGTGTAGTGGAAGCGCAGTCCGCCCTCGCTGTCAGGCGTCATGCTGTCCACCACCGCTGCCAGATGCAAGTCGCTGACGACAAGGCCGGTTTCTTCCGCGAGCTCGCGCCGGCCCGCCTGTTCCACGGTTTCGCCGAGCCGCTGGGCGCCGCCGGGCAGGCTCCAGGCACCCTGGTTGGGCGGGTTGCCACGGCGAGCCAACAGCACTTGGCCGGGACGCAGTACCGCAACCCCAACGCCGACCAGCGGCCGGGCGGGGTATTCGCGGCTCACTTGGGAGGCGCGGGTTCGGCGGGTGGCTCGGCGGCGGGGGGTGCGACGGGTGCGGTCGGGGTTGGGGTTTTTTCCGGCTCGGCCGCTTTCAGCTCTGCCAGCGTCGGCAGCAGCGCCTTCTCGCGCCAGTCGGAGATCTGGAAAGCCCAATTTGCCAGCCTGGCATAAGGCTCGGCGCCTTTGCCGGTGGCAGCGATGGCAGCCCATAATATGGCGCCGTCTTTCGACAGGCTGACCGTGACGATCAATCCGTCCGTCGTCGTGTAGGCGGAGCTGCCCAAGGCGGTGCCGGGCAGCTTGCCGGCCTTGACATCGACCAGCGTGAGGCCGGACAGCGCGCGGGCGGTTTCGTCCAGGTGGTATTCGTCAAGCTTGAACGGGGCAGGCGGGTTCAACGCGAGCCTATCGCCGTCCTTGGTGAAGGTCAGTGTGCTGTCGCCTCTGACGTCCACCATCTTGGCGATCTTCTCGGGCGGAATATCCGTGAGGTCGCGCACCAGCCAGGATTGCGGGTCGCCGTCGGCGGGCACCTGGCCCTCGGCGAGCCAGGACTGCGTTTCGGCGGGTTTGCGAATATAGACAGCCTCGGGCAGGCCGCCTTGCGAGCGAGTCCTGCGATGGCCCAGCAGCAAATCGACCATCTGCGTGCCGCTCGCATCCTGCACCTTGAGCTCGGCGGCCGTGCTGCCGGCGACCTTGGGGTCATCGACACCGAGGCGGCCAAACTGGGCGGGGTCCGCGGTGCGCGGCTCGACCAGCTTGAGCTCGGCCAAACCGGCCAGCAGCTCGCGCAACTTGGCGGGAAGCACGGGGTAGCCATCACGCTCCTCCAGTCCCCAGGTGTCGCCCTTCAGCACCAGGGTGGACTGCTTACCCGACGCGCTGATCGAGATCCGCGTCGCCTTGGGCAGATTTGCGGCCAGGCCCGGGAAGACCAGCTGACCGGCGCCTGCGGGGTTTTGATCGTCCGACGGTCGCAGCATGACGGCGGCGCCGAGCACGAGAGCGCCGAGCAAGATCAAGCTGATGGCGGTGCGCGCCCTCATGTCCGGACCCTCCGGCGGCGCGTGGTTCGGGTGAGGGCCAGCAGCACGGCCAGCACCAGCAGCACGACTGGCACCAGAACAATATCGAACAGGCGCAGGTTGTTCTGCAGGCGGGAAATGTCGCGGCGCAGGTCAAGCTGCACGGTGCGCAGCTTGGTGCGCGTGGACAGCATGTCCTTTTGCAGGTCGGCAATGGCGGTGCGTTGGGCCTCGTTCAGTGCGGCGTTGTTGCTGCCGTCTCGCCCGCCACGGAGATCAGCGATCTTCTTGACGGTTTCGTCGAGATGGGCGGTCAACGTCTGTTCGGTCTGGCGGTAGTGGGCTTCGGCGTCACGCTGCATCCGGTCGACCACTTCGAACGGGCGCGCCACCGTGCCGCGGCCGCGCAGGCCGATCAGTGCGTCGCCGCCGGCCAGCGTGCCCGCGAGATTGGCCACGAAGCCGCCGTTGTCGGCGAAGGGCGTGGGATCGGACTGGCCGAAAAACTCGCTGGTGCGGGTCCAGAACCGGTCGGACAGCATGTCCGTGTCGGCGATAATGACCATGTTGGCAGGGCCGTCGGTTTCCGCCTTGTATGGCTCCTTGGACCCTTCCGGCGCCTTGTCGAAGGCCGAATGCAATACGCCTCGCACACGGGCGGCGAGAATGTGGTGTTCGCCGTCTGGCTTGAAGTCGGCCAGGATCTTGGCGGGATTGGGATTGTTGCGGATGAGCTCGGCGGGCAGCACCTCGGAATGGTCGCTGCTGGTCAGCAGGGGCGTCAGCGTGATGTCCGAGCCAAGTTTTTTGGTGAGGAATCCGGGGTTGGCGAGCGTGATCTCCTGCAAATCGGCCGTCGCGGGGTCGTCGTGGTTGATGCCGGCGCGGACGCTGAAGTAACCGACGTAATCCACCGAATCCTGTCGCCCGCCGCTGTTGGCGCGCACTTTCCAGGCGCCGGTGAGGTCACCCACCACCTTGTTCGGATCGTATTCGATGCCCCAGGCGGCGAACAGCTTGTGCAGGTCGCTGGACACGACCGCCGGGGGGGCGCCGGTCTGTGGGTCCGTCCCGAGTGTCTCGTTGTTGGGACCGACCATGGCGAGCAGGCGGCCGCCGCGCATTACGAACTGGTCGATGGCGTAGAGCGTGGCATCGGACAGGTTCTGCGGATGGGCGACCAGAAGCACCTGGATGTCGGGGTCGATGGCCGAGACGTCGGTGGCGACGGGTTTTACGGTGAAGCTCTGGCGCAAAGTCATCATCGCGGCCCAGGGATCGCCGCCGGGCGCCTGCTGGCCGCGCATGCGCATCATCATGGCCTGCGGGTCGCCATCGAGTTTGAGCGCACTCATGACGCCGAGCACGGGGCGCTTCGGGTTCGACAGGTCATAGACCAGCTTGGCGAGGTCGTATTCCAGGAAACGCTCGCGGTCCGGCTGGAAGAAGGCGATGGCGCGTTCGTCGTCGAGCAGGTTGGAGCCGGCCAGACCGAAGAACACCCGCTCGCCACCCTGTTCGAGCGGCACGCCCTGTAGGCCATAGGCCAGCGCCCGGTCCTCGGTTTCGCTGAACGGCTCGGGGTCACGAAATTCGAGGTTGATCTTGCCGGGCGCCAACTGGGCGAACTGGCGCAGCATTTCACGCACGCGGTCAGCCTGTGCGCCGAAGGCTGCGATCCGGCTGCCGAGGCTGGCAGAGTAATAGAGCCGCAGCGTGATCGGCTCCTTCAGGCCTGCCAGAATTGAGCGTGTGCCGGGCGAGAGCGTATAAATTTTGGTGGCGGTGGCGTCGTATTGCACCGAGGCGAGGCGGGTTTCCGCGAGAACGTTGATGCCGACCAGCAGAACCAGCAGGCCGAGCACGCCGAGGAGGGAGGACCAGAGACGTGTCATGGATCAATCCGCGCGGCGATGGTCGACGACGACCGTGTTGACGAACAGGAAGAAGCCGATGAACGAGGCGAAGTAGATCAAGTCGCGCAACGAGATCACGCCTCGGGTCATGGACTGGTATCGCTCCGCCACGGCCACGCGGCGGGCGATGGTGGCAAGGATTGGCGTGGAGCGGGCCAGGAAATCGGTAACCAGCGGGGTGCTGGTGACGGTGACCAGAAAGCAGAAGGCGACCGCCAGCACGAAGGCGATCACCTGGTTCTTGGTGGAGGCCGAGACCGCGCCGCCGAGGGCCAGGAAACAGCCGGCCACCAGGAAGGCGCCGAGATAGCCGCAGGCGATCACCGCGTTGTCGGGGTGGCCGAGATAGTTGACGGTGATAATGAACGGAAACGTCAGCAGCAAGGCGAGCAGGCAGAACGCCCAGGCTGCAAGAAATTTTCCAAGCACGGCCTGGCCCTGGGTAATCGGCAGAGTGAGCAGCAGTTCGATCGTGCCGAGCCTGCGTTCCTCGGCCCAGAGCCGCATGGTGAGTGCTGGCACCAGCAGCAGCAGAACCCAGGGCAGGAAGTTGAAGAAAGGCCCGAGATCTGCCTGGTTGCGGTCGAAGAAATTGCCGAGGTTGAACGTCAGCGCACCTTGCAGGGCGAGGAAGATGACGATGAACACGACCGCGACGGGGGTTGCGAAATAGCTGGCGAGCTCACGGCGCGCCACGATGAAAGTCGCCCGCATGGTTCAGGCGGCCTTCGTGGTGAGCTGGCGGAACACGTCGTCCAGCCGATGCGAGGGATGCAGCTTTTCCAGCTCCGCCGGCGTGGCATCGGCCACCACGCGGCCGCCGGTGATGACGATGGCACGAGTGCACACGGCGTCCACCTCCTCAAGAATATGGGTGCTGATGATGATCGCCTTGCGCGGCGCCATTTGTGCGATGAGGGCGCGGACCTCGTGCTTCTGGTTGGGATCCAGCCCGTCGGTCGGCTCGTCCAGCACCAGCACGTCGGGGTCGTGCAGCAGGCTCTGGGCGAGGCCGACGCGGCGCTTGAAGCCCTTGGACAGCGTTTCGATCGGCTGCAGCCGCACACTTTGCAAGGTGGTGAGGCCGATGGCGTGCTCCACCCGGTCCCATAGCTCGCCGCCGGAATAGCCGCGGATGCGGCCGGTGAAGGCGAGGAAGTCGCGCACCAGCATGTCGGGATAAGTCGGTGCACCCTCGGGCAAGTAGCCCAGCCGGCGGCGAGCGGCGACACCTTGAGTTGCGACATCGAAGCCGCAGATGCGGGCGCGGCCAGCGGTGGGCGTGATGAACCCTGCCAGCATGCGCATGGTGGTCGATTTGCCGGCGCCGTTGGGGCCGAGAAAGCCCAGCACCTCGCCGCGGGCCACGTCGAACGAGACGTTGTCGACTGCCTGGAAACCGCCAAACCGTTTGGAAAGGCCTGATATTTCAATGAGGGCCGACATGGTCGCAACGCTCCAGTCCGTAACCCATTCGTGATGACGTGAGTTCAGCCGGAGTGCAAGGTGCGGAACGCCTCGTGCAGGCCGAACAATCGCAGCAACAGGCGGATTGCGCGGCCACGTGCGGAATTTAAATTTGGGTCATGATGCAACAGCACCTGCGCATCGCGCCCGGCCATGTGCAGCAGGCCTTCATCGGTCTCGGGGTTGGCCACCCGCCAGCCGGGCAAACCGGACTGGCGGGTGCCCAATAGGTCGCCGCCGCCGCGCAGACGGAAATCCTCGTCGGCGATGCGAAACCCGTCCTCGGTGTCGCGCAGCAGCATGAGGCGCTGGCGGGCGGTATGGCTCAACGGCTCGTCATACAGCAGCAAACAGTAGCTGGCGGCATCGCCGCGGCCGACGCGGCCGCGCAACTGGTGCAGCTGGGCGAGGCCGAAGCGCTCGGCCTGCTCGACCACAATGACGGTGGCCTGCTTCACATCCACGCCCACCTCGATGACGGTGGTGGCGACCAGCAGCCTGGTTCGCCCGGCGGCGAAATCCGCCAGCGCCTGTTCGCGCACCCCCGAGTCCTGGCGGCCATGGGCGAGGCCGAGCTTGGCGCCGAAGCGTGGGGTCAGGCTTGCGAAGCGGTTCTCGACGGCGGCGAGGTCGACCACCTCGCTTTCGCTCACCATCGGGCACACCCAGTAGACCGAGGCGCCGCTGTCGATGGCCCGTGCCACCGCATCGCTCACCTCCGCCAGCGCCGAGACGGGGTGGATGGAGGTGCGGATCGGCTTGCGGCCGGCGGGTTTGCCGTCCAGCCGGCTGACCGACATCTCGCCCCATTGCGTCAGCAGCATGGTGCGCGGGATGGGGGTTGCGGTCATCACCAGCACGTCGGTCATTTCGCCTTTGGCACCAAGCTGCAGGCGCTGGTCGACGCCGAAGCGGTGCTGCTCGTCGATCACGGCGAGAGCGAGATCAGCGAAGGCGACACTGTCCTGCACCAGCGCGTGGGTGCCGACGGCGAGCTTGATCGAACCGTCGGCAAAGCCTGCAAGGGTGCGGGCGCGCGCTTTGCCGGTGACGGTGCTGGCGAGCAGGGCGGCGGGCACCGGGGAAATGCGCTCCAGCGTGCGGGCGTGCTGGCGGGCGAGAATTTCGGTCGGCGCCATGATGGCGGCCTGGCCGCCGGCTTCCACCGCACGCAGCATGGCCAGAATGGCGACCAGCGTCTTGCCGGAGCCGACGTCGCCTTGCAGCAGGCGCAGCATGCGATGGGGGGCTTCGAGATCGGCGTCGATTTCCGCCATCACCCGCGCCTGATGCGCGGTCATTTCATAGCCGAAGGCGGCCAGCGCCTGGGCGCGCAGATGGCCGTCCCCCACCAGCGCGCGTCCTGGGCGTTCGCGCACCCGTTGACGCATCAGCCCGAACGCGACCTGGCCGGCCAGCAGTTCGTCATAGGCCAGGCGCTTGCGGTCGAGCGGCGAGGGGAGGGTGGTCGGGGTCTGCAAGGCGGCCAACGACTCGGCGAAGCCTTTCCAGCCTTCGCGGGCCAGCAGCGTTTCGTCGTGCCATTCCGGCAGGCCGGCGGGAACGCGAGAGAGCGCCTCGGCCACCGGTTTGCGCAGATGCCAGGCGAACAGGCCGGCGGTGAGCGGCCAGACCTGTTCGATGCCGGGAAACTGCTCGGGCGATCCTATGGGCGCGATGTGGTCGGGATGCGCCATCTGGCGCCGGTCGTCCATCTTGCCGGCGATCAGGACGCGGGCGCCGAGGCCGAGCTTGCCGCGGGGGAACGCGCGAAAGAACACCAGGTCGCAGAAGCCGCTGGCGTCGGACACCGCCACCTTGGTGGGCTGGCGGGGCGTGTCGGGCGGTGTGATGCGCACCACCTCGACCTCGAGTGTCACCATCTGGCCAGGCAACGCCGCCGCGATGCTGCTGCGTTCTCGGCGATCGAGGTAGGATTCCGGGATATGGAACAGCAGATCGATCACCCTGGACCCACCGATGGCCTTCGCCATGAGCTTGGCCAAGGCCCCGCCCACGCCACGCAGGCTGGTCAGCTCGGCGAAGAGCGGGTCGAGATGGTGAGTTTCCAAGGGTGCTGGCACGCTGCGTGTGGTGCCTGACTTCCGGATTTTTGCAAAGGCCGCCGGTTGGAGGGGGCGGGTTTGAGGCAGCCGTTCCACTCCCCGCCAAACCCGGCCGATGCATATCTCAAGATTTTTGTAACGGCATCCGGAAGGTGAACCGTGTTTCGTGTGCCTCTGACACAGCCGTCATTGCACCACCATGAGCGCGGGCAATTTCTGAAACGATGTAGAGTCCCAGGCCCAGTCCTTGCTGACTTGGTCTGACGCCGCCCCGGAAAAATGGTTGAAACATCTGCTTCAGTGCGGCCGGGGTAATTGTTTCCCCTATATTGGCGACAGACAGCGTGAACATGCCACCCTCAGTGGCAGCCCGCACCCGGACAGGCGAGTTGTCGGCTCCATGTGTCAGCGCGTTGCCAAGTAGATTGGATAACAATTGACCGAGGCGGCCCGCATCGCAATTGATGGCCTCGGTCAGCACAATATCAGCCTCTATGGCTCGGCTGGGGGCACTCGTGCGGAGTTCCGCGATCACTTGATGGAGCGTTTCCATGAGCGATGTGTCGGCCGCGCTCAAAGTCACCCCGATCCCCGCGCCTAGCCGCCCCCGCGCGAAATCGAGTACATCATTTATCATCGCTGAAATCCGCACCACGCTTTTTTGCATGAGCTGGACCACAGCGGTTGCTTGGTCGGTCAAAGGTGTTTTCAGCAATATTTTTGCACCGGCATCAATGGATGCCAGGGGGTTGCGCAGATCGTGCCCCAGTACCGCAATGAATTCCTCGCGCAGGGCAGCGGTTTCCTGCTCGATGACGAGCACTGCCTGTTGGCGGTTCGCTTCAACGCTGGCCTCGCGGTTGAGCGCCTACAATTCTTTTTGAGACTCTTCAGCAGCGCCTTTCGCAGTGAGAAGCTCCCGCTCATAGCGTCGTCGATCGGTTGCATTGAAAATCGTCAGGCGGGTGAAAACATGCCCACCCTCGGCATCGCGCTTTTCGGTCGCGTTGACCAATACCGGAAGGCGCACGCCTTGCTTGGTGACGAAGTCGAGCGCCACTTCATTGAAAAAGCCCTGCATGCGCAGCAACGGGGCAAAATGTGTTTCGAAAAATATACGTCCGGCAATATTCAGCAGATCGTGAAACTGCTTGCCAACCAGCTCCTCACGAGGAAAGCCAAGCCATGTTGAGAATGTCAAATTGACTTTGAAGACACGGCCGTTGGGCTCGATCGACAGATAGCCGCAAGGGGCATTCTCGTAGAGGTCCTCAAGATCCTCAGTTGGTGAGGATTTCTCGATCGGGTTGTTGTCAGACAAAGGACCGAATCGCAGTAATTGTCTCCTCCGGAGCGCTCAGGTTAGGGCAGTGGCCCGTCGCCTGCATCAGCACGAGTCGGCTGTTTGGCAGATGTCGGTGGACGAATTCTCCGACTTCTGCCGGAGCGATCAGGTCCGCTTTGCACTGGAGGATCAGGCTGCGTGTCGTGACCTTGGGCAAATCGGCCCGATTGTCGGAGGTAAAAGTCACGCGGGCAAACGCCTTGGCGATCTCGGGGTCAGTGCGGCAGAAGCTGTTGGTCAGATCCTCGGCAAGCTCAGGGCGATCGGCATTGCCCATGATCAGGGGCGCCATAGCCGCCGACCATCCCATATAATTATCGCCCAGAAAGTCCAGCAGCTCGTCAATTTGCTGGGCACTGAAGCCGCCGACATAGTCATCATCATTGATGTAGCACGGCGAAGGGCCGATCAGGACCAAGCATTCAAACATGCCTGGCGCCTTTAGTGAGGCCAGGGCGCCAATCATGGCGCTCACCGAATGGCCAACGAAGACCGCATTTTTCAGGTTGAGTTCGGTCCCGATCTCGACAATATCATCTGCATAACCCGACAAATTGCTATATTTGTCCATGTTATAGGCGGACAGATCGGAGCCACCCGATCCCACATGGTCAAAGAGGATAGTGCGAAAGCTGGCTTCGAACGCAGGAGCCACGAAGCGCCACATATGCTGGTCGCAGCCGAAGCCATGGGCGAAAATCATCGCCCGCTTGTTGTCGTCGCCCGTTATATGGACGTTGTTGCGTGTCAATGCGGCCACAGCCAACCATCCCCGGATTTACCGGAACCTAGCATTACGCAGCGTTGGTAGATAGGAGCACGTCGCCTTAGGGCGGGCGCCCGATGATACACTATCGTACCTTCGGAACCGACAGTACAGCTGCCCGAATTTCCAGGGCCACCCCTACGCGGTCCAGGCCGCACGGCGCACACTACCCACCGGTGCGTAGCATCGCTATATCACGACCGTCATGATAGCGCCCCAACTCACGCCTGTGGAAATCCGCCGGCGTCGCCTCCTGTTCCGTGCCACGCACCGCGGCACCCACGAAACTGATCTGTTGGTCGGGGGTTTTGTCGCGGCCCGGATCGGCGCCATGTCCGAACCCGACATGGACGCGCTGGAGGAGGTGATGGAATTGCCCGATGCCGATCTCGCGGATTGGCTCACCGGGCGGCTCCCGATCCCCGATCGCGTCGACAGTCCGATGTTGCAGGCCATCAAACTGGCAGGTGGCAGGTGACCGCGACCGTCTATGGGGCGCCCGAGGGTTGGGACGCGATGCTGCTGGCACGGCGTGCCCGTGAGCATGACGGCCCGCTGCTGCATGTGGCGCGCGACGACACGCGGATGGCGCGGATGGCCGACAATCTCGCGTTTTTCGCCCCCAATATCGAGATTTTGCGGTTTCCGGCCTGGGACTGCCTGCCGTATGACCGGGTTTCGCCGAAAGCGGCGATCGTTTCCGAGCGGATCGCCACCCTGGGCCGGCTGCTTGATCCGGCACCGCGCAGCCGCATCGTGCTGACCACGGTGAACGCGCTGGTGCAGAAAATTCCGCCGCGGCATGTGTTTCACAATACCAGCCTGTCGCTGTCGGTGAATGGCACCGCCAAGACCGAGGAGATCGCCCGCTTCCTGGACAGCCGCGGGTATGCGCGCGCCGGCACCGTGATGGAGCCGGGCGAATACGCCGTCCGCGGCGGCATTTTCGACGTGTTTCCCTCCGGCGAGCCCGAGCCTGTGCGCATCGATTTCTTTGGCGACACGATCGAGAGCATCCGCCATTTCGACGTGACAACCCAGCGCAGCGGCACGGCTTGTGCCGCGTTCCAGCTGCGCCCGGTGTCGGAGGTGTCGCTCGACAAGGCGTCCATCACCCGGTTCCGCTCGCAGTGGCGGGATCTGTTCGGGCCGACGGCTGCGGCCGACCCGATCTATCTGTCGATCTCCGACGGCCGGCGTCACCCGGGCATGGAACATTGGGTGCCGCTGTTCCACGACACAATGGAAACGCTGCCGGACTATCTGCCGGGCGCCTCCGTCAGCCTGGATTATCAGAGCGAGGACGTGTTGACCTCGCGGCTTGAGATGATCGCCGATCATTACGAGGCCCGCAAATCGGTGCCGCGCGACGGGGAAGTGCCGTATCGGCCGCTCCCGCCGGCGCTGCTGTATCTCGATCGCACCGGCTGGGATGGGATGCTGGCAAAAAGCCAGATGTTCGCGTTCAGCCCTTTCGCGAAACCGGACGGCACAGCGGGGATCGAAGGCGGCGGACGCCCGGCACCGGTGTTTGCCGCATCGGCTGCGGGGCCTGGAATCAATGTGTTCGACCAGCTGGGCGCCCAGACCAAGCGGTGGCACGGCGAGGCGCGGCGTGTTGTGGTCGCCGCCTGGACGCGTGGTTCGCGCGAGCGGATTGGCCATCTGCTGGGCGAGCATGGGTTTACGACGGTGCAAGCCGACACCTGGGAGGCGGTGCGTGATGCGCCGCTGAAATCCATCGCACTGGTGACGCTGGGGCTGGAACGCGGGTTCCTTGCCGAGAAGATCGCCCTGATCAGCGAGCAGGATCTGCTGGGCGAGCGTATTTCCCGACCGCCGCGGCGGCGCAAACGGGCCGATCAGTTCATCGCCGAGGCGACCGAGATCGCCGAGGGCGATCTGGTGGTGCATCAGGATCATGGCATCGGCCGCTACGACGGCCTGGTGACACTGGATGTCAACAACGCGCCGCATGACTGTCTGCGGTTGCTCTACGACGGCAACGACAAGCTGTTCCTGCCCGTCGAGAATATCGAGATGCTGAGCCGGTTCGGCTCGGAGACCGGCTCCGTGGCGCTGGACAAGCTCGGTGGCGTCGGCTGGCAGACGCGCAAAGCCAAGATGAAGCAGCGGATCCGCGACATGGCGGGCGCGCTGATCCGCACGGCGGCCGAACGCCGGCTGCGCGAGGCCGAGGTGATGGCGCCGTCTGAGGGAGAGTGGGACGAGTTCTGCGCCCGTTTCCCGTTCTCGGAGACCGAAGACCAGGCGCGCGCGATTGCCGATGTGCTGGAGGATTTTGCCGCCGGCCGCCCGATGGACCGGCTGATCTGCGGCGACGTGGGGTTCGGCAAAACCGAGGTGGCCCTGCGCGCCGCCTTCGTGGCTGCGATGAGCGGCACCCAGGTCGCGGTGGTGGTGCCGACCACGCTTTTGGCGCGCCAGCATTTTCGAACCTTTTCCAAGCGCTTCGAAGGGTTGGGCGTCACCGTTGGCCAGCTCAGCCGCATGGTGACGGCAAAGGATGCAGCCGTGGTGAAGGCAGGCGTTGCGTCCGGCGAAATCAACATCGTGATTGGCACCCACGCGCTGCTGGCGGCATCCATCAGCTTCTCCAATCTGGGTTTGGTGATCGTGGACGAGGAGCAGCATTTCGGTGTGGCTCACAAGGAGAAGCTGAAGTCGCTGAAGGCAGACTTGCATGTGCTGACGCTGACCGCGACGCCGATTCCGCGCACGCTGCAGCTGGCGCTGACGGGGGTGCGGGAGATGAGCATCATCGCAACGCCGCCGGCGGACCGGTTGGCGGTGCGCACTTTCATCATGCCGTTCGACGCCGTGGTGGTGCGCGAGGCCATTCAGCGCGAGCGGTTCCGCGGCGGGCAGGTGTTCTGTGTGGTGCCGCGCGTCGAAGATTTGGCGCGCATGGCAACCAGGCTTGCCGAAATCGTGCCCGAAGCGCGCACCGTGATGGCGCATGGCCGGCTGGCGCCAACCGAGTTGGAACGCGTGATGACCGAGTTCGGCGATGGCAAATACGATGTTCTGCTGTCGACCAACATCGTCGAATCGGGCCTCGACATGCCCGCCGTCAACACGCTGATCATCCATCGTGCCGAAATGTTCGGGCTTGGTGCGCTGTATCAGCTGCGCGGCCGCGTCGGCCGAGGCAAGCAGCGCGGCTACGCGTATCTGACCTGGCCGCCGACCAATGCGCTGTCGGCGGCGGCTGAGAAGCGGCTGACGGTGATGCAGACGCTGGACGCGCTGGGCGCCGGTTTCACCCTCGCCTCGCATGATCTCGACATCCGCGGTGCTGGCAATCTGCTGGGCGACGAGCAGAGCGGGCATATCCGCGAAGTCGGCATCGAGTTGTATCAGCAGATGCTGGAAGACGCGGTAGCCGAGATGCGCGCTGAAAAAGGCCGCAAGAAAGCTGCCGCGCGAGACTGGACGCCCAATATCGGCCTGGGCTTGCCGGTGCTGATCCCCGAGACCTATGTGCGCGAGCTGCCAGTGCGGCTGGGCCTGTATCGCCGCATCGGTGCGCTGGAGTCGGATGCCGAGGGCGAGGCAATGGCAGCCGAGCTGGTCGACCGCTTCGGGCGGTTGCCGGAGGAGGTCGACAATCTGCTGCAAGTGGTCGCCCTCAAGCGGCTGTGTCGCGACGCCGGCGTGGAAAAGCTCGACGCCGGGCCGAAGGGCATGGTGCTGACCTTCCGCAACAACAAGTTCCGCAATCCCGGCGGGCTGGTGGCCTGGCTCGGCAAGAAGGGCGGGTTGGTGAAGCTGCGCGCAGACCACAAGCTTGCGATCCTGCGAGATATGAATGTGCTGGAGCGCGTGAAAATGGCGCGAGACGTTCTGAGCAATCTCAACTCGCTGGTGCAGCAGGCAAAGGCGGCGTAGCGAGCTGCGGCCTTGCGTCAGTCGGTGCACTGGCGGCTGAGACGATGGCCGCAGCCTGCCAACCGCTTATTGTCCCGCGGTGACGAGTGCCTCCAGTCGCAGCGTCACGATCTTGCAGATCTCATCGATGGCGGTGACGAGTTCGACCGCGCGCGCGTGGTGCAGCCGAGTGGCGAAGGCTTCCAGCAAGCTGGCTTTGGTGTGAAAGCGCACGGCGGCGATGAAGGGAAAGCCGAAGCGCAGCCGGTAGGCGATGTTGAGGGCATCGAACCGAGCCTGCTGATCCGGATCGAGCCGGTCGAGGCTGATACCGGCTTGCTCGCTCACCGAATGCGCGCCGATGTCCCCGACCCGTGCCGCAGCACCGGCGAGTTCGGGATGCGACGCCACGTAAGCGAGCCGCGCGTCGTCTGGGAGGTCGCGGATGATCCGCCGCGCTGCCGCGGTCAGGGCGGCGATATCGGCGAAGGGGCGACAGGGTGCCAGTGCCCTTGCCAGATGCGGCGTTGCTTCGAACACTGGGCCGAGTGCTGCCACGAAGCGCGTCTCGTCCATCTCGTTCAATGCCGCCAACACCAGCATCACATCCTCCATTTTTGCCCAAGACCTGGATTGCATGGTGTGGCGGGAGCATCAACGGAATCTGCCTGACCCAACCCCTCTCCGACCAAACGGGATCACTGGTCGGAGGAAGCAGTCTACTGGAGCAGGCGCGCCTCGGGCGGCACCGAGCGTCCATTGCAGGCGCGTTGCAGGGCGAGCGCGTGATCGGGGGCGGATTTGGCCTTGGTCGCGCAGTCGAGGAACAGCAGTTCGAGCAGTTCCTGTTGCGCGTGGCTGCCACCGAGCCGGTGCATGAGGTCCAGCACTGGCCGCATGGCATCGAGGGCGGCGCGATGATCTCCGAAGGCCCGGCGCTCGACGGCGCGGGCGACGGGGAGGGCGATGGTGCGGATGATCGGGTTTGGGTCGGCTTCGAGGGTGTCGAGCATCGCAGCCATTTCCGCGCTGCGGCCCGTGGCGGCGAGGGCGAGCATCCAGTGGGGGATGGAGAAGCCGCTCAGCGTGTCGCCGATGCGCCCGGCGGCCCAGGGGGCGAGTTCCTCCCAGCGGTGGCCAACATCGGCGCCGATCAATTCGAGGCGGAACAGCAGGCTGACCGCGTTTTGCACGTCGATGTAGAGGTCCGGCAGCGCCTGGGTGAGCGGGGAGGCGAGGTTGCGGATCTTTTGGTCGTAGAGGGCCAGCACGCGTTCGACCTCGCCGCGCTCAAGGTGGAACAGGGCGCAGTGCCACCATAGATGGTGCTGAATATTGGCGATGCCGGTCCAGTTGGGCGCCAGGTTTTCGAGCCAGGCGACGCCTTCGGCGGTGCGGCCTTGCATTTCCATCACATGGGCCACGGCATGGGCACCCCAGGCTTCGGTGGGGTCGCGGGCGACCGCCTCGCGGCCGCAGGCTTCAGCTTCGGCGTAGTCGCCACATTCCTCGAGCGCGAAGCTGCGGCAGGCGAGGAGGGCCGGGTAGCCGGGGCGATCCTGGGTCCAGGCCGGCCAGATCGCCTCGACATCCGCACGCATCGCCTTGGGGCGGCCTGACCAGAAATGGGCGAAATGGGCGAGGCGGAAGGCCAGCATGTCGTGTGGATGATCGTCCAGGATCTCGCGCCAGATGCGGGTGGCCGGATCGGGCCCGTGGTCGAGCCAGGTGGCCAGGGCTGCGATATGGGCCTGTTCGCGGCGTGTCGCTGTGGGGGCGAGGCGTTGGAGGGTGGCGACAGTTTCGCGCACCGCAGGCAGCCAGGCGGATTTGAACGCGGTCATTGCGAGGCTGGCCTGGAGCACATGGGCCATGACGAAGTCTGGGTCGGCTGCGAGCGCTGCTGTCGTGCGGCCGGCCATATCGGCGCGAAAGCCTATGAAGCCTTCGAGCGCATGGTCGAAGCTGCTGGCGCTGGCAGCCGAAGCGGTGGTGAGCTCCAGGCCCTGACGATCGTTCTGCATGAAGGCAAGCGTGCCACACCGGATTGCCGCTGTCAGCGGCGCATTGCCATGACATCATTAGGTCAGGCGAGCTTGGTCCGCTGTGTCTCGATGAGCGCTGTGAGCTTTGGCTGTTGGTCAGGAACGACCACCGCGGCCACATCGGCTTCGAGCGCCTTCAGCGTGGCATCCGCCGATTTCGGGTCGGCTCCTTCGACCTGGCGGAAAGCTGCGACGTAGCGTTCCACCAGATGGCGCCGCTTCACCTCGGCCTCGGCAGCCGTTGCGAAATCGGCGTCGCGCAGCTTCACCAAGGCGGATTTGAGGCTGCCCCACCCGAGGTCGATCACCTGCGGCCGCACCATCATGAGATCGCCGGCGATCTGTGAAAGCCCTGCGACCTGCTGGACGAAATAGGTTTCGTCGAACCCGTGCAGCCCAGCCTCGGTATCGAACTGGGCGTAGGTCTGCGTCCAGCCGCCCGGCCAGTCGCCGGCCAGGCCCACACCGGGGATGCGATAGTCGCGCCCCTTGTTCATCGGGCTGCGCACCGAACCCTGGAAGCCGCCGTTCACCCCGGGTTCGACATTGCCGGTCTTTACATCCACGCGCGGCCAGTGGTTGTCGGTTGCTGCCCGGGCGATGGTGTCGATCAGCCAAAGATTGTTGTTGTAGACATCCACCAGGCTGGTGATGACGCCGCCGTTTTCCGGCCGTTCCGGCGAATACACGTAGTGATTGCCGGCAGGGCCAG
This sequence comes from Rhodospirillales bacterium, assembly GCA_025352665.1. Classification (GTDB taxonomy): domain Bacteria; phylum Pseudomonadota; class Alphaproteobacteria; order Acetobacterales; family Acetobacteraceae; genus CAIQQQ01. The sequence goes on along the minus strand of JANXSM010000060.1, from coordinate 11,304 downwards.
TCTCGATGGTCTGGCGGCCGCCCATGTGCTCCATGCCAAGGGTGGCGACGATCGGTTTCAGCTTTTCCGGATGGATCGCGTAATAATCGAACTGCGGCCAGCTGCCTTCGCCGCCGGGCATGAAGTGGCGACAGTCGAAGTAGAACACCAAGGTGCGGTCGCGCGCGGCCTTGGGAATGCGGTTGTAGTACGACATGATGCCGAGCATGCCGAGGCCGCCATTCTCCTCGATCAGCGACATCGCATCGGTATGCGTTGCAAGCAGCACCTGCTGGTCCTTGGACGTGCCGTAGTCGCGGCCTGGCAGGTAGGCGATGAAAGCGCGGCCGACATCGGACTGAAACCGTGCCTTCAGCGTCAGCGTCGCGGATTTGCCGGCCTTGGCGTCCGCCAGCACCTTCTCGCCGTGCACGCGGTCGAGTGCCAGCGTGGGGCAATTAATGTATTTGGCGCCGAGCCCAGCCTTGCCGTCCGGCGTGTAGACGCTGCGCTGGGCGAGGCCGAGGGCGGCACCCGGCGACAGATCGTAAACCACAACGATCCCCGCGGCATGGCCCTTGATGCCGATGGCAGCGATTGCGTTGAGCTGCGCCCACACCCAGCGGGAATGATACGAGCTGGTGACGCTGGCGGCCGGCGGCACGAACAGCGGCGCCCATTTGCCGGGCGAACGCCAGGCGTAATCCGTCAAGGTGTAGCTGTTGAGGAACGCCTCGGAATACGGCGGATCCGGAGTGGCGGCGGTGCGGAACACCAGGATCTTGCCGGCGATATCAGCCTCGGCCGGCCGGTGCGCCGGGTCATACCACAGCAGCTGCGCGGTGACGCCTTCAGGCGGCGTGGAACCTGAGGTCATGCCGTAGGAGGCGACCACAGGCACCGGCGTGCCATCCGTCACCAGCGACATCACCGCCTTGCCAGAGCCGTGGACATGGGTGCCGTGGTCGGGCCAATCGTCGACGATGTAGTGATCGTAGGGGATGTCGACATGGTCGATGTCGACGGCACCGAACTCGGCCATGCGCGCCAGCAGGAAGTTCGTGTAGCGCTTCCAGCCGGCGCTTCCGGCATAGGTTGGCCCACCGGCGGCCTTGAATTTATTCCAGCTCAGCGCCTCGGCTGGCGTGATCAGATGGTGGTGGTCGATGCGCGTGGGTGCGCTATGCATCGCACCTGACATAGCGCCCGGTATGGCGCTGGGTATGAGCATGGTGCCTTGGGCGGAGCCGCCGAGTGCGGGCGCCAGCACGGTGCCAGCGGTCACGCCCGCGACGGCCTTGATGAAACTGCGGCGCGAGTTGCCCGGACTGTTCATAGCGGCATTCACCCTAAAACCAGTGGGAGCCTGGTGGATCCCACTTGCTGCCACGCTACGCCATTTGTGCAGCGCCATGGGACTGCAATCGCACCAGTCCTGTCGGGCGAACGGCGCCCGCCCGTGTTATCCGGTAGTTTCGCTGATGCGCTGTAGCTGTTCGTGTCACGAAGACTGCAAGGGCCCCGCCACGGCCGCCGCGCGCTACCGCTTCGTAAGCCAGTGCTTGGCAATGCGGCAGGCGACGGTGAAGGCCGGGTTGAAGACATTGCCGACATCGTAGCGAACCACCTGGCCCATCAAATGACTGGCGGCGCGAGGTTCAAGGCCATAGTCCTGCCCGAGCCAGTGCAGCATTTCGGTCGTGGCGTGCTGCAGTGCCTGGTCGAGCGGCCTGGTATTGCCGATCGTGAAGATATCGTCCGCGGTTTCGCCGCGCGGCCAGGCGATCGTCCGCTTCAGAACCTGGAACGTCACCTGCATTTCGAAGGAGGTTTCGATCCCGGTACCGACGATTTCGCCGTCGCCTTGGCAGGCATGGCCGTCGCCGAGATAGAACAGCGCGCCTGGCACAGAGACTGGAAACCAGGCGGTGGTGCCTGGTGCGAACAGCCGGTAATCCATGTTGCCGCCATTCGCGGCACTGGTGGCGGTGGAGAATGCCTGGCCCAATGGAGGAGCCACGCCGAAGCAGCCGATCATCGGCTGCAACGGCGGCGCGAAGGCTTCAAGGCCCGGCGGCGGCTCGCGCAGCCGCACGGTTCCCGCATTGGAATCGATGATCCAGACGGACCGCTCGCTCGGCGGACGATCGGCGATGGCTGCGGGATCCAGAACGGTGGTGGCCAGGGGCGAATAGGTCCATCCCGTCGCCCGGCTCGGCGTCAGTCTGTCGATGCGAACCGCCAGCGTGTCGCCGGGTTCGGCTCCCTCGATATAGAACGGCCCGGTCATCGGGTTCGGCCGAGCGCCGGCCGCCGCCTCGCCGGCATCGAGGCCTGACGCATCCAGCGTGTCGGTGATGACCGTATCGCCGTCGGCCACGCGCAGGCATGGCTCGGCGGTGCCGATGACGTTGTAGTAACGGCTTGGGCGGTAGCGGTGCGTGCTCATCAGCTTTTCCTGCGCGGTGTGATTTCAGGATCGTCGCCCACACCCGCGCCGTGCGATAGCCCTCCCGCCGGACCGGAGCTTATGCTGCCCGGGGCATCACGTTGCGAGGGGCAAGACTTTGACCGGTTTCGAGACCTATCGCGCCATCGTCGCCACCACGTCGGGAGCGTTCGAGATCGAGGTCCATCGCTGCTGGTCGCCGCACGCAGCCGATCGCTTCTTCGAGCTCGCTGGGTTGGGATATTATGACGACTCGCGGTTCTTTCGCGTGGTTGCAGGCAAATGGGCGCAGTTCGGCATCGCCGGAGACCCGGGGATCGCGCAGGCCTGGCGCTTCCGCACGGTTCCCGACGACAGGATTGTCCAGTCGAACACGACGGGCTTTGTCGGCTTCGCCAACACCGGCCCGGGCACTCGCTCGACCCAGATCTACATCAATCTTGGCGATAACGCGCACAACGACCGCGAACCTGGCTTCGCACCGTTCGGCAGGATTTCCGCTGGTATGGATGTCGTGGCGAGGCTCCACCCCGGCTACGGCGAGACCTCGGGCGGCGGCATGCGGGCCGGCCGGCAGGATGCGATGTTTGCTGGCGGCAATGACTATCTCGATGCGAATTTCCCGAAACTCGACCGGCTGATCCGCATTGAGCTGATCGGCGCGTAATCGGGAGCATGGGGCAACGCCTGCCACCCGACGGCGGCCCAGATCGAGGCGCCTCCGCCGATCTCCGGCTATTTCGCAGCCCGACATTCGCCAACAGCGGTATCGTCCGTAGCCGGCGGGTGGCACATCTTTGCGACCACGTGTGGATGGGAACGGCGCATGAAGATGTTCGCCCGCGTGTTATCTTCGTGCAGCCGGATACCCGTGACGGCGGCGTTGGGTTGGTTCACGATCTCGCGCGACACACCCTTCGGGCCTTCCATGGCGTACGAAGCCTCGACAGACAGGTTCAAGCCCTGGTCCTTCATCGGTTCGATGCCGGGCAGCCGGTCGCAGGGTTTGCCGCCAATGATGGCGAGCGCGCGCAGATTGTCCGATTGCAGCTGCGGCAGGTAGCCGCCGCTGAGGTCGATCACGGCGCCGATCTGCTTGCTCAGCAGGTCGGTGATCATTTGCGGCGAGCCCGAAGGGCTGCGATGAGCCGATTTTAAGCCGCCCGGAAGTATGGGTGAGCCGGGCTGAAAGGATTTCGCCCAGAGAGATAACGGCGGGAGAGGCTTGCAAGGGGTGTCCTGGCGATACTGCTGGGTGACACGCTCCCTGCAGTGTGCAAGCGTCAAAAACGACACCGGTCGATCGGCCATCATCGGGCCGTGTCCTCACAAGCGCCGCGCCAAGCGGCCGTCTCGACGGAGCGAAAACACATGACATCATTGCGCGTGGCACCGGCCCTGCTGACGGCAATCGGCCTTCTGGCCTCCAGTGCGGCCATGGCCCAAGGCCCCTATGCCTTCGTGACCGGGCGTCGCGACCCGCGTGTGATCGTGATCGATATCGCCCGCGCAATGGACCCGGCCAACAATTTTACACAGAACGCCATCGTCAGCCGCGTGCGCATCACGCCCGACGTGCCGAGCATCGATCCCGTCCGGACGGATGCCAAGACTGTCGGCATCCGGATGGTTCCCGGCCAGGCGCTGGCCAACAACATCATCATCCCACCCGGCGGCAAGGCCTATGTGGTCGACCACGCCGGGCTGTCGCGCCCGGAAGAGGTCAATTCCGGCATGCCGCACGGCTACCCTGGCGCCGTGACGATCCTCGATGTCGCCAAGGCGCTCAACCCTGCCAACAACGACACGACCAACGCCATCGACGCCATCTATCCTTCCGGCGGCGGCGGTCCGGCCGGTATCGTGCTGACGCCAGACCGGCAGTACATCATCGTCGCCAACTCCGAGGGCATCGGCCATGAGGATGGCGCCAGCGAGATCGGCGTCATCAACCTGGCCACGCAGCAGCTACAGCACGTGGCCATGCTGGCCCGTGGAAACGGCGGCCACGTCAGCCAATCGGCGGGCCATTCCTGCGCCGAGATGGCGATCAACCCCGCTTTGATCCCGCACGACTCGCCCAATCCCGACTGGGGCTGCTTCGCCGATCCCAACGGCATGAGCTACAGCCCGCGCGGCGGCGGCACCCTGTTCACGGCCAACGAAGGCACGCATGACGTGTCGGTGATCAACCTCGCCAAGCTCCTCGCCGGCGCGCCCGACTTCGAAATATTCCGCGTGCCGGTCGAGCGCGGCCCCTGGGGCATCGCCACCAGCCCGGACGGTACGCTGGTCGCTGTCACCAACCGCGACGACGACGAGACGGACGAAGCCGGCCGCTTCATCTCACTGATCGACGTTGACAAGGCGATTGCAAAATCACCCGACGCCGAACTCCGCCGCATCCAGGTTGGCACCGACGACCTCAAAGGCGAAGGCCGCCCTTTCAGCCTCGCCTTCACCCCGGATGGCAGCAAGATCCTGGTTGCCAACTTCATCGCCGCCAACCTGTCTGTCGTTGACGTGAAACAGGCCCTTGCCGGCAATCCGAAAGCTGAAATCGCCCGTATCCCGCTGCCTGTGCCCCAGGGGTCGGGCACCAAGTCACAGCCCCGCGCGGTGGCAGCAACGGCCGATGGCAAATACGCCATCGTCGGCGGCGGCCAGGCCAACAATCCCGGCGGCGGTTCGGTCTGGGTGGTGGACCTGGAGCATGGCAGGATCGTCGGCACAGTGACCGGGGTGGGCAACGAGCCTTACCTGCTTGCGATCACACCGGGCTTGTAGTGCCGCGGCGCGCCTGCGCCTGGAGCGTGATCACCGAAGGTGGAATCACCGAAAGGTCTGAATCACGCGATAAAACAAAGAGCTAGAGCGGGAAGACGTCGCCTATCGGGCGTCATCCGGTTCGAGTCCCCGGCAGGCGGGTCCCCTTCATACCCTGAGCACGGTGTCGGGATATGCGGGGTTCTGCGCACCTAATACGCTGCCGGGATAGACTTGCGTGGCCCTGGCGGAGGGGCCAGTCACGAGCGAACCTCTCTCTGCCGTATTTCCCTGTTTAACAGGGTTTTATCAGGGAAAACGTAGAGATTTCGATGCTCAACTGTGCAATGGAGCAGTTTTTTCTCAATCCTTTCAATGAATTGGCTTTGAATTCCCTACGGCCGATAACAGGGACTTCTCTGACCAATAACAGCGAGACAAATCGCGCGATCAGGGATCAAAATCGGTCCCAAACAGAACTGCGGCTGGAGCCGGGCCAGGGCTTTTCGCAGAAATATTAAGGCGCGCGACTATCACACATAAATGTGGTAACGGCCGCGCCCGCCATGCAAGTGATTTTAGTCTGATCTGGAAATCCAGAGACCATCCTGGTTCAGACAAATGCCGCATAGTGCCCAGATTAGCGGTCATCTCAATCACAGTTAACTGTGATGTCCCATCCGAAATGCCACATAGAAGTGTGATCGACGAAAATTTTCGATTTATGCTTGCGACGATTTTGCTATAATCAGGGTTTAATCGGTAAAACGTGAAACACCACCTTGACCAGCCCTAGAAAGCGTTCCCCGGGTAAGACGCGCCTTCCCATTCGGCCTGTTCATGGGCGTGGCCGGCCCGCGATTGATGACGCTTGGAGCCTGCTGGAAATCTGGCTCTTCGTGCAGGAAAACGTCCATCGCAGGCAGTCTTCGGTCAACGCGATCTGCAATCAGTGCACGTTTAGCTTCGAGGTGCTGCGATCGGGCCGCCCGCTTCTGCGTCGGCTTTCAGGCGCGTCGCTGAAGCGACGCTACTACGAGGCTGAGGCCTTGCTCAAAAAAGAGACGGCGGAATTTGAGGAGAACAGAGATGCGCTGGTTCGCCTGGGGGCGACAGTCTCATGCATGCTCACCGAACCCGGCCTCGTCACCTTTTGGAACGAAGAATTGCAGCGGCGGATGCAGGCGAACTGACAGGGTATGCGGCCGCCAAGTAGTATGACGAATTTCCGCACAACACGCGTGGGTTAAAATGGTGAACTTGGTCAGCTCCACATGGAGCTGTGAAGATGCCGAGTCGGTTGAACAATAGCTTTGCCCCGCCGGGCCCGCCGGCGACCCACAACCAGTTCTCCCTACAAGTCACCTACCGGCCGATAACAGAACTGAAGCTCGACCCCAGGAGTCCACGCCAGCATACGGCGCGCCACATCCAGCAGGTTGAAGCCAGCATCCGGACATTTGGATTCCTGGTCCCAATCCTGATCGGCGATGACGGTATGATCATGGCTGGCCACGCGCGCTTTCTTGCGGCTCAGCGTCTGGACTGTGCGAAGGTGCCGACGATCGCCGTCAGTCACCTGACCGCGGAGCAAAGGCGCGCCTACCAGATTGCAGACAATCGGCTGACGGAGATCTCGTCGTGGGACGAAAAGCTGCTGGCCGAAACGCTGCGGGATCTGTCGCTGCTTGACCTCGATTTTTCACTCGATGTCACCGGCTTTGACCTGCCCGAAATCGATGTGCGGATCGAGAGTCTGTCACTGACTTCGGCGGGAGAGCCGAACGCTGCTGATGATATGCCGTCGCCGGCCGACGGCCCGCCGATCACCCTACCGGGAGACCTCTGGCTGCTGGGTCAGCACAGGCTTCTCTGCGGCAGCGCCCTGGAAGCAAGTTCGTTTGATGTGCTTATGGACACCCGACAGGCCAGCATGGTGTTCACCGACCCGCCCTATAATGTGCGGATCGAGGGCAATGTATCCGGCCTGGGCGTTGTGAAGCACCGCGACTTCGCCATGGCCACGGGCGAAATGAACAAGGCGGAATTCACGGCCTTCCTGTCCAAGGCGTTGGGATTGGCCGCGGTGCACAGCAAAGATGGCTCCCTGCACTACGTGTGTATGGATTGGCGCCATCTTCGCGAGGTCATGACGGCAGGCGACGCGGTGTACACCGAGATGAAGAATATGTGCGTCTGGGTGAAGGATAATGCCGGCATGGGTTCGTTTTACCGCAGCCAGCACGAGCTGGTTCTGGTGTATAAAAAAGGTAAGGGTCAGCACCGCAACAATGTGGAGTTGGGTCGGCACGGTCGGAACCGGTCGAACATCTGGCGCTATCCAGGCATTAATTCCTTTAGCCGAAAGACGGAGGAGGGAAACCTTCTTGCACTTCACCCGACAGTGAAGCCGGTCAATCTGGTGGCAGATGCCATCCTCGACTGCACCACGCGCCGTGACATCGTGCTGGACCCTTTCGTCGGCAGCGGCAGCACCCTGATGGCGGCCGAGCGAGTGGGGCGGCGATGCTACGGCATCGAACTGGACCCTGTCTACGTCGACACGGCCGTTCGGCGCTGGCAGGCAGTTACAGGCGGGCATGCGCGCCGCGCTGCGGACAACCGGCCATTCGATTTCTGTAGCCGTTCCGTTGGCGGCGCCGTCGCGGTGGACGTGCCGGCCGACGCAGATAGCGAGGAAAGCCTGGAGAACGACAATGTCTTCAAATAAAAGCAAAGCAAGGCGAGGCGCCGGCAACCAGGAGGATGACGACGCGGTCGGATACGGGCGTCCACCGAAGCGGCATCAGTTCCAGCCTGGAAAGTCTGGCAACCCGAGGGGCCGGCCGCTGGGCAACAAAGTAGGAAATTGCTAATGCCAAAAGATCACAATCATCAATTTGATCGGCTGACCACCGCGGGTGCCATTGCAACTTTAGCAGCGATCAGTCCACCTGCGGCAGGGGCTGCTCCGTTGCACTCGGCCTTCACCAAGCCCAGGCATGGCTTATCGCCAGTCAAAAACCTGACGAAGGGCTCGATAAGGCAAAATAGCCGAAACCCTTGCCTGCTCGTTGCAGGCAACGGTCGCCCTCTCACATTCTATACGCCGGCTGAATTCCAATAATGGGTTCAGCCGATTTTCTGCGCCTCAACGCAGGCGTGATGCAGCCTCTCACGGTCGCTATGGTGCTGCTGCTCGGCACGACCGGCTTGATCACCAACGTCATGCCTGACTGAATTCCCTCTGGCGCCGCCTTCACCGTGCGGCAGGTGCACTGGGTAGCGGCGTATTGGGCCTTTGTCGTGGTGGCTACCCCTCTCCACCGCTGATCAACAAAGCGAATCAGATCAGAAGCGCCGCCGCCAGGGGTTTCTGGAGGTGTCCAGCTTGCCCGCGCCGGAGCGAACGTTGCATGTACAGAGGAGATCACTGCCAACGCCAACCGACTCGATTGAATCTGCGCGACGCCTGTTTGCAATATCTCAGCCGATTTCGGGCACAATCGCAGAGACGTATTTACGTCGACGCGGCATTACGTCTTTGCACGGGACTGCCAGCCTTCGTTTCCACCCACGCTGCTACTATCGGCCCGATCCGCACTCGCCGACCGAGACCTGGCCGGCAATGATCGCCGCCGTCACCGACTTCGGGCGGGCCTGCGCGGCATCTTTGCTCTTTCGCGCAGCTGAACGAAGTTGCTGGGCATCAAAGTCAGCACGAAGCGCAAGCACCATGACGAACCTCCTGTGTTCGTCCAAAAACGAATCAGATCAGTCCCGCGTCGGAGAATTCACATTCGAGTCAGAGCCCATGGGTTCTGGTATTACTGCTGCTTTGAAGCTCCCCTTGCTTCGATCCAGTCTTGACGCCTTCAAGCTTCTATGGCGCAGATGGTTTCGGAGATGGCGCCCAACGCCACGACACCACACGCCGGGAGGCTGAAAGCCGATGAGCAGGATTTTCGCTGCAACTCTTGCCTTCTGTATCCTCGCGCAACCTTTGAGAGCCGAAGTGATTAAGTTCGACATAGTCGAGCGCGTGCTGGCCTTTGCTGGGCGGAGTTTTGGTGACACCGGGCCATACGAGCGGATCATCGCGCGCGCCACGATAGCGCTCGACGCCGCGGATGACCGCAACGCCGTTATCGTCGACCTTGCCCTAGCCCCAAAATCACCGCAGGGCCGCGTCGAGGCGGTCGCGGACGTAGTCATCTTGCGGCCTGCCGATCCCACACGCGGAAATGGCACCTTGCTGTTGGATGTGCCCAACCGCGGGCGAAAACTAGCACCACAGTTGTTCGACGACTCAACGCAACCCGGCGCCAATCGTGCGCAGACGCCGGAGGACGCCGGGATCGGCTTCCTACATCGCCAGGGTTACACGATGGTGTGGGTGGGCTGGCAGGCCGATATTCCTTCCGAGCCAAACCAGCTGGCACTAGCAGCACCTGTGCTGAAGGGCGTGACAGGGCCCGCACGTGAAGAGTTCGTGTTCGACAACACAGCTGCCACTTCGCGCGCGACGGTGACCTGGCCGGCAGCCGAACCATCGAACGTGGCCGTGACGGTCCGTGCCGCCTGGTCCGACGCACGGCAGACGCCCCCGGGGCTTACGGCTCGCTTTATCGACGCCATGCAGTTGGAGATCACTCGTCCCGTCGGCTTCGACGCTGGCGCGCTCTACGAGGTGACCTACACGGCACGTGATCCAGCCGTGCTCGGAATAGGGTTTGCTGCCGTTCGCGATGTCGCGAGCTTCCTCCGGCGCAATGTCAGCGCGGGCAATCCGCTGGCGGCGGCGGGACGCCCCTTGGTCAACCACGCCATCGCCTTCGGTGTGTCCCAATCAGGGCGCTTCCTGCGAGATTTCCTCTATCTCGGCTTTAATGAAGATACGCAGGGCCGCATCGTGTTCGACGGGCTGATGCCGCACGTCGCGGGCTCGCGCCGGATGGCGACCAACGTCAGGTTCGGCCAGCCCGGCCGCAACGCGCGCCATCCACAAGATCCTGCGTGGCAGGCGGACAGCTTCCCATTCACCTACGCCACGTTGGATGATCCGCTGTCCGGTCGGCACGACGGCTTGCTGCGCCGATGCATGTTGACGGGCACATGCCCGAAGGTGATGCAGTCCGACAGCGAGCACGAATGGTGGGCATCCAAGGCGTCGCTGCTCGTGACCGATCTGCAGGGCAACCACATCGACTTGCCCGCTGAGGTTCGCGCCTACATGATCGTGGGAACGCCGCATTTCGCTGAGGCCAACGAGGTCGCTCGAACCGGCGTTCCAGCGCTGTCGCTGCTGCAAAACCCAATGCACGCCGGGCCACCGATGCGCGCACTTCTCACGGCGATGAATGCCTGGATTGGCGAAGGCATTGCCCCGCCGGCCAGCCGGGTGCCAATGCGCGCGCACGGAACATTGGTTGAGGCCGAAGCTGCGGTCCCCACGAACATTCCCGGACTGCCTTACACCGCCATCCACACACTCGCGTGGTTCTCCGATCAGTCCGTCCTGCCTCCGCACAAAATCGGATCTTACCCGATTTTCGTGCCCCGCGCCGATGCAGACGGGATGGCATTGGCCGGCGTGCGGATGCTCCCACTCGCGGTGCCGCGGGCGAGCTACACAGCTTGGAACCCGCGTGCCGCAGGCTTCGGTTCAACGGCACTCTATCCGCTGCAGGGTGCTGTTGTGCCGTTCGCTACGACCGAGCCCGAGCGCAGCGTGGCCGGCGACCCTCGCCCATCCCTTGCCAAGCGCTATCGAGACAACGACGCCTACATCGCCACCGTTCGTAATGCGGCTGCGCGGCAGGTGGCCGAACGCCTACTTCTCCAGGAGGACGCCGCCCGTGCAATCGATGCGGCTCAGGTGGGAAAGCTCGCAAAACTTCCGCAGTAGGAGGCTTAGCAGGCTGCTGAAAAACTCCGTGCGGTGAGACCGTGTGTGTGATCCGCTCTTTTTGTGAGAGCGGAGGCTTCTGATGCGTGGTTCGGACGACCAGCCTGGTTTTGGTTTCAGCTATGTCAGCTGCAAGGCGCGTGTTCCGTCAGATCATCCGCTTCGCACGATCCGCGCGGTGGTCGACGAGGCGCTGGAGGTG
>JANXSM010000051.1 GCA_025352665.1 Rhodospirillales bacterium | reverse complement strand
GATCCGCAAGATCCGCGCCCACTGGTCGACCAGATCGTCGGCGCTATTAGGCGGCAGGTCGACGACCGGTGCCTGCGCGCTGGCGCTAGGTTGCCATCGATCCGCAGCTTCTCCGACACTTTCGCGGTGAGCCGCTTCACTGTGGTCGAATCCTACGACCGGCTGGTGGCGCAGGGTTATCTCGAGGCCCGACGCGGCGCTGGTTTCTTCGTCAAGTCGGTTCGCGAGAAGGCTGGCCATCAGCCGCCGTCGGACGGTCAGAAGCGTAACGAGGAACTGGTGTCGCTGATCCGTCGGCTGCTGCAAGCATCGGACGGGACCATTCTGGCCGGCGGGCCGTGGCTGCCCAATGCATGGATGGATGAGATGGGCATACGGCAAAGCCTCAATGCGCTGGCGCGTAAGAACGGGACACATCTAATTGAGTACGGCAATCCGTTCGGCTATCTGCCGCTCCGCGAGCATTTGGTGCTGCTGCTGTCGGAACAGGGCATCACAGCCGGCGCCTCGCAGATCGTGCTGACGCAGGGGACCAGCCAAGCTCTGGATCTGGTCATGCGGCATTTTGTTCGGCCGGGTGATGCCGTGCTGGTCGACGACCCAGGCTATTACAACCTGTTCGGCAACTTGCGGCTTCACGGCGCGCGGCTTCTCGGTGTGCCGCGCAACGCGGATGGGCCTGATCTGGCGGAGCTTGAGCGGCTTGCCACCGAACATCGGCCGCGGATTTACTTCACGCAATCCGTGCTTCAGAACCCAACATCGACCAGCATGAGCCCTCACGTCGGCTTTCGTGTGCTACAGATCGCGGAGCAGTGCGACTTCCTGGTCGTGGAGGATGACATCTTCTGTGACCTGCAGACCAAGCCCTCATCGCGTTTGGCAGCGCTCGACCAGCTCAGGCGGGTGATCTATGTGCGAAGCTTCTCAAAGACGTTGTCGGGCAGTCTGCGTGTTGGGTTTCTGGCGGCGCACCAGTCGATCGTCAACGACCTGACCGACGTGAAGATGCTATCGAGCATCACCAGCTCGCAATTCATGGAGCGGCTGCTGTATCTGATCCTGGTGGATGGTCACTACCGCAAGTTCCTAGCGCAGCTTCACGGCCGGCTAGGCGAGGCGAGGCTCAATGTAATCCGCGCCTTTGAACGCATCGGGATGCAGCTGTTCGTCGAGCCGGAAGCCGGCATGTTCTTATGGGCGCGCTTTCCGCAGGTGGACGACGCGCTGGCGTTGACGGCCAGCGCGTCGTCGCAAGGCATCATGTTGGCGCCCGGCGTGGTGTTCAGGCCGCATCTGGAGCAATCGCCATGGCTGCGGTTCAACGTGACTGCCTGCAACGATATGCGAGTCCTGCGGTGGCTAGAGCAGGTGGCGGCGACGCCGAAAGGCGAATGGGTAGGGCGGACGGCGGGTAACACCCTCCCCGCGGCTTGATTGTTCGAGCCCGTCGTAAGGGCTACGCGGCGGCCTTTCGCACTCGCGGAGCTCAAGCACGAGTTCTCCGGCTTCAAATATAGGCTTCGCGCCGGGTATGTATCCGTCCGGTGAAAGCCGCCTGCCAATATCTCAGACCTCCGCTCATAAAGGTGCTTCTACGGACGTCGTTAAGTGCGCCGCTATGAGCATGGGTGCCTTGGATGGAGATTCTGCGGGGCGTTGAGCGTCGTCGGCGCTGGAGCTGGGCCGATAAGCTGCTGATAGTGTCTGAGGTCGAAACACCGGGTGCGGTGTTTGCGGCGGTTGCGCGCCGGCATGACATCTCACGCGGGCAGTTGTGGAACTGGCGACGCCAGGTTCGCTCCGGCGAGGTGGCTGTCACAGGGCTGCCAATACCGGAGTTTCTGCCGGTCTGTCTGACGCCGGAGCCCGTCGTTGCGGCGCCTGCTGGTAACCCTGTGGCAGAGCGAACGTCTCAAGCGCGCAAACCTGAGCCATCAAGGGGTCACCTCACCGATTGCTCAAAACTGCACGCTAAGCGGCGCGCCGGTAGAACGCCTCGGGAACGGCCCTGAGCGGTCGTAGTGCGTGGACCGGTTTGGCAGTGTTCCAGTCGTAGTCGCCGGTGAGGGCGATGTGCTCCCAGCCGAGCGGGGCGACGTGGGCAAGCAGCTCGTCAGGGATGCTGACACCTTGGGCGCGAAGCTGCTGGACAGCCAGGTCGAGGTAGATCGTGTTCCGGTGAACGATGGCCGCGGTCAGCAGGCTCAGTCCTGATGCCCGGAAGCTCTGGTTCTCAAACGTGCGGTCGCGGAACTCTCCCTGGCGGTGGAAGAACACGGCCCGTCGAAGCGCGTTGCTGGCTTCGCCCTTGTTCAGCCCGGCATGGCTGCGCTGACGCAGCGCCGGGTCGGATGTATCCCCACGGTGAGGACCGCCTATCCGATCTGAGACGGGTGGGTGATCTTAGCGGCGCTCGTACGAGCGCCATTAAGATCAGGGGCAGGCTGGATGGAGATCATCACTGGCGTTGAGCGTCGACGCCGCTGGCGGATGGAGGAGAAGCTCCAGATCGTCGCGGAGGTCCTACTCATCCGGTGAAGACCGCGGGCATGTTTATTGCGGCATTGGGTGCTGCCGTGATCAGGCGGCCTGGTGCTGCTTCTGTGCTTTCCATACCCACGGCAGAAGCTCATCGAGCTTCCGGGCTGAATGCTCAGCGATGCGGCCAAGAACGTCGGCGAGCCACGCCTGGGGATCGATGTCGTTCATCTTGGCCGTCACGATGAGGCTGTACATCATCGCCGCCTGCTGTCCCCCGCGATCGGACCCGGCGAACAGCCATGCGCGACGGCCCAGGGCGATGCCGCGCAGCGCTCGCTCTGCTGCGTTGTTGGTCAAGCAAACCCGCCCATCATCCAGGAACCGTGTGAACGCTGCCCAGCGCTTCAGCATGTAGTCCATGGCCTTGGCGAGATCGTCATGGCGCGAGAGTTTGGCGCGCTCCTGACGCATCCAGATTTCCAATTCGGCCACCAGCTTCATGCTCAGCTTTCGACGAACCGCGAGGCGATCAGCGGCAGCATGGCCATTTATGTCGCGCTCGATGTCGAACAGCGCGTCAATCTTGCGAACAGCCGCCAACGCCATCGGCGAGACAAAAACGGGCGTGTTGCCACGCGCTTTGCGCCGCGCGTTTTGGGCGAGGTCGGCGAGGACGAAGAATTTCCGCCGTGCGTGGGCCCAGCACGCTGCTTGGATGATCAGGCCGGGTTTGCGGTCGGGTTCATAGAGCTTGGTATAGCCGCCGTAAGCATCGGCCTGAAGAACACCCGCATAGGCGGCGAGATGGCCTTGCGGATGCGCTCCGCCACGATCGCGCGAATAGTAGAACACCGCAGCCGGGGGCGCCGGGCCGCCGAACGGACGATCATCGCGCACGTAAACCCATGATCGGCCGATATCGGTCTTGCCGCGCGCCAGCACTGGCACGGTCGTGTCATCGCCGTGTAGTCGCTCGGCGGCGAAAACATGCGCCTCGATGCGTCGGAGGATCGGTTCCACGACAGTGCAGATCGCGCCCATCTGGTCGGCCAGGGTCGACGGGCTGATCGGCACACCTTCTTTGGCGTAGCGTTCGGCCTGACGGTTCAGCGGCTGGTGCTGGCCGAACTTCTCGAACGCGATCATGGCCAGCAGGTTCGGCCCCGCCCACCCGCGGGGGGTGACATGGAAAGGTGCGGGCGCCTGACTGATGGTCTCGCAATCCCGGCAGGTGAACTTTTCACGGACGTGCTGTATCACCTTCCATTGGCGTGGGATGACTTCCAGCGTCTCGGTGACATCCTCGCCCAGCCTGGACAGGCGCGCGCCACCACAGCAGGTGCATGCCGACGGGCCCGGCACGACCACACGCTCCCGCGGCAGGTGCTCCGGAAACGGTTTGCGCGCTGGCCGGTTGCGGGTGAAGGCCGCGACGGTTGTGGTTTTGGCGGTGGTCTTCTCGGCCTGGATCTCGTCCTCGGTGGCCGCTGCCTCCAGTTCCTCCAGCTGCAATTCCATCTGGTCGAGCAGGCGCTGGGTTCGTTCAGAACGTGGGCCGTAGATCTCGCGCCTGAGCTTCTCGATTTGCAGTCGCTGGCGGGCGACCAGAGCCTCGGCGTCGGATTTCTGGGCCTTTGCGACAGCGGCCTCGGCTTCAGCTTCATTGGCCCGTGCCTGCGCGATAATAAGCGCCGCTCTGAGCGTCGCGATATCGTTGAGCAGGGTTGCAAAGTCATGATCCATGATACGGATCGAATCATATATTGCTCAGCCGCGGTACCTTTTTCTGCGCCCCGGCTCGACGTTTTTGTCCTATCCGGCAGCCTGCGGTCGCCAGCTTTGCTGCGGGTTCCGCCAGTCGATCCCTTCCAGCAAATATCCCATCTGCGCCGCTGTCAGCGCCACTGCGCCATCCACGGTTTTCGGCCAGATGAAGCG
>JANXSM010000037.1 GCA_025352665.1 Rhodospirillales bacterium | reverse complement strand
GCGTGTCTTTCCGACGCGCGGGTATGACCCCCTCCTCACGCAGAGACCCGCTTCAATGAGCGGGGTTCAGGGGCTCGCCCCTGATAGGTGCAGGGCAAAGCCCTGCCCGCGCGGAGCGCATCCGGCGCAGCCGGACCGGCTACTCCGCCGCGACGGCGTAGGCTTCCAGGGGCGCGCAGGTGCAGGCGAGATTTCGGTCGCCATACACGTTGTCGACCCGTTTGACTGGCGGCCAGTATTTCTGTGCCGTGGGCAGCGGGAAGGCGGCCTGGGTGCGGGAGTAGCTGTGGGTCCAGGTTTTGGCGGTGACTTCGGCTGCCGTGTGGGGGGCGTTCTTGAGAGGGTTGTCGACGCGGTCCAGTTCGCCTTTGCCGATCGCCGTGATCTCGGCACGGATCTGGATCATGGCGTGGCAGAAACGATCAAGCTCGGCCTTGGTTTCGCTCTCGGTCGGCTCGATCATCAGCGTGCCCGCGACGGGCCAGGACATCGTGGGCGCGTGGTAGCCGAAATCCTGCAGACGCTTGGCGACGTCCTCGACCATCACGCCTGCTTCGGCTTGGAAGCCGCGGCAGTCGATGATGCACTCATGAGCGACCATGCCGGAGGGGCCGGTGTACAGGATCCGGTAATGCGGCTGCAGGCGGCGGGCGATGTAGTTGGCGTTGAGGATGGCGACCTCGGTGGCGCGAGTCAGGCCGGCGGCTCCCATCATGCGGATATAGGCGTAGCTGATCGGCAGGATCAGGGCGCTGCCGAACGGTGCCGCTGACACGGGGCCATAGCTGGTGTCGGGGCCGGCATCGGCGCGGCAGGGGTGGTTGGGCAGAAAGGGCAGCAGATGGGCGGCAACGCCGATTGGGCCCACGCCGGGGCCGCCGCCGCCATGCGGAATGCAGAAGGTTTTGTGCAGGTTGAGGTGGCACACGTCAGCGCCGATCTGCGCGGGGCTGGTGAGACCCACCTGGGCGTTCATGTTGGCGCCGTCCATGTAGACCTGGCCGCCATGGGTGTGGACGAGCTGACAAATATCGCGGATCCGCTCCTCGAACACGCCGTGGGTGCTGGGGTAGGTGATCATCAGCGCGGCCAGCTGGTTGGCGTGCAGCTCAGCTTTGGCCTGCAGATCATCCATATCGACGTTGCCGGAGCTGTCGCAGCCGGTGACCACGACGCGGTAGCCCGCCATGGTGGCGGAGGCCGGGTTGGTGCCGTGGGCGGAGCTTGGGATCAGGCAGATGTCGCGTTGGCCTTCGCCACGCGCCTCGTGGAAGGCGCGGATGGCGAGCAAGCCCGCGTATTCGCCCTGGCTGCCGGCATTGGGCTGCAGCGACACGCCGGCGAAGCCGGTGGCAGCCATCAGCCAAGATGACAGATTGTCGATCAGCGTTTTGTAGCCAGTGGTCTGATCGGCGGGCGCGAACGGGTGGATATCGGCGAACCCCGGCCAGGTGACCGGGATCATCTCGGCCGTGGCGTTCAGCTTCATGGTGCAGGAGCCAAGCGGGATCATCGAGCGGTTGAGCGCGATGTCGCGGTCTTCCAGGCGCTTGAGGTAGCGCAGCATCTCGTGTTCGGCGTGATAGGCGCTGAACACATTCTGCTGCAGGAAGGCGCTGGTGCGGGCGAGGGTTGGGGGGATCGAGGGTTCGGCGTTGGAAAGGCTGCCACCGACGGCTTCGGCCAGATGCGCGAGGTCGTCGCGGGTGACGGTTTCGTCGAGCGCGATGGCAACGCCTGTGGCATCGACACGGCGCAGGTTGAAGCCGCGTGCCAGGGCATTTGCCATCAGCGCGTCGGCACGGTCGCCGGCTTCGAGGCAGATCGTGTCGAAATAGGCGGCGGAGCGCAGCTTGAAGCCGCCCTGAACGGCGGCCTCGGCCAGCAGGCGCGCCTGCAGGTTGACGCGCCGGGCGATGCGGGTCAGCCCAACCGGGCCGTGCCAGGCGGCGTAGAACCCGGCAATGACGGCCAGCAGCACCTGGGCGGTGCAGATGTTCGACGTCGCTTTTTCGCGGCGGATATGTTGCTCGCGGGTTTGCAGAGCGAGCCGCATGGCGGGTGCCCCGGCAGCGTCCTGGCTGACGCCGACGAGGCGGCCAGGCATGGCGCGCTTGAAGGCGTCCGAGGTTGCAAAGAAGCCCGCGTGCGGTCCGCCGAAGCCGATTGGCACGCCGAAGCGTTGGGCGGAGCCGACCACCACGTCCGCGCCCATTTCGCCGGGGGGCGTCAACAAGGTAAGGCTCAACAGGTCGGCGGCGACGATGGCCAAGGCGCGGACTGCGTGGGCCGCATCAATTTCGCCGCTGATGTCGCGCACAGCGCCGGAGGTGCCGGGATATTGCAGCACCACGGCGAAGGGAGCTGCGGCCGCGATGGCCGCTGTGTCGCCTGGGGCGAAGTCAACGAGGGAAAAACCGAGCGGCCAGGCGCGGGTGGCCAGCACGGCGCGGGTCTGCGGATGCAAGTCGGCGGCTACCGCGATCACGTTGGATCTCGCCTTGGACATGGCATGCGCCATGTGGACGGCCTCGGCGGCGGCGGTTGCTTCGTCGAGCAATGACGCATTGGCGATCGCCATTCCGGTTAGCTCGCAGATCATGGTCTGATAGTTGATCAGCGCCTCCAGCCGGCCTTGGGCGATTTCGGCCTGGTAGGGTGTGTAGGCGGTGTACCAGCCGGGATTCTCCAGCACGTTGCGCAAGATGACCGGCGGCGTGTGGGTGCCGTGATAGCCCTGGCCGATCAGCGACTTGGTCAGGCTGTTGCGGCTGGCGAGGTCGCGCAGTTCGGCAAGGGTGGCGGCCTCGTCGATCGCAGGCGGCAGGTTCATTTCGTGCTGAATGCGGATGGCGCCTGGCACGGTCTTGGCGGCGAGGTCCGCGAGGCTCACCGCGCCGACCACGGCCAGCATGGCGTCGATCTCGGTTTCGGAGGGTGCGACGTGGCGGGCGACGAAGCTGTCGGCGGCCTCGAGTGCGGCGAGTTCTTCCAGTGCCCGCATCATGCGGCGTCCACGAAGGCGGCGTAGGCGGCTTCATCGAGCAATGCGTCAAAGGCTGCGGTGTCGGCGAGGGTCAGCCTGAAGAACCAGCCTTCGCCGGCGGCGTCGCGGTTGACCAGGGCGGGGTCCTCGACGATGGCTGGGTTGGTCTCAGTGACCCGGCCGTTGAGCGGAGCATACACGTCCGACGCCGCCTTCACGCTTTCGACCACGGCCACCGCCTCGCTGGTGGCGACATCGCGGCCTGGCTCGGGGAGTTCGACGAACACCAGGTCGCCCAGTGCCTCCTGGGCGTGGTGGGTGATGCCGATGGTTGCGATGTTTCCATCCAGGCGCACCCATTCATGGTCGCGTGTGTAGCGGGTCTGGCTCATGGCGGGCTCCTCAGCGGTGGTAGCGGTGGGGGACGAAAGGCATCGGCACGATGCGCGCGGGCAGGCTGCGGCCGCGCACCATCAGTTCAATCGGCGTGCCATCCTGGGCACGGTCGGCGCGCACGTAGCCCATGGCGATCGGGCCGCCGGCGCTGGGTCCGAAGCCGCCCGAGGTGATGGTGCCGATGATCTCACCGGCGACGTCGCGGATTTCGGTGCCGGCGCGGGCGGGGGCGCGGCCGTCTGGCAAAATGCCGACACGCTTGCGTGTGGGGCCGGCGTCCAGCTGGTCGCGCATCACCGCGCCGCCGGCGAAGTTCCAGTCCATCTTGCGGCGCTTGTTGATGGCGAAGGTCAGCCCGGCCTCGATCGGCGAGGTGGTGGTGTCGATGTCGTTGCCATAGAGCGGCAAGCCGGCTTCGAGGCGCAACGAGTCGCGTGCCCCCAGGCCGATCGGGGCGACCTCGGGTTCGGCCAGAATGCGGCGGGCGAATGCCGCGGCGGTGGCGCCTGGGATGGAGATCTCCACGCCGTCCTCGCCGGTGTAGCCCGAGCGAGACACACGGCAGCGTCCGACGCCCTCAACCTCGAAATCGCGCACATCCATGAACGCCATGGTTTCAGCACCGGGAGCGAAGCGGGCGAACACGGCCACGGCCTTGGGGCCTTGGAGAGCAAGCAAGGCGCGGTCCTCGTGACGCTGAAGGCTGACGCCTGCGGGCATGTGGGCTGCGACATGGGCGAAATCGGCGTCCTTGCAGCCGGCGTTGACGACGAGGAACAGCTCCTCGGCCCCGATGCGCGCGACCATGAAGTCGTCGAGGATGCCGCCCGTTTCGGTGGTAAACAGGGAATACCGCTGGCGCCCCGGTTTCAGGCCCTGGATGTCGCCGGGGATCAATGCCTCAAGCGCTGCAATGGCGCCGGGGCCCGCAAGGGTCGCCTGGCCCATGTGCGACACGTCGAACAATCCGGCGCCTTCGCGGCAGTGCAGATGCTCGGCCATGATGCCGGTGGGGTATTGCACCGGCATGGCGTAGCCGGCGAAGGCCACCATGCGCCCGCCAAGTTCGCGGTGCAGCGCATCGAGTGGTGTGGTTTTGAGGTCCTCGGACAAATGCACAAGCTCCGAACACAGGCCTCCCCGCCGCGACATGCGGCAAGGTGGCCCCCCTCTGTCACGGAACCTGAGAGATTCACGCAAGCCTTGCGAGGCCAGCGCTTACTCCGTCGGTGCGGCGCGCATCCTGCGCCGGCTTTCCAGAGGTTCTTTTTCCCTGTGCGGTCCTCGATACCTGAGCGTTTCCGGGGACCGGTTGCGCCTTCGGCGGCAGGGCTAGCCTGCGCTCTCCCGCATGGGATGGTTCGAACCCGATCTACATGCCGGATCGGAACGCGCCGTTCAACCTCTGATTGGCAGGTTCAGATCATCAGTTCGATCAGGAACGGGCCGGAGCGGCGCAGGGATGCGGCGAACAGGTCGTTGAACTGCTCCATCGTCTCGGCGCGCGCCGCCTCCACCCCCATCCCGCCGGCGATTTTCACCCAGTTCAGCTCGGGATTGGTAAGGTCCATCATGTCGAGGGCGGTGCGGCCGGGGTTGGCGCCGACATTGGCGAGTTCGCCGAGCAGGATGGCGTATTGGCGGTTGGAGAGGATGATCGTCGTGACATCCAGCCGCTCTCGCGCCTGGGTCCACAGGGCCTGGACGGTATACATCGCCGAGCCGTCGGCTTGCAGGTTCACCACGCGCCGGTCCGGGCAGGCCACCGCCGCACCGGTTGCGAGCGGCATGCCTTCGCCGATGGCGCCGCCGGTCAGCTGCAGCCAGTCGTGCGGGGCGGCGCCGTGAGTGCCGGGATACAGGCCGCGGCCGAACGACACACTTTCGTCGGTCACGATGGCCTGGTCCGGCAGCAGGGCTGCGAGCGAGCGGCCGAGATTTTCGCTGGTCACCCGACCGGTGGCGGCCTGTTGCGCGGGCGTTGGAAGGGCTGGAACCGCAGGTGCTCCGAGCTCGGCTGCCAGGGCGGCCAGCGTTGCCGGAAGATCGTGTTCTACCCTTGCCAGCAGGTGGATCTGCGCGTCCGGCGGGGCCATGCGACCGGGTTTGCCCGGGTAGGCGAAGAAGCCGACGGGATCGACGGCACCGACCAAAACGATGTGCTTCACCCCGGCGAGCACGGCCACAGCCTGGTCGACGGGATAAGGCAGTCGGTCGATGACGTGGCGTCCGGCGCCGCGCTCGATGCGGGCGTTGGAGGTTTGGGCGAGCATGCGCGCACCGGTGGCGGCCGATATCGCGTGGGCGGCGGCGATGCCGTCTGCCCGCAGCGCGCCGTTGCCCAGGATGAACATGACCGGCGTACCCGAACGCAGCAGGCGGGCGACATGGGAGATCGCACCTGGGTCGGCCAGTTGGGCCGGGGCCACCGGCAGCGCCTTGGCCACCTTGCCACCAGCGTCCCAGCAAGTGTCGGACGGCAGGATCAGGGTTGCGATATGGCCGGGCACGGTGCGGGCGGCTTGTACCGCGACGGCTGCATCCTGGCCGACGTTCTCGGCGTGGCTTGCTGTACGCACCCAGCTAGAAACGGTGCGGGCGAGGCCCTCGGTGTCGGCGGTAAGCGGGGCGTCGAGCGGGCGATGATAGGTCGCCTGATCGCCGACGCAGTTGACCACCATGGTGTGGGCGCGCCGGCCGTTGTGCAAGTTGGCGAGACCGTTGGCGAGGCCGGGGCCGCAATGCAGCAACGTGGCCGCGGGCTTGCCGGCCATGCGGGCATAGCCGTCGGCAGCGCCGGTCACGACTCCTTCGAACAATCCGAGCACGCAGCGCATTCCGGGGATCCGGTCGAGTGCTGCCACGAAATGCATTTCGGAGGTGCCGGGATTGCTGAAGCAAACCGTGACATCGTTTTCAACCAGCGTGCGAACCAGGCTTTCGGCGCCATTCATGACAGCAGCGGGCTCCCTATTGATCAAGTGTGTGCCGATTATGCCTGACTGCCGGCCGCTGACTCGCGTGGCATAATCCATCGCGGGAGGAAAATATGCGCAACCTAAAGAAATTGCTGACGCTGTTCGCGGTGGGCGTGTTCGTCGC
>JANXSM010000167.1 GCA_025352665.1 Rhodospirillales bacterium | reverse complement strand
CATCTGGGCCTACCTGCGCAGCAACAAGCTCAGCAACCGCGTCTTCGACACCTACGACGCCATCGTCGACGCATGCTCCGATGCTTGGAACTGGCTGGCCCAACACCCAGACCGCATCACCTCCATCGGGACACGATCATGGGCATCGGTCACTCAATGATGCCGGACGTATAATACCAAAACCCAATTCGTTTGACTCACGAAGGGGATTCCCCGACGCGGCACTGATGTGATTCAGAGGGGTGGTGTCCGGAGATGCCACGATGCCCAGTGCCATTGCCCTTCGTCTCGACATTGATGCTGCCCATCTTCGCCGCCTCGCTCGGCGGAGCAAGGATGCGGCGCAGGCGAGGCGGTTGCTGGCGTTGGCCGCGATTTATGACGGCGGCACGCGCTCGGAGGCCGCACTTCTGGGCGATGTGACGTTGCAGATCGTCCGCGACTGGGTACTCCGCTTCAACGCTGACGGTCCCGATGGATTGATCGACCGCAAGGCCGGTGTCAACGGCGGCTGAATTCTCCCCAGAAGTGGCGTTTGAAATCTCCCCACTTTATGGCTGGGGTGGTGTTGGCCAAGAGGCCGCCATGGTGGCTGCGGCTACCTTCGGCGGCCGTCCCCGGCGCTTGACTTGTGGGCCTGTGTGGGAGCTGGGCGGCGGAACCGCAGGCAGCAGATCGGCGTGCTGACGCATGCGGTAGCTGGAACCCTCGATGTGCACGACCACGGCATGGTGCAGCAGACGGTCCAGCAAGGCTGTGGCGATGACCGGATCACCGAACACCTGGCCCCATTCGGCAAAGCCGCGGTTGGAGGTGAGGATCATGGCGCCGCGTTCGTAGCGGGCGTTGACCAGCTGAAAGAACAGGTTCCCGGCGGCAGGGCCCAGCGTGACGTAGCCGATCTCGTCGATAATCAGCAGCTGGGTTCGGCAGAGATAGCGGATACGCTCACGCAGACGCCCTTCCCGATCGGCGCGGGCGAGGCTGTCGATGATGTCGGCCAGTGGGCAGAAATAGACGCTGTGTCCCGCCCGGATCGCCTCGACGCCAAGGGCGATGGCGAGGTGACTTTTGCCCGTGCCGGATTGGCCGATGAAATGAACGACCTCGTGCTTGTCAACGAAATCCAGGCTGGCCAGTGCCATGATGCGGTTGCGGTCGAGCGATGGCTGGAACGAGAAGTCGAAGCCCGTCAGCGTCTTGACCGTGGCCAGCCGCGCCATCTGCAGAGCAGCCTTGATCCGGCGGCCCTCGCGCATGGTGATCTCCTCGGCCAGCAGGATGTCGATCGCCTCGATGGCGCCGAGCTGGCCGCGCTCGATCTGCTGGATGACGGCCTCGAGCGCCTCCAGTGCACGCGGCATGCGCAGGCCGACCAGGTTGTGTCGGATCCGCGCGACGGGGTTCTCCGGCATGCCCCCGATGGTCATGCGGCTGCCCCGTCGGCCAGGCGTTTGCCGACGGCGTCGTAGAAGGATAACGGACGCAACGCCACGATCTCACCGGACCGGCCAGGCGGTGGGCCGTGCCGGGGTGTTTGGCTGTTGACCGGCGGCGGCGTTGTTCGATGCCCCGCCGTGATGCGGCGCTGACCACGACCGTCGATCACGGGATGGACGGCGATGATAGCGCCCTGCTCCAGGATCCGGACCTCGTCGGCCGTGCTGTGCACTTCGACCGGGCGGCGACGGGTCGTGTCGGGCACGCTGTAGAGATTGCCGTCGACCGAGACCATGCCGTCCTTGGTGATGCGGCGCTCCAGGCGCAGTACCGCCTGGAAAGGCCCGGCGGGCAGCGGCCGGAGGCTGGGGCGCTCCTCGGCGAAGTGCTGGCTGACGACCCGATGGGTGGTGGCGTGCACCCGCGCATTGGCGACCTGGTCGAGCCACAGGCGGAACTGGACATTGAGGTCGTCGCGGTTGCGGAAGCTACCGCCGAGGAAGAAGTCCTCGCGGATATAGCGGAACGGCCGCTCGACCTTGCCCTTGGTCTTGGCCCGATACGCCTTGCAGGCCTTTGGCAGGTAGCCGTAGTGCCGGGCGAACTCGACCAGGGTGCGGTTGTAGACAATGTGGCCGGGCTCGGGCCCATCCTGCGCCACCTCGCGATCGACGACGGTTTTCATCCGGTCGTAGAGGATCTCTGCCGGTGCCCCGCCCAGCGCCTCGAAAGCCGCGGCGTGGCAGCGCAGCACCGTCTGCATGTCCTGCTGCGGCACAAACCGGCCCCACAGAATACGGCTGTGACCGAGGACAAGGGAGAACAGCCATACGATGCGCTCGACGCCGGGCTCGTCGGTGAACACCGTGCGGAAATGAGCGAAGTCAACCTGGGCCTGACGGCCCGGCGGCGTCTCGAAGCGCACCTCGAACCCCGGAGCCGCTCCCGGCCGGATGCCGCGGAGAACGTCTTTGACCGCGGTGTAGCCGCCACCGTAGCCAAGATCACGCAGCTCACGGAACAGCCGACTGGCGGTCAGCTGGGGATAGGCCGCCACGCGCTCGCGCAGATAGATGTGGAACGCCGCAATCTTGCCCGCGTGGGGCGGGCGCGGCTGATAGGCCGGTGGCTCGAGGCCGCGCTGGATGTAGCGGCGGACCGTCTTGCGATCCAATCCCGCCTGCCGCGCGATGGCCGATAGGCTCAACCCTTGCCGATGCAGATCCAGGATCATGACGAGCTCCCCAAGCCTGACCACCCCTGTTCTCCCCGGACTGCCGGAGCAACGGTGGGCTACTGCCAGGCAGCGCCCCACCGCCGACGTAAAGTGGGGAATTTTCAACCGCCCATTCTGGGGAAATTACGAGCGCCACTGACAGCTGGCCTGGATCGGGCTGGCGGTGGCCACGCTGGTGGTGCTGGGGGTGGCCTGGGGCACGTTGCTGTACCTCTTGCCGGCGCGCGCCGCGCCCCGGCACATTGGCGCATGACCCAGACCCTGCTCCCCACCACCGTCGTCGGCAGCTATCCGCAGCCGGCCTGGCTGGTGAACCGCGACATCCTCACCGCCAACAACGTGGTGCCCCGGGTGCGGCTGAGTGCCATCTGGAAGGTCGATGCCGAGGCGCTGGAAGGCGCGCAGGACGACGCCACGCTGATCGCGATCCGCGAAATGGAGCGCGCCGGCATCGACATCATCAGCGATGGCGAGATGCGGCGGGAGAGCTACTCCAACCGCTTCGCACTCGCGCTGGATGGAGTGGATGTGGACAACCCCGCCATCGTCCCGGGCCGCGCCGGAAAGCCGACGCCGGTGCCACGCGTCACGGGCCCCATCCGCCGCCGCCACGCCGTGGAGGTGCGTGACGTGGAGTTCCTGCGCGCCAGCACCGACAGGCGCATCAAGATCACCCTGCCAGGGCCGTTCACCCTGTCGATGCAGGCGCATGACGAGCACTACCGTGACGACGAGGCGCTCGCCATGGCCTACGCCGCCGTGGTGGCGGAGGAAGCCGCCGACCTGGTGGCCGCCGGTGCCGATGTGATCCAGCTGGACGAACCCTGGCTGCAGGCGCGGCCGGAGCAGGCGGCGCGCTATGGCGTGAAGGCGATCAATCGGGCGCTGCAAGGCGTGGGCGGGACCTCCGTGGTGCACCTGTGCTTCGGCTACGCCGCCTTGGTGAAGGAGAAGCCCTCCGGCTATTCCTTCCTGCCGCAGCTGGCCGACAGCACGGCCACGCAGATCTCCATCGAGGCGGCACAGCCCAGGCTGGACCTCGGCATCCTGCGTGATCTGTCGAACAAGACCATCATGCTGGGGGTGCTGGACCTGGGCAGCGAGGAAGTCGAGACGGCCGAGACAGTCGCCGGGCGGGTGCGTGCCGGCCTCAGGCACGTGCCGGCCGAACGCCTGGTTCTGGCGCCCGATTGCGGCATGAAATACCTGCCGCGGGCACGGGCCTTCGCCAAGCTGAAGGCGCTGGCGGAAGGCACGGCGATGGTGCGGCGGGAGATTGGCGGGACAGGTGACTGACCGCATCCCTGTGGTGACAGTGGGGTTGGATTGATGATTGAACTGGAACAAGCCGAGGCAGATCGACTGCTTGCCTTGGCAAAGCGTCGGAAGGAGACCACGATTTACCGCCTCCCACCCCACCGCGGGAAGATTTCGGTGCCATTGGAAGATTTAACAGGCCGCGAAGGCTTTCTTCTTGATATCTCGCAGGGGGGAATCAGCCTCGAGCGCCGCACGTATCAGACCCGTGCTCGGCAAACGGCCATCCTGGCTCGGCTTGACTTCGGTTCGCCGCATCGTAATCCGGATGGTGAGGAAATTGGCGTGCCGCACCTGCACACCTATCGTGAAGGATATGGCGACAAGTGGGCGTATCCCGTTCCGGCCGACCGATACCCGAACATTGGGAATTTGTGGCTGACACTATTCGATTTCCTAGTTTTTTGTAACGTGGTTGAGCCGCCTGACATCGCGCAGGAGCTATCATTTTGAACATTACCGTTGCAGAAACGCCCTCGGTGGAAGAGCTTGTGGCCCGTTACCATGCGTGGCTGCGTGATCGAACTGTACTGAAGAAGCTCCGCAACTGGACAGAAATTACCACCCCTTTCCTGGATCGTCAAAATGATTGCATTCAGATCTATGTGCGGCCTGATGAGAACGGCTTTTTGCTGACGGATGACGCACATACGATCAATGATCTGGAAATATCCGGCTGCAACTTGGACAGCCCAAAACGGCGTGACATTCTGCGAACTACGCTGAATGGCTTCGGGGTAAGGTTCGTAGAAACGGCGCTGCAAATTCACGCTACGGCCGAAAATTTTGCTCTTCGGAAGCATAGTTTGGTCCAGGCCATATTAGCTGTAAATGACCTATTTCATCTGGCAACCACTTCGGTGAAGAATTTATTTGTTGAGGATGTAATTGCTTGGCTGGACATGAGCGACGTGCGCTACGTGCCGCGGATGAAGGTACCCGGTGTGTCCGGCTTTGACCATGTCTTCGATTTCGCCATCCCGAAATCACGAAGTCATCCAGAGCGGCTGCTGAAGGCGGTGACAAATCCCAATCGCGAAAGTGCACAGAGTTTTGCCTTCGCCTGGCTGGACACGAAGGAC
>JANXSM010000140.1 GCA_025352665.1 Rhodospirillales bacterium | reverse complement strand
ATCGTCCGCAGCGCGGGCAACCGGTTCCTGGTGGACAGCTACGCCGCGATCAGTGCGCGCGTTCGCATGGTGCGCATGTATTACGCCGGCGGCCCGACCGACATGCGCAGCGTCGTGGCCGAACATTGGCATGTCCTGGCTGCATTTGAGGAGCGCGATGGTGCGATGGCAGCCGAGAGTCTCAACAAACACCTGGAGGCGGCATCGCGCCGGCTGACCGCGATGGTGGAGCATTTTACCACCACTGAAGCGGCCGGCCCAGACCGGTGATGCCCGTGAATGATCTCTGCTGCTCTACGATGCTCTTTGTGCGTCATGACCGACGGCCCGTGCTGGAGTGCATCGCCGCCATGGGTTTCCGCCAGGTGGATCTTTGGGCCAGCGGCCGGCTCGGTTCGCAGGATGCGATCGGTGTGGCGAGTCTGGCACGTCACCTGGACCCCGAACGCGACACCGTGGCCGACATCGCCGCCGAACTCGCCCGCGCCGGACTTGGCCTGCACGCGCTGTCAATCTTCCGCTGCGACCTGGCCGCCAAGCTGCGCCGGCTGGAGCTGGCTGCGGAGCTGAACGCCGGCTGCGTCATATTCTGCGCCGAGAAGGCCAGCTTCGAGGCGTTCCGCGACGAGACCGTGGCCCCGCTGCTGCGCCGGGCGGAACAACTCGGGGTCGCGCTGGCGATCGAAAACCACATCGACCGCGCGATCGACACGATCGAGAGCATGGAGCGGCTGGTGCGCGAGATCGCGTCGTCGGCCCTGGGCTTCGCGGTGACACCGCCCCATTTAATGGCGCTTGGCCAGGATCCAGCCGATTGCATGCGCCGCCTCGGCCCGGCCGTCCGCTCGCTCTATTTGTGGGACCTCGCGCGCACCTATAGGCCCGGGGATAGCATCCATTTCGGTCCGCCAGAGGCGCAGCTGCCCGGTGGGGGGCAGGTGGATTTCCGGGCCTTGTTGGTGGCCGTCGCGCAATCCGGCTACCGCGGACCGCTCAATATCGGCGTGCATGACGCGGACCATTGGCCCATCAACCGCGTCGCCGAGGAGGTGGGCCGCAGCAAGGCATTCATCGAGGGGCTCGACGCTGCCAAAGGCATGGTGTCCCAGCCGGCCTGACCACGAATTTCAACCAGACAAGCCCACGAAAGTCTCGCAACAGAGGCTTACCAGAAGGGAGACGAGACATGACAACGATCATCGCCATGCCCAACACATCCAAAACGATAGACGCCACGCGCCGCACCCTGCTGACCGCCTCGGTAGCGTTGGCGGCAGCGGGTGCCGCCGCGACAATCGGCCTGGCTCGGCCGGCGATCGCGCAGACCGGCAAGGCCAAAATCATCGCAAAATATGGCCACGATTCCGGACCGACCTCCGGCAACCAGCTGATGGGCGAATATTTCGCCGGCCGCGTCGCGCAATTGACCGACGGCGACGTCGCAATCCAGATCTTCCCCAACAGTCAGTTGGGCTCGACGGTGGAGATGGTCCAGGCGGTGCAGCAGGGCACGCTAGAATTCGCCTTCCCAAGCGGGGTGCTGGCTGGCTCCGTCATCACGCCGGAGCTGGGTGTGTTTGGCTTACCCTATTTGATCAAGAGCTGGGAGCAGGCAACCCGGGTCGAGTTCTCGCAGGCCGCCGACCTGCTGCGCGAGCGGGCGCTTAAGAAGGGCGTACGCCTTCTGGCCTTCGGGCCGAACGCCCTGCGCAACCTTCTCTATACCGCCAAGGGCGGCAAGATGATCAATCGGGTCGAGGACGTGGAAGGCATGAAGATCCGGGTGATCGAAAGCCCGGTCGATGTCGCGCAGTGGAAGGCGTGCGGCGCCCTACCGACACCGATCGCGTTCGGCGAGGTCTATACCGCCATGCAGCAGCATGTCGTGGACGCTGTCGACAACGCCTTCAATCCCGGCGCCGGCATCCACCTGGACGACGTGATCAACGCGGTGGCACTCACCAATCATCGCTACGAAATCGACATATTCATGACCAACGAGCCCTGGTTCGCCAGTCTGCCGAAAACGGTCCAGGAAGCGATGCAGACCGCCGCGCGCGAGGCGTCCATCTATCAGCAGGGTGCCGTGATGATGGACGATATCAAGCTTCCGAAGCTCTGGGCGGAAAAGAAGAACATCCGCACCACGGTCCCGGACCGCAGCGGCTTCATCACGAAGATGACAAGCATTTACCCGCAATTTGCCAAGAAATACGGCGCGGACCTAATGGAGCTCACCCAGAAGATCTAGCGCTCTCGGAAATACAAAGCGCACAA
Organism: Rhodospirillales bacterium; assembly: GCA_025352665.1. Classification (GTDB taxonomy): domain Bacteria; phylum Pseudomonadota; class Alphaproteobacteria; order Acetobacterales; family Acetobacteraceae; genus CAIQQQ01. The sequence continues at coordinate 6,402 of JANXSM010000140.1, read as the reverse complement.
CTGGAATCTTACGATGCCGCTTCTGTCATTAGCCACGGTGCTGCCCGCCCTGAACAGGGTGGGCTTCATCTCCGGACTGTCCAACGGCATCGATCGCATCGTTGCTGTCCTACTGCCCATGCTGATGACCGTTTTGGTCCTGGACGTAGCGGCACAGCTTGTCTGCCGCTACGTCCTGGAGTTGCCATTCGCTGAATCCGAGGAAATCGCCACCGGGCTGTTCATCTGGATTACCTTCCTGGGTGCATCAACCGGGTTGCGGCAACGATCTCACCCCGCTCTTGCCTTCCTCACTGATCGTCTGCCCAAGCGGACACGTCGTGTGGTGGAGTTATTCGGGCAAAGCTGCAGCGCCTACTTCCTGGGATTCCTCGCCATCCAGGGCACCCAGGCGGTCATTGCTACATCTGCACAGACTACGGCGATCCTTGAGATGCCGATCGGTTTCATCAACGCCTCACTTCCCGTGGTCGGAGCGATGATGCTGCTCCATCAACTGGCCAATACGCTGGAGGATATGCGGCCGCGCTGGCCGGATGCGCTCGTCATCGTCGCAAGCCTGGGCGGGCTCGCTTTGCTGCAGAACCAGCTACGGCTGGAGTCCGGGATCTATGACTACATTGCCCTGGTCGTCATCGTGCTGCTGTTCGTCCGCGTCCCGATCAGCATTGCCCTTGGCCTGACGACGCTGCTCGCCATCTCGGCGGCCGGATTGCGCCCGATCCAGGAAGTCTACCGCATGATCGGCGGGCTCAACAATTTCACCCTGCTGGCAATTCCGTTCTTTATGTTGACCGGCGCGATCATGGCCGCTGGCAGCATGGCCACGCGTCTGACCGAGTTCGCTAATCAGCTGGTGGGATGGATGCGCGGCGGTCTGGGGATGGCGGACATCCTGGTGAGTATCATCTTCGCCGACATCTCCGGCTCCGCGGTTGCGGACACGGCGGCAATCGGGTCGGTGATGCTGCCGAACATGATCAAGCGCGGCTATGACCGTAATTTCGCAACCGCGCTGCAAGCGTCGGCCGGATCCCTTGGAATGCAGTTCCCGCCCAGCATCACGATGATCCTGTACGCCTGGGTCGCCAGCGTTTCGGTGACAGCTCTGTTCATGGCCAGCTTCCTGCCCGGCCTGCTCGTTGCTGGATCGTTTGCATTGGTGACCTATGTCGTGGCGCGGCGCCGCGGCTATCCGCGTGAGAAAGGCTTCAGGCTGAAGCTGCTGTGGCAGGCTTTTCGCGGCTGCTTCTTCGCGTTGATCGCACCGGTCATCATTCTGGGCGGTATCATCAGCGGCATCATGACGCCGACGGAATCCGGCGTGGTCGCCGTGCTCTACAGCCTGCTTGTCTGCTTCGTCATCTATCGCGACCTCTCCCCGAGGGCCGTCGGGCACCTTATGGTCGAAGCGACCGTGGGCGTGTCGCGCGTGACCTTCCTGGTTTCCTGCGCGCTGGCGCTCAGCTGGATACTCATCGTCAAGCAGGGACCGCAGGCGCTGGCAGCGGAGTTGTTCGCTTTCTCGGACAATCCGCTGGTTATCCTGCTGCTGATCAACCTGCTGATCGTGGTCGTGCACACGGTTCTGGAACCGGCGGCGACAATGCTGGTGTTGGTTCCCGTGCTGATCCCGATGATCCGGCAGATCGGGATCGACCCGATCTATTTCGGCATCATCTTCGTGGTGAACTCCGCTATGGGCATGCTTCTGCCGCCGGTCGGCTTCTGTCTCTACATCGCCTGCGGCGTGTCCGGGGCGCCGCTCGAAGGCGTCACCAAGGCGATCCTGCCGTTCGTCGGCGCGATCGTGCTCGACCTCGTTCTGCTGGTGCTGTTCCCGGACATCGTGCTCGTGCTGCCCAGATTCTTCGGCATGTTGTGATGGCGACCCTGATGCTGAAACCGCGTTTCTCCTTTTATACAATTCCGTTCAAGGGCGAGGCATTCGGCCGCAGCGCCGAGCGACTGGCGCGCTTCGGCTATGACGGGATCGAGGTGCCGGGCGATCCGTCCTCCCTTCCCGCCAGCGAAGTCTGCGTTACTCTGCGGGCCACCGGCCTGAATGCGTCCGCTGTTTGTCCGCGGGTGTATGGCCCCGATCGTGATCTTTCGGCGGGCGATGCCGGCGACCGTGCCAAGGCCGTTGCCTATTTCCGATCGCTGATCGAATTCGCGGTGCAGATTGGAGCACCGACGGTGATCGTGGCACCCACGGCGGTGCGCCGAACTATGCCGGATGTCTCCATCGACGAGGACTGGCGCCGCGCCGTGGAGAGCATCTCGACCGTGGCGCAGGACGCGGCTGCGGCCGGCGTGTCCTTGGCGCTTGAACCGTGGAACCGCTACGAGACCTTCATGCTGAACCGCGTGGAGCAAGCCGACAGGATGCGACGCGAGATCGGGTCGGACAGCGTGGGCGTCATGGCCGACCTATTCCACATGAACATCGAGGAAACCGACATTGCCGCGGCCATCAGCAGTGCCGGTCCGTATCTGCTCAACATTCATTTCGCCGACAGCAACCGCCATGCGCCGGGACAGGGGCACATCGATCTCGTCCCAGTCATGCGGGCACTGCAGCGGATCGGCTATGCGCACTATCTTTCAGCCGAATTCCTGCCGCCGCGGTTCATCTTCGAACACGGCTCGCCGCCGGAATTCTATGACCCCTACTGCCTGCAGACGATCACCGTGTTGAAGCAGGCATTTGACGCAGCAAAGGGTTTGGAAGCATGAAGCTCGCAGTGGCCATCAGTCCAAAACGGCGCAAGTTCGCGGCCGTGCCCTTGCAAGGCGATATTAGCGAGATTCTCAGCCTGGTGCGCGAAATCGGCTACGATGGTGTCGAACTCAATCTCGGCCATCCCAACGAGGTGGATGCAGCAGTCCTGAAGGACGGGCTCGATCGACACGCGCTGAAGGCCGTCAGCATCGCCACGGGGGCGGCCTATTTCGAGGAAGGCCTCTGCCTCGCAGCCCCGGGGCCAGCCGATCGTGACCGCGCGATCGAGCGGATCCGGTTGCAATGTGCGTTCGGTGCCGGCATCGGTGCGAAGGTCGTCGTCGGCATGATGCGCGGGCGTCTGGACAACGACGAGGACATGGCCCGACGCCAGACCGAGTGGTTCGTGGACAGCCTGGCAAAATGCGCGGCGGCGGCGCGCGATGCCGGAGTCACGCTAATGGTCGAGCCGATGAACCGTTACGAGACCAACTTCCTCACCACGGCGACGGAGACGCTTACCTTCCTGGATAGCCATGACCGACGAGATGTGGAGGTTATGCTTGATACATTCCACATGAACATCGAGGAAGCCGACCTGCCGGCGGCATGCGCAGCGACGTGCGGCCGGCTCGGCCTGCTGCAGACGGTCGACAGCAATCGTTGCGCACCGGGCATGGGACATATCGACTTCTCCAGCCTTCTCGCGGTGCTGACGGCCGGTGGCTATGACGGCTTTCTGTCTGCGGAAATCGTGCAGCAACCGGATGGTCCAACAGCCGCCCGTGTCGCGCACCGGACCCTCGCCTCGCTGCTCGCCCGATTGGGCGGCTGATCGCTTTGCATCAACGTCACGAAAGGGACCGTACCCAATGAAAATCGGGATCGTCAGCTACACTTACCACCGTTTCCTGGGCGAGCCGTATCTCGAGGTGCAGAAGGACCCAGGCGTCGTCTGGACCATGTTCGACGTGGTGCGCAAGGCCGCCGAACTCGGCTGCGAAGGCATCGTTCTCGATACCGGCTTCATGAAAAGTCTGGATCGGCCATGGCTGCGCGAACTGGTGCGCGCGATGGATGACGCCAAGCTGGACCGTGCCCTGTCCTGGGGCAACCCGAGCGGCCTGAATACCGGCAAGAGCCCCGAGGCGGTTGAAGACCTTCTGAAGCATATCGAGGTGATGGATATTCTCGGCACGAACATCCTGCGCATCGTCGGCGGCAGTCGCCGCACCGCGCACGAGCCGCATGGCCCGGCGCTGGAGCGGTTGGCACAGGTGATCATCGAGAAATGCATCCGCCCTGCGGAAAAGGCGGGGGTCATTCTGGCCTTCGAGAACCACTGGGATTACACGGCCGACGAAGTGCTGGGCCTGATCAAGGCCGTCGATTCGCCGTATCTGAAAGTGACGTACGATTCCGGCAACGCACTGCGCGTGAACGACGATCCCGTAGAAGCGGCGCGCAAGCTCGCACCTTATATCGTCTGCACGAATCTGAAGGATATTGGCTATCCGATCTCCGACGCGACCGACTGGCGTGCGGAGTTCCCGTGCGTGCCGTTCGGGCGCGGCCGGATCGATCACGCGGCGATCTGCCAAATCCTGGACGACGCCAATTCCCCGGGGATCTACGCGCTCGAGATGGATCGTCCGCGCGAGGATTTCATGGACGAGGACGCCTACGCACTGGAATGCGTCGGCTATCTGCGCGGGGTCAAGGCGATGCTGGAACTACGAAAAAAACAGACAACGATGCCGGCCCGGTAGAGGCTGGCGCCGATGCCCGAAGATGGGGGCACAGTCGACTTCATCGTCACCGGCGCGGGTTCGGCCGGTTGCGTCGTGGCGGCGCGGCTCAGCGAGTCCGGCCGCTACAGCGTGTTGCTGCTGGAGGCGGGCCCCCGCGACCGCAACCCCTGGATCCACGTGCCGATGGGGTTCGCCAAACTGTTCAGCAACCCTCGGCTGAACTGGATGTTCGAGAGCGAGCCGGTCGCCGCCCTCGAGAACCGGACGATGTACCAGCCGCGGGGCAAAGTGCTCGGCGGTACGAGTTCGATCAATGGCATGATCTACATCCGCGGCAACCCGGCCGATTACGACGGCTGGCGCCAGAAGGGTTGCGCGGGCTGGGCTTGGGACGATGTGCTGCCCTATTTCCGCAAATCCGAGGACCAGGCGCGCGGCGAGGACGCGTTGCATGGCGTGAACGGCCCGCTCCGCGTCTCCGACCAGCCCAGGGAGTGGGAGTTGGCGAACCGCGTGATCGCGGCGGGGGTTGAGGCGGGCCTGCCGCAGAACGCCGATTTTAACGGTCCCGCGCAGGAGGGCATCGGCTATTACCAGACCAACACGAAGGCGAGCCGCCGCTGGAGTGCGGCGACGGCCTATCTTCGTCCGGCGCGGCACCGCCGCAACCTGGTGGTGCGAACCGGCGTCCATGTGGTGCGACTGCTGTTCGAGGGCGGCCGGGCCGTAGGGGTGGAATACCAATCCAAGCACGGCCGCGCCGTCGCACGGGCCCGGGCGGAAGTGATTGTTTCCGGCGGCGCCTTCGGTTCGCCCCAGCTCCTGCAACTCTCGGGGCTGGGGCCGGCCGGCCATCTCCAGGATCGCGGGATTCCCGTGGTCGCGGACATGCCGGGCGTCGGCGCGAATCTGCAGGATCATTTCCAGAACCAAGCGGTGTTCCGCTGCACACGGCCGATCACATTGAACGACGTGGCACACTCGCCGCTGCGAAAAATCCTGGCCGGCGTGCAATACGCCACGCTGCGGTCGGGCGTGCTCGCCGGGCATGGCCTGTATGTCGGCGCCTTCGCCCGCAGCGACCCACGGCTCGATCATCCGGATCTGCAGATCAACATGAGCGCCGGCAGCACCCTGGCCCGCACCCGAGCCGGTCTGCAAACGCACCCGTTCCCCGCGTTCACATTGACCGTGGTGCACCTGCGGCCGGACGGACGCGGGTCGGTCCGGTTGCGGAGTGCGGATCCGTTCGAAGCGCCCGAGATCCGGTTCGATTACCTGAAGACCGAGTACGACGTGCGCGCAATGATCGCCGGCATGCGCCTCGTTCGCCACATCGCCGCCCAATTTGCGCTCGCGTCCTATGTCGCAGGTGAGGTCTGGCCCGGCGAAAAGATGGTCACCGATGCCGACCTGCTGGCCGACCTTCGGCAGCGCGCGCATTCCAACCTCCATTCAGTCGGAACCTGCCGGATGGGGTGGGGGGCGGATACGGTCGTGGACCCACGGCTGCGCGTGCATGGTGTGGACCGGCTGCGGATCGTCGATGCCTCGATCATGCCCGACATCGTCGCAGGTAATACCAATGCTCCGGCGATCATGATCGGCGAGAAGGCTGCCGATATGATTCTGCAGGATGTTCAATCGGCCGCATGAAACCGGCCGCAGGCTCTTTGGTGCAAAATCTCCGTCCCGGGGCTTTGGCGAGGAAAGGGTTGGGTATTTCAGCACCGAAGTGGGACCCCGCCCGAACTGTAATTTACAGTATTGATATAAAACGTAACTGCCCAGGTGGTTCTGTTGCAGCTTTTCGGAGCGGTCCCGGCAAGGGTAGAAGCCGCGCATGGCGAGACGGCATCAGGCGAGCGCGGTGAAGCAGGGCGGGTCCTTCAAGGGACGGCAGTTCACCGCCGAGGTAATCCTCTG
>JANXSM010000066.1 GCA_025352665.1 Rhodospirillales bacterium | reverse complement strand
GGGCGTGCGGACCTGACCCGGCTGGCGCGGCGCTGCTTGCTATCCCTGCCCGGGGTGCTCGGGGCTGGCGGCCTAACACTTGCCGCTGTGGCCGCTGCAAGCGGTCCACATCCCATTACGCTCCTGGGCCGCGACTATCTTGTGCTGCCCGGACCGCTGCTGACCGGAGGGTATGGCCTGCTCCTGCTAGGCGCCTGCTGCTTTTGGCGGCGGGAGCGTGCGACGTTGCGCGCGGCACTCGGTCCGGCGGGCACGCTCCTGCTGCGCTGGCATGTCGCGCCGGTGGCATTCTGGTTCCTAATCCCGCAGGCCGTCACCCGCTTCCTATTTTTCGTCGGACCGACGCATCAGGGCGCCAGCACCGAGTACGATCCCTGGCGGGCGCTACAGTTTCACTGGGCCGGGTTCTCTTCAGGCTTTCACACACCGGGGCTCGCCGTGCTGGTCCTGGCGCTCGCGATGCTGGGCGGGCTGGACCTGATGCGGCGAGGCGGTACACGTCGCGTCTTGGTCGTCTTCGCCACACTCTCGGCGATCGCTCTGGTGCTCCACCCACAGCAGCAATGGCGATTCCAGGCTACGATGCTGCCCGCCCTCTGGGCCTGCGCCGGGGTGGGCGGCGCGGTTGCCGTCGCCGTCGTCGCACGCGTCGTCAGGACGCCGGCCGCGGTGCCGGGGTTGTTGCTGATCGGCTTGGTAGCGGGGCTGGCTTGGCACTCGCCCGCGCCGCTCGCTCAACGCGTCGCGATCCGCACGCCGGATGCGCCGTCGGACCTGCTGCTGGCCAGTGCCTACTTGCCATTGCTCGACGGCGCGCGTCACATCGGCGTGGTGACGACCTTCGGCGTTTCGGACCTGTTCGCCTGGACTATACGAGAGGCATGCCGCTGCCGTGTCGCGGTGGAGCAGCCTTGGGTGCAGATGGCGGCGACGCCGTCCGAGGCTGCCGACCTCACGGCCGCCTGGCTGAACCACCTGCAAGCAGACCGCGTGCTGTTCCTGGATGCGCCGGCCCCTTACTCCCTTCCGGGCCAAGCGAGGCTCTCCGAACGTCTGGCTGGAGTGGCGGTCGCACTCGCCGAGGCACCCCATTTGGAACCTATGGTCGGCCCGCCGCTGCGCGTGGGCCGGGCGACCGTGATGGCTTGGCGCGTAGGCGGCGAACCGCCGGTCGGACCACCGCGGCGTCACCACCTCTACGTGTTGATGTCGGTGATCTGCGCCGCCTGGGCAGCGGCACTGCTCCTGCTGCCGCGCCGGCTCGCCCATGACAAGCCGACGGCTTAACAAATGTCGCCCGTTGACCCGGTGCCTGGGCTTTCCCAGGTGACCGGGCGCCTGCTGGTCGACGTGTCATCGCTCCTGCGCTGGACTGGCTCGCCGGTCGGCATTGCCCGGGTCCAGCACGCGCTCGCAACGGCGGCGCGGCGCCGGCCTGATGCGGTTCTCACGTATTACGACTCGGCGGCGAACCGCTTCCACGCGATTTCCCCGGCTTGGCGCACTACGCTGCTCGGCTGGTCGGGCGCCCTCGACACGCACCAGCCCGGCCCACCCCGGCGCGGTTTCCGCGCCCTGGTGCCTGGAAGGCAGCCGCTCGTCGCGGCGCTGGAGCGGATGCGGCTGACGCGCGCGCCACCGATCGACTTGCTCGCGGCCCTAGCTCAGCGCGCACTCCTCGCAATTCGACCGCACGGCTTTCTGCTGTTCGATGCCGAAGGGAGGCGGTTCGCCAACGTGCCGCGCGACATGGCTCTGGGTGACGACCTGCGGCCTGGACCGGTCGATACCGTGCTAACGGTCGGCAGCGGGTGGTCGGACCGCGACCCAGCCCGCTTCGCCGCGCTGATCCGCGAGGCGGGCTTTCGCCACGTGACGCTCTGCTATGACCTGATCCCGGTGACCCACGCGCGATTCTACGACCCGGATGTCGCCGCCGACTTCGCGGCCTACTGGCGTGGCATCCTGCCTGTGACCGCGCGGGTGGTGGTCAACGCGGCCTGCATCGCGGCGGACCTGCGCGGCTTCTGCGCCGCGAAAGGGGTGGCCGTTCCCGACATTGTGATCCTGCCGCTCGGCCACGACCCGCCCGGCGCCGCCGCCCCGACGTTGCCGGCCGGCTTGCTGCCCGGCCGCTACGCCCTGTTCGTCAGCACCATCGAGCCGCGCAAGGGCCATGCGCTCCTGCTGCGCGTCTGGCGCAGGCTGCTCGCACGCGGCATTCCGCAGCGTGCGAAGTTTACCCTGGTGCTGGTCGGGCGTCCTGGCTGGATGGTCGATTCCGTGTTGGCAGATCTCGCCGAACCCGCGGCATTCGCGGGGACGGTTCTGCATCTGTCTTCCGCGGGGGATGCCGTGCGCGAGGCGCTGCTGCGGAAAGCCGCGTTCTGCCTGTATCCGTCGATCTACGAAGGTTTCGGCTTGCCCATCGTCGAGGCGTTCGCGCGCGAAAAAGCGGTGCTCGCCTCCAACGGCGGCGCGCTCGCGGAAACGGTTGGCGCGCTCTCCCCGCAACTCGACCCCGAAGACGAGGATGCCTGGGCTGCCGCGCTCGCCGACTGGATCGAACGTCCGGCTGCGCGGGCACCCTACGAAGCGATGCTGCGCGCCGGCACGCCTTTTCCGGATTGGGAGACCGCCGCCACACGCATCCTGGACGCGGCCGTGGCCTGACGCCGGTCAAGGCCGCAACGCGCGCAGTCCGAGCAGCAGCAGGTGCGCGCGCGTCCGCGCCCGCAAGCCCGGCTGCCGCAGCCCGAGCCGCACCGCCGCCCGCGCCGCCGCGTGTTCGCCCGCGGCCAGCCCGTCGGACGCGGCACCGAGCGCCCGACTGATTAGGCGGTCGCCAATCGCCGACGCGCCGACACCGAGCCGTGCCAGCAACGCCATGTCCACTGGGGTCGCACCGTCGCAGCCGTCCGGCACACCCGATCGCCGCCGCGCCGCCGCCGCCTGGGCGCCGAGTTCGGCCAGCAGCCTCTGCTCGAGGCCGCGCCAGACGGACTGACCGGCGTGCTCGCGATAGTTGAGCAGCGCATCAGGCAGGTTCACGAGGTCGTGCAGCTCGGCCAGCCGCAGCCACAGGTCGTAATCCTCGGCGCCGTCGAACGCCGGCCGGTAACCGCCCGCGTCCAGCGCCGCGTCGCGCCGCAGCACTACCGTCGGATGCGCGATCGGGTTGGCGTGGGCGAGGGCCGCCCGTATCGCGTTGGGGGCGGTCGGGTAACGGACCAGCCGTCGGCGCGCGCCGGCGGGCCCGATCACCTGGATCGCGCTGCCCACCAGCACGACGCCCGGCGATGCGTCCAGAACGGCCACTTGGCGGGTCAACCGGTCGGGTGCCGCCACGTCGTCGGCATCCATGCGCGCCACCAACGGTGCTCGCGCCTCGCGCAATCCCTCGTTCAACGCCGCGACCAGCCCGCGCCGAGGCCCGGTCAGCATCCGCACGCGCCTGTCCGACCGCGCAAGTCTTTCCATGATCGTCGGCGTCGCGTCGCGCGAGCCGTCGTCCACCATCAACAGCTCCAGCGAGCGGAATGTCCCGTTCAGTATGCTCGCCACCGCCGCCTCGAGATGTGTTGCGCCGTCGCGTACTGGCAGCACGACGCTGACGCGCGGCGCTTCGGCTGCCATCATGGCCCGCGCGACACGCAGGATGTCCGATGCCCAAGCCCACCGCGCCGTCCGCCGCGACCCTCCCGCCGGTCAGCTTCGTGACGGTGGCCGCGGACGGCTACTTGTTCGTGCGCCTCCTGGTCGAGCGGGTCCGAGCTCTGGTCGGCTCGCGCGATTACGAGATCGTGGTGGGCGATCGCGGCTCGCGCGACGGCACGCGCGCGTGGCTGCGCGCGCAGCCCGACGTGCGGCTGCTGACCCGCCGGCAATGGCCCTGGCAACGCGGGCACCGGCATGGCGAGGCCGCCGAAGCCGGCGTTCGCCGCGCCCGGCACGGTCGGATCGTGCTGTTCGATTCGGACGCGCATCGGGTTGATCCAGACTGGCTGCATGGCAGCGTCGATCGGCTGGACGATCACCACCGCCTCGCCGGCGCGATCTTTCGCGACACCCATCGCGGCAACCCGCATGGCTGGTACGTTCACCCGCACTTCATGGCGTTCTTCAAGGCCGATCTGGGTGACTTGGTCGTGTTGCGCAAGCTGCGAGGCAACGCCACGGATACCGGGGAGGAAGCCACCATCCGCGTGCTGGCGGGCGGCAAGGGCGTGGTCGGCCATCCCATCGAGTTCTGCCCCGCCTTCGATGTCGGACACCCGCGCGTTCCCACCACCGCCGGTGGCGTGTTCCATGCCTGATACGTGTCGCGCCTGGCCCACCACGAAGCCGAGGTGATCAGGGAGACCGGCGGCGCCGTCAGCCGGGCGGGCTATCTCGAACCTCTGATCGCGAAAGTGCGTGCCGCCTACGGTCTTGGCTACTGACAAGCAGCGCTCACCGACGCAAGCACCGCCTCCACCGCCGCGAGGTTGTCGCGGATGTCATGGCCGCGCGATGCCGCCCGCGCCGCCTCGCCGATGCGCCGACGCATGCCCAAGTCCAGCAGCATCCGCATGGCGGCCGCGAGGGCCGCCGCGTCCTCCGGATCGGGCAGCACGAAGCCGGTTTGGCCGTCGGAGATCAACTCCGCCGCACCGTTCGCCTTGGTGGTGATCACCGGCAGCCCCGCCGCGCCCGCCTCGATCGTGGACAGGCTGCAGGCGTCCCAACGTGTGGGGTGAACGAAGGCGTCGGCCGCTGCGAATATGGGCTCCATCCGGTCCACCCGCCCCAGCCACGCTACCTGTGCCCGCAGGCCGAGCCGCTCCACCATTGAGAGCCAACCCGCGTCCGGTGCTCCGCCCGCGATCGCCAGCTTGGCGTCGAGGCCCTCCGACACAAGCGCGCGCAGCGCGAGCAGCGCGGTATCCACGCCCTTCAGCCGCAAATTATGCGCCGCCATCACGAACAGCGTGGCCTTGCCGGTGCCGAGCCGGCCGCGCGCCTCTGCTCGGAGCTTGGAAAGGCGCTCCGGCGCGAAGCGGGCCGTGTCCACGCCGTTCGATATCACCGCGATGTCGTGCTCCGCGATCCCATGGCCGGCGGCGAGATGCGCGCGGACCTGGCGCGAGACCGCGATGACTCGGCGCGCACGGTCGATCTGCCGACGTTCCAATGCCGCGAGGTGCCAACGCCAGCGTTGCCGCCGGGGGGACAGCATCGAGGCGAGGCGCCGTGGTTTGGGGAGCGTGGCCGTCTCGCGGTCCAGGCTCAGCAGGCGGGAGCCGGTCTGCGGGTGGAACACGTCGCCCGACCAGCCCGTGCCTGTGTCATGCACGACGCACCGGGGCAGCGTCGCGAGATACCGCTCGATCGCGGCGGCCCGCGCCGCCAGCGTCCTGGCGGGCGGCAGCACGTGCACGGAAATCGGCAGCCCGTGGCGCCCTTCCACGAAGGTGAGCACTTCGACCGCATGGCCGGCGGCCAGAAGATGCTCGGCGAGCTGGACGGTCCAGGCCTCCAGCCCCCCGGCAAACGGATCGAGCCGGTCGATCACCAACGCGACGCGCATCCGGTCAGTCATCGCGCACGAGCTCCGCCATGTCGCTATCCGTCAGCCGCAGCGAACCCGCCTGCATATTCTCCTCCAGGTGCGGAAGCGAGAGCGTGCCGGGGATGACGAGGGCGCCCGCCGCGTGCCGCAACAGCCAGGCGAGCGCCACTTGCGCCGGGGTGGCCTGGTGTCTTGCCGCGATGCTTCGTAGCCGGCCGGACAAATGGGCCGGTCCGGTGCGTAGAACGCTTAGCGAGCCATAGGCGATGAACGCCGTGCCGTGCCGGCCGCATGCTTCGAGCAATGGGGTCTCGGTCTGCTCGCCCAGCCCGAAACGGTGCTGCACCGCCGCGATCGGTGTGACGCGGGACGCTGCCGCGAGTTGGTCCACGTCGATGTTGCAAAGGCCGATGTGGCGCACCTTACCGGCCCGTACGAGGTCGGCCAACGTTCCGACCTGGTCGGCGAAGGGCACGGCGGGATCAGGCCAGTGTAAATGATACAAGCCGATCGTGTCCAGTCGCAGCCGGCGGAGGCTGGCATCGCATGCCATCCGGAGTTGCTCGGGTCGGCCATCAAGGCGCGCTCGTCCCATTCCGTCGCGCACGACACCTCCCTTGGTGCTGATAAG